>NZ_CP015622.1:0-609474 GCF_001643015.1 Corynebacterium crudilactis
GTGAGCCAGAACTCATCTTCTTTGCTCGAAACATGGAGGCAGGTTGTTGCTGACCTCACTACTTTGAGCCAACAACCCGACAGTGGATTCGACCCGTTGACACCTACTCAACGCGCATCCTTGAATCTGACTAAGCCAATTGCCATCGTGGACGGCTACGCTGTGCTGTCCACTCCGCATGCCATGGCTAAAAATGTCATTGAACAGGACTTGGGTGAATCCCTCACGCGTGTTTTGTCCCTGAGAATGGGACGCTCTTTCAGTTTGGCTGTCAGCGTGGAGCCGGAGCAGGAAGCTCCAGAAAAGCCTGTTCAACAGGAGTTTAGGTACCAACCTGAGTCTGCGCAGGGCCAACAGAGCTCACCTAATAAAACCCCGAAGCAGTACGAAGTTGGTGGAAGTGGGGAGGCGTCGACAGGCGATGGCTGGGAACGCACTCATTCAGCACCCGAGCCACGCCAGGACCTGGAGCCACAAGCTCCACAACGTATTCCACGCGAAACACCAGCTCACAACCCTAATAGGGAAGTGTCGCTCAACCCGAAGTACACATTTGAAAGCTTCGTGATTGGGCCGTTTAACCGTTTCGCCAATGCGGCAGCTGTTGCCGTTGCAGAAAGCCCTGCGAAGGCATTCAACCCACTGTTTATTTCCGGCGGTTCAGGTCTAGGCAAGACTCACCTGCTCCACGCAGTGGGAAATTACGCGCAAGAATTGCAGCCTGGCCTGCGGATTAAGTATGTCTCGAGTGAGGAATTCACGAATGACTACATCAATTCCGTGCGCGATGACCGCCAGGAAACTTTCAAACGCCGTTACCGCAATTTGGATATCCTCATGGTCGATGACATCCAATTTTTAGCAGGTAAAGAAGGTACTCAGGAAGAGTTTTTCCACACCTTTAATGCATTACACCAGGCAGATAAACAAATTATTTTGTCTTCCGACCGTCCTCCTAAACAGCTGACCACGCTGGAAGATCGACTTCGCACCCGTTTTGAAGGTGGTCTCATCACAGATATTCAGCCGCCAGATCTAGAAACTCGCATTGCGATTTTGATGAAGAAGGCGCAAACCGATGGCACTCATGTCGATCGCGAAGTGATGGAGCTTATTGCCAGCCGTTTTGAGTCCTCAATTCGAGAGCTTGAAGGCGCATTAATTCGTGTATCTGCATATTCTTCTTTAATCAATCAGCCGATCGATAAAGAAATGGCCATCGTGGCGCTGCGCGATATCTTGCCAGAGCCAGAAGATATGGAGATTACTGCTCCAGTAATCATGGAAGTAACTGCAGAATATTTTGAGATTTCTGTAGATACACTGCGTGGAGCAGGTAAAACTAGGGCAGTGGCGCATGCACGCCAGTTGGCCATGTACCTCTGCCGCGAACTCACGGATATGTCACTTCCTAAAATTGGTGATGTCTTTGGCGGTAAAGACCACACAACGGTCATGTATGCCGATCGTAAGATTCGCCAGGAAATGACAGAAAAACGCGATACTTACGATGAGATCCAGCAGCTCACCCAGCTGATCAAATCACGAGGCCGCAACTAGAATTACAAAAGTTGCTTAGGGACCCATATCTTCGGATATAGGTCCCTTTTTTGTAATTCAAGGCCTATCCAGCGGTTTTTATTGAGGTCATCGACAAAAGACCAGCTCAGAAAGTTATCCACAACCTTATTCACAACCCTGTAATTACACTCTTGTAATTCAGTGAGCTTCATCACAAATAAAACAACTCCCGACACATTAAAACCCTGTGCATAACTCACTAAAAATTGGGGATAAGCTGGGGATACATCTGCACAATCTGGGGATAAAATCGGAGCACCAAAATCTATCCACAGATAGGAGAAGTTATCCACAATCAATTCACAGGCCAGTTCACATCTCGAAATTTAGCGACTACCTTGTAAAACAATGTGTTATCCACAGTTTGAACAGGACCTACTGTTACTACCAATCTTTTAACTAGAAATTAACTAAAAGAAAGAGGGGTTGGGGAGAAAGCTTCAAAGGTGGTCTCAAGGATGACAAAACTTTGGGACTTCACTTGAGAAAATTGGAATTACAAATTCCCAGAACCGTAGGGTTCACAGGTAGGTTGGGTTTGTGTAATTCGGAAGTAACCGCCGCAAGGTGGAACCTTTACTTGAGAAGGTTTCCCTATCGGTCAAAAACCGAATTTAGTTAACTGATGAACTATATTTCCCAAGGAGCTTTAAAACAGCATGGAGTCACAAAACGTGTCCTTCCGTGTGGCCAGGGAAGACCTGGTTACCGCGGTAGCCTGGGTCGCTCGTAACCTGCCCACCAAACCGACTCAGCCGGTACTTCGAGCCATGCTGATCACCGCCGATGATGAAGGCTTAGAACTCGCCGGCTACGACTACGATGTTTCCACCCGTGTTCGTCTTTCAGCTGAGGTCTCTCAGCCAGGTCGCATCGCCGTTGCCGGTAAATTGCTCTCTGAAATCACAGGATCGTTGCCAAACAAGCCAGTTGATTTCCGCATCGATGGATCTAAAGCTTTTGTCACCTGCGGTTCTTCCCGTTTCGAGCTTCCACTTATCCCGCTAGATGATTACCCAATGTTGCCAAAGCTTCCTGCTGGCACAGGTTCCATCAACGCGAAACTGTTCACTGAAGCTGTTTCCCAGGTTGCTTCTGCTGCTGGTAAAGATGATTCCCTTCCGATGCTCACTGGTGTCAGCATGGAAATCGTCGGCAACCAGGTGCATTTGGCTGCAACAGACCGTTTCCGCCTGGCATTGCGCACCTTCGAATGGGATTCCAATGATCCAGAGCTCAACGTAAAGCTGCTGATTCCTGCACGCACCTTGCTGGATAACGCTCGTTCTTTGGATTCTGGTTTGAACGATTCCATCGATATCGCAGTTGGTACCGGCGACCAGGTTGGCCGCGAAGGTCTTTTCGGTGTGCACACGGATAATCGTGAAACCACCACTCGTCTTCTCGATGCAGATTTCCCTAATATCGCACCATTGCTTCCAAAAGAACACACCGCGATTGCATCGGTAGAAATCGCACCTTTGGTTGATGCCATCCGCCGTGTTTCTTTAGTTGCGGAGCGCAACGCACAGATCGTGTTGCATTTCAGCGAAGGCCAGGTCATTTTGACTGCAGGCGCTACTGAAGCCGGCCACGCGGAAGAAACTTTGCCGTGTGCTTTCACTGGTAAAGAACTCACCATTGCGTTCAACCCGGGCTACCTCAAGGATGGACTTTCTGTAGTTCCAACTTCCCGCGCTGTTTTTGGATTCACTGAACCATCTCGCCCTGCGATCATGATTCCTGAGCCTGAAGAATTGCCTTCCGCCAATGAAAATGGAGTTTTCCAAACTCCAGAAACCTATTTCACCTACCTGCTTATGCCAGTTCGCCTACCAGGCTAAACACATAAGCTTCACCAGAAGTTCGCGCCTGCCTTTGCCCATAAAAACTACAAAGGCAGGCGCGTTATCCAATCCGCTGAATTCACGCCAAGGAGGTTTTGAAAACATGCATATTCGTTCTTTGGAATTACGTGATTATCGTTCTTGGCCTGAACTCAAAGTGGATTTGGAACCTGGAATTACAGTTTTTATTGGCCGCAATGGTTTTGGAAAAACAAATATTGTTGAAGCCGTTGGCTATCTTGCGCATTTGTCTTCTCACCGCGTGTCTTCCGATACGCCTTTAGTCCGAGCTCATGCACAAAACGCCCGCGTATCAGCAGTTGCGGTGAATCAAGGCAGAGAACTGGCTGCTCATTTGCTGATTAAACCTCATGCCTCCAACCAAGCAAGTTTGAATCGCACAAAGTTGAGATCCCCGAGGGAACTTCTCGGCGTGGTGAAAACTGTGTTATTCGCACCTGAGGATTTGGCGTTGGTGAAAGGCGAACCGGCAGAGCGCAGACGCTATGTGGACGAGATTATTGCTACGCGTGTGCCTCGGATGGCCGGGGTGAAAGCTGATTATGACAAGGTGCTCAAACAAAGAAATGCCCTGCTGAAAACAGCTACGATCGCACTTCGTCGCGGTTATGGCACTGAAGAAGGCGCTGCAGCACTAAGTACTTTGGACACGTGGGATGGCCAGCTTGCACGTTTGGGTGCGGAAGTTATGGCAGCTAGATTTGCTCTCATTAATGAGCTGGGGCCGAAGATTTTTGATGTTTACAGCACCATTGCGCCTGAATCTCGCCCTGCGGCCGTGACATACAAAACCACAATCGATGCAGGTCTTTCCCAATTTTCGGAATTTGATACTGGCATTATTGAAGCCACATTATTGACAGAACTGGCTACCAAACGACAGCGCGAAATCGAGCGTGGCTCAAGCTTAGTGGGGCCGCACCGCGATGACCTGGAGCTATTGCTTGGAGAGCAGCCTGCAAAAGGCTTTGCTAGCCACGGTGAAACATGGTCTTTTGCTTTGGCATTGAGAATTGCTGAGTTCAATTTGCTGCGCGCAGATGGCACAGATCCCATCCTCATCTTGGATGATGTATTTTCTGAACTTGATGCTGGCCGCCGTGAAAAACTTGTGGGCATCGCCCAAGACGCTGAACAGGTACTCATCACGGCTGCTGTTCATGATGATTTGCCTGAAAATCTCAAAAAAGCATTGAGCGCGCAACATACAGTCACCGTCCAAGACACCGATGCCGGCCGCATCTCAATTTTGGATGCTACCTCATGACCGATCCCATTGACCAAGCATTTGAACGCATCCGCGCTGAAGCCATGCGTCGCAATGGATCTGTGCCTGATTTAAAGAAAAACGATGCTTTTCGACGCCCCCCAGCGCCGAAAGGGGGCGTCGAAAAGCGAAAAAAGGGCCGACTTACCGGCCTCGATGGCCGCCCAAAACGCTTTGTGCGCGGCGCAGAGCCCTTGGGTTCGGTGCTCAGCAAGGAAATTCAGCGACGTGGCTGGGGCAAAGACATCGCTGGCGGCTGGGTTTCTTCTCATTGGGAAGAACTTGTTGGAGCGAAGATTGCGCAGCATACGCGTGTGGAAATGATCAAGGATAAGAAACTTTTTATCACATGTGATTCCACTGCGTGGGCAACAAATTTACGCATGATGCAACGGCAGATCCTGCAGGTCATCGCGGAAAAAGTAGGTCCAAATATCATTACAGAATTACGTATTTTTGGGCCTAAAGCTCCGAGCTGGCGCAAGGGTCCGTTGCACGTTAAAGGGCGCGGTCCGCGAGACACTTACGGATAGTTTGCTCAAGAAAAGCGTCGAATTGGGGCCTATTTTGCCGTTTCTCGCGTTATGTATGGCACTAGGTGGGGGACTAAGCGTGTAAGATGAAAAGGTCTGTATCGGATAAGTAGCGAGGAGTGTTCGTTAAAAGTGGCAAACACTGAACACAATTATGACGCTTCATCGATCACCATCCTTGAAGGTCTTGAGGCGGTACGTAAGCGCCCGGGCATGTACATCGGTTCAACTGGACCGCGTGGCCTGCACCACCTGATTTGGGAAGTCGTTGACAACTCGGTGGATGAGGCCATGGCTGGCCATGCCACCAAGGTGGAAGTGACCCTCTTGGAGGATGGCGGCGTACAAGTAGTCGATGACGGTCGAGGAATTCCCGTCGATATGCACCCATCCGGTGCCCCAACTGTGCAGGTTGTAATGACCCAGCTGCACGCCGGTGGTAAATTTGATTCCGATTCTTATGCAGTTTCCGGTGGTCTTCACGGCGTTGGTATTTCCGTGGTCAATGCACTTTCCACTCGCGTGGAAGCCGATATTAAGCTGCACGGCAAGCACTGGTTCCAAAATTTCAATGGCTCAGTGCCAGATGAACTCATTGAGGGCGGCAACGCTCGTGGCACTGGTACCACGATTCGTTTTTGGCCAGACGCAGAGATCTTCGAAACCACTGATTTTGATTTCGAGACGATTTCTCGCCGTCTGCAGGAAATGGCATTCCTTAATAAAGGTCTGACCCTTACCCTGACAGACAACCGTGCCACCGACGAAGAACTCGAACTCGAGGCACTCGCAGAGCAGGGCGAAACCGCACCTGAGCTGTCCCTCGATGAGATCGACAAAGACACTGAGCTTGTTGAAGAATCCAGCGATGCTCCAAAGAAGCCAAAGAAGCGTGAGAAGAAGAAAATCTTCCACTACCCTAATGGCCTCGAGGACTACGTTAACTTCCTCAACCGCAGCAAAACAGAGATTCACCCTTCGATCGTGGCATTCGAAGCAAAGGGTACTGATCACGAGCTTGAGCTGGCGATGCAGTGGAACTCCTCTTATAAGGAATCTGTCCACACCTTCGCTAACACCATCAACACCCGCGAAGGCGGCACCCATGAGGAAGGTTTCCGCTCCGCGCTAACCTCCCTGATGAACCGCTACGCACGTGAGCACAAGCTTCTGAAAGAAAAAGAAGCAAACCTCACCGGCGATGACTGCCGTGAAGGCCTGTCCGCTGTTATTTCTGTGCGCGTTGGCGATCCACAGTTCGAAGGCCAGACCAAGACCAAGCTGGGCAACACAGAGATCAAGTCCTTTGTGCAGCGCATGACCAACGAACATGTTGGACACTGGCTGGAAGCAAACCCTGCTGAAGCCAAGGTCATTATCAACAAGGCTGTTGGTTCTGCGCAGGCTCGTTTGGCTGCACGAAAGGCTCGTGACCTGGTCCGACGCAAGTCCGCCACCGACCTGGGTGGACTGCCAGGCAAGCTTGCTGATTGCCGCTCTAAGGATCCAGAAAAGTCCGAACTCTACATCGTGGAGGGTGACTCCGCAGGTGGTTCTGCGAAGTCAGGTCGTGATTCCCTATTCCAGGCAATTCTTCCACTCCGTGGCAAGATTTTGAATGTGGAAAAGGCTCGCCTGGACAGGGTGCTGAAAAACGCCGAAGTCCAAGCAATCATCACCGCACTGGGCACTGGTATCCACGATGAGTTCGATATCAATAAGCTGCGCTATCACAAGATCGTTCTGATGGCCGACGCCGATGTGGACGGCCAGCACATTGCAACGCTGCTGCTCACCCTGCTCTTCCGCTTCATGCCGGAACTGGTTGCACAAGGCCATGTCTACTTGGCGCAGCCACCTCTGTACAAGCTGAAGTGGCAGCGTGGCGAGCCAGGCTTCGCATACTCAGATGATGAGCGTGACGAGCAGCTTGAAGAAGGCCTCTCCAAGGGTCGCAAGATCAACAAGGATGATGGCATTCAGCGCTACAAGGGTCTCGGCGAGATGAACCCGAGCGAGCTGTGGGAAACCACCATGGACCCAACCGTTCGTATTCTGCGTCGTGTAGATATTGCTGATGCACAGCGTGCAGATGAGCTGTTCTCTATCCTCATGGGTGATGATGTTGTGGCTCGTCGTAGCTTTATTACTCGAAATGCTAAGGATGTCCGCTTCCTGGACGTCTAAACGCGATTACTTAATCCGCTCCTTGCAGATTTTAAGGGGCGGGTTTTGTGATTTTGAGGTGTGGGATCTGAGCAGTGTTCGGCGGCTAATCTGAAAACTACCTAAATCACCGATACCCTTGGTGAGGTGTCTGTTACTGAACCCACCACCACAGCCCATGTTCCACTTCCTGATGGATCATCAACCCCAGTCCAGATTTGGGCATCGGATAATAACGATGCCACTTTAGTGATGATCTGGCCGGGCTTTGGCATGGGTGGATATTATTATCGCCCGATTGCCGCAGCACTGAATAAAGCAGGATTCCATGTGGCAATTGGTGAGCTTCGCGGTCAGGGGCAAAGCTCTGCGCAGGCATCTCGCAGTAGTCAATGGGGTTACCATGACCTCGCATCAGTAGATTTTCCGACGCAGATCATAGCTGCAAAAACTGCACTTGAACTGCCTCAAGACCATCCCATGAGGTTTTTATCGCATTCGATGGGAGGGCAAATTTCTTGTCTTTTTGCAGCTCGACCAGAGGCTCGAACATACAATTTGCAGAGCATTTTTGGTGTGGGTGCAGGTTCTCCTTGGCGGCCTGCGTTTAGCCCAAAGATGGGGAAGCGCTTAGGTCTAGGAGCTGTGCTGCTGGGCGGAATCGGTGGCCATGTCGTGGGGTATTGGCCAGGAAAGATTCTCGGAAAAGATATGGTTGGTTATGGACGCCAATCGGGCACCCATATGCGGGAATGGCGAAAATTTCATAAGCACAATTCTTTGACTGATCTCAATGGTCAAGACATTGACTATGTGGAAGCAATGAAACAAGTGAGCATTCCCGTCACGTTTAGCCGTTGCCCTGATGATGAGGATTGTCCGCAGGCCTCAAGTGAGGCACTTGCAAGTTTTATCCCCTCGGCGCAGACCAAAATTACAGAAATCCCTGAATCGCTCGGGCATAATCGGTGGGCGCGTGAGCCGGAATCAACAGTAAAACTATTCCTTGAACAGGAACTTTAGTATCCGATGGAGCGGAGGTAGAGTTTGCGCCATTTATTCACAAAGAATCCGATGAAAAATGCTGCAAAGACTGTTCCTTCGCGTACGCCGACAAGCCCACCCATAGTGATCCATGAAATAAGGGCTGCGATGGAGACTAAGGTCCAGTCGACGATTTGTTTCATCGATCCGAATTCCATTTTGGGAAATACTTGCACTAAAGCGGCAACAATACCTTCACCAGCGATAAAAGTGATGTTGGGTAGGACTTGAATAAAAATGCCGAGGGACATCAGGATTGTCGCGAAGATAACCCAGAACCAGGAGAGTGCGTAGTTATCTGTTTGTGCCCAAGTGGTGATGAGCAAGCATAAATCACAAAGAATTCCGAAGAGCAGCGCCCAGACAAATTGGACCAGCATGTGTGGTTTAAATTTGGAGCGCAGAATAATCATTTGGCCGAGGATGAGGAATCCGTTGACGATAAAAGTCGTGATTCCGAGTGACAATCCGCTGGCCGCAGCCCACACCACGGGAATTGATGAAATCGTGGTTGTGCCGAGTCCTGCATGGACGGTGATGGCGACGGCGAAGGCAATAATAAAAATCCCGACAAAGAACATCGCCCAACGAGTGGGGAGAGAAAATCTTTGTGCGGGATCTAAAGGTTTTTTATGTGGGTTGCTCACCCAAACTATTGTGCGTTCTTTTCGATCAGCTGGCCAATTGCTGGAAGTTCTTGCTCGATTACTTTGGCAGCTTTTCCGCGTACGCCCTTGTAAACTTTGTCCAAGCCTGGGACGTTAATGTTGTCTGCGTTGCGGTCGGCAACGCTGAGGATGGCGTCGAGAGCCTGAGTGCTGTTGGCTTCGAGGTAAGTGCCGAAATCTGCAGCATCAGCATTGGTGTATTCCTGCCAGAGGCTATCGAGAGATTCAGCCATTTCAGGCAGAAGTCGGCGTGAGCCCTTGGCTACGATATCGGAATCTACTTTGGTTGCTGCCGCCATTGCACCTTTGAGGGCGATGCCGCTGAGGCCGGATTGCTTGCCCACAGTTTCTTCGATGAATGCTGACATATCTTGTACTGCCGCATCGAAATTAGTGGAAACAAGTAAGTCCTTGAGTGAAGTCATGTTGTTTATCTTAAGCGATATAAGAAAAGGCCGGCGTTTAACGCTTCGTTTAAAGCGGACGCGCGGCCATTCTCTTTTTAGAATGTGTTGCAATCCTTCCTCCGCAGAAACCGTTAACCACACCAGTCACTGCAACCACAACAATCACAAAGCTTACATTTCTTAACATTGGTCCTGCAACAGGGGTCTCATGACAGGGGCCTTGCAACATAAGGATTAGGCAAAAGCTAGAGGGTCCTGACGGATCGAATGCAGGGCCACATGGGTGGCAGCCGTGCGTAGGATATGAGTATCGGCTCGCTGGATTCTTAATTGGCTTCCCGTGTTGGCGCGCAATTGGGTAACCACGATTCGAAGAGTTTCTGGATCCAAAGTGAAAGCTTCGCCGGCAAATACAACAGTTTCTGGATCGACAACGTCAACAGCTGTAGTAACGGCATCGGCCAGTTTTTGAGCTCGCTCATTCAAAATTGTTCGAGCAAGGGGGTTTGTGCGGGTAAGTTGGACTAGGTCGGAAAATGATGTCGGCGTGAGGCCACGTCGAAAAGCATCTTTTAAAGTATTTGTATTGCCGAAAGCCATTGGCGTGCGTCCACTATTGGGGCGGTGAACGGTGCCGTTGAAAATCCATGCATGGGAGACCATTTCACGTGCGTAGAAATATAGTGTGGACTGCGAAGGTTGGGTTAATGAGGTATCGATAATTTCTGATCCAGCCATCGCCGCAACACCAGATCCAATGCTTGCGGGGAAGGGGAGGTGCCGGGAAATATCTACCTCTGACCAGTTGTAATCCGAGGAAGTTATGATGCCATTGCTGTTGAGATGTGCAGAAAAGGCAAAGCCAACATTGCGTGGTTCTGGCAATCCGGCACTTAATAAACGAAGTTGATCGGCAACAAAGTTCAAAGTTTTTTCGGGTGTTGAGTGTTGTACTTCGTGCGCAATTTGATTATGTCTAAGTATGCGTCCAGCGAAATCGCATACAGCTACATCAATACTTCGCAAACCGATATGTGCACCCCAAGCGGTTAAATGACGACCATCAATACCGAGTTTGGTGCGCGGGCGCCCAGAACGCATCTCTGTATCTGTGCGAGTTTCTTCTACGAGTCCTGCATCAATCAGGGCGGCAACGTGTCGTGTGATTCCAGCTTGTGACAAACCTAGATCATGCTGCAGGGAGGTGCGATCGGCGTTAGTTGCGCGAATTTGATGAAATACGCGGGCGATCGGCGATTGGGGAGCAGTGATGTGTATCGGGAGGGAGCGCTGGGCGAGCATGTACACACTTTAGACCGAACTGTCTGTTTTTCGATGTTTAATATTCAATATACGGTCTAAATTTTAGACAGACTAGTCTATTTATTGATTTCCAAAAGGACTCGTTGGGTTACTGCAGCAAAGGTTTCATTCCTTCCACTCAGTGGTTTTAAAACTCGGATTATCTCAGAGACCTTCTCGGCCATTGCCTCGCTGGATCCAAAAACGCGCACACCGTGGAAACTTGCCGTACTGGTGGCTGCCGCAGCTGCTAGGGCTGCGAAATCTCGCACCACAACAGCATGTGTCTCACACACTTCATCGGCGATAGCTAGGAGGCTATCGGGGCTTAAGCCTCTCATCGTGCTTGCCTAATTCGCTTTTCGACGCCCGCATACTCGTGCAGCATGGCCCGGGCGAGGCCTGCGATCTCGGCGTCGTCAAGCGTTCTGCTTGCGGCTGCAATGATGGCGCGCGTGGCGGCTTCTTGTTTGCTGCAGCCCTGGGACCTGGCGAGCAGGGTGAGAGCGCGGTCTTGGGCGTCGTTAAGCCTTAAAGTCATTGCCATAACCAAAATGGTATCGCTTTGATACCAGATTTGGGGCGGGTAAGGCGTTAAAACGGGCTGTGGACTAAAATCGTTAAGGTTGGCACGAAGAAAGGTGATCAGTGAGCGACGAGAATACCGGACAATTTGACCGCGTTAATCCTATTGATATCAATGAGGAAATGCAGTCGAGCTACATCGACTATGCGATGTCAGTCATCGTCGGCCGCGCCCTCCCAGAGGTGCGCGATGGCCTGAAGCCTGTCCACCGCCGCGTTTTGTACGCGATGTTTGACAATGGCTACCGCCCCGACCGCAGCTACGTGAAGTCTGCAAAACCAGTTGCAGACACCATGGGTAATTTCCACCCACACGGCGATACCGCCATTTATGACACATTGGTCCGCATGGCTCAGCCATGGTCCATGCGTTATCCGCTAGTCGACGGCCAGGGTAACTTCGGTTCCCGTGGCAATGACGGCCCTGCAGCAATGCGTTACACCGAGTGCCGCATGACTCCACTGGCCATGGAGATGGTGCGCGATATCCGCGAAAACACCGTCAACTTCTCGCCGAACTACGACGGCAAGACCCTCGAGCCTGATGTCATGCCTTCCCGCGTGCCAAACCTGTTGATGAACGGCTCCGGCGGCATTGCAGTCGGCATGGCCACCAATATCCCTCCGCACAACCTCAACGAGCTTGCTGACGCCATCTTCTGGCTTCTGGAACACCCAGATGCTGAAGAGGCTGAGGCGCTCGAAGCGTGCATGAGCTTTGTGAAGGGACCAGACTTCCCAACTGCTGGTCTCATCATCGGCGACAAGGGCATCCACGATGCCTACACCACCGGACGCGGCTCCATCCGCATGCGCGGCGTCACCTCCATTGAGGAGGAAGGCAACCGCACCATCATCGTTATCACTGAGCTGCCATATCAGGTTAACCCAGATAACTTGGTGTCCAATATTGCTGAGCAGGTCCGCGACGGCAAGCTCGTTGGCATCTCCAAGATTGATGATGAATCCTCCGACCGCGTTGGTATGCGCATTGTTGTCACCCTGAAGCGTGACGCAGTTGCTCGCGTGGTGCTGAACAACCTGTTCAAGCATTCCCAGCTGCAAACCAACTTTGGTGCGAATATGCTCTCCATCGTTGATGGCGTGCCACGTACCCTTCGCCTGGATCAGATGCTGCGCTACTACACGGCTCACCAGATCGAAGTTATTGTCCGCCGTACCCAGTACCGTTTGGACAAGGCAGAAGAGCGTGCGCACCTCCTCCGCGGCCTAGTTAAGGCCTTGGACATGCTCGATGAGGTCATTGCCCTTATTCGTCGCAGCCCAACTCCAGATGAAGCCCGCACCGGCCTGATGTCACTTCTCGACGTCGATGAAGCTCAGGCTGACGCAATCCTGGCAATGCAGCTGCGTCGCCTGGCTGCGCTGGAACGTCAAAAGATCATTGATGAACTTGCAGAAATCGAAGTTGAAATCGCAGATCTGAAGGATATTCTGGCAAGCCCAGATCGTCAGCGCACCATCGTTCGTGATGAGCTCACTGAGATTGTGGACAAGTATGGCGATGAGCGTCGTTCACAGATCATTGCCGCTACCGGCGATGTTTCTGAAGAAGACCTCATTGCTCGTGAAAATGTTGTCATCACCATCACCTCTACCGGTTACGCCAAGCGCACCAAGGTGGATGCATACAAATCACAAAAGCGTGGTGGCAAGGGTGTTCGTGGTGCAGAGCTCAAGCAGGACGATATCGTTCGTCACTTCTTCGTCAGCTCCACCCATGACTGGATCCTGTTCTTCACCAACTATGGTCGCGTTTACCGACTCAAGGCATATGAGCTTCCAGAGACATCCCGCACTGCACGTGGCCAACACGTAGCTAACCTGTTGGAATTCCAGCCTGGCGAACAAATCGCCCAGGTCATCCAGCTGGAAAGCTACAATGATGCACCATACTTGGTGCTCGCAACCGCTCATGGTCGTGTGAAGAAGTCTCGTCTGCTGGATTATGAATCAGCACGTTCCGGTGGCCTCATCGCGATTAACCTGAACGAAGACGATCGCCTCATCGGTGCCGCACTGTGTGGCGAAGAAGACGATCTACTGTTGGTCTCTGAATTCGGACAATCCATCCGCTTTACTGCTGATGATGAGCAGCTTCGCCCCATGGGCCGTGCAACCGCCGGTGTTAAGGGTATGCGCTTCCGCGACAACGACCAGCTGCTGTCCATGTCAGTGGTCCGTGATGGCGAATTCCTCCTCGTGGCGACCTCTGGTGGCTACGGCAAGCGCACCCCACTTGAGGATTACTCCACCCAGGGCCGTGGCGGTCTTGGCGTGGTGACCTTCAAGTACACCCCGAAGCGTGGACGCCTCGTGAGCGCCATCTCCGTTGAGGAGGATGACGAGATCTTCGCCATCACCTCTGCTGGTGGCGTTGTCCGCACCGAAGTGAAGCAGATCCGCCCATCATCTCGCGCGACAATGGGCGTTCGTTTGGTCAACTTGGAAGAAGGCGTGGAATTGCTCGCCATCGACAAGAATGTTGAAGACCAAGGCGAAGCATCTGCAGAAGCAGTGGCAAAGGGTGCAGTCGAAGGCCCAGCAAACAAGGCATCTGAAGCAACCAACGCCGAAGAAAACGGCGAGGAGTAATCCATGGCATCCCGAGAAGTATCCATCACCCGAATCTCACCGCTAGCAACTTTTAGAGTTGCACTAGCAATGTCCATCATTGGACTCGTGGCGTGGATCATCTGCGTGACCGTCCTCTACTTTGGACTTAGTGCAGCTGGCGTCTGGCAGAACTTCAATGACGTTATCGGCGGTGTTGGAGCAGAACAATCCATCACCTTCGGCCTCGTTTTAAGTATTTCCGCACTTCTGGGAGCTATCGGAGCGATTACCGTCGCTGTGCTTGCACCATTGTGTGCAATTATCTACAACGCGATAGTTGACCTCTTCGGTGGATTAAAGATTCAGCTTCAAGAAGAAGTTGATTAACCTTTAAAACACATCCCCTGGCCAGTTGCTAAACATAGCTTCTGGCCAGGGGATTTGTTGTATTGTTAACTTATGGGTAGAGTCTTATCTCGTTCCTAGAGGGGCCTATAGCTCAGTTGGTTAGAGCGCATCGCTGATAACGATGAGGTCGCAAGTTCGATTCTTGCTAGGCCCACCAGGAGCAAAAAATGGGGCATTAGCTCAGTTGGTAGAGCACCTGCTTTGCAAGCAGGATGTCAGGAGTTCGATTCTCCTATGCTCCACAGTTTCCCGGTTCACACAAGGTGTGAACCGGGATTTTTGTTTCCCCAGATGGAAGGTGCTGGAAGTGGACGCTATGGGTGGGCGTCGAAAAACAAAGGGGTAAGGGGGGATGTGTGCATGATTGTCCGACTACGGGACTAGTGCACTGATGCGTTTGAATTCTATAGATATTATTCCACCCAATAGTTCGCTCTTATTGGAAAATGTTGGAGAAATCTGCAGAAATAATCCGCTCGATGCACTCCATCATGCGGATTAATGGAGTAGGAATAGCCGTGGGGCTGGGGTGACTTGTGGGAAGTTGATTTTAACCCGGACATTCTAATCCCTGGGAGTGGGGACCATCTTGACAGGTGATCTCATGCAGTGGGGGTCGTTGGGTGAACTCTAATGGTGCGAATATTTATCGGGGCGAGTGGGGGATGGCTCATTTTCGTATTCCGGAAAATCTGGAGATTCCCATTACTCCGGCACTTGAGAAATGGGGTGCCCACCGCCCCCTTTTTTACCCCCTTTTCCACCCTGTTTCACACCTTCCTTTCAGTAATAATACCCAACCTTAAGATTCCTATACCTAAAAGGTATTTCCTATTTCCACTCCCCAGCACCATTATGTGAGTCACATTACAAAAGTTACTTGCTCTACCTTTGGTCATAGTTTTGGCTTGGGGTAAAGAGCCTGATCATCAACCAAAAGGAATATCTCATGTTGGATTCAGCTTTCCGCGCTATCGGCCGGATTCCGGGCGCACTAATGGTGGTGCCCCTCTTCCTAGGTGCGATCGTTAATACCTTCGCCCCAGATATTCTCGATATCGGCAGCTTCACCACAGCACTGTTCCGCGATGGAACTGCCGTCCTGATTGGGCTTTTCTTTCTTGCAGTGGGGTCACAGATTAGCTTGAAGACCGCAGCTCCCTCCCTCGAAAAGGGAGCGGTGCTTCTTGTTGCTAAGTTCGGAATTGCGGCTGCTGTTGGCCTGTCCGTAGCATTCTTTGCTCCAGGGGGAGTGCTGTGGGGATTATTACCACTGGCAATTATCGCGGCGATGTCCAACTCGAATGGTTCCCTCTACAGTGCTTTGATGCAGCAGTTTGGTTCAAAGACCGATAAAGGCGCTATTTCGGTATTGTCCATCAATGATGGCCCCTTCCTCACAATGATTGCCTTGGGTGTAGCGGGATTTGCCCAATTCCCACTGGATGCCCTACTTGCCGCAATTTTCCCTATGATCCTGGGATTTGTGCTCGGCAACTTGTCGCCTTTAGCACGTAATTTCCTGGCTCCCGGCCAGAGTTTGATCATCCCGTTTGTTGCGTTCGCCATCGGCGCAAGCATCGATTTCAGTGTCTTGCTTGCCTCCGGCATGGTCGGCATCCTGCTCGGCCTAATGACGGTTATTCTCTCCGGCGGAGCTGCGATCGGAGCTGTGTACCTATGGCACATGGTCCGCAAGACTCCTCGCCCTGCACGAAACGTCGTGTCCGGTGTCGCTGAAAGTGCTGTGGCTGGAAATGCGATCGCCACCCCAGCAGCTCTGGCTGCGATTGATCCTTCCTTTGCTGCTATTCAAGGTGAAGCTACTGCGCAGATTGCTACTGCAGTGGTAGTGACTGCTTTCATTGCTCCTTTCCTCGTTGCCTTTGTCTCCCGCTTGCAGACTAAGCGCGGAATCACTGCGGAGGCTGAAGATGCTTACTTTGACGCCAAGGGAAGCTCTCAAGTCTTGCTAGATACCTCTGACAGCACTGGTCAGCCTGTTTCTCCTGTACTGCTGGAAAACGAACATAAGCTATCAACAACAGATAGTCTCCGATAGTTACACGTGAGACCACCGGAATTAATGCTGCCGTCCCTCAGGGGAGGCAGCATTTTCCGATGTCTGTTTCTTTCCTCCACGAGACTGCTCCGCTGCTGCTGCCAGCAGGGGTTTGATCCGGTGCAATATAGGTGAGGAATTTCCCTTCAGCCACGCCATGGAAAGTCCGATGATTGGCCCATTCATGATCTCCAACATCTGCAAGTTGCCCATCGGCTGTGGGATAGATCCCCTCGGTACGAGGGCCACGCCGATTCCTGCGGATACCAATGCTAGAACGGTTGAGGTTTCTGGTGCGTGTTGGGCAACGCGGAGATCAAACCCAGCTTGATGAGCGGCTGTCCGGATGATCTCCTCCGCTGCAGAGCCTTCCTGAAAAGCAACGATGGAGTAGTCTGCGAGTGCCACAAAAGGTATGGGTCCCTCTCGCTCTAACAAAGGATGGCCAGGGCTCACCGCGAGAGCAAAGTCATCCACTCCGAAACTCTCTAGCTCCATCTCAGGAGAAGATACTGGGGGACGGAGCACTGCAGCATCAATTTTCCGTTCCAGGAGAAGTCGTTCCAGCTCTGGAGTTAGTTTCTCGCCGCTTACCCTGACTTCGATATTCGGCAGTTTCGTCTTGATTTCCTTTAAAAGTTGCGGCATCAGCTGAAATGTTGCAGTTCCCACAAAACCCAGTCGTAGAACTCCTGCCGAACCTTCCCCTATTGCACGGACATCGCGCTCGAGGTCTTCTAACTCATTGAGTAGTGCCGGGATTCTTTCTGCCAAGAAGCTCCCCGCTGGGGTGAGAGTCACGCCTTGACTCGATCGCTCGAAAAGAGCGGCCCCGATACGATTTTCCAGCATTTTGATCTGTCGCGAGAGCGGGGGCTGGGAGATCCCGAGGTCTTCTGCAGCACGACTAAAATTCCTGGCCTGCGCGACTGCTAAAAAATACCGGAGGTGTCGTGAATCAATCACTGATTATTTCCTCTCTGCAGTCCATCTGTGCTGATACGGGGACATGACGTTTATAATCTACCAAGAGGCTCATGAACTACTTACTTCGAAGATTAAGCGGATTATGGTCTCCTCGATTTTCAGACTGAAGTGTTGCAAACTCCCGCTGGTCTAAGGAAAGTCGATTGCTTGAGGTTGTTGCTTTTTTGGGTGCAGGAGCAATGGAGTAGACCCCGAAAGCAAATTTATAAGGGTGGAGCTAAATTACGGGGGACAATACTCAGGCACACCCAATGTATGAACTCTAAGTAACCAACCGAGCGGTGGTTCTCTGAGCACGGTAAACACATAGCTGTCTAAAAATATCACCTTTAATAAGGGAGAAGCTATGCCTATTTCTAAGATTCGAATCGTCATTGCGGCCAGCGCCGTGGTGTCTTCAGCGATAGCCGGAGTATCTATTGCTCAAGCGCAGGAAGAGCTTGCGCAATTCAATATCACTAATATCACTGATTACCACGGATACATTTCCGCAACCAAGGCACATCCTGGTGCAGCGATGCTCAAATGTGCAGTGGACAATGCTGCGGATGGATTGCCTCAAGCATTTGTGTCATCCGGAGACAATATCGGCGGAAGCCCATTTGCCTCGTCCATCCTTGATGATGAACCTACTTTGGATGTATTAAATCAGATGGGGCTTGATTTCTCTGCGGTGGGAAACCACGAATTCGATAAAGGCTACGCAGATCTCACTGGCCGTGTCGCAGATCTTGCCAATTTTGAGTACTTGGGTGCCAACGTTGAGGGTGGAAATCCAGGTTTAGCTCCTTATGGCATCACTGAACTCGATGGAGTGAAAGTAGCATTCGTGGGCACCGTATCCCAAGAAACTCCCATGCTGGTCAACTCAGAAGGTATTGAGGGAATCACTTTTTCGGACCCAGTAGCAATGACCAACCGTGTAGCAGATCAGCTCGTGGAAAGCGGCGAGGCTGATGTTGTGGTTGCGCTTTTCCATGAAGGAATTTCCGGCACTGAGCAATGGTCTGAAAATATTGACGCTATTTTTGCTGGACACACCCACCAAGTGCGAAATCTGGGTACCGATCAAGGGCCACTGATTATGCAGGCGGGTAATTACGGACATGCACTTGCTGACGTCGACTTCAGCTACAACCGTTCCACTGATGAACTCATTGTGAACGATGCTCGCATACTCGGCGTAGAAGAGATCAACGCATGTGGAACCCCTGATTCAGCAATCTCGAAGATTGTCGCTCAGGCTGAAATTGATGCGGGTGAAGCAGGTAAAGAAGTTGTTGCCACCATTGAAGATGATTTCCTTCGTGCACTCGACGAAGGGGCAGAATCTGGATCCAATTATGGTGCAGAATCTCAGTTGGTCAACATGATTGCAAACGCTGTGCGCTGGTCCATGACAACAAATACTGCAACCACCGCAGATATTGGACTAATGAATGCTGGTGGCTTGCGTGCGGACTTGTTCGCCGGCGAGGTTACATATGCGGAGGCTTTTGAAATTCAACCATTTGCTGGTGAAGATTCCTTTGTCACATTGAAAGGCGCTGATTTTAAAGACGTCTTAGAACAGCAATGGAAAGAAAATTCTGCACGACCAGTAGCTGCCCTGGGCGTATCTGACAACGTTTCCTACACCTATGACATCAATCGCCCCATTGGTGATCGCATTACCTCCGTATCTATCGATGGTGCACCACTAGATCCAGCGCGTGACTATGTCGTTGCTGCATCTGTTTACCTCTTGTCTGGCAATGAGGGAATGGAAGCCCTCACTCGAGGCACTGCTCCTGCACAGACCGGTATCGTGGATGTGCAATCCACCATCGGTTACCTTGCTAACAATTATGTCGTGCCACGTTATGGTCAAGCTCAGATTTCCGTCACTCCATCCAGTGAATTTAACGCTGGCGAAACCATCACTCTTGACCTGGCCGGTCTCCGCTACACCCAAAGCGATACTGCCACGGAAGTTACCGTCAGCCTTGGCGATGTCATTGTGTCCGCTCCAATTGAACCAACACTTGGGGCTGCCGGCTTTGGTGAAGCTGGTACCGCAACAGTGAATGTTGAGATTCCAGCAGACCTTTCCGGTGCTCAAGAGCTAGTAATAACTACAGATGCTGGAACCCATATTTCCATGCCAGTCAGTGTTGTGGGTGCGCAGCAGCCACAGCCACAACCTCAGCCTGCAGGTTCTTCAATCCTTGGAACCGGCTTACTTAGCGGAATTCTAGGAATTTTTGCTGGCATCTTTGGTGCGATTGGTGTTGTTAACTGGATTGATCCAACTTTCATCCAGCACATCCAACAGCGATTCTTTGCTTAAATAACGGTAAATAAGTAGGAAAAGCATGCGTCTACCTGCAGATTTCTTTAGAAGTGTGCTTAGGATGTAGAATTTAAAGAGCAAGTTTTTACAGCTTGTTCTTTAGTTTGGGGCATTAGCTCAGTTGGTAGAGCACCTGCTTTGCAAGCAGGATGTCAGGAGTTCGATTCTCCTATGCTCCACAGTTTCCCGGTTCACACCTTGTGTGAGCCGGGATTTTTGTTTTAACAGGCGTTTAGGGGCAACGGTTCAAGTTGCTGGGTGGAGGGAAGTGGTCTTAACCCAATTTGCCCGATTACCCGTTTAAGCTCGCGATTTGGTAGTTGCAGCTCTAGTCGGTAGAGTTTGGACTTGTTCCTAAAGGGGCCTATAGCTCAGTTGGTTAGAGCGCATCGCTGATAACGATGAGGTCGCAAGTTCGATTCTTGCTAGGCCCACCAGGAACAAAAAATGGGGCATTAGCTCAGTTGGTAGAGCACCTGCTTTGCAAGCAGGATGTCAGGAGTTCGATTCTCCTATGCTCCACAGTTTCCCGGTTCACACCTTGTGTGAGCCGGGATTTTTGTTTATCTATGTCCTTTAAATAAGGGGTTAAGGGACAAAGGGCGTGCTTTTCCCTGGTCGATCCCGTTTCCTCTATTTTTAAGCTTTAGTGGCCTGAAACAGCGACGGAACACCTACCTCTGGGATATTCGACTGGGCTGCAGACCTTGACCTCTCCGCGCAATCTTTTAGTCCTAATATCGTGTAACCACCATTGGTATGTGCACATGCGTTTACAGATTCCCAAATACTTTTGATTTTTTCCCTGAGGGAAGTTGGTTCCAAGGCTTTATTTCATCGTTTTCCGGGTTTTCTCAGTCTTTCGAGATGTTTCAGATCGAATGGTTCTATGGTGGATAGTTTCATAATCTTTTGGAAAGCGTAAATATGAAGCTCTGGCTAGTTTATTGAGAACGTCGTACTCAAGAGCCGCTCCACCGTTTTTAGGGAAACAGCATGAGTTTTATACTTATTTACTTCACTAATTTGAGATGCCGGACGCGTCGGTGGTGTTGCCAAGAAAGCTCTAAAGTAAACCCCCAGTACAAAGCTACTGAATCAATAAAGAAGATCTGAGAAAGTTTGACTTGTCCCTTTGACCTGCGTTGACTTGAACAAATGAAGCTACCAAAACTCGCTGTAGCGTTAATTAGCGCAGCGCTATTGATTACTGGCTGTTCAGCCACCGGGGGAGCGCCACGCCCGTCAGAAGGGGCAACAGGTGGCGGAACCGTTGATACTCCTCGTTTAGTTGTTGCCATGGTCAGCCATGGAGCACCAGGCGATACTTTTTGGGATTTGGTCCGAAAAGGTGCTGAAGATGCAGCTCAAAAAGACAATATTGAGCTTCGTTATGCTTCACATCCAGAAATTCCAGATCAGTCCAATCTTGTGCAAAATGCCATCGATTCCAAGGTCGATGGCATCGCGATGACCATGCCTAATGCCAAAGCGCTTGGACCGGTGGCGCAAAAAGCTGCCGATGCTGGCATCCCAGTCGTCGGCCTTAACGCCGGCATGAACGAATACCAAGACTATGGAATGACTGGATTTTTCGGTCAAGATGAATCTGTAGCCGGCACTTATGCTGGTGAACGCCTCGCTGAAGAAGATGCACAAAAGGTGTTGTGTGTTATTCATGAGCAGGGAAACTCTTCGCAAGAAGCACGTTGCGGTGGTGTGTCTGAAGGATTAGGCAAGCCCGTGGAAACGCTTTATGTCAATGGCATGGATCTTACGTCTGTGAACTCCACGCTGCAGGCAAAGCTCGCGCAGGACCGAAACATTGACTGGGTTGTTGGCCTTCAAGCTGGAGTATCCATGGCCATTTCGGATGCTGCGGATGCTGCGAATTCAGAGGTAAAGATCGCTACTTTCGATACCAATGCTCAGCTCATGACCGCTATTCGTGATGACAAGATTCAATTCGCTATTGATCAGCAGCCATATTTGCAGGGCTACATGGCAGTAGATTCTTTGTGGTTAGCGCACCGCAATGGCACCACTGTTGGCGGTGGCCGTCCTGTTTATACAGGACCGGCCATTGTGGATAGCAGCAACGTGGATGTCATTGCTGATGCAGTTGGCGAGGGCCTGCGATGAGTAAACCGATCACCTCACAAGTGGCAAAGAGAGGGGAGGCGTCGACAAGCATGCTTGAGCGCGCCATCAAGCGCCCTGAACTGACCAGCCTGCTGGGCGCCGTGCTTGTTTTTACGTTGTTTATGGTGGTTGCGCCTGCGTTTAGGTCGTGGGACGCGATGGCGACGGTGCTGTACGCGAGTTCGACTATCGGCATCATGGCGGTGGCCGTGGGGCTGCTGATGATCGCCGATGAATTTGATCTTTCCACCGGTGTCGCCGTGACTACAGCGGCTCTGGCTGCGTCGATGTTTAGCTATAACCTGTGGCTCAATACCTGGGTTGGCGCGCTGATCGCTTTGGTAATTTCGCTGGCCATCGGCTTTTTTAATGGTTTTTTGGTAGTGAAGACCAAAATTGCGTCGTTCCTGATTACTCTCGCCACTTTCCTCATGCTGCAGGGTATTAATTTGGCTGTGACCAAGCTGGTTTCCGGAACCGTGGCCACTCCAACCATCGCCGATATGGAAGGTTTTGCTTCTGCACGCGCAGTATTTGCAAGCTCCATTTCGATTTTCGGCGTGAATATTCGCATCACTGTTTTTTGGTGGCTACTTTTTGTCGCAATTGGCACTTTCGTGTTGTTTAAGACCCGCTTCGGCAACTGGATTTTTGCCGTCGGCGGCGATGAAGAAGCAGCACGCGCGGTGGGCGTTCCAGTTCGTGGCGTCAAGATCGCCCTGTTTATGTTCGTCGGTTTCGCAGCTTGGTTTGTGGGCATGCATAACCTATTTTTGTTTGATTCCATTCAAGCCGGCCAAGGTGTGGGCAATGAATTCCTCTACATCATCGCAGCCGTCATCGGTGGCATCGCAATGACTGGTGGACGTGGAACTGTGGTGGGCACAATGATTGGTGCACTAATCTTTGGCATGACCAACCAAGGAATTGTTTATGCAGGTTGGAACCCAGATTGGTTCATGTTCTTCCTCGGCGGCACGCTGCTTCTCGCCGTGCTGCTCAACCACCGATTCGAACGCTTTAACAAGGAGCGATCATGACGGATCTGATTCAACTTCAAGAAGTATCCAAAAAATATGGTGCTTTTCAAGCTCTCGATAACATCAATTTGAGCGTGCGCGCCGGGGAAGTTACCTGCGTTCTCGGCGATAATGGTGCGGGAAAATCAACGTTGATCAAGATTTTGTCTGGCCTGCATCCGGCGACGTCCGGCGAGGTCATTGTGGCCGGCGAAACCGTAAAGTTTGGTTCTCCCCGCGATGCTCTCGATGCCGGAATTGCCACTGTGTATCAGGATTTAGCAGTGGTCGGGCAGATGAGCGTGTGGCGTAATTTCTTCCTGGGACAAGAATTAACTGGTCGTTTTGGCACCATGAAGCAGGAAGAAATGCGTCGGATTACCGATGCACAGCTCCGCGAAATGGGCATTGAATTGCGTGACGTCGATGTTCCAGTGGCATCTCTTTCCGGTGGTCAACGCCAGGTTGTGGCAATTGCTCGAGCTATCTATTTCGGTGCGCGTGTGCTGATTTTAGATGAACCAACAGCAGCTCTTGGCGTGAAACAATCCGGCATGGTGCTGCGCTTTATTGCAGCAGCACGCGACCGGGGGATTGGCGTTATTTTCATCACGCACAATCCCCACCATGCCTATCTGGTCGGCGATCATTTCATCCTGCTGCATTTAGGCAAGCAGGTGATGGATAAATCCCGCACAGAAGTCGAGCTTGAAGAGCTCACCCTCGCCATGTCCGGCGGCGGCGAGCTTGACTCTCTTAGCCACGAATTAAAGCGTTAAATTACTTCTTATCGCTCTGATCGCGCTGGGGTGCATTCTTCTTATCAAAATCAGCTTGAATAGCCTCAGCGTCAGAATTAGCTTCGGTTTCCACTGCTTCCGCAGCTTCTTCGGTTTCTTCTAGATCAGCGGCGATTTCCTCTGCAGCGCTGTCAATATTGATCTCCTCAGCGCGGATTTCTGCACCTTCTGGAGTTTCCGTGGAATACACCAATGCTGGCTCTACGACTGCCTCTTCAGCAACCTCAGGCTCATCCTTTTCCACGGTCTTCTTCAACTGCACCTCGACGCGTGGAGGCTGAGTACCTGGGGTGTCCTTCTTTGACTTGTTCAACACGGCGTAGGCAACGGCCACGATGCCGGAGGTAGCCAGGGCAGCTAGAGACAGGTTGCGCACCCAGTGCGACTCCTTCTTTCCTGTCGCTTTAGCAGCTGCCTTCGCAGCCCTATCTGCTTTTCGACGCGCCTTCCTGTTCAATTTCTTGCCAGATTTACGGGCGTCTTTCAGCGCCGTAGCACCTTGCTTTTCTGTCTCAGCAAGCGCCTTTTCCAGACGAGTACGGGCAGCCTTGGTAACATTTCCAGCCTTATCACGGGACTCGGAGTAGAACTCCTTCGCTGACTCCCGGGCAGTCTCTACAGCCTGCTCAGCTTTAGGTGCATACTCACCGGCTGCCTGCGACAATGCATCGTAGGTCTCAGAGACTTTGCGGTCACGGTAATCCGCGTAAGTTCCATAAGCTTTACGCGCGCCATCCACAGCCAACTTGATGTTGCCAATCGTGCTCATATTCAACTCTCCTGTAATCGGTGGTTCCTTCAATCCCCCACATTAGTTAAAGCATGGGACATGTGGTTGGCATTTCGCTCGATGTAGTTATGATGGGCGTTATGACTTCTAAGACCGCAACTGCGATTCTGCATACAAATCGTGGAGATATCACCATCGATCTCTTCGGCAACCACGCTCCTGAGACTGTCGCTAACTTCGTTGGCCTGGCACAGGGCACCAAAGAGTACAAGGCTGCAAACGCACAGGGCACCAATGAAGGCCCTTTCTACGACGGTTCAGTTTTCCACCGCGTGATTGATGGCTTCATGATCCAGGGTGGCGACCCAACCGGCACCGGCCGTGGCGGCCCTGGCTACATGTTCGCTGATGAATTCCACCCAGAACTGCGCTTCGACCGCGCATACCTGTTGGCAATGGCAAATGCAGGCCCAGGAACCAACGGTTCCCAGTTCTTCATCACCGTGACCCCAACCCCTCACCTGAACAATGCTCACACCATCTTCGGTGAGGTCACTGACGCAGAATCCAAGAAGATTGTGGATGCAATCGGAACCACTGCTACCGATTACTCTGACCGCCCAACCGAGGCAGTTGTCATTGAGTCTGTAGAGATCACCGCTTAAAGCACCACAAGCTCAACTATTCTTCAGGTCATACCGCATATGCCGGTATGACCTGATTTTTTATGCCTTAAATACTTGCCTTAAATACTTCTAAAAGAACTGCGGAAGACAACTACAGCTTATGAATTTAGAACGGATTTACCGCCAAGCACCGGCGAGCACTCTGATCTCTGCCGCTATCATCATTGTGTATGCAGGGACAGCGATACAGTCCAGATCTTTGACTAATAATCTTGGTTCAAGCAGCATCGGTGATGCCTGGATTTTATATGCTCCAGCGATGAATGATGGTTTTGGGCCTTTGCGTGCGCTCGGCGGAATGTTCCTGCACGTTGGTCCAGGACACATGCTGTTGAACCTTTTGCTGTTGTGGTTATTGGGCCGTGAGATTGAACGGGATTTTGGTTCTGGACTCTTTGCCTTGATGTATTTTGTCGGCGGTATTGGAGCCTCCGCAGCAGTTGTCTGGATGGATCCTTTTTCTCCTACCGCAGGAGCTTCTGGAGCTATCTATGCCATGATGGCTATTTTGGTGGGCCTTTTCCTCTTAAGAGGTGCCGATATCAAGGCTCCGCTTATTCTCATTGCCGTCAATATCGGGTATACCCTCATGGCTTCCAATGTGTCCTTGTGGGGACATTTAGGTGGGTTAATTACTGGAGCGCTCTTAATGTGGCCGGTGATTAGAGCAAAGACTCAGAAAACACAGTGGGTTATTTCTGTTGCGGGTTTGTGTTTAGTTAGTGGAGTACTTTTCCTGGGTCTTTCCTACAGTTAAAAGCTGCAGAAATGGCCAAGCATTCACCTCTGGTGCTTGGCTATTTTTATTTTTGTATCACATGGTGTTGATTTAGATACCCCTGTAAATTACAAAATTGTCATTTAAGTACTTTTAGCTGCGTAAAGAAGGTTTTCCACAGAGTGTGAGAATTACAAGAATTGAAACTCCACAAGCATAAAAAATTCCACACACATTTCTATCCACAAGACCTGGGGATAATGTGGATAACCCTAAAAGCCAAAAGTTATCCACAGCAGTTATCCACAATGTGGATAGTTACATTCTTGTAATTCACTAATTTTTCGAGCATCACTATTATCAAAACATGGCAGTACAGTGCAGTTTTATTAAAAATATCCGGCGTAATTAGATCCGAATTTATCCCGGTGGAAACTGTTCACAGAGTTATCCACAGGCTGTGAAATGGATCTCATGCAAAAGGAAACATGTTTTCAAGTCGGCCATCCACAGTTCAATCCACAGCTTGTGGATAACTCTTGAGTCAAGGGTGTGTGAATACCTATCCACAGTTACATGTGAGTAACTCACCGTGCCTGTGGATAACTTCCTCCATCTTCGAAATATGCCCCCGACCATCTATGGGCATTTGTGTTCGATTAGTTCGGGGGTAGTGAATTGTGAACTTCCGTATTTAAAGTTCCGAATTGGGCATAGATAAGTGGGTAAATTCCGAAGTGGGTAGAGTTGGGGGTATTGGATTTTCCGGCGGACTAATGCACAACTTGTATATACATGAAAAAACCGCCGTGTCAGAACACATAAGTTCTGACACAGCGGACTTCAGCTGCGGCGGTAGTGGAAACCGCGATTCTATATAAAAGAGCCTAAGGCTTTTAGCGCCAACCCATGGTCATGAGCAAGCCAATGATCAGCAAGCCAAAGCCAATGCCGTAGTTCCAAGCGCCCAAATCATTCATGAATGGAATTTGCTGGCCAACGAGGTAGTTGGCAATTAGCCAGACTAAACCGATGATCATGAAGGCAAACATGATCACCTTGTACCACATTGGAGTTCCGGCGGAATTAATCTTTACCGGGGTACGGTTTGCATTCGGGTTGCTTGAAACCGAAGCGACCTCGTTCTTAGTTATTCTTGCCTTTGGCATTGTTCACACCTTCATGTTGATTGTTGCAGGTAATTAAAATCGCTATGAACACCCAGCAACTGGTACTTATCTCGTTTGAGCTTAACGTATCAGTATTTGGGCTAGCTAGCTCACGGCTCTTGGATAAGTGCAGCGATATCGAATTCGAAAAGACGCACTGTTACTTGGGCATCCTTGCGGAATAATCCATCTGGAGATGGAGCTTGGTGTCCGATCTTATTTTGGTCCACAAGAGCGGCGGTATGGATGGGTGGCCCGACGATCAGGGCTTCATCGGGAGCAGTCCAGCCAGCTGCTCTGAGCGCATCAATTGCTTGTTTCGTATTCAATCGCGCAAGATCGGGAGCTTCAATGAGCATTCCATTGGAGACTTCCACCGTGATGTGCGACCCCTTGGGCAGTTCAGTACCTTGACCAGAAACTGAAAGGACTTCACCTTCCGGTTGCTCGCTATCCACATAAGACGCACTTGGAACAAAGCCCATCGAGATGAGGTTTTGCTCTGCCTGCGACCAATTCATGCCAGTGGCATTAGGGACACGAATATTTTCTGCTCCGGAAGATACCGTCAAAGACACTGAAGAGCCCACGACTACTTCTTGGCCAGCTGCTGGGTTTTGTTCAATCACATGCCCATCTTGGACAGTGTCTGAGTTTTCTTCCCGGACATTTTGGTTAAGCACTAAGCCTGCGTCTTCGAGCGTGCGTGCAGCATCCTCAAGGGGCATGCCAGAGACATCAGGAATAAGGATCATTTCCCGGCCGGTGGACACCGTAATTGTTACAGTGGCACCACTACGGATTTCTGAACCTGTGTTTGGACTGGTGCGAATAACTAGACCTTCGGCAATGTCTGCACTGGCTTCTTCAACGACGTTGACTAGGAATCCTTCTGCCTCAAGTTCTGCGATTGCTTCTTGTTGCGGCAGGCCTTCAATATTAGGAATTGTTCGGGTAGCTGAGGCTGCACTGTTAGTGACGTAGTCATAGGTAAATGCGCCGGCCACGCCGACTGCGCCCAGTGCCAGCACAATGGCAAGGGCTGTGAGGCCTTTAGATCCGCGCTTTTTTGGCTTGGGATCTGTAGTAGTCAAGGCGCTACCAGCGCCGGCTCCTGCCGCAGTTGCGCCTGCAGACGGAGCTACCTGGGTGGAGGTGCGCGTCGAAAAGCGTGTCTCTGGGACCGGCTCAGGAGTTTCTTCAGTTTCCACATGCGAGCGCGCTGCGTGGGACACCGCGTTGCGGGAAAGCCGTCCCAGATCAGCGGCCATTTCAGTAGCTTTTTGATAGCGATCAGCTGGGTGCTTTGCCATGGCGGTGAGCACAACAGCATCCACGTTTAACGCAGCAGTCGGCGTGAGATCCGCAATGAAATCCGACGGTGGAGTGGGATCTTCTTGGACGTGCTGATAAGCCACCGCGAAAGGAGATTCGCCTTCGAAAGGCGGTTTGCCCGTGACCAATTCATACATGACACAGCCGGTGGCATAAATATCCGAACGGGCATCGGCAGGTTTGCCGCGCGCCTGCTCGGGCGAAAGATACTGGGCGGTGCCAATAACCGCAGAAGTTTGCGTCATAGCAGACGTGGCATCATTGACCGCGCGGGCAATGCCAAAATCCATGACCTTCACGCCACCAGTATTGGTGATCATGATGTTGGCAGGTTTTACATCTCGGTGAATAATGCCTGCATCATGGGAAGCCTGCAGAGCTTCGCACACCGGAATGAGGGTGCTTGCCGCATCAACAGGTGTGAACACACCATCTTCGGAGACAATATCGCGCAGGTTTCGGCCGTGCACGCGTTCCATCACGATATAAGGAACAGAAATGCCGTCCCGATCGACTGCTCCAGTATCAAAAACTGCAACGATCGCAGGGTGGCTTAACCGTCCGGAATTTTGTGCTTCCCTGCGGAAACGTTCCCGGAAATTGGGGTCCTTAGCCAGGTCGGTGCGAAGCATCTTGACTGCGACCTCTCGGCCGATGAGCGTGTCGGTGGCCGCGAACACCTCGCTCATGCCACCGGAGCCAATATTGGCTCCCAGCTCATAGCGGTCAGCGATCACGAAGGTCACTGCGCTCCTCCTACTTCCAAAAGGTCATTTACTGCATCGATGAGGTCATCTGCCGGTGTACCAGTCTCATCTGGAACGCTAGCACTTGTCCTAGGTGTAGAGGTAGGTATTTGAGGCACAGTATAGGTGGATGATGTTTCCTCCGAAGTGGTTTCTGCGGAAGTTTCTTCTTCACTTGTCGTTGGATGAGGCGAAGTTGTTTCAGACGCACTGAAACTCGGCCGCGAAGCCGTCGTTGGTGGCACCCAAGAAGGGGTAGATGGTTCCACCGTCGGCGTGAAAGTTTTCGTAATCGTTTCCGGCGTCGTGGATTCTTCTGGGGAATTACTAAACAAAATACCGGTCGTGCCCGCATAAATCACCGCACCAATAATCACCGCAAGAAGTGCTGCAATAAAAAGCCCAATGCCAATGCCAGAACCCTTATTCGGGGCGACTTCTTGGGTGATCGTGACAGGCCGAGCTACTTTGCCCAGCATCGCCGTCGATTCGCTTGGCGACGGCGCCTCCGCCTGCGCCATCATCGCGCTCGTGCGCGGTTGCGGCGGGCGCTTGCCGAGGCGAACAGCAGAAACTGCCAACGCCATTTCATTGCCATCAGGGAAACGACGACCCGGATCCTTGCGCAATGCAATGCCAATGAGTTCACGGGTTTGCGCCGTGATACTGGTGGGCATCTGCGGTGGAGCCTGATTGATATGGGCAATGGCCACCGAAACAGAGGAATCACCGCTGAATGGGCGTCGGCCAGCCATCATTTCATAGCCCACGACACCTAGTGAATAGATATCAGAAGCTGAGGTGACTTCTTTGCCCTGTGCCTGCTCCGGGGAGACATATTGGGCAGTTCCTACCACCATGCCAGTGCGCGTTAACGGCACTGCAGCAGCAGCTTTTGCGATACCGAAATCCGTAATTTTCACAATGCCATTGGCCGTGATCAACATGTTTCCGGGCTTGATATCGCGGTGCACCATATTCATCCGGTGAATCACCGCCAACCCATGGGCTGCCTGTTCCAGCACATCAAGTGCAAGTTCTTCAGACAAGCCACCTTCACGTTCCAACAGATCAGCTAATGATTCACCGCGGATGAATTCCATAACGATGAAACAAAAAGTATGCCCTGCAGGATCTGGCACCTCGCGGTAATCGAAGGTGGCCACCACATGCTCAGAATTAATATTCTCAGCAGCTTGAGCCTCATTGCGGAAACGGCTCAAAAACTCCCGGTTATCGGAGAATTCAGGGCGCAGTACTTTGATGGCAACTTCACGATCATGCACCACATCATCTGCCAGCCATACGGTCGACATGCCTCCGTGGCCGATGATCCATTGCAACCGGTAATCAGCACCGATGAGTTCTTGGAGTCGATCTTTTCCAGTGATGTCTTCTTGACTCATGTTTTAAAATCCTCCGGCTGCTTGGAGCACAGCTCGGCCAATTGGGGCTGCGACCTGACCACCAGTAGCACTGGTGCCAAATCCACCGCCGTCTTTCACCAACACCGCAACAGCAATGTCATTGTTGAATGCCACGTACCAAGTATGCGGCGCCGTGGAGTCATCGCCATGTTCTGCAGTACCAGTTTTAGATGCGATTTCTACACCCGCATAACCAGAGGTATTACGCTCTGATGCCTTCATCAGCTCAGTAAGCTGCTCTGCAATTTCCGGTTCGATTCCACCAGCTGATTTTGGTTTGTGGGCGCTTAATTCACGCAAATCTTGGCCAGTTACACGAGACACCAAATATGGTTCCATGCGTACACCGCCATTAGATACCGTGCCGGCCATGATGGCTGCTTGCAACACATTCATTTCGACATCGCGCTGACCAATGCTGGACTGTCCAAGAGCTGCATCATCAGGAATTTCACCCAAGCCGCCAGGAACATTATCCAAACCCAAGCTATAGGTTTGTCCCACACCGAAATCCTCGGCAGCAGAACGCATAGCATCCACACCGATATCGATACCAGTTTCCACGAACGCAGTATTACAAGATAGAGAGAAGGCTGTGAGCAGGGTAGTGGTGCCACCGCCTGCACAAGTTTGGCCACCATAGTTGGTCAAGGTGGTGTTGGTGCCAGGCAGCGTTACCTCTGATGCAGCAGTTACTGAGGAATCAGCTGAGTATCCATTTTCCAGTGCAGCAGCAGTGGTGATGATCTTGAAAATTGATCCAGGAGGAAGGGATTCCTGCGTGGCATGATTCAACAGCGGGGCGCCGTCAGTAGAGGTGTATTCACCCCATGCTTGTTCTGCCGTTGCTGGATCCACAATTTGATTGGGATCAAAGCTCGGTGAGGACGCCATAGCGAGCACTTCGCCGGTACTTGGGCGAAGTGCTACAACAGCACCTTCATAATCACTTTGCGCCAACTGCTGATAAGCAATTTCCTGCGCATTGGTATCCAATGTCAGCTCAATATTTGCTCCGTGAGTGGGCTTGCCAGAAATGACATCTAGCCACTGCGAGGTAAAGAGCGAAGAATCGCTGCCATTGAGCACAGAGTTAAATCCGGACTCCAGGCCTGCAGCACCATAAATATCTGATAGGTAGCCAACTACCGGGGCATATGCGCTTGGGCTCGCGACATAGGAACGCTGATAATAGCCCTGGCTATCTTGGGCGGACTCCGCCAATACTTGGCCGCCTGCAGAAATTTGACCACGTGGAGTGGACTTAGTTTCCAAGAAGCCACGGGCATTCAACGGGTTCTGAGCAAGTTCATCATCCCGGAACGCGTGAATCCACGTGAGGTTAGCAATGAGGATCAGAATAAGAATTAAAGAGAAGGCTGATGTGATTCGGATCGAGCGGTTCATGCAGCCACCTCCGCTGTTTGCTTAGACAAAATAGGTCGGCGCGCGCTATCAGAAATCCGCAAAATAATGGCGAGCAAAATGTAGTTAGCCATCAAAGAAGAACCACCCTGAGACATGAACGGAGTGGTCAAACCGGTCATCGGCATCAGCGCGGAAATGCCACCGACAACTACGAAAATCTGAATCATGATGGTCATGGACAAACCGGAGGCAACCAGTTTTCCATAGCTATCACGAGCCAACGTAGCGGTACGCATGCCACGGGTGACAAAGACACCAAACAAGACGATGATGGCCGCTAAACCAATGAGACCAAGCTCTTCACCAATGGCTGCCAAAATAAAGTCTGAGTGCACAACTGGGATCATGTTTGGATAGCCCTGACCGATACCGGTGCCAGTAATTCCACCCCAACTCATGCCGAAAAGACCCTGGGAAAGCTGGTAGCCAGTGGTGTCATAGTGAGCCACTGGATCAATGAAGTTCTGCACGCGTTCCTGAATTTTTCCAGATACTTGGTACACCGCAAAAGCACCCACAGCTACCAGTACAGCGCCGATGAGCAACCAGGAACCACGCCCCGTAGCCAAATAAACCATGGCCAACACGGTGGTAAACAGCAGCAAAGCAGGGCCGAAATCATTAGCGCCAGCCATGATCAAAATAGCCAAAGCCCACACGACCAGAATCGGGGCAAGGTCACGTAAACGTGGGAACTCAAGACCTAAGAAGCGGTAGCCAGCAACGGTAAAGAGTGCACGCTTGGTGGCAAGGAGCTGAGCGAAAAACAACAGCAACAAAATCTTAGAAAACTCACCAGGCTGGATAGAAAAAGGTCCAAGCCAAATCCAAATGCGGGCCTCTACGCCACCTGGCTGAGGCCACACCAACGGCAAAGCCAGCAACACAATGCCCACCACGCCGAGCAGATAGGAATACCGAGATAAGGATTTATAATCGCGCAGCAGCAACAACACAGCCACCATCAGGACAACACCGACAAGAGTCCACATCAATTGGCTGTTGACAGTGCTGTAGCCAGTGGCCTGATCAAGACGATAAATCATCACCAAACCAATGCCATTGAGCGCGGCCACCACAGGCAGCATGATTTGATCAGCAAAAGGCGCCACCCAAGCCATAGCTAAATGAGCCACGATGAACACACCGATGTAGCCACCAATGAGCATCAAAATATGGACACCCAAATCATTGCCCATGGCCAGCTCAAGGCTAATGAACATGATTGACACAACAGCTGTGGCAAGTATCAGCAGCCACATCTCAGTATTACGTGCCTTTAATCTTTCAAGCGTGCTCATGAGACCTCCCTGCAATTGACTCCGGGTTCATTTCTATCGCCACCGGTTGTCACTTCTTTATTCACACATACCGGCAATGCCTGAGCTGCCAGCCGTTGCATTTGTGCCTGGACCTCGTCATAAGACCCAGACGGTAGGCCTGCGACACTACCTCGAACAGAGGCCGGTAAATCATCCAATTTGAAAGAGGCACCGTTTTCACAGGATTCCTTGAGCGATAACGTGCCAGCTTCATTAAGACATGCCACCTGGAACTGCGAATGCAGATCCTTGCCAAAAATACGGTAATCCGCACCTTGCTCCACGGTGATAGCGTCCTTGTCATCGACAGCCACATAAAAAGTACTGTCAAGACGGGAGTAGCCCCACCATCCTGCGGCAACTACACCGATGAGGATGACCAGGGCTACGATCAAAACCGCAAGTTTGCTGGAACTTTTCTCCGGTGGATCCTCAATCGTGGGACTGTCCTCCGTTCCAGCATCCGATATCTCCGGTGCCGGATCAATCACCTGCGGCCGTCGAGTTATCGCTGCAGCGCGACCCGCAGCAGTATCAGGCCGTGGATCTTCTGGCTGTTCACCATTAAGCGCACCAGCAGTTAAAGGCACAGAAGCTTCTTCTGCTTCGTCTTGTGCGGAAATTTCCACAACATCAGCCACAATGACGGTCACATTGTCTGGACCACCAGAACGCAACGCCAACTCCACCAACTTGGTGGCAGCATCCTGTGGACTACCCACACGCACCGTTTCTTCAATGGTGGAATGAGTAACCGGATCCGACAAACCATCAGAGCACAACAACAAACGATCCCCAGGAATCGCCGGGAACTGCTCTAAAGTTGGCTCCACCGGATGTCCGGTATAGGCCTTCAAAATCAAAGAACGCTGAGGGTGCGTTGACACATCTTCAGGATCAAGCTTGCCCTCAGTAACCAACGATTGAACAAAAGTATCGTCGACTGTAACCTGCACCAACTTATCGTCGCGAAGCACATAACCCCGGCTATCGCCGACGTGGCACATCGCCAGGTCGCGCCCATTAAACATGAACGCCGTCAACGTGGTGCCCATGCCATCGCGCGCCGGGTCCTGCGCGATGCCATCGGCAATCGCCGCATTGGCATCATTGGCCACCATGCCAACCAGCGCCAACATATCGTTGTCACCAGGATCGACATCAAGCGCACGCAAATGATTAATCATCAACTGGGAAGCGATCTCACCAGCAGCATGGCCACCCATGCCATCAGCAAGCGCCAAAAGATGAGGGCCGGCATAAGCCGAATCCTCGTTGTTTCCGCGCACCAACCCACGGTCAGACGCCACCGCATATTTAAGTTTCAACATCAGGGAACAAGCCTCACTGTTGTACGACCAATACGGATATCCGTGCCCACCGTGATCTGCTCAGGCTGATCAATGCGCGCGCCACCCACAAAGGTGCCATTGCGCGAATCTAGATCCTCCACAAACCACTCCGAGCCACGCTTAAACACACGAGCATGCATGCCGGAGGCATAATCATCGCCCACCACAAACGTGCAATCAGGGCTGCGGCCCATCGTTATATCTTCCGAGACCTCAATCGAGGAACCGGCAAGCGGCCCCTCCACCACAGTCAGCAGACGCGGCGGACTGGAACGGTTGAACGCGCGGGCTAAGCCCTGCGGAGCAGCAACAGAGCTAGCGCTTGCCGACGCCTGACCCGTCACTTTCAAATCCGCCCGCATCGCACGCAACGCCATCACGATGAAGAACCACAACACCACCAACAAAGCGATACGAAGCCCAAGAAGGACCAGAGAATCCATGATCAACCTCTCCCTCTAGGGACTAACAATGCGAACTTCAATATTGGAATGACCCACGGTGATGACATCACCATCAGCCAACAACCAGTTATCCACCGGAGTGTCATTCACGGTCGTGCCATTAGTGGACTTCAAATCAACCAAAATGGCATCCCGGCCATCCCACGTGATCTCCACATGCTGACGAGATACACCAGTATCCGGCAAACGAAGATCCGCATCATTACTACGACCAATAATGTTCGAACCCTCCTGAACTAGATAAGTCCGGCTAGAACCATCCTGGAGTAGAAGAGACACCGTCGGGCCCGCAGGCTTCAACACACTCTGGCGATTCGCATCCACCTGAGATTGCGACACACCTTGAACCAAGGGCCGCTCAGCTGACTGCGCCGGCAAAAACTCCGTACCAGTGTAAGGGGAACTGTCAGACACGTTCTTCGACTCACTTTCTGCGACAGGCAGGATGCCGTCGCCCTCCAAAGGCAGATAACCGCTACTCAACTCCGGATCCGGATCTTTCTCCGAAACCGACTTCAACTGACCCGTGTGCAACGAAGAATCCTCTTCAATCAACACAACAACCGACCCAACCAATGTCCAGCCACTGTTCCTGCAAAACCTCATCATCTGATCAGCAAAACGAGCCGGCTGATCAGGAACACGATCGACGAGATTACTAAAATCGTTCGGACTCACCGAAACCTTAAAAACATTCGGTGCTTCAACATAGCCATCCGAAGTATGAACCACGTTATCCTCAGCCTCTTGCTTAAGAAGCTCCTCAAGCTCCGCCGGGACAACACGACCTCGAAAAACAAACGCCAACGCATTATCAAGGCCCCGCTGCAAAGAACTATCCAGCTTTGCCAGACTGTTCATAGCGTTAGCTACTCGACTTGAACTAGCCAATTTCCAGCGACCTCCTTGCATAATAAGTTGGGTGTTCCATAAGTATCTTCTCAATGAAAACGCCTAAGGGCATGGCTTTGTCCCTGCCTGTGACTGAAACTTCAATAAAAGAATTCTCCACAGGACCTAAGTCAAAGCGCACGATAGCGTCATTATAGGGGGGAACCAGGCCAGAGTTATAGGCGAAACCGCCGAGAAGCGAAAGTTTACCCTTTTGTTGCCTTTGGGAAAATAGTGCTTTAGCTGCAGATTTGGTGATCATTACCAGGTGCGTGCTATCTTTAATAGGTCGCAAAAGCACACCCGCCCGGGTGGCGGAATGGCAGACGCGCTGGCTTCAGGTGCCAGTGTCCGCAAGGGCGTGGGGGTTCAAGTCCCCCCCCGGGCACAATATAAAACCATCCTTCTTCGGAAGGGTGGTTTTATTTTTTCATGCGTACTTTCAACACCAAGATTTAGGCAAAATGGTGGCCAAAATCAGGAAATCTTGGTGTCTAATTCACATTGGCGGGAAAGTTGGGAACCTCAAGCCCTTTCCCGCAGTCTAACCTGAGTATGGCAAGAAGAATTTGGACCTATCAACAACTCATTGACTCAGGGAAGACTAAGCGGCAGATTGAATCGTCGGTTAATGAGCAACAACTGACTCGAATTTTTCGTGGTGTATATATCTCGGGTGAAGTAACAGGAGATTCAGTGTGGTGGGCCCTCAAGTCGCGTCGAAAAAATATAGCCTTGGATGGCTATTCAGCGATACAGTCCCATTTGAATCAGCACCTGACGCTACCAATTCTTATTAGGGTGCCTACCTCTTCCAAGTCGAATCTCACTGATGCATATGTCCGACAGGTGCGAAGTACACGGATGCCTCATGGGCAGCGAGTGAACTTTATTGATGCTATTGCAACGTGCTTAGACCATAATTATTTCCGCGGCTCCTCCTATCTGCACCAGATTGTGGAGGAATATTACAGCGGTGACTATGGTGCTCAAAACTTGAAGAAGCACTTAGCGGAGATAGGCGGGCGTGATGGCACAAAGCTTGCAGATTTCTTGGCAGTTGCCACGCCTGGAAGTGACAGCGAGCTGGAACTCATCCTGGTTCGCCTTTTACAGAGGCTTGGATTCAAAACAGAACAAAACACGAAGATCGGTGGATACAAATGGGATGTCTGTATTCGGGATTTATGGGTGCTTATTGATATTGATAGTTGGAAATACCATGGTGGAGACAACCGAACTCAGTTTGTTTTGGATCGTTGGAAATCCAATCATGCTGCAGCAATGGGGTGGACAGCGCTAAGACTGACAGACAGCTGTGTAGTTTATGACCAAGTGGAGATCGTGGACTTTTTAAACCGGATACGTGAGTTTCGAGAGAAAGCACCCAATGGTCGGCTCAAGGGCGTGACCTCTAGACCTGTTTGGGAATGGCATTCTGACCTAAATATTTAGGCAATAGTGTTCTGCACTAAAGACAGCGATTGCATTTCAGAAAGATGCGCAAGCGAGGCTAATCGATCGGCAGTACTAGACAAGCTGGGTCAATACCTTGCCGATGATTACCTCGATGTCAAGTCACCTTCGAAGCTTTAGGCAGGCTCTGCTTTCACAGTAGATGCCTCTTGAGATAGTTTCGTAATGTCGCGACCCATTCGGTAGCCAAACACAAGGGCTGGTCCGATGTGCGAGCCATAGCCTGGATAGCCACCACCGAATACCGAGACTGCAGAGGCACCGACAGAGTAGAGACCGCGAATTGGTTCTCCTGCTGTATCAATGACCGCTGAGTGATCATCAACATCGATGCCAGCGAAGGATCCAAGATCGCCCATCTGAATCTTTACTGCATAGTAAGGAGCCTTTTCAAGGGTTGCGAGGTTGGGGTTTGGCTTATGGTCGGGATCGCCGCGGAAGTGGTTGTAAGCGGTGGAACCTCGACCAAAGTCATCATCAACTCCCTTTTCCGCAAAGGCATTGAAGCGGTTAACGGTGGCTTCAAGAGTTGCGGGGTCTGCTCCAATTTTGGTGGCTAGATCACGGAGGGTATTGGCTTTGTGGAGGAATCCGATGTCATGGAAGTACTTGCGGGGGATGGGCCACGGTTTTGCGTAGCCAATTCCGTAGGTATGCATGCAGGCTTCGTCGGCGATGATCCATGCGTAGGTATCGTCATGGTTTTTGTCGTGCTCGAGAAGCTGACGTCCAAAATCGTGGTAACTGAGAGCTTCATTTCCGAATCGTTTTCCTGTGCGGTCGACGGTAATCATGCCGGGTAGGCCGATTTGTCGAAGGTGCGGGAAGAGTCGCTGGCGGCCGTCGCGAAGCTGTTTGAATGCGGTAATCGGTGCCCAGGAACCTGGTGCGAAGAGGTCATCGTTGATGTGGCCTCCTGCTTGTATCGCCATTTCGGCGCTTGATCCATCATGGCCAACTGTTGGGGTGATGTGGTTGGTGCCGTGGGAATCGTGGGGGAAGTATTGACTGCGTAGGGAAGTGTTTCCGGTAAATCCTCCACCTGCCAGCACAACACCCATCCGGGCTTTTACCTTTCCGGAGTGAACGCCACCAAGGACTGCGCCGGAAACTGAACCGTCAGATTCCTGAATGAGGGACTCGACAGGTGTGGAGGTCCAGATCTGAACTCCAGCGTCGAGTGCTGATTTCACCATGCGGGTGATTAATGCTGAACCATTGGTTCGTTTGAGCGGCTGACCGTGAATTGCTGCATCAAACCAGGTGCGGGTGAGTTTTGCTGCAACATAAAGGAAAGACTTGATGGAACGGTTCGCGTGCAGGACCTGGTTGAGGTCTGCACCAACTTGAGGCATGTAACCGAAGACGGTGTAACTGCTCAAATAGGGCTGTAGTTCTCTACGTCGATCACCGAGCATGCGTGCATTGGCATCATCGGGAAGGATCGCTCGGCCACTTAGACGAGCACCAGGAAGATCCATTTGGTAGTCGGGCGCTTTTTCTGGGTAGACGAAGTTTACTTCAGTGTTGTTCTCAAAGAAGCTGATGGCTTCCGGAACCGTATCAAGGAAGGCATTGACACCCGCTTCGTTGTAATGCTCTGGTGCGAGTGCCTTGAGGTAGGTTTCTACTTCTTCACGGCTATCTCCTGATGCGGAAGCACCTTTCGGGTTTCCAGGAACCCATGCCCAACCAGCGGAAATTGCTGTGGTGCCACCGAAGTACTTTTCTTTTTCAGCGACAATGACATCAAGTCCCTGATGAGCTGCAGCAAGTGCGGTGGCAAGGCCTGATGCTCCTGATCCGATGACAAGGACATCGCAGGTTCGGTCGGTGGTGATCGTCTTGATGGAGGTAGAGGACTTACTCAAGGGAATGCTTCTCTCTTTGTGGTGAGTTTCTGTTTACAAGCTGGGAGCAGGTTCTTTGGTTTGGGACATTGCAGGCTGATCTGCTTGCTGTGTTGGCCATGCGCCTGTTGCCTTCAAATAAGGCTCACCGAGCCGTTTGATATCGGTGAATGCGGTTTCACGTGCAGAGAGCACTGCGCCGATTGCCAGCAAAGAGCAACCTGCACCGAATACGGCGACTGGAATCCAGCCGTAGGTGCCGTCGTTAAGCAACATGCCGCCGATCATGGGGCCGAAACCTGCGACGACCAGGCCGAGCTGATTGCCCATGGCCATGCCGGTGTAGCGCACTGGCGCTGCGAAGAGTTCAGCAAAGAAGCTGGTCCAGACGCCATTGAATCCGGAGTAAAGGATGGTCATGAACAGGAAGCTCGCGCCGAAGACGAGCAGGATGTTTCCGGTACCAAGAGCCAAGAAGTAGACGAAGATGGTGAATCCACAGCCGATCATGGCAGTCAGCATGAGTGGCTTGCGGCCGATGCGGTCAGAGAGTCGTCCGGCTAGCGGCATCATCACCATAGATAGACCGATGGCGATGGCGTTTACTGCGAGGATGGAGGAACGTTCGAAGCCACCGTGGCTGGTTGCGTAGGACAATCCGAAAACCGTGAAGATGGTCTGCATGACTGAGAAGATGGACATCAGTAGCACTCGCAAAACATCGCCACCCTGGTACTTCAAAACTCGACCAGCAGGGAGTTTCTTCTCTTCCTCTGCTTCAGCAACTTCATCTTCAAAGACTGGAGTTTCATCAAGCCTCGTTCGGACCCAGAAGGCAATGATGAGGACTACGACTGAAAGCAGGAAGGGGATTCGCCAGCCCCAGCTCATCATTTGTGCTTCAGGGAGAGCAGCAACAGGGATGAAAACCAAGGTCGACAACACCATTCCGGATGCGTAACCGGTCATCACGAAGGAGTTGAAGAAACCACGTCGACCTTCCGGCGAGTGTTCCAAGGTAAGAGATGATGCGCCGGCTGCTTCGGCACCTGCTGAGAAACCTTGAGCTAGACGGGCGATGACGAGGAGAGCAGTGGCCCAAATACCGATCTGCGAATATGTGGGCAGCAAACCGATGGATAGTGAAGCGATACCCATGATGAGCAAGGTGACAAGGAGGACATTCTTTCGGCCCAAGCGGTCACCGAAGTGTCCCATGACGAGACCACCTAAAGGACGAGCGATATAAGCAACACCGAATGTTGCAAAAGCCGCGATAGTAGCGATCGCAGGGTTTCCATCCGGGAAGAAGAGCTTAGGGAAGACGAGTGCTGCTGCAGTGCCGTAGATAAAGAAGTCGTAATACTCAAGTGTAGAGCCAAGAAATGATGCCAGGGCGGCTTTCTTGGGACTGCGTCTTGCTTCAAGAGTTGTCATGATAAATGTTCCTGTCCTTGAGGAATTTCAAAATCGACATACGCGAGTTCAGCTGCATTTGGAAGTGAATACGGTTTGATGGCCTCATGAGCGGGATGGGTGTTGTACTCGGCGATATCTTCAACTGAAATGAAATCAGCGATGATGACGTGATCCCATGATTTTTCAGTTTTTAAGATGTCTTGACCATGAGAAAGGTGAATCAGCCCAGGGATTGCGCCCTGCATTTTTTCAAGTCCGTCAACCCATTTGGCACGGATCTCGTCTGTAAAAGTGTCTTTCCAGCGGATCATGAGAATATGGCGGATCATGATGCTGCCACCTCAGCAGACGCTAGGTTATCGGCCACGATGGTACGACCGGCTTGATAAGCCATAGTCATGAGAGGGCCAAGGGTTGCTCCTGCTCCGGGGTAACCAGAAGCATAAGGAGATTCAGTGGCATTGCCAGCAGCAAATAGGCCGGGGATGGGATTGCCATCCACATCGATGACCTGGGCGTTTCCGTCAGTAGCGATGCCACCGCAGGTACCGAATGCGCCGTTTACTACTTCCATTGCGTAGAAAGGACCTTGTTGTAGTGGGCCAAGTGATGGGTTTGGCCAAGGGCAATCAGCATCGCCCCAGTAGCGGTCGTATTCGGAATCGCCACGACCGAAATCTTCATCCACACCCTTGATCGCCATGTCATTGAATCGCTCAACAGTTGCAGTGAGGTTTGTTGCCGGAACGTTGAGTTTGGTGGCGAGCTCTTCCAATGTTGCTGCTTCGGTGAGGTAATCAGGAGTTGGTTGGCCTGATCGGTGATCGAGAATTCCATAACGGTCAAGGTAGGACTGATCGAAAATCACGTGAGCAGGGGTGTTCAGCGTTTGGTTGTTTGGTGAATCCCATGACTGCAGGCAGCGGGCGAGATCGTTGTAGTTTTGAGCCTCATTGGCAAAACGCTGGCCATGCCTATTGATCATGATGGAACCAGGGCCCTGGCGTTCAAAGCGAAGGAGCGATCCGATGGGTTCACCATCACGCATACCACCAGTAATTGACATCGGAGCCCACCATGCCTCGCGGGTTCCACGGGTGGCAGCACCAATGCGCTGCGCCATCCTCAGACCATCACCGGTATTCGTTGGTGGGGAACACATTGTGTACAAGCGAGTAGATAATAAGGAATCTGCAAGCTGGTGATCCCATTCAAATCCACCGGATGCAATCATGACTGAGCCAGCAGAAATGGTGTGTCCCTCTTCTAGCCCAACGCCTCCGACTCGCTGCGTATCGCCAAGCAACTTAGTGACGCGCGCATCTACAGCGAAGGTGACATTGAGGCGAACACACGCGGCAATCAACATGGACACCAGTGCGTGGCCCTTGGCTGCGAAACCATCTTCCACACGTTGATTAAGCTCATTCCATGGAAATTTGGTGAATGCTCCCCAGGTTTCATATTCCTGCATTGTGTATGGGTGCCGGCCATCAGTACGTACATAATCAGCCAATTCACCAAGAGCCTCGCGGAAATTAAAAAGCTGAGGCTCGATGGTTCGTCCGCCTTGGACCGCGCCGGGCAGATCTTGGCGATAGTCAGGGAAGTTGTCTAGGAAGAGGAACTTCACGCCCAACTCATCTTCGATAAATTCCAACATGTCTGAGCCGTGAAGGAGGGCAGCGTCGAGAAGCTCTGCACGCCCGCGCCCCCTGGCAACCGCTTCAACGTACTCGCGACCTGCTTGCTTGGAATCTGCAAATCCTGCTTCGCGAGCGTAGTGGTTGTCAACTACCCACAGCATTCCGCCGGAGACAGCTGAGGTACCACCGAGAAGTTCAGCTTTTTCCAATACGAGGACAGAGAGCCCAGCGTGGGCTGCGGTGGCAGCGGCGGTGAGTCCGCCGGCACCGGAGCCGACAACGATGAGGTCATAGTGGTTGTCTATGAGCTCGGCATTCAGGATCTTCATCAAAATTACTCCTAGTCACTTCGATCACGTTCAATTTCTTGAGTGATTTAGATCATGAATGGAATCGTCAAGGTGTTAAATAGCCAAACCATTCAATGGAACGAGGTGTTCCGTTGAATGGTTTAGGGGCATTCGTTGGATTGCGCACTTGGTAATTTGTGGCGCATGACACATTTACGAAAGCAAGTTGAAGGAAAAGTAGCCATCATTACTGGTGGAGCTTCAGGTATGGGAGCTTCACATGCACGAGTATTGGCAGCGTACGGGGCGAAAGTAGTAATTGCCGATGTCAATGAAACTCAAGGCAAAGCACTAGCAGCTGAAATCGGCGAAGAAAATGCTCTGTATCTACCCCTTGATGTCACAAGACTTAACAATTGGGAACAGGTAATTGAGCAAACTCTGGAACAGTTCGGCAAGCTCGATGTCCTAGTAAACAATGCTGGCATTTTTACTTCAGGAAGTGTTGAAGAAGCTACCGTTGAAGATTGGGATAGAACCATAGCCATCGACCTCAACGGAGTTTTCTACGGAATGAAAGCGGCTATTCCGGCCCTAAAAGAAAGCAAATCCGGCTCGATAATCAACATTTCATCGATCGCTGGTATTACCGGATTCAAGAACCGAGCAGCCTATTCTGCAGCAAAATGGGGTGTGCAAGGGCTTACCAAAACCTCCGCCATGGATTTGGGAAAATATAACATTCGAGTTAATTCAATCCATCCCGGCAGCGTTGAAACCCCATTGACCGCAGGACTTAATCGGGGACTCGGTCAAATCCCATTTGGTCGAGCTGCTCAGGTGGAAGAAATTTCCAGCTTAGTGTTGTACCTTGCATCAGATGAATCTGCGTTCATAAACGGTAGTGCGATTGTGATCGACGGAGGAGAAACCGCAGGTAATAACCTCCGTGATGATCAATGAGTGATGGTTGGTAGGAGAAGTTTGGCATACCTAGCACCTTAAAAATCGGAAGGTAATGGATTAGTCTCGCGAACAAACCCCAGGTCAGTATCTGGGGTTTTTCCTAATCGCCGACGAATAGCTCGAGCTGCAAACCTCAACTGAGGAACTAGAACTTCCAAGTTTTCTTGACCAATCGGCACAATTGCAGTTAACGCAGCAATTGCATATTCGCCTTCGCCAAATACCGGAACTGAAATTCCCGTGGATTCAGGAATGATTGCACCCGTTGAAGCTACAACACCTTCATGTCGGGCGCGCAACAATTTATCCTTAAGATCCTGCATTTCCGTTAGCGTGGTGTCCGTGTATTTGGTTAGCCCTCGACTAAGCAGCAGGCGCCGACCATCTGGCGAACCAAATGCGTGCAAGATTAAGCCTGCAGAGGTGGCATGCGCAGGTAATCGACCGGCAACTGAAATGATATTAACTGTGTAATCATTCGGAGTCATTCTCTCGATGTACAAGACCTCATTACGGTCCAAAATTGCCAAAGACAAATGGACTCGAAGTCCTGCAACCAGATCTTCCATCGGAGGAAGCGCAGCATCCCTCAGCGATTGAACTGGAGAGTTTCGGGAGGCAATTTCCCACAACCTAGTGCCGTGTTGCCATCCGCCATCGGTCATGCGGGTTACTAAATCTTCTGCCTCCAACTCCTTGAGCAACCGGTGAGTAGTGGTTACTGGGAGTGAGGCATACTCTGCAATTTCCCGGACGCTCAATGGACGGTTGTACTTGGGAAACACAGATAAAAGGCGCACGACTCGAGCAATCATGGATTCGCCAGACGGGGAATTGGCCATAGCGACCATCATATTGCACCAGGTAGAGAGTTTTGGGTTTTCGTGGAGCTACCTCAAGATCTTAACCCTGGTTCCATGCTTGTAGTTTCTTTGGGTTCCACTGAATGAGCACTTCAGTGGCACGCCGATCGTCTTCAGTGGTGACCAGCTCAAGAATACCTCTGGTGGTATGTCCGCGAGTAAATGTAGCGACTTCACCTGATGGGCCTTGAGTGATGTCGAAGGACGTCGTGGCTTGGCGTTCCAAAACACCGATGATAAAACGCGCCACCTTTTCTGCTCCGTGGATGGGGTTGAGTGCTGCCCGAACGATGCCACCGCCATCGGATCGAAGAGTGACATCGGGGTGGAGGATATTTATCAGATCTGAAATATTGCCAGTGACTGCAGCTCGTTGGAATGCGACGAGGAGTTCGCTGCTTTCTGGTGCGGATGCTGAAGGTTTATTTGCCACCTTGGATCTAGCGGATGAGGCAAGCTGTCGCACAGCTCCGGGGGATCGGTCGAGAACTTCTGCGATGTCAGAAACTGGGTAGTTAAACACATCTTTTAGAACGAAAGCGACTCGTTCTGCCGGCGTCATATTTTCCATTAACGCCAATAACGCCATGCTTAAAGATTCAGCTTCTAATGGATGTTCGGCAGGATCTTGATTCTCTGCGCCAGATTTTACGAAACGCGCCACCGGTACCGGTTCGGGCAACCATGGACCGACATAAAGTTCACGCCGCCTGGATGCACTTTTCAAAACATCAAGACAGATCCGACTCGTTGTCTTTGCAAACCACCCGACCGTATTAGTCACCTCGTTGCGTTGCTGCTCATTGAGGCGATACCACCGGATGAAAGATTCCTGCACTGCGTCTTCAGCATCGGCAAGAGTCCCCAGCATGCGAAACGCCAACCCCACCAGTCGATCGCGATCCTAACTCGGAACTGGCATCTGCGCACTCATGATTTCACTATATCGCTGGCATGCTTTCGGAAATTTTTCTCACAAGACCTGACATGGGCCCGACCTCTGGATAGTAGACACAGAGGATTTAATCAGGAAGCAGATTTCAGGATAACAGAACCGCGCTCCTCAAACACCGCAGGCGCGAGATATATACACCGGGAATGCCGGCGCACCGTGTTGTAACGGGTACACCAGCGGACAACGTCCCTCCGGCAGCGCAATTGATTCTCAAAGGTCTTGGCATCCTGGAGGACTTCCCGCTTCAGCGCAGCATTGAATGACTGAAGCAAGCGCGTTGTCGGTACTGGTGCCAATTGATCCCATCGACTGCCTGATCCCCAGGTCTTTACAGGTGCCCTGGAACGCATGAGAAATGTAAACACTTCCGTGATCTTCAGTGAAAAATCGCCCCCTTCAGGCTTCCACGCTGTCCCTTAGCCATCAGCAGCGCGTCCTGCACCAGGGAGGTACGCATGTGGTCCGCGATGGAAAAACCTACCACCCTGCGGGAATGGCAATCAATGACTGTGGCCAGGTACATATTCGACCCATCCTGAATCGGCAGGTACGTAATATCCCCAACGTAGAGCTGGTTTGGCTTGTCAGCAGTGAACTTCCGGCCGACAAGGTCAGAAAACACTGGTTTCTTCTGATCTGAGACGGTGGTGGTGACCTTGCGTTTCTTTGCGTAGCCAAATAATTTGAGTTCACGCATGACCCGAGCGACGCGCTTGTGGTTCACGGGGTCATGACCGGCATGGTCTTTGAGTTCAGCCGTAATCCGTTTCGCCCCATAGAAACCGCGTTCGGCGGCGAATACAGTCTTGACGCGGGCGCCGAGGATCGCGTCGGACATGAGGCGTTTCCTGCGGGCTGAACTGCTGTTTTTCCATTTATAGAACGAGGATCTGTTGAGTTTTAACACCTCGCACAACCGCTTAACCGAATGGTTCTTCTGGGCGTGATCAACGAACCGGAAGCGGATCACCAGTTCGTCTCTTGCCGGGAAAATATTTAGCGGCTTTCCGCAGGATGTCACGTTCTTCCCGGGGCCGGGCGTTTTCTCGTTCGAGTTGTCGAATCCGCTCGGCCTTGGTCACCGAGGCCGGGGAAGGTGAATCCTGAGAGCTGATCTTGGTGCGGGCACCGGACCCGTATTTTTTCAGCCAATTATGCAGGGTGGCACGGTTGATCCCAAGATCGGTGGCGATGGTCTGGAGTGAGGTGCCCGGGGAGTTCTCGTAGAGCGCGACGGCATCGCGTCTGAACTCTTCGGTGTAGGTCTTGCTTGGCATGGTGTGGAGATTACCTTTCAGTCCCAGATTGCTGGGATGTTAGGTGTTTACCAAACGGGGGTCAGATCCCTCGAGCGTGGATGCAGCGCTGCGTTGGCATCTTGTTGGTATCGGTTGCGGATGTTGTAGAAGCTGCGCCGCGATATTTTAAGCTGACTGCAGAACTCTTCGATCGAGGGGCTGTTCGGTGCGAACGGATCGAAATCGATGATCTTGCGTCGGGTTTCTGGGGGTAGGGGTTTAGGTATGATCTCAATTGTGAGCAGCCGAGGACTATGCCTGTGGTGGAGGTCTAGGGTGTGCACAAGGTCATGACACTGAGTGTGCACAACCCTCTGACACAAAACAGCTAATAGCCGGACACACGTGACAAAGATTCGCTTTTTCAGGAGATTTTGTCACGCCTGTCTGGTTTCCTCTGGGTTGGCTAAAATCCAGCACCCGACCTCAAAAATCATGAGCCTCCAAAATCGCTTCCCAGTGCCTTTACGAGACGGATCCATACGAGAGTTCACCCCGAAAACTTGAGACCTTAAAACGGCGCTGAGTGAATCTACACAATAGTTTTTCAAAAAGGAAAAGAAAGCAGACACTGAAATTGGAGATAGCTACCTCCAGCGTTTTCGGTTTGGTTGCTTTTTAGTGGCCCCCGCATCTAAGTATGAGCGAAAACGTGAGGTGGTTTCGTCTGGGTCAAACTCAATCCATTCTGGTGGAGTATACCCAAATGAAAATAGCAACCAGCCAGTACTTTTTCGAAATACGAAAGTTAATAGTTCAACTTTGATGGGTACTCCATCATCTTCAGACATTTTCTCAGGAAGAGTGCTGGGGTCAATTAAACGAACGTATGCGACTCGAGGAGTTCTGTACCAAACGTGAGCAGGTACAGAGTACCCACGCAACGAAACTGCGAGTTCCCGTAACCTCTCATCTGATACGTTGTTCCATCCAGTTGCATTTGGGTCAAGCAATTTCTTAAAGGTTCCGATATCTGGGGAAGTTGATCCAGCGACACTGAGCAGCAGTAATGTCACACTCATTGGATTAATGAACGAAGAAACTCCTATCTGTTCCGGCATTTCTTTTGAGAAAGCCTGCGATGTGTCGACAAGTTTTCCGGAATCTTGAGAAAGAACGCCAGAGTAGTTGCGATGCCATCGGATCCCGCGAGGATCTGTGAAACTTATTCGTGCTTGAGGTTCATTTAGATGGATATTTTTCCCATCATCGCCTGAATCGTGCGCGAGGAGACCTGATGAAATATCAAATTTGCGTTCTCTACGTGGAGGGAGGGTTGGAATTGGAACTGGAACTGAAAGTGGCCCAACTTGTCTAAAAGGGTTTTCCAGCGCAACGTCCACAGATACATCGAAAACAGGTTCGTCGCTTTCATTAGAGATAAAGAGGTGTGAAATTTTGTCATACCTTTTGCCACTTGGTGCAGGTTCGTATGTAGTTTCCACCCAGGCGGAGACAAGGCCGGCCGTTTTATTTTTTGCTTCTGCCTCCAGCGCTCTTCGTTCCCTAGTATTTTGAAAGAAGTCAACTACTGCAATACCTAGTGCTACGGCAACTGCTCCCACAGTGCCAAGGGCTTGAAATGTGTCTGTCCAAGGTACACCGAAGATTTGCATGATCAATCCGTAACAATCGAGAACAAAGTTGATGAGAATTAAAAAGCCATCTTTGATGGGCTGTTTGATGGTTTCCAGAGCAGTTGCATTCAACGGCATCCAAACTGAATTAGGATTAAGCAATTTCTTGAAGGCGCATTCTGATATGTTCTGCGAATTCAGAACAGCCCGCATCGTGAAGTGATTTCACCAGATTGAAAGGCTTCTGCTGTTTTAGCCTGTATGAATACTGTTGCATGAGAACTTGATCTATGGCGTGAGGTGCGGATTTAGCTGCTAGCATTAGCCATTCGTCTGCGGTGAGGAGGTCGTATGGACAATCATCAGGATCGTTGTAAAGACCTTCAAAGTCTTTAATATTGTCTGTCACGACAATCGCTATGTTGGCGTGCACTGCAGCGGAATGGACATGAGAATCCATTTCGTCCTTGTAAGTTACTGTGTCGTCATGGGGAAAATTCGAGATTCGATTGTCGGGAAAGTGCTTTACGATTCGGTCCCGCAGACTTTCCATTTGAGTACTCGAAGATCGAGGAAATCGCTTTCTTCTAGCTTTTACAGCTTCAGCCATAATATCTTCCGTCCAAAAAATGGACCAAGAGCCCATTGTTTCTACTGCAATGAGTGCAAACCAACTATGCAGGGTAGAAGAAGCCCAGATGTTTGCGTCGGGGAGGACGGAAGACTGGCGTAAAGATGTCACCTGGCCAGCCTATCAATAGAATGAAGTCAGTTTCGATCAGTTTATTAATCAGATTCTTCAAGCTGCTGCTCAAAATCAAGAAGATCAAAAACGGCCTGTCGCTTCTGCTGTTTCAGTTCCTCACGGAACTCAAGGACTTCATTTGAAAATAACCTGTGGTGGCTTCCAACTTTGTGGGCATTAATACGCCCTTCACGAACGTGCTTCATGAGGGTTGGACGAGTAATTCCAAGGAGCGATGCAGCGGTTGTTGTGGTGACCTCATGTGGCATGGTCGAAATTGAAATGGGAAGATCCGATTCAATTGCGTGAAGTACCTTTTGGAAGATCTCGTTGAGTTTGTTTGGCAGTATTGACCCATTTGTAGTTTGAAAATCAATTGGGCTACCACCGAGGGTAGAAATGTATTTCGCAACAGACTCTTGTTCGGAGGGGGTCAGCAGTACGTTTTGATCTACAGATGTATTTCCCATGACGGTAGCTCCCTTCAAGTTCGAACGGCCAGTTTTTGAGTGGAACTCCACTCTATATATTTTCACTTACAACTGCAATGTTCTTTAATCTTGAGACCCCAAATCCAATACTATAACGTCGAGACAAGTCAGTTTTCACTGGAAAATTGGGGTCCCGACACCGGGAAATCGGTACCGAGAAATCGAACTTAAAACAGACCGAACTTATCTCAAAACCGGTAGGAACCCGAAAACACAAAAATCCACCACAAACATCCCAGTGTTTGCGGTGGATTTGTAAAAGGGCAGATGCTAGCCGGCGTAAGGATCCCGGATACCGATGTACTGCACGGAGGTGTACTCTTCAATTCCTTCGAGACCACCTTCGCGGCCCATTCCGGATTGTTTTACGCCACCAAATGGTGCAGCGGCGTTGGAGATGACACCGGAGTTGACGCCCACTAGGCCGAACTCGAGGCCGTCGGAGACGCGGAAGATGCGTGAGGTGTCCTGGGTGAACACGTAGGAGGCCAGGCCGTATTCGGTGGAGTTGGCTAGGCGCAGTGCTTCAGCTTCATCAGAGAAGGTGACGATCGGTGCGACGGGACCGAAGATCTCTTCGTTCAGGATGGCTGCATCTGTTGAAACTCCCGTGAGCACCGTTGGTTCGTAGAAGTAGCCTGCACCTGTGCCGGCCTTGCCACCGGTGAGGACGGTGGCACCTTCGGCGACGGCGCCGTCGACAAGCGATGCAACGCTGTTTCGTGCTTTTTCCTCAACCAATGGGCCTACGGTGACGCCTTCGTCGAGGCCGTTGCCTAGGACTTGTTCCTCGAGGCGGGCTGCGAAGCGGCGGCCGAATTCATCGGCGACGGATTCGTGGACTAAGAAGCGGTTGGCTGCGGTGCAGGCTTCGCCGATGTTGCGCATTTTTGCACCCATGGCGCCTTCGATGGCGAGGTCTAGATCGGCGTCTTCGAAGACGATGAATGGTGCGTTGCCGCCGAGTTCCATGGAGGTGCGCAGAACTTTATCGGCAGCCTTTTTGAGTAGCTGCTGGCCGACTGGGGTGGAGCCGGTGAAGGAGACTTTGCGGAGGCGATCGTCTTCCATAATCGGGTTGGAAATCGCAGAGGCGGAGGCACCGGAGACCACGTTGAGGACACCTGCGGGCAGGCCGGCGTCAAGCATGGTTTGGGCGAAGTATTGGGAGGTCAGCGGGGTCAGGCGAGCTGGCTTGAGCACCATGACACAACCTGCAGCGATGGCGGGTGCAACCTTACGGGTGGCCATTGCTAGTGGGAAGTTCCATGGGGTGATCAACAGGCAGGGGCCAACTGGTTTGCGGGTGGTCATCATGCGCAGGTTGCCTTCTGGGGTGGCACCGTAGCGGCCGTAGAGGCGGACTGCTTCCTCAGAGAACCAGCGCAGGAATTCGTTGCCGTAGGTGACTTCGCCGCGAGCTTCAGCTAAAGGCTTGCCCATTTCCAAGGTCATGAGGGTGGCGAACTCTTCTGCACGTTCCGCGACGAGCTCGAAACCGCGTCGTAAAATATTAGAACGCTCGCGCGCTGGCGTCCTAGCCCACTCGGCCTGAACAGCGCATGCAGCATCAAGAGCAGCCAGTGCATCCTCGGAAGTAGCAGACGCGAGCGTTGCGATTGTTTCACCCGTCGCTGGGTTTTCCACATCGAAAGTACCGCCGTCGGATGCTTCCACCCAGGAATCACCAATCAGTAGACCCGTGGGGACTTTGGCAAGTAGTTCGGAGACATTAATAGGCATGGTGCGTTATTTTCCTTCACTTTTCGTATCCAGCAGCGTTGAGTTGCTGGACATCGGCACCGACTCGGGCAAAGTTGGCACCGGCGTCGAGGTAGTCCTGTGCTTAGTTCAAATCAAAGGCATTGACACCCACAGGTTTACCAGCATCGCGGAAAGTTTGGATGGATTTTTACTCCGGCCACAACGTCCGGCTGGAAGCTCAGCCACGTGCTTTCTGGTCGTGCGCCTGAATCTCTGCTGCGCACCTACCACGACGAGCACTACCCAGCTGCGGCAAACCTCATTGCTTACGATAAGGGATGGTCCACCCTCATGGCCCCTCAGCTGGAAGATCGAGAGGCGGTGGAGAGGTACTACGTTGCTGCGGAGGAATTCACCGCCGGATTTCTCACCGAATACAAGGACAATCTGATCACTGCGGGCACGGAGCACCAGGCGCTCGCGAGCGGCTTCCCGGTGGGGCGTCGCTTCAAGTCTGATATTGCTTTACGACGCTGCGATGCGGTGACCACCCACATCGGCCACGAACACTCCGCCGATGGTCGATGGAGGATCTACGTATTCGCTGGCCAAGCCACCCCACAAGATTCCGAGTCTGCACTGAACAAGTGGGCGCAGTGGATGGAGGAAAGCGAAGACTCACCACTCAACCGCTTCACCCCAGAAGGCGGCGACCGCAACGCAGTCTTCGATATCAAGGCCATCTATCAGCAGCATTACCACTCTTTCGATCTGTTCGATGCGCCAGAGGTCTTCTTCCCACGAGTTGGTCCATACAAGCTGCAAAACCTCGAGAACGTTTGGACCGTACTAGATTCCCAGGACATCTTCGAGTCCGGTGGCATCAGCCGAGATGGTGCAATTGTTGTCGTTCGCCCTGACCAGTACGTCGCAGCAGTCCTCCCACTTGAGGACACCGCAGCACTGGCTGAGTTCTTCAACGGCAATTTGCTTGAGCCATAAGCCCTAAATTCTAGAAACAATTCCCCGGAACCTTGAGTGGTTTCGGGGTTTTGTGCTTTTTCGACAGAATGAGTGAACCTGCGCTTGAACTATACCCCCTGGGGTATTACTGTAGATTCTCAATACCCCGAGGGGTATCCAGTTTTTACGTTGAGGAGGAGAGCTCAGTGCTTATTGAACGCATCTACGACGAAGACCTTGCGCAGGCCAGCTATTTCATTGGTTGCCAAGCCCACAACACCGCAGTCGTGGTCGATCCGCGCCGCGATATCGCCATCTATCTGGACATGGCCAAGAAAAACGGAATGGAGATTGTTGGAGTTACCGAAACCCATATCCATGCGGACTATTTGTCAGGAACCCGTGAGTTAGCAGCAGCAACTAATGCCACCATGTACGTTTCAGGGGAGGGTGGCGCCGATTGGCAGTATGAATTCGATGCCGAGCGACTTTATGACGGCAGTGAGATTCGCCTTGGAAACCTGGTGCTCACAGCAGTTCACACCCCAGGCCACACGCCGGAACACTTATCGTTCCTGCTGAAGGATGGTGCGTTCGCGGACGAGCCGGGATTCATGCTCACTGGCGATTTCGTTTTCGCGGGTGATCTTGGCCGACCAGATTTGCTCGATGAAGCAGCTGGTGGAGTAGACACTCGTTTTGAGGGAGCTCGCCAAATGTTCAAGAGCCTGAAGGAGAAATTCCTGACATTGCCTGATCACATCCAGATCTTCCCTGGTCATGGTTCCGGTTCCGCGTGTGGTAAAGCCTTGGGTTCGGTTCCTTCAACAACACTTGGATATGAACGTCAATTTGCGTGGTGGGGAAAGTATCTGGAGGCAGATGATGAACAAGGATTCATCGATGAGCTTCTGGAAGGCCAACCTGATGCACCTGCATATTTCGGTCGGATGAAGAGACAGAATAGGCAAGGGCCCGCAATTATGGGCGCTCGCGAGCCATTGCCACAGCTGGAAGCTTCTGATCTGCACGACGTCATTGTTGTTGATACCCGCTCAGCCGATGAAGTTCACCAGGGCACCGTTGCCGGTGCGGTGAATATTCCTGCGGGCAATTCCATGGCGAAATTTGGCTCGTGGACCGTTGATCCGGAGAAGGATTCCCGAGCTTTGGTTCTGCTCGCGGCAAGCCAAATTGGTGCCATGGAGATGTGGGACCACTTGGTTCGGGTGGGAATCGATAATGTTGCTGGTTTTATCACCAACTTTGATGGGGTGGACCTAGTTGCACCGCAAACTGTGTCCCCAGATCAGCTGGATGAATTGGAATACGATCTACTTCTTGATGTCCGCAACCGCAGTGAAGTCGAAGAAGGCTACATCCCGGGAGCACTCCATATTAATGGTGCATCCGTGCTGTGGAATCTGGAGAAACTGCCACGTGACGGAAAGATCGTGAGCTACTGCAAGAGTGGAACCCGCAGCTCAATCGTCGCAAGCACCCTGCGTAATGCTGGTTTTGAGGTGGTGGAACTTCAAGGATCCTATGACAACTGGGTCCGGCACAACGCACAATAAACAATAGTAAAAGGAACCCTCACGAACTGTGAGGGTTCCTTTTTTGGGTTTCGCCGGAGGGAGACGTCGAAAAGCTTATAAAAGCTCCAAGCCGAGTACGAACACGCCCATGACCAGGACGAACACCCCGAACCCTTTGCGGAGCAAAGTCTCAGGCACGCGCCCCGCAAGGCGCGAACCGGCGAGCGAACCGACGATGGCGGCCGCAGTCACCATCAGCACCAGCCCCCAATCCAGCTGCACGCTGGTCAGATACCCGGCAAGCCCCGCAAACGACTTCATGGTGATCACCACCAACGACGTGCCCACAGCCACCGGCATCGACAGCCCGCCGAGCAGCGCCAGCGCCGGCACCACCAAAAAGCCGCCGCCCGCACCAACAAGCCCGGTCACCGCGCCGACCACCAGGCCATCAACAAGGACGCGCCAAAGAGAGCTTTTCGACGCCACCCTCTTCTCCTTACGCCCCCGCAACATCGCAGTAGACGTGGCGATCATCATGAGCGCAAACGCGATCATCAAAATCGTGCCAGGAATGTAGCCCCCGAGAACGCCACCGCCAAACGCGCCAACCATGCCCGCGGCACCAAACAGCAGGCCAGTTTTCCACCGAACCCGCCCATTTCTTGCGTGACTAATGGCACTGACCAGCGACGTTGTGCCCACAATAAACAGCGAGGCGGCAATAGCTTCACGAGGCTCCAACCCCGCCACATACGTCAGAATTGGAACAGTGAGGATCGAACCACCACCGCCCAACAGTCCTAGAGAAATGCCGATAAAAAGTGACAGAAACAACGTGATTATCAAAGTGGCGGTCATGGGGACTTCCTACTTAATCGGCAGATTGTTTTGGTACCACGCACTCATTCCACCAGTCATAGAATACGCGGTATATCCCGCCTGTTTAAGCGCATTTGCCACCTGTGTACTGCGGTTACCGCTACGGCACACCACAATCACAGGCCGGTTCTGATCCAGTTCTTTGAAGCGAAAGTTGAGCTCACCCATGGGAATATGTACTGCCTCGGGGATTATGCCCTCGGCAATTTCAAAATTTTCGCGCACATCCAGGATCTGATCCAAATTTCGGCGCTTGTTAGTTTCAGTAATGGTGATAGACATTTAGTTCTCCTTAGGGTTTGGAAGTTTGCTCAATGTCTCGGTTTCGGTAGGAACTGGCTTAGTTTTATTCCACGGCAAGGCGGACAGAGCTTTGCCCATGGCACAGGTGTTGGAAACGCCAGAAAATGTCAGACCCGCACCAATAATTCCCGACAGGGTGCGAACTTTTGGCGAGAGGAATTTACCTCCCACAAGTCCCGCAAGTACCAAAGATCCAGCGGCGAAACGCACCTGGCGTTCGATATCCCACACCTGGGTTCCGCGGACCACATCACCGTCAGTCTTAGCGAAACTATTGATGCCCCCCTCCAAAACAGCCACGATGGAAATTCCCAAAGGTGCCAGCTTTTGTTGTGCCTGACCTGCTCGAATGCCGGATTGACACACCAAAACAACATGTTCTCCAACACGAGAGGCAATCTCTTCGGAATGCTCAGCAAGTGTAGTCAGAGGCACGTTGTAAGAGCCTTTAATGTGCAAATTTGAAAACTCATGTGCAGTGCGGACGTCAATGACGGTGAGTCCTTCATGCTTATCGATCCACGATTTTAGAGTCTGTGCATCTACGGAAGTAATCGGTTGAGCGGAAGTCATACCTTGTCCTTTTCAATCTCAAAGTGATGGGCGATTCCAAGTGTGCCATATACCCTGGGGGGTATTCAAGATAGGGGTGGGGGTATACTGTGGGATCAACGTTCCAGGGCAACAAAAGGAGAAAAAATGCAACTCAATCCTGATGAGATCACCCCAGTGCTCAACCGACTCAAGCGCGCCCAAGGTCAACTCACCGGAGTAATCCGAATGCTTGATGAAGGCGAAGACTGTAAAGCCGTAGTCACCCAACTTGCCGCAGTCACAAAAGCGCTGGACAGGGCAGGCTTCGCCATCATTGCCACGGGTTTGGAACAGTGCCTCACCAACCCTGATGGCGACATGGACAAAAAGGAACTAGAAAAACTGTTCCTGTCGCTGGCTTAACTATGGCCTAGTTCAGGGCGTTTGGGTGTTTCGGGCGTCAAGGGGCGACTTCACGTGTGCTGACTTCTCATGCTCAACTTCTTATCCTCGACTTCGCTTGGAAAGCCCGGATTTACCTAACGAAGTCGGCGACGTGAAGTCGGTTGTTAAGAAGTCGTAACCGTGAAGTCGTCCTTTTGATTAGGTGTTTAAGTTCGAGACCTTTAGTTCGATTTCACGGTACCGATTTCGTAATTTCGATACCTTGCGCTCAATTTCTTAAGAGCGATTTCGGTCGGTTTTTGGCGTTTTTCCTAGTGGTCTCGAAGGTAAGAAATTGAGGATGCGAAACTGTAAATGCGAAATCGCTGTTGAGAAATCGAACTTTAGGTAACCGGCAGGAGCTGAACCTTTTCAAAACCTCTCAAAACCGGGAGCCCCCGCTTTAACCCCCACTAGGTGCATTGATACCTTTGCACTAATGAGAACTGTTTTTCAATTGGTGCAGGATTTCCACAAGGAAGCTAGGGGAGAGGGGCTTCCAATCAAGTGGGGTCCATCGCGTGGAGAATTTGGCATGCTGGAGTTTCCTGCAGATGTCATTCCCGAGAACATCAAACACATTGCGCAGACAAAGTTCCAGACTGAAGCAACTTCGGTGGAGGATATTCGTCGTGCGATTAACCTGCTGAGTGATCAGGCGGAGCGTGCGGGTGCGTCCTTTAATCCTGGTTTCATTCTTGCGCAGGTGGGCTCCACCATCGTGGAGGTTTATGGCGGTGCTCCGGTTGCTTGGCTGGATGCGGTTGAGCTGTTGATTAGTCCTGATGTGGAGTGGGTTGGGGTTCATGGCTCAAGGAAGCTCGATATTAATGTCAGCGGAGAATTGTCCGGGGTGATTTCTGCTGGTGACAAGTTGGGTGAACTGCTTGGCGATGATTGGACAATCAACATTGTTCACGGCGAGCACAAGATTCAGATCGAAGATGCTCGACCAAGTACTGCATTCCTTGCGGACGCGACTGAACTGATTAATCAGGCAAACTCTGAGATCACTCCGTTTTATGTTCGGATGCTCAGCAACTCGAAAATCGTGATGTCTGGCTTTAGTGATTATTCACTAGCGGGTGATGCGATTACATCTGCGGGAAAACTGGCTGAGTTGGCGAGGCCGTTTGCGCACTGGAAAGAAAACGTCATTCCTACGATAGAAATAGCCATGGACTATGAACCATCACCGGTGGCAGATCTTTGGCAGGGAGATTCTTCAGAGACACCTGAGCCTTTCGACGATTTTGAGCGCTTATTGCGGGAAGAAATGCTTATTCCTGAGTTTTAGCTGGTCATAGACCTGCTGTTTTCCTATAAGGGTAGATGGCAGGTAAACAAACTCTTAATTTAATGAGACGTAAGTAGTTGATAGTTAGGGGAAATACTCCCAAATCCTCACAAGAAACGCTCTGAATTCTTTCAAAAAAATGTTTCATGCTTATTGGCATGACCAATCAAACAGTCAATCAAGCAGTGTGGTCAGGGGTGAAAGCATCCCCACACAGGTTTAACCGTTTTGAAATCAAATACCTGATTCCAGAGCAGGACGTACCTGCACTCCGCGAGCAGTTGGCTACGCGGATGAGCACGGATCCGCTCTCACCACCCGGTGGTTACCGAGTGGAATCCCTTTACTTCGATTCAGCCGATCTACGGTGCTACACCGAAAAGATTGAGGGCCTAAAATTCCGAAGGAAACTACGGATCCGCACCTACGGTGATGGAGTGCTCACTCCAGAATCCACCGTTTCGGTAGAGATCAAGCAGCGGGTTAACAAAGTAACCCAAAAGCGTCGGCTGGATCTGCCCTTTATATATGCGCTCGCCCTGGGCGATAGCACGGGCGCCGCGGTAGGTGAGCAGGTGGACGTCGAGAAGCTTCTTGAAATCTCTCCGGAAAACCAGCACGCCCTGATCCATGAGATGGCGTCGTTTGCTAAAAATTATCGGCTGCGACCCATCGCCACCACGAAGTATCACCGCGAGGCATTCGTCGGCGCTGATGCGGAGGCAAGTTCGCGAGTCACCATTGACCACGGTGTTTCAGGCCGTGATCGTGATTTTCTGCTTGGCCAAGAACTTGAAGACCGCCCAACGGTGGCGCAAGGATTGGCAGTCGTGGAAATCAAATGCGATGAACGCGTGCCGTTTTGGCTCACTGATATGACTGCTCAACTGGAAATGTCCGTGATTCGGATGTCCAAATACTGCGAAACCATCGAAGCGTTTCACAACCGTCCGGCATCAGCTTTCGGCGCTGTCGACCCCATCTTCTAAACAAGAAAGGCCCCTCCAATGTTGAGCGATTTAAGCTCCATTTTTGACTTCCAAGACCTCTCCGGCACCTTCTCTGTCGTCGACGTTCTCATCACTTTGGTCTTGTCCTTCGTCCTGACCTCCATCGTGGGTGTGGTGTACCAAAAAACCCACCGCCATATCTCCTACAGTCAGTCATTTGTGCAGACGTTGGTGCTGGTGGGCATGGTCATCGCGATCATCATGCTGGTTGTTGGTTCCAACATCGCACGTGCATTCGCCCTGGTTGGCGCGCTTTCGGTGATCCGATTCCGTAATGCAGTGAAAGAAACCCGTGACGTCGGATTCCTCTTCCTCGCGATGGCCGTTGGCATGACCTGTGGTACCCGCTTCTACGTTCTGGCGATCGCTGCAACCATCGTCGTCTGTGGCGTTCTGTTCATCATGTACCGCTTCGACTGGTTCAAGGCTGATATCCAGCGCCAGGTCATCAAGGTGCAGGTCCCAGCCGATGGACAAGCTGATTCCGGCAGGTCCTACGCAGAAGAAGTTGAACTGATCCTCGCGCAGTACTGCACTTCCTTTGAGATGATGTCCGCTGAATCTGTCCGCGGCGGAGCCCTGACTGAGTTCTCCTACACCGCTCAAATGCGCAAGAACGTGAAGCCACATGAGCTGGTCGCCAAGATGCGCGATGTGAACTACGGCCAAAAAGCGACTGTCCTGACCGGTCACGATCAAACGGATGTATAGAAAATGCCTAGCTTTAAATCTGCTCGATGGAGGATGAACAGACGCCTCTTCCTAGGAACTTCGGCAGCTATCATCGCTGTCGGCGGCGTGCTGGGTGGAGTGCAGGTTGTACCTTATATTTCCTCTGGTGAAATCCAAACGTCAGCATCATCGACTGCCACGATCGATGTCGGTGCAGGCAATGTCGATATTTTTGATACCTCCGTTTCCCATGAAATCAGCCTGCAGGTTTCGCAGGAAAGCCTCGATGAGATGCTCGCGGACTATCAAGAAGACGGTTCCAAAACCTGGGTGAAGGCAACCATCACGATTGATGGCGTGACCATTGAAAACGTCGGCATCCGCCTCAAGGGCAACTCCACGCTGTCCGGGTTGGGTCGAACATCTGAAGAAGGCGGACCTCAGGCACCAGAAGGCGTCGAAGAGTTTACAGATCTCAGCGAAGAGGAAATCGCCCAGTTTGAGGAACAGTTCGCGGCGCAGCAAGAGACTACTGACGCTTCAGAGACCGGTGAAACTGCGGAAACTGAAGAGACTCGCGGCCCCGGCGGTGGCATGGGTGGTGGCGGCATGGGTGGCATGACTTCGGTCGATGCCGACGATGTCAGCACCTGGCCACTTCTGATCAGCTTCGACAAATACGAAGACGGCCACGTCTACCAAGGCATGACTCAACTGGCACTACGCCCCGGCACCACCGTGGTCAACGAAGCAATGGCGCTGGCCCTGACCGCAGAAACCGGCCAGGTCTCGCAGCAATCCAGCTTCACAACGTTTTCGCTTAACGACGAGCCCTCCACCACTCGACTCCTTTTGGAGCACCCCGATGAAAATTATGCCGACGCGCTCGGCAACGGAGTCCTCTTCAAAGCAGATTCCAACAGTTCCTTCACCTACCAAGGCGAAGACCAAACTGAATACGACGGACAGTTCAAGCAGATCAACGGTGACGGCAACGGAGACATCCAACCGATCATCAACCTGCTGAAATGGCTCGACACCGCAAGCGATGAGGAGTTTGCTGAACACCTCTCTGACTACGTCGATGTGGAAAGCTTTGCTCGCTACGTTGCCACTCAAAACCTGTTGGTAAATTCCGACGACATGGCTGGTCCCGGTAGTAATTACTACCTGTGGTACGACTACGACACCGGCCTGATCAGCGTGATCTCTTGGGATTTGAACCTCGCAATGTCCGGCTCAACTGATGCTGGCCCAGATGATGAAATCTCCATGGGCGGAGGTGGCGGTGGCGGAATGCGTCCTGGTGGAACGACCGACACTGAAACTGAAGGTACTGCGACCGAGGGCACTGCGACTGAAGGCACTGCGACCGAGGGCACTACGACCGAGGATATGCCTGCGATGGGCGAAATGCCAGACATGGGTGAGATGCCTGATATGGGTGACCGGGAAGGCGGCGGATCGATGGGAGGAAACCAGCTCAAGGAACGTTTCCTCGCTTCCGATGCATTCACGGAAATCTATGAGCAGGTGTATTGGGAGCTGTATGAAGAAATGTATGGTTCCGGAACTGCCATCGAGTTGTTGGATGAGATTGCAGCGTCAATTCCAGAAACTGATGCGGTGACTGCAGATGAGATCGCTACGGAAGTGGCGTCAATGCGGGAATGGATCACTGCCCGCACAGAAGCGTTGGCCGCTTTGCAAGAGTGATCAAACTAGAAAACCAACAAGCCCTGGAATTTCCGAGGCCTGTTGGTTTTTCGGTTTTTGTCTCACATCCACTTACTGCGTTTGAAGATCCAGTACAAAAGGAGAGTGAATCCGAGCATCGCTAAGAGAGCCAACGGGTAGCCAAACGCCCAGTGAAGTTCTGGCATGATGTCGAAGTTCATGCCGTAGATGGAGGACACGAGGGTTGGGGCGAAGATGATGGCGGCCCATCCGGAGATTTTCTTCATGTCTTCGTTTTGGCGTTGGGCTACAAGGGTGGCGTTGACGTTCAAAATTTGGGATAGGGATTCGCGGTATTCGGAGACGCGGGTGTTGTCGCGGGTGAGGTGGTCGGCGACGTCGTCGAGGTAGGCGCGGAGTTCTTCGGACATGCCACTTCGGATGAAGTCTTTGTTGAGGCGTTGCACCACTTCCGTGACTGAACTGGTGGTGTGCTGCATATCGATGATTTCCTGCGACAGGTTATAAATACGTTCAGCAACGGCAGCGTCACCGGAAAATACCTGACGTTCAATCTGTTCCTGGTCGATGGCGATGCCTCGAAGGACAGGGGCGAAACCGTCAACGATGGCGTCGATAAGCCGGTATGCCACGGCGCGGGGACCTGCGGACAGGAGGGAGGCGTCGGCAAGCAAGGTTTTTATGCGCGGATCAACCAGTTCTGGTTCGTCGAAGCTGGCGGCGCTGGTGCCGTCAATCCATTGATTATCTTGACATAAAATGACAATAGCCTGGGGTTTCATCAAAATATGAAACTCGGCGAAATCAACTTCTTCACGGGAATCGATATAGCGCGCAGCCCGAATCGCAATGAATGTGACATCCTCATAGCGATCTAACTTCGGGCGCTGCTGTCCCACAAGCAAATCCTCCACAATCGTGGGGTGCAGATCCCATGCCTGCGCGAGCTCTTCAATTGCTGGCTTAGACGGCGCCGGATACAGCGACATCACCATGCGATTAGACGCGCCTTCAGCAAAATTTAGCCCATCTACAACAGTGGAGCCCAACGGTGGGCGAGCAGGAATGCCATTGGTGACATACCTGGTCAGCGGTGAAATCTCTTGAGGAGTGGTGGCCGAATCCGGAAGATACCTACGTCTGAGCATATCCCGTCTGCGGATCGCCCCGTTGGTGTCGTAATTCTTTGGCATGTTCAACTCCTTCAACAGCTCCGGACAGCATTTTCTATTAAGCCAGTATTGTCGATGAAGTGGAAAATGGCCTACTTGAGGCAGATTTTAAGAATCCTCGAGTTCACTTAACCTTTCCCGCAACCCCTCAGGCAAGGAATTAAACCACGCATCTTCCTGCCCAGGCTCCAACAATAAACGCCCATATTCCGTCATATTCGCGCCCGGGATCTCCGTAATATAGACCCACACCTCTTCATTAGGGATGTCAAGAATCAACGCTACTTCCCCAGTCAGACGCAGCAGCAACTCCTCTTTTTGCTCTGCAGTGCGACCCGAACGAATAGTTGCCTGGATCCACATATGATTCTCGGAAGAAGGCTGCGCACCAATGAAATAAGAATCAGGCTCGACCTCATTAAAGATCACCTGCACTAAATATTTAGGAGCCTGCGCAATTTCATGATGAGCATCGGTGATGGCTTCTGCGATGCGCTGTTTAGCTTCCCTAGAAATGCGAATTCTTTGCGACCAACAAGTATAGGTAGGCATGGGCGTCCGGACCTCTTTCATTAGGGAGAATCAGCAAACCTAAATCTGCTCACCATCATAGTTTTATTTAAGCTGCGATGACGTAAAAAAGAAGATGCAGAATATAAAACTCCGCTGGTGTCGCATTTAGTAGATATAGTGTTGCGCGTGTCAGAACGAGTTCCATTAACAAAAATTCCCCTCAACCGGCTAGCCGTTATCGCTGCCATAATTGGCATCGGAACAGGACTTTTTGTTGCTGCGCTGAACTGGTCAGCAATTGGTGTGGAGCGGCTGGTATACGGCGCGGATCATCTGCACAACCAAAATCCCAATGCCAATGTCTCTCCACTGCGTTTATCAATAACAGTGGTGGTGCTCAGTATTTTCGCATCATGGGCCTGGTTCATTGTGCACCGCACTGGCCAAAAAGAAGTATCCATTGTCGGCGCCATGCGCGGGACGAAAATGCCCATTTTAGAAACCATTGCTTCCGCATTTCTACAGGTCACGACAGTCGCAGCCGGTGCACCCGTTGGTGCGGAAAATGCGCCACGTATCGCTGGCGCCTTGGTGGGCGAGCGGTTTAGTAGATGGTTGCAATTAGATATAGATGCAAAACGTATCTTGGTAGCATCTGCTGCCGGTGCTGGTTTAGGCGCCAGTTTCCATCTGCCACTGGCAGGCGTGCTGTTTGCCTTAGAAATTCTGCTGGTAGAAGCATCAACTCGGACAGTTGTCATTGCTATCATCACCACAACAGCAGCCGTAGCCACCACAGGTTTCTTTGTACAAACCCCCGATGTCTTCACTACTGTCCCTCTCACTGAAAGCCCATGGATGCTGCTATCCGCCATGGTGACAGGCGTGGTTGCTGGCATCTGCGGACACTGGTTTTCCATAATTGCCAACAAAATGGCACAAGCATCACCAAAAGGAAGCAAAATTCTCTGGCAGATGCCTCTAGGCTTCCTCACGATTGCGACAGTGATTTATTTCTTCCCCGTCACCTTGGCCAATCCTCGTTGGCTAGCAGACACCATGCTGGGCGAAGGTTTGCTGCTGAGCACCATTTTGCTGATACTCGCCTTACGCACCGCCATGCTGCTACTGGCTTTCCGAGTAGGCATGGTTGGTGGAAACTTGATCCCATCCTTCGCTCTAGGTGCGATGGTCGGTGGGGTAGTGGGCACATTTTTAGAACCCATCACCAACGTTCCAATTGCGGCTTTCGCACTGCTCGGTGCTGCCGCATTCCTCTCCACAACAATGGCTGCACCACTATTCGGATTGATCGCCGCAGTGGAATTCACCGATATGGAAGCCCAAGGCTATCTCCCGATCTTTCTCGCCGTGGCCTCTGCTGTCCTGGCCGTCCGAGTCTGGTCTGTGATTTCTAAACGTGAATTCCGAGCCATACCTATTACATATGCCAGCTGGACAGGCGAGCTGAAATAAGCGCTTTCTGTGGCTTTGGTAGGCAGAGAATAGAAACTAGACAGGCGTGACAAAGATCTAGGAAAACCTAAGATTTTGTCACGCCTGTCTAGTTTGAGAATGCTCAGACGCTTTAATCAACCAACACTGGTTGTTGCAGATTCAGGGAAGCAGTATTTTCTTTCTTTTGTATGCGCATCCACACAACAAATCCCCAACTTACAAAGGCTCCGTACACAAGGTAGAGCACCGCGGATGGGTAGTACCCGGCGGTAAAGAGCAGTGGCACTCCGACTAAATCAACGGCAATCCAGATCAGCCAGAATTCAGTCCAGCCGCGGGCCATGCCGTAGGTGGCAAGGATGGAGCCGATGAAGATCCAGGCATCTGCCCATGGTCCCCAGGAACCTAGTGCTTGGAAGATCCATGCGCAGCTGATGGTGCCCACGACGGCGGCAATCACTAGACCAATGCGTTCTTTAGTGTTTGCCCAGCGGGGGATTACCGCAACTGCATCCTTGGGGGAGTGTGCTCGGCGTTTTGCTGCAGACCATTGGTACCAGCCGTAGCAACTGACCAGGATGAACATCACTTGTCGGCCGGCTTGTCCGTAGAGATCGAGGTTTTGTGGAGTGTGGAAAAGGCCGCCCATAAATACTGTGAACAGCAGCGCGTTGCCTATGATGCCGATGGGCCATGCCCACACGATGCGTCGCATTCCTGCCCACGCGCTAAATAATCCGAAAACGTTGCCGATGATTTCGCGCCACAGAATCGGAACTCCGCCGATCCATAATGTTGCGTCTAATAATTCGGTTATAGGATTCATGATCTTGTCCCCTTTTCAAAGGATTTAAAAGCATGTAATCCTCGGGGCCTTAATTCCGGGTTCGCTAAAAAATCAGCGAAACCACGGTTCTCTTGCATCCGGACTATGACCGTCGGCTCCGGAATTTAACCGGATCTGCTGACCCACAAACCATTGCTAGTTGGTGGCGCTCGCGGGCTCAACTAGTCATATCTGATGATTCGTCTTACCGCCGGTGGGGAATTTCGCCCCGCCCTGAGAACAAAACTCACTATAGCGCTTGACGCGGAAAGTGTGAAGCATATGAACCGTCCTGGTTAAAACTCGATGAAATTGAACGACGGGTAACCGGCTCATGAAAACTTGACGAGTCCCAAGTATTCGCGTGCGGTGGCTACTACCGTGGGCGACAAGCCCACTTAGAGGAGGACTTGTGACAACCACCTATCCAGATTTCCTTGGAAATTCTTCGCTCCAAACAGATACGGAGCACTGGGAAATGGAAGGAGGTGCGCAGGAAGTCTCTGTTACTTATGTTTTGGACACGTCAGTGTTGCTGTCTGATCCGTTGTCGTTGACACGGTTCGCGGAGCACGATGTAGTTCTGCCAATTGTTGTAATTACGGAATTAGAAGCCAAGCGTCATCACCCGGACCTTGGCTTTTTTGCTCGCCAGGCGCTTCGAATGCTGGATGAATTGCGCGAGATCCATGGGGATTTGTCCAAGCCACTGCCAATTGGCGATGAAGGCGGACACATCCATGTTGAGCTGAATCACCAAAACACGGAGTCCTTGCCCGTGGGATTCCGCCTTGGTGACAATGACACCCGCATCCTTGCAGTAGCCAAGAATCTGCAGGAAGAGGACCACAATGTGGTTCTGGTGTCGAAGGACCTGCCGATGCGGATTAAGGCGTCGGCAAGCGGAATCGCCGCACAGGAATACCGCGCTGCCCTGGCGCGCGACCGTGGTTACACCGGCATGACCCACGCCAATATCACCGATGACCAGCTCAGCGAGCTCTACGACACCGGCGAGGTGCGCATTGAGGAGCTCGAAAAGCTGCCCGTCAACCACGGCTTCACCCTCAAATCCAACAGCGGTTCGGCGCTTGGTCGTATGAATTCCGACAAGATCATCGAGCTTGTCCCCGGCGACCAGCAGGTATTCGGTATCAGCGGGCGTAGCGCTGAGCAGCGGGTTGCCATTGATTTGCTTAACGACGACGCCGTCGGCATCGTATCCATCGGCGGCCCCGCGGGTACAGGTAAAAGCGCACTCGCACTGTGTGCCGGCCTGGAAGCTGTGATGGAGCGTCGCATTCAGCGTAAGATTATCGTGTTCCGCCCACTCTTTGCCGTTGGCGGACAGGAACTTGGCTACCTGCCTGGCGACCAAGAAGAGAAAATGGGGCCTTGGGCGCAAGCGGTTTTTGACACCCTAAGCTCCATGGTCAGCCAAAACATCATCGATGAAGCCCTCTCCCGCGGCCTCATCGAAGTTCTCCCACTAACCCACATCCGCGGTCGTTCGCTTCACGACGCTTTCGTCATCGTCGACGAAGCCCAATCCTTAGAGCGCAATGTTTTATTAACCATGCTCTCTCGTATCGGCCAGAATTCTCGGGTGGTGCTCACCCATGATGTGGCTCAGCGCGATAACCTGCGCGTTGGCCGTTATGACGGAATTGTTTCTGTCATTGAAGCCCTCAAAAACCACGAGCTTTTCGGACACATCACGTTGCAGCGCTCAGAGCGTTCCCGCATTGCAGAGCTGGTTACTCAAGTTCTGGATGCACCCTCGCTTTAAACGCTAATTTAAGGCCCTCATCCTTTGTGGTGAGGGCCTTACTTGTTCTTGGTTGGGTTTGGCCCGGAGAAGCGCTTCTGGGCGGGATCACTTTTGGGGCAATTGGGGCAGTTGAGGATCCTGAAAGAGTGCTGTTCAAAATTTCGTCCCACACGAAGAGGCGGGCCAATTCCTGAACGAAAATTTGCACTCTGCTGATGGTGGGGTGTAAATTTTCGATCATTTCCTACTTCAAGTTTGCTAGATGGAACGAATATTTGCATCACACCCCCGTGATCATTTTCGAGGCAGCGGTATGCGGAGGATCGCCAATGTGAGTGCAGTAATCAGGGCGGATCCGGCCAAAGAACCTATGACGATGAAGATCAACCCAACTCCCCACAGACCGGTTTCATCAAAAGGTGCTGACACAGCAGTAAATACTGTGCCGATGGCCAAGCTGAGCCCCAGTGAAATTCTGCTGATGATCCTTTTTGCGGGAAGCTTCTGGAGATAACCCCAGCAAGTGAGTGCAACTGCAACTAGAGCAAAATTGATGCAGGCTCCGATAACTTGCGCCGTAGAGAAGAAGTTTTGTTGCGCGATGAGCATAACGATGAGGATCCAGGCGATGGCAAAGAAGAGGCCGGCCAGGAAACTGATAAAACCTAATCCATACTCTCGGTTATTCATGTTGGTCAGGGTATAACAAAACCCCTCTTCCCTCGTGCACAGAACAACACGGGGGCGGAGGGGTTCGTCGAAAAGCTATTTTATGCGCTGAGTGGCACAACGCCGATGATGGTCGCAACGGCGAGCATCGCGATGGACACGATGCAGGCGCGCCACAGAACCTTCTTGTGGTGGTCGCCAAGGTTGACGTTGGCGAGGGAAACCAGCAGGAGGATCGCTGGGACCAGCGGGCTCTGCATATGAACAGGCTGGCCAGTGATGGATGCGCGGGCCATTTCCACAGGCTCGATGCCGAAGTGGGAAGCACTTTCTGCAAGAACTGGCAGGATGCCGAAGTAAAAGGCGTCGTTGGACATGAAGAACGTCATTGGGATGGACAGCAGGCCAGTGATAACTGCCAGGTGAGGACCCATTGCGTTCGGAATGACGGTGGTGATCCAGGTAGCCATCGCGTCGACCATGCCGGTGCCGCTGAGGACGCCGACTAGGACGCCTGCGGCGAGAACCATGGAGACAACGCCGACGATGCTGGAAGAGTGCGCCAGCATTTCGGTTGCTTGGTCCTTGACCTTAGGGAAGTTCACTGCAAGTGCCAGTCCGGCGCCAGCCATGAAGACGAAGGCCAGTGGGAAGATATCGGCAACCAGGAGAACCATGACGACCAGGGTTAGGGCTGCGTTGAACCAGAACAGCTTCGGTCGAAGTGTTGCGCGGTGTGGATCGAGCAGAGTGTCGGTCATGTTCTCGGTGAGGGTGGAGTCGTCGAGGTTGATGTGCTGCTCAGTTTCAACTTCGCGGTCCTCAACAAGTACGCCACCAGTAGGTCCTGGCTTTGGAGCGTCCTTTGCCTTGCCCAGTCCACCGAGGCCTGGGAAGCCCTTCTTGTTGGAGCTGGAGCCTGAGCCCGTTCCTGTTTCTGGGGCGTCGAGTCCTGGCCCACCGAAGCGGGAGGAGTCAATCTTGCCCAGGCGCTTGCGCTCGGAGAGACCGAGGAACCATGCGAACAGCAGACAGATAACAACGCCGGCGATGAGGGAAGGAACCATTGGTACGAAAACATCTGCTGGCTCGAGGCCAAGTGCTGCGGCTGCGCGGACGGTTGGGCCACCCCAAGGGAGGATGTTCATGGTGCCGTTGATCAGACCAGCGGTGCAGGTGAGAACCACAGGGCTCATGCCAAGGCGCAGGTAGATGGGCAGCATCGCAGAGGTGGTGATGATGAAGGTGGTGGAGCCGTCGCCGTCGAGGGAGACAACACCTGCAAGTACTGCGGTGCCGATGACGACCTTTGCGGGGTCATCGTGAAGAACGCGGGTGATCACGCGGATCAGGGGGTCGAAAAGTCCGACGTCGATCATGATTCCGAAGAACATAATCGCGAACATCAGGAGTGCCGCGGTGGGGGCCATGTCCTTGATGGCGTCAAGTGCCATGTCACCAAGACCGAGGCCTGCGCCGGCGATGAGGCCGAAGATGGTGGGGACCAACAGCATGGCCACCATTGGGGTGAGTCGACCCAGCATGATCAGGGTCATGAAGGTGAGGATCATGGCGAAGCCGAGGACCACGAGGATGCCGTCGGATGGGGTGTGGCTGAGCGTGTAGTCAGCGGCTAATGCCGTGACTTGTCCTGAAGCCAGGAGAAGTGTTGAGCTGCTCATTGCTGCCCTTTCTGTGTTTCTCGAAACTTTGAGATCCCGAGTGTTCTGTGTTGCTTGTGGGAGTATAAGGTGGCGCGTGTCACGAACTTAAGTGTTTGGTGCATTGCCTGGGGTAGTGCGCAAAAGAAGACTTTTGTGCATTATGCTCAGAATTGTTGGCCTGGGACTTCGCTTCACGCTCTGCTGATAATCACCCCCGGGGGTAGGTATGTCTGTTGATGGATACGAATGAAAAACTTCAAGGAGGTGGACATCATTCGCTTTGCTACCCGAATACTGGTGATTCAAGTGGCTACCGTCGCGTTGGTGGTAGCTATTTGCACCGGAATTTTCGCAGTTTTGATGATGGATCAGATGAAAACTGAGGCCGAGCACACAGCGCTGTCCATCGGACGTTCGGTGGCATCCAACCCGCAGATCCGCGAGGAAGTAGCGCTTGATACTCAAACAGGAGTAAACCCATCGGCCGAAGAATTAGCCGATGGAGATATCCAAGCGATTGCGCAGGCGGCCAATGAACGCACTGGAGCTTTGTTCGTCGTTATCACCGACGGTTTAGGTATCCGCCTGTCCCACCCAGATGAGGAACGTTTGGGTGAGCAGGTGAGCACTAGCTTTGAGGCTGCCATGCGGGGTGAAGAAACCATGGCGTGGGAGACCGGGACCCTCGGTGCGTCCGCGCGAGCAAAAGTGCCTATCTTTGCGCCGGATTCTAATGTTCCAGTCGGTGAGGTCAGTGTTGGGTTTGAGCGAGACAGTGTGTATTCCCGCCTGCCCATGTTCCTCGCCGCCCTTGCTCTTATTTCTGTGTTGGGAATCCTTATCGGCGTGGGTGTAGCCATGGGCATGCGACGCCGTTGGGAACGCGTGACCTTGGGTTTGCAGCCGGAGGAGCTAGTGACCCTTGTGCAAAATCAGACTGCAGTCATCGATGGCATTGATGAGGGCGTGCTGGCGCTGAGCCCAAACGGAACAATTGGGGTGCATAATGAGCAGGCGCAATCCATGATTGGTGCAGGTCCTATGAGTGGCAGGACGTTGAAAGAACTAGGGCTTGACCTGGGTCTTGATGGCGTTGTATTGCATGGTCAGCATCCGGAAACCGTTGCCCATAACGGCAGGATCCTCTATCTGGATTTCCACCCCGTGCGCCGTGGGGATCAAGATTTAGGCTACGTGGTAACCATCCGCGATCGTACCGACATCATTGAACTCAGTGAACGCCTCGACTCTGTGCGCACCATGACCCACGCACTCCGCGCCCAGCGCCACGAGTTTGCCAACCGCATCCACACCGCAACAGGGCTTATCGACGCCGGCCGCGTCCACGACGCGGCAGAGTTTCTAGGCGATATATCCCGCAACGGGGGACAGTCACATCCATTAATCGGATCAGCGCACCTCAATGAAGCATTTTTGAGCTCATTTTTAAGTACTGCTTCTATTTCGGCATCTGAAAAGGGCGTTAGTCTGCGCATCAACTCTGACACGCTCATCCTTGGCACTGTTAAAGATCCAGAAGATGTAGCAACCATTTTGGGTAATTTAATCAACAATGCCATCGACGCTGCGGTGTCAGGTGAAGCCCCACGGTGGATTGAGCTTACGTTGATGGATGATGCCGATACGCTGGTCATTTCTGTTGCAGATTCTGGTCCTGGAATCCCAGAGGGCGTGGATGTATTTGCCACAGCCACCCAGATAGGAGACTCTGAAGATAATGAACGCACCCACGGGCATGGCATTGGTCTAAAACTGTGCCGGGCTTTGGCTAGATCACATGGTGGCGATGTCTGGGTGATTGATAGAGGAACCGAAGATGGCGCTGTATTTGGAGTGAAACTACCGGGAGTAATGGAGTAATGGATCAAACACTTAAAGTTTTAGTAATTGATGATGATTTCCGCGTCGCCGGCATTCACGCCTCCATCGTTGATGCGTCGCCTGGTTTTTCGGTGGTCGGTACCGCGCGTACCCTCGCAGAGGCAAAAACCCTGATCGCCACATTTTCCCCGGATCTCCTACTTGTTGATGTCTACCTCCCCGACGGCGATGGCATTGACCTCGTGGGCACCTCCAATATTGATGCGTTTGTGCTCAGCGCAGCCGATGACATCAAAACAGTTCGACGCGCCATGCGTGCCGGGGCACTCGGATATCTGCTCAAACCATTTCCCCAAAAACGTCTCGTGGAACGCCTTGACCGTTACGTCCGCTACCGCCATGTCTTATCCGGCACCCAAGGACTTTCCCAAGACAAAATTGACCAGGCAACCGCAATCCTCAACGGCACCCAAGCGCCGGTCACCGTCTCTAGATCCGCCACAGAGCAATTACTTCTCGACGCCCTGGAAGGCCAAGAACTCTCCGCAACAGAAGCTTCCGAAGCTGCCGGAGTTTCACGTGCCACAGCACAGCGCAGGCTGGCAGCGATGGCTAGCCAAGGTGTGATCCAGGTTCGCCTTCGGTACGGACAGTCCGGGCGACCAGAACATCTATATTCAAAGCCACTGCTCTAGTAACCTTTGTGGATGTCCACCTCGGTCAGCATCTTTTCTCCAGCGAGAAACCGTCGGTAGTTTTCTGCCACCACTGGGGCAAGCATGCGATCCATCGAGGTCAACGTGTTGGCTACGTGCGGGGTAATGATCACATTGCTGCGCCCCCACAGTGGATGATCGTCCGGCAATGGTTCAGGATCGGTGACATCTAAGCCTGCCCCGGATATTTCTTGGGCATCTAAGGCGTCAACTAATGCTTCTGTATCTACTACTTCTCCGCGAGCCACGTTGATCAAAATTGCAGTAGACTGCATTGCTTTAAGCTCTGCTTTTCCGATCAGATGATAGGTGTCTGCGGTAAGCGGTACGCACAACACCACATGGTCGGCGTCGGCAAGTACTTGGTGCAGGTTGGATATAGGTTCCGTTGCATCAAAATCTTGGGTGGGTGTACCGGTCCTGCTTACTGCTAAAGACTTTGCGCCAAAAGGTTTCAACATGGCTGCTAGATGTTTACCGATTCCACCAGCTCCCACAATGGCAACTGTTGCACCATCAAGCCATCTGGTCTGCTGATCTATTTGAGTGCTTGGTGCCCAACTATCGGCGCGCACCATGGTGGGGTGCATATGAATCAGTCCCAGCAAAAGAGCCATTGCTGCTTCGGCTACCTGTTGGCCATACACCCCTGATGCATTTGACCACCGGCGTTTGTCATCAATCTGCCCAGCTGTGAAATATGCGTTGAGCCCTGCATTGGGAAATTGCACCCACCTCACTCCGTCGGGAAGTAGGGGAAATTCTGTGCCTGGTGTTTGAGTGAAGACAAACCCCTCGGCTTTTTCGAGGGAGTCGACTATTTCTGCGCCTGCCTCCTGAAGGGCCTTGGTGGTGAGTGGATAATCGCCAAAACCAACAAAGATTTTCATGGGCTCCAGGATAGGTTGTTGGTGTGAGGTTGGGTTTTGTCATCCTGAATGCTTCATTTCTACCCTCGTGGGTAAAGTTGGTGCCGAATCAACAATCTCTTTTGGAGGAACTTTAATGAGCATTTCCAACGCAATCCTGCGTGGTGTGTCTGGCGCTTATATTCTGCAGTCCGGCTACGGAAAACTTGGATTGCCTAATGAGGCCGCTGCTGGCATTCAGGGTCTAGCTGCAACGGGTATCCCAGCGGTGGCTGATATGGATTCAGATACTTTCGGTAAGTTTGTTGCCTACTCGGAGTTGGGTATCGGTGGAGCTTTGCTTGCTCCATTTATCCCTAGCCGTCTTGCAGGTTTGGGTCTTGGTGCTTTCTCTGCAGGTTTGTTGGCCATTTACTTCCGTAACCCAGCGATGACTCAAGACGACGGAATCCGCCCTTCCCAGGATGGAACCGGATTGTCTAAGGATCTTTTCCTTGCTGCTATTGCGGGTGCTTTGGTGTTCGCACCTGCTAAGAAGCGTAAGAAGGCGAAGAACAAGTCTAAGTAAGCTTGCTTGAACGGCGCTTGTTAGCAAGGCCGTTCAACCGCGCTGTTAATCAGCCATTTTTGAACAGTGTTCAAAAATTCTTGAACACTGTTCAAGTCATGGGTTAAGGTTGTCGTTTAAGGCACGTGTCATTTTGCATGCGCGTGCCCAATTCTTCTTAAGTGTGCTCAATTTTTAAGCGCGCAGTTATTGACAACCAGCCTTTAGGAGACCCATGACCATCCCCGGCACCATCCTTGACACCGCCCGCACCCAAGTTCTGGAACAGGGAATTGGCCTTAATCAGCAACAGTTGATGGAAGTCCTCACCTTGCCTGAAGATCAGATACCGGATTTGATGGATTTAGCCCACCAAGTTCGACTCAAGTGGTGTGGGGAGGAAATCGAGGTCGAGGGCATTATTTCCCTCAAAACTGGCGGTTGCCCTGAAGATTGTCATTTCTGCTCACAGTCTGGGTTGTTTGAATCGCCGGTGCGTTCGGTGTGGCTGGATATTCCGAATCTGGTTGAAGCCGCTAAACAGACCGCAAAAACTGGCGCTACCGAATTCTGTATCGTCGCCGCAGTCAAGGGGCCTGATGAGAGGCTCATGACCCAGCTGGAGGAAGCAGTCCTCGCGATTCACTCTGAAGTTGAAATTGAAGTCGCAGCATCGATCGGAACGTTAAATAAGGAACAGGTGGATCGCCTCGCTGCTGCCGGCGTGCACCGCTACAACCATAATTTGGAAACTGCGCGTTCCTATTTCCCTGAAGTTGTCACCACTCATACATGGGAAGAGCGCCGCGAAACTTTGCGCCTGGTGGCAGAAGCTGGAATGGAAGTCTGTTCCGGCGGAATCTTAGGAATGGGCGAAACTTTAGAGCAGCGCGCCGAGTTTGCCGTGCAGCTGGCGGAGCTTGATCCGCACGAAGTCCCCATGAACTTCCTTGATCCTCGCCCGGGCACCCCATTTGCCGATAGGGAATTGATGGACAGCCGTGACGCTCTGCGCTCTATTGGTGCGTTCCGCCTTGCGATGCCTCACACCATGCTTCGTTTTGCTGGCGGTCGCGAGCTGACTTTGGGCGACAAGGGTTCCGAGCAAGCCCTCCTGGGAGGCATCAATGCGATGATCGTCGGAAACTACCTGACTACGCTCGGCCGCCCAATGGAAGATGACCTCGACATGATGGATCGTCTCCAGCTGCCCATCAAAGTCCTTAATAAGGTCATCTAAGAAGCACGCGCATGAACGACGATCTCCAAATGGCCATGATTCTGGCAGACACCCCGATCTTTCATCCAAACACCGGCAAGCCCTTCGATGGTGAACATAAGCTGTCGCCCTCTGCGCGAGCAGGTTTGGAAGCACCCCGTTATTGCCAGCTCTGCGGTCGGCGCATGAAAGTCCAAGTCCGCCCCGACGGGTGGGACGCCTTATGCTCCCGCCACGGTTTCGTCGACTCCTCTTATCTAGGGCGCCGATAATGCGTGGCCATCTCATTGACGGTGACGGCCGCTGCATCCACTATCACGGACCCTTCGACGTCGTCGGCAACAAATGCGCCACATGCAACGAGTGGTGGGCGTGTCATCGCTGCCACGAGGAGATTGCCAATCATCCTTTCGGGAAGATGCTTATCGACGCCCCGAGCTCCCTTCAATGCGGCCACTGCGGGGAGCTTATGGCCTACGGGGTGCAAAAATGCCCGCGATGCGGGCATAACTTCAATCCAGGGTGTTCACTCCACACTCCGCTGTACTACGAAATGCCCTCTTGACCTGGGAAGTTGCGGAGTCATGGGCGGGTGTGTAAATTAATTCCAGTCAGCGCGACCAACAACGCCCCAACACATAAGAGATTATGTGGACAGTGAGGCGGATCTAGGAAAACAAACGCTCGACAAACCAACAACACTTCATCGAAGTCAACAAACACCGATTTGGTGAAAGTAAACAAGATGAAGTAACGTTGAACAAGCTGCCAACAAGACACCAACACAAACAAACGTTGATGATCTTATGGTGTGCGTATGTTGTTTGAGAACTCAATAGTGTGCCATTTATTTTATTTGTCACTACAACCGGAAACAGTGTTTTTGGTTGTGGGTCATGCCGGGTGGTGGATTGCCAATTGTATCCATCACTGTAAATAAAGCATAGTCATCATTTCGGTGGTGGGTGTGTAAATTTTGTTGGCATGATTATTTTTTGTGGGTCTTCTTGTTCCCCGTCAAGGGAAGAGGCCCATATATCTTCCATGCCCACGTTGTGGGTGTGGGTAATCATTAATTTTTTGATGAAATGTCAGCTACAACTAGTCGCACTGTGTGTGGGTGGTTGTTGTTGTTTTTTGTCAGGTTTGGGCTTTTCACGGCCTAAAAATGTTTTCATTTTTTGTGGAGAGTTTGATCCTGGCTCAGGACGAACGCTGGCGGCGTGCTTAACACATGCAAGTCGAACGCTGAAACTGGAGCTTGCTTCGGTGGATGAGTGGCGAACGGGTGAGTAACACGTGGGTGATCTGCCCTGCACTTTGGGATAAGCCTGGGAAACTGGGTCTAATACCGAATATTCACATCTTCGTAGGGAAGGTGTGGAAAGCTTTTGCGGTGTGGGATGAGCCTGCGGCCTATCAGCTTGTTGGTGGGGTAATGGCCTACCAAGGCKTCGACGGGTAGCCGGCCTGAGAGGGTGTACGGCCACATTGGGACTGAGACACGGCCCAGACTCCTACGGGAGGCAGCAGTGGGGAATCTTGCACAATGGGCGAAAGCCTGATGCAGCGACGCCGCGTGGGGGATGAAGGCCTTCGGGTTGTAAACTCCTTTCGCTAGGGACGAAGATGTATTTTGACGGTACCTGGAGAAGAAGCACCGGCTAACTACGTGCCAGCAGCCGCGGTAATACGTAGGGTGCGAGCGTTGTCCGGAATTACTGGGCGTAAAGAGCTCGTAGGTGGTTTGTCACGTCGTCTGTGAAATCCCGAGGCTTAACTTCGGGCGTGCAGGCGATACGGGCATAACTTGAGTGCTGTAGGGGAGACTGGAATTCCTGGTGTAGCGGTGAAATGCGCAGATATCAGGAGGAACACCAATGGCGAAGGCAGGTCTCTGGGCAGTAACTGACGCTGAGGAGCGAAAGCATGGGTAGCGAACAGGATTAGATACCCTGGTAGTCCATGCCGTAAACGGTGGGCGCTAGGTGTAGGGGACTTCCACGTCTTCTGTGCCGCAGCTAACGCATTAAGCGCCCCGCCTGGGGAGTACGGCCGCAAGGCTAAAACTCAAAGGAATTGACGGGGGCCCGCACAAGCGGCGGAGCATGTGGATTAATTCGATGCAACGCGAAGAACCTTACCTGGGCTTGACATGGACCGGATCGGCGTAGAGATACGTTTTCCCTTGTGGTCGGTTCACAGGTGGTGCATGGTTGTCGTCAGCTCGTGTCGTGAGATGTTGGGTTAAGTCCCGCAACGAGCGCAACCCTTGTCTTATGTTGCCAGCACGTTATGGTGGGTACTCATGAGAGACTGCCGGGGTTAACTCGGAGGAAGGTGGGGATGACGTCAAATCATCATGCCCCTTATGTCCAGGGCTTCACACATGCTACAATGGTCGGTACAGCGAGTTGCCACACCGTAAGGTGGAGCTAATCTCTTAAAGCCGGCCTCAGTTCGGATTGGGGTCTGCAACTCGACCCCATGAAGTCGGAGTCGCTAGTAATCGCAGATCAGCAACGCTGCGGTGAATACGTTCCCGGGCCTTGTACACACCGCCCGTCACGTCATGAAAGTTGGTAACACCCGAAGCCAGTGGCCCAACCCTTGTGGGGGGAGCTGTCGAAGGTGGGATCGGCGATTGGGACGAAGTCGTAACAAGGTAGCCGTACCGGAAGGTGCGGCTGGATCACCTCCTTTCTAAGGAGCTTTATTAACCACCGGCAACACTGTGTGTTGTGTGTGTGGTTGTTGGTGTTGGAACCCGTTCGTGGTTGCCATCAACACACTATTAATCGGGTGGAGATGACCCCTAGGGTGACAAAAGCTAAGACAACAGAGTTTTAGGTAATAGGTGGCATGCTGTTGGGTGTCTGGAATGACATCGCAAACATTACGGTAAGTAGTGTGTGTGGGTTGTTTCTACATCGAATACGATCAGCAAGAAATATGAGATACACAGTGTGTATTGATGTTTGTTGGTGGTGGTGTTGTGTTGTGTGAGAACTGTATAGTGGACGCGAGCATCTTTATTTTTTTGTTTTTTTGTTGTGTAACCGAACGCGCCAATCGCACTGTGTGTGGTTGGTAGTTTTTTGTGTTGTGTGTGTTGTTTTTTAGGGCACACGGTGGATGCCTTGGCATATCAAGCCGATGAAGGACGTGAGAGGCTGCGTTATGCCTCGGGGAGCTGCCAACTAAGCGTTGATCCGAGGATGTCCGAATGGGGAAACCCAGCTGCAGTAATGTGTGGTTACCTGCTGGTGAATATATAGCCAGTGTGGAGGTTTACACGGGGAAGTGAAACATCTCAGTACCCGTAGGAGAAGAAAACAATTGTGATTCCGTTAGTAGTGGCGAGCGAACGTGGATGATGGCTAAAACTTATGTGTGTGATACCCGGCAGGGGTTGCATGTAGGTGGTTGTGGGGCAATGGCGTTAACATTCTGCCGGATGTTGGCATGTGCTGCGTGATTAGTGGAAGTGGTGTGGAAACGCCTACCGGAGTAGGTGAGAGTCCTGTACACGAAGATCATGGTGGTGTGTGTGGTTGTTGATACCCCGAGTAGCAGCGGGCTCGTGGAATCTGCTGTGAATTAGCCGGGACCACCCGGTAAGCCTGAATACTTGATATGACCGATAGCGGATTAGTACCGTGAGGGAATGGTGAAAAGTACCCCGGGAGGGGAGTGAAATAGTACCTGAAACCGTGTGCTAACAAACCGTCAGAGCATCCTTGTGGTGTGATGGCGTGCCTTTTGAAGAATGAGCCTGCGAGTCAGCGGCATGTCGCGAGGTTAACCCGTGTGGGGTAGCCGTAGGGAAACCGAATCCTAACTAGGGTGAATTAGTGGCATGTCTTGGACCCGAAGCGGAGTGATCTACCCATGGCCAGTGTGAAGCAGCTGTAAGAGGTTGTGGAGGCGCGAACCCACTTAGGTTGAAAACTGAGGGGATGAGTTGTGGGTAGGGGTGAAAGGCCAATCAAACTCCGTGATAGCTGGTTCTCCCCGAAATGCATTTAGGTGCAGCGTCGTGTGTTTCTTGCCGGAGGTAGAGCTACTGGATGGTTTAGCGGGACTACAATCTTAGCGACATCAGCCAAACTCCGAATGCCGGTAAGTTAGAGCACGGCAGTGAGACTGCGGGGGATAAGCTTCGTAGTCGAGAGGGAAACAGCCCAGATCGCCGGCTAAGGCCCCTAAGGGTGTGCTAAGTGGAAAAGGAGGTGGGGTCGCGAAGACAGCCAGGAGGTTGGCTTAGAAGCAGCCATCCTTGAAAGAGTGCGTAATAGCTCACTGGTCGAGTGATTCCGCGCCGACAATGTAGTGGGGCTTAAGTACACCGCCGAAGCCGCGGCAATGATCTTTTTGAAGATTGTTGGGTAGGGGAGCGTCGTGCACGCGTTGAAGCAGTCTGGTGACGGGGTGTGGAGTGTGTGCGAGTGAGAATGCAGGCATGAGTAACGATTGATACGTGAGAAACGTATCCGCCGGATGACTAAGGGTTCCTGGGTCAAGTTAATCTTCCCAGGGTGAGTCGGGGCCTAAGGCGAGGCCGACAGGCGTAGTCGATGGATAACGGGTTGATATTCCCGTACCCGAGTATTGGCGACCATGGTGAATCAGTGATACTAACCGCCCATAAGCACCCATAGATGATCTTTGATTGTCGTGGTGTGTGGTTGCGTGGGACCTGATCTGGTAGTAGCTAAGTGATGGGGTGACGCAGTGAGGTAGCTTGGCCACTTATTGGATTGTGGTGTAAGCGTGTGGCACGACTGGTTGGTAAATCCGCCGGTTTTTTGTGTGAGGCGTGATGCGGAGCCCTTCGTGGGTGAAGTGAGTGATCCTGTACTGTCGAGAAAAGCCTCTAGCGATGTTGATATTCGGCCCGTACCCTAAACCGACACAGGTAGTCAGGTAGAGAATACTAAGGCGTTCGGGTGAACTGTGGTTAAGGAACTCGGCAAAATGCCCCCGTAACTTCGGGAGAAGGGGGGCCATGATATGTGAACAACTTTTCGTTGGGAGCGTGTTGTGGTCGCAGAGAATAGAGGGAAGCGACTGTTTACTAAAAACACAGGTCCGTGCGAAGACGTTTAAGTTGATGTATACGGACTGACGCCTGCCCGGTGCTGGAAGGTTAAGAGGACCGGTTAGCCGTAAGGCGAAGCTGAGAATTTAAGCCCCAGTAAACGGCGGTGGTAACTATAACCATCCTAAGGTAGCGAAATTCCTTGTCGGGTAAGTTCCGACCTGCACGAATGGCGTAACGACTTCCCTGCTGTCTCAACCACAGGCCCGGTGAAATTGCAGTACGAGTAAAGATGCTCGTTACGCGCGGCAGGACGAAAAGACCCCGGGACCTTCACTATAGCTTGGTATTGGTGTTTGATTCGGTTTGTGTAGGATAGGTGGGAGACTGTGATCATGTGACGCTAGTTGTGTGTGAGTCGTTGGTGAAATACCACTCTGATCGGATTGAATGTCTAACCTTGGCCCATGATCTGGGTTGGGGACAGTGCCTGGTGGGTAGTTTAACTGGGGCGGTTGCCTCCCAAAATGTAACGGAGGCGCCCAAAGGTTTCCTCAGCTTGGTTGGTAATCAGGTGGTGAGTGTAAGTGCACAAGGGAGCTTGACTGTGAGAGTGACAGCTCGAGCAGGGACGAAAGTCGGGACTAGTGATCCGGCACCAACTTGTGGTTGTGGTGTCGCTCAACGGATAAAAGGTACCCCGGGGATAACAGGCTGATCTTCCCCAAGAGTCCATATCGACGGGATGGTTTGGCACCTCGATGTCGGCTCGTCGCATCCTGGGGCTGGAGTAGGTCCCAAGGGTTGGGCTGTTCGCCCATTAAAGCGGCACGCGAGCTGGGTTTAGAACGTCGTGAGACAGTTCGGTCTCTATCCGCCGCGCGCGTTGAAACTTGAAGGAAGGCTGTCCCTAGTACGAGAGGACCGGGACGGACGTACCTCTGGTGTGCCAGTTGTTCCGCCAGGAGCAGGGCTGGTTGGCTACGTACGGAAGGGATAACCGCTGAAAGCATCTAAGCGGGAAGCCTGTTTCGAGATGAGGTTTCTTTTGAGGTTCCCTAGAGATTATGGGGTTGATAGGCCAGATCTGGAAGCACTGTAAGGTGTGGAGGTGACTGGTACTAATTTACCGATAACAACACCCACAACACGATTAGTGTGTGGTGTAACGCAACGTAACAAAGAGCAAATGAATATAAGCTCGCGTCCATTATGCAGTATCTGACACAACACAACCAACCTTATTGGTTGGTGTTTGGTGTGACACAAGGTGTGTCGGTGGTGATAGTAGCAGGGAAACGCCCGGTCCCATTTCGAACCCGGAAGCTAAGCCTGGTTACGCTGATGGTACTGCACTCGGGAGGGTGTGGGAGAGTAGGTTACCGCCGACCTAAAACTTAAAAAGATAGATGGATAAGCCCAGCAACACGTTTTAGTGTTGCTGGGCTTATCCGTGTTTCTATGAACAGGGGTGGGTAAGACCAACAGTTGTTGTTGGTCTTACCCACCCCTCTTTTTGCTTTCTATAACCGTTTAAGGCTTGGTCCATTCCAAGAGATAACGAAAGTAAATCCCGCGACGAATACGTCGATGCGGGAGGAGTCTTTTAGTGAGCTTTCGTATCTCTCGAAGACTCTCTGCAGGCTCTTTGGTGGGGAAGAGATAGTTTTGTTGCTCGTTATTGATTAGGCCTAGTAGCCGGGAGATAAGGACCTGAAATCCAGAGATGATCCAATCCGTGGCTGTCTTGTTTTTAGCTAGGCCAACAACGAGGAGCTTGCCGCCAGGATTGAGTAATCGTAGTGCTTTAGTGAGAGCTTCTTCAGTATTCATGTGATGGAGAGAAGCGATGAAAGTGATTGCATCATAGCTTTGCGTGGGTTGGAATTCTTCAAATCTCGTATTAATAAGCGGATCCACAACGTCGATGTGTGCTACCTGGTGGCCGGCATAGGCGGCGAAGGAGTGATCGCCGGAGCCGACGTCGAGAAGCGATCGCGTTTTCTTGAGCTTTGACATGAGCCATGGGCGATACGCGATGTTGTGGTTCCAATCGGACATGGCCTCTAGTTTAGGGCTGTCAGGCCTAGCAACAGGGCTTATACCGTATGCGGGAAGATGCGTCGCCCGTCGTGAACGTGTTCCCATCGCAGGCGATCGTCTGAAATATTGATGATCAGCTTATTTTTATCGTCTAAGAAGTCTGCCTGTTCGTGTTCTTCAGCTGTTTGGGTGTCATCGACAAAGACGAAATAGGGATAATCCTGGCAGTCATCATTGAGCTGTCGTAATTGTCTGACCCATTTACCTTCATCGCCACGTTGTTCTTCGGGATCGCTGGGGAGAAATCGGCCAAGGTCACGGGGAATTGTGCGATCCATACCTTGAATGCAGTCGATAGATCCTGCGATGTCGAACTCTTCAGCAAGCTGCAGTGCATAGTGTGCTGTGGCAGCTGCTTGAGCAATAGTGGGGTTTCTCCGTGCCGCAATGTTGAGGCTTTCTACGAGCTGGTTTAGTAATAGCACCCTGCGGGTGAGATCAGTACTGGCACGATCTTCTTGCAGCGCATCAATCATGGAATGTGCGAAGGCCAGTTCCGTGTAATATTTCACCGCACCCACTGGGCCATCTGAGTGATATAGCAGTTCTGGAGTTTGTCGATAATGATGATGAAGCTGACAGAAAGTAGTGACTGATTCTCTTAAGCTTGCGATGAAAGACATGTGCTGGAGATCGTATGCGGCTCCATTATGAGGATGCACGTCTATATAAACCTCCACTGTGGAATCAGGGAGGTCATAAGTAACAGTAACTTCCGGATCAAAGAGATCGTGGTCGTCATCCATGGTGCGCGATCCTTCTACTAATCTGGGGAAAACTTCATGACCTGTTTGTACTGGTCAGCGTGCCTGAAAAGAATTCTAATCACTCCGCACCGCATTGCAATTAGACGACAATAGTGAGCTGGCGCAGATAATTTTCCAGCATTGCTTCTGCATCAGGTACCTCTACTGATCCGTGGCCGAGCACTTCAATTGTTTTCATTGGGGTGCTTGTTTCACTTTGGATTGGTCCGAGGATTGCTTGTGCATCAGTCGTAGGTGCATCGGCAGTTCCACCGCTACCGGAGTCATTGCTAGCGCCATTGCGTGGGGTGGATGGGTTTCCTGCCTCAGCGGACCCTGAGGTCCCAGAAGGCTTAGATCCTACAGGTGCCTCGGAGCTTTCTGCATCCGTGGAGTCCAGTGAGTCAGATTCTCCGGAGCTTTGCCCAACAGTGCCTTTTAATCCACAGCTTTCAGCAGCAGCATCAACTCTGGAAAGGGCTGCGAGAATTTGATTTCCACGCTCATCAAAAGCTGCAAGAGCTTGTGCTTGGGCGACTTTATTTTGGTAGTCTGCGTCGTTTGTCCAATGTGCCTGGGCAGTGGCGCAGGAGATTTCACCTTGAGGAACTTGGCTCAACATGGCACCAACAGCAGCGTGGCTGGTGGGCAGGGGCGCAAGTGCAAGGACTGTGAAACTTACTGCAAGTGGAACGAGAAAACGAGTAGAAGACATAGAAAAAGTATGCCATCTTAAGCCCAAAAAAGAGCCCTCCAGAGATACTCTGGAGGGCTTCCTTGTGAGAACCTAAAAAATATTAAATCTTGATTCCAAACTGAGCTAGGAATTCCTGGACGATCTTGAATAGGTCTGGAAGCTGAACGCCACCAAATCCTGGGACCTCAACGGTAACAGCTGGGGTGCCTGCTGGCGCAAGATTTACCACAGGCGCAGGAGCGCTAGGAGCAGGAGCAGGTGCCTGTCCGCCACCACCGTTGTTCCCACCCGGTGCAGGAGCAGGTGCTGGTGCAGGAGCAGGTGCAGGAGCGGCGCCACCCTTTAGTCCACAACGGTTTGCGGCTTCCTCGACGCGAGCCAGGGCTGACTTGATCTGTGGGCCACGAGAATCAAACATTGCCAGCGCATTGGCTTGGGCTACTTTGCTGTTGTAATCAGCTTCAGAAGTCCAGTACTTTTCAGCCTGGGAGCAGCTGATCTGGCCGGATGGAAGTGCGTTGAGAGCGTTATCAATGATGTCGGCAGATGCGATTGCTGGGCTTGCAAGGGTGGCTGCACCGATGAAGGTTGCGGTGAGGGCTACGGTCTTGGATTTTGCGGAGTTGAGAAAGCTCATAGCCATTAACAATACGTAAGTTATAAAAATGCACCAATGTTAGCGATGAGAATTCGTTAACAATTTTATAACTTAGATCATGGCTTAGGATAAGTATGTGTTCGATAAACTCACTGCTCTTGCCCATAATTCAGCGTTGAGATCCATTGCTCGCGTCGTTGCGGAGACGGTGGAGCCAATGGGGGAGGATGAGGCGAGGGGAGGCGTCGTAAAGCAATTAAAGGCCGGGAACGTGCTGGCGGTGACTGGCGCTGGGGTGTCGACGGATTCGGGTATTCCTGATTATCGCGGCCCGCAGGGCAGCTTGAGCAAGCATCGGCCGATGACGTATCAGGAGTTTCGGCATGATCCGGCGGCGTCGCATCGCTATTGGGCGCGGTCGTTTGTGGGCTGGCGGGTGATGGATCAGGCGCGGCCGAATCGCACGCATTTTGCCATGGTGGAGTTGGAGCAGCATGGGTTTTTGAGTGGCGTGGTGACGCAAAACGTGGATGGTTTACATGCGGCGGCAGGCACGGAAAATCTGGTTGCGCTGCATGGTGATCTTGCGCATGTCATGTGCTTGAACTGCGGTTTTGGGGAGGATCGGCACCTTTTGATGAACGGCTTGAGGCTGCCAATCCAGGCTATGTGGCCTCGATTCGACTGGAGCCGGGTGCGGTAAATCCGGATGGTGATGTCTCGCTTAATGAGGCTCAGGTTCGCCGTTTCCACATGATCGGCTGCCTGCGTTGCGGCTCGCAGATGCTCAAGCCGGACGTGGTTTATTTCGGTGAGCCCGTGCCGCCGGCCCGCAAAAAAGATTTAAAGATGCTTCTCGACGCCTCCTCCGGTGTTTTAGTCGCCGGCTCTTCTCTCGCCGTAATGAGTGGCTATCGGATCGTGATTGAGGCGCAACGCCAAGGTAAACCGGTTGCCGTGATTAATGGTGGACCCGGGCGGGCTGATCACCGGGTTGATGTGCTGTGGCGAACCCGCGTGGCACCGGCCTTCGATGACATTTTGGATGCTTTAGACATTTAGTTTTCTGCTAAAAATAAGCCTTTTAAACCCTCTTACTATTTGTGATCCAAACCATAAGCAGGGGAAATAAAGTTCATGCGTGAATTTCCTTGTTATTGTGACTTGCATCATGTAACTTTTCTTTTATTCGCATTGTGATTGCGAATATCGAAATACTTTCATGGTTTGGGAACGAATAGAGAGTGAGGGGTCATGACTTTGACAAATGAGTACAACCCGCCAGTAGTTGAGGAGGCTAAGGGCAAAACTCCGATGGCGAAAGTCATTAGAGGTGCGATTCTGGGCACGGTTGTGGAATATTACGACTTCGGAATTTATGGCTATATGGCCACTATTCTCGCAGTGCATTTCTTCCAGGGAAATGAAACAACTGCACTTCTAGGAACTTTCGCAACATTTGCAGTCGCCTTCTTTATGCGCATTCCCGGAGGCATTTATTTCGGGCATATTGGAGATAAGTATGGTCGCAAGAAGGCATTGACCTGGACCATTTTGCTCATGGCAGTAGCTACTGCACTGATGGGCTTACTTCCTACCTATGCAACATTGGGTATCTGGGCAACCGTGCTTCTCGTGCTCTCTCGCTGTTTGCAGGGTTTTGCAGCTGGCGGTGAGCTAGGCGGAGCAAATGCATTTGTATCTGAATATGCACCGACCAAAAAGCGCGCTTCCTTCACCTCAATGGTCAATAGTGGAACCTATATTGGTTCTCTCCTTGCTTCCCTCATGGCACTAGCCCTAACTACATTCGTTTCCATTGAGACAATCGATGCTTGGGCATGGCGGATCCCATTCCTGCTGTCTGTGGTAATCGGCTTTATTGGTTTGTACATCCGAAATAGTCTTGAAGATTCACCAGAGTTTGAAAAAATGGAAGACTCTGAAGAAAAGGAAGCTCTGCCTATCAAAGTGCTTCTCACCGAGTCTGGAAGCAAAGTTTTAAACATTATTGCTTTGGGTGCCATGATCACGGGCGGCTACTACATCGCCTCTGTGTATGCCGCAACATATTTGCAGGTGGTAGGCGGACACACATCGACACTGGCTTATACATCAACCTGTATCGCTATGATCTGCGGCGTTATCACGCTTCCAATTGCTGGCCGTCTAGCCGATAAAATTGGGCGTAAGCCACTTTTCCTCACTGGCTCTATTCTGGGTGTCATTCTGGGATATCCTGCGTTCTTGCTGATGTCTTTGGATAACCCATTCCTGGCTGCAGCTAGCCAATCTGTACTCTTTGTCCTGGTCTCCTTGGTTAACGGAGCATCATTTGCTGCCTATGCTGAAATGCTGCCAACTAGAACTAGGTATTCCGGTATCGCCTTGGCGAACAATACGTCAAATACCCTCTTGGGTGGTACCGCTCCCTTCATTGCTACCTTGTTGATTTCTCAAACTGGTCAAAATATTGCTCCTGCTTACTACTTCATTGGATGTTGCGCGGTCACGGTAATTGCTGCCTTGATTTATCAGGAGACAAAGGGACAGGAGCTGCCACTATGAGTCAGCTACATCGAGGGAAAATCATTCTGATTACTGGCGCAGCCAGTGGAATGGGATTGGAAGAATCTGCAGTATTGGCTTCTCAGGGGGCTGAAGTGTGGATGACAGATATCGCTCAAGACAAGCTGATTGAGTCGCATCAAAAATTAGTGGAATCATTGCCAGAAAATTCGGGGGATATCCATTTAGAAGTATTGGATGTGGCAAGCGCAAGTTCTTGGCAAGCTTTGGCCGAGAAGATTAAAGCCACATCTGGTCGACTGGATGGTTTGGTGAATAATGCGGGCCGCACGCTTCGTGCATCACTAGTCGATACAAGTGATGAGGACTGGCTAAGCGTTATGAACATTAACTTAAACAGTGTCTTTTATGGCATGAAATATTGTTATTCATTGCTTGCTCAAGCGGACAACGCGGCAATCGTTAATGTGTCTTCGACTGCAGGATTAATGGCACATTCTGGTCCTGCATATGGCACTTCCAAATGGGGCGTTCGCGGACTCAGCCAATCTGCGGCTTTGGAATTTGGCGAAGAAGGAATCAGAGTCAACTCAATCCATCCCGGATTGGTATCTAGTCCGTTGCTTAATTCGGGGTCAACGGAGTTCGTCGAAGAATCACTCAAAGCCATTCCACTGAACCGCATTGCTGAGCCTAGCGAAGTTGCAGAAGTAGTTAGTTTTCTTCTTAGCTCGCAATCTTCTTATATCACCGGAACAGAGATTGTTATCGATGGTGGCTTGAACTCAGGCGGAACTTACAAACAAATTGTTGACCGAATTAATGCCTAAAAAGGAAATCTCATGATCAAAACTGCTGAACTCATGCCACTATTGCAAAACCTCTATGGCCGTCAGTGCCGGGCAATTGACACAGGTGATGGACTGACCTGGGCAGACACCTACACAGAAGATGGATCCTATTCTTCTCCCAGCTATGAAAAAGCATTTGTGGGCACAGAAGAATTGATTGCATTTGGCAATAGCTTTCCAGTGCGCAGTCCTGGAGCTAAGCACTTGGCGCTTAATTTCCACATTGTCAGCCAAGAAGAAGAAACAGCCGAAGTGATCTTGAATTTTGTGGTTGTCCAAGGCGAACCAGGACAAGAATGCAAGATTCTACGAACAGTTACAGCTTTTGACGCAATTCGAATCACCGATGGCGTACCTCGACTAGCCTCTCGTCGCATTGAATTTTAAACACTAAATCACCTTAAAAGGAAAGAATTTTCACAATGGAGAACTACGTCAACCACAGCCCAATCGAAGCACAATACCCAGATCTGCCTGGAAAAACTATGGTGGTAACGGGAGCTGCACAAGGAATGGGACGACTATTTGCCTCCCAGCTGGCATCCCGCGGGGTCAATGTTGTCATTACTGATTTGAGTGATGCAGTGCTTGATACAGCTGCAGAAATAAACCAGGAACTGTCTGAAATGGTTCTCCAAACAGAAAATGGCAGGGTGATTGGTGTCGTAGCAGATGTCACGAAAAAACAGGATCATGAAAAGACATTGTCAGCTGCAATTGAAGAATTCGGTGGGCTGCACGGGTGGATCAATAATGCCGGCGTATTCCCGGAAGCGGCATCCTTAGATATTCCGGAATCACAATTTGACCTTGCCTTTGATGTGAACACCAAGGGAACATTATTTGGTTCGCAGGTAGCGGCTGGATATATGAAAGACCATGGTGGCGGAGCTATTGTCAATATGGCTTCGGTAGCAGCCCTAAGAATTCGACGGGGCAGAGGATCTTATAACACTGCCAAAGCCGGTACTCTGCAGCTTTCTTATAGCCTCGCTGTTGAGCTAGGTGATTTCAATGTTCGAGTTAATGCTGTTGCGCCAGGATTTATTGATACGGCAATGACACAGTGGGTTCATGAGCGTGAAGGCGCATTAGATCATGCACTTGGAAATGTTCCTTTGCACCGGATTGGAGCTCCAGTTGAAGTATTTGCGGCTGTCCTGTTCTTGCTTTCGGATTCAGCTCGATACATCACAGGAAGTTGTATTTCTGTAGATGGAGGTTCCCGCCATGTCTAAAGACTTTGATGTCATCGTGATTGGGTCGGGTGGAGCTGGCCTCTCTGCCGCGATATCTGCAAAGGAAAATGGCGCACATGTTGTAATTCTTGAAGCTGAACCAACAATTGGTGGTTCCACTATTCGTTCTGCCGGAGTGCTCGTTGCAGCAGGCACAAGTGTGCAAAACAGCTTAGGCGTACATGATTCTGCGGAAGACATGTATCAGCATTACATGGATCTGAATCAGTGGAAAGTGCTGCCAGGGCCTGTGTGGAATTTCTGCCATGAATCTGGACCAATGTTTGAATGGATGTTAGACATGGGATTACAAGTTCCGGCCCAACATTCCACTAATGCACATATGCCTGGACTGACACGAGGCGGAGTGGAAAACAATAAGCGTTGTCATGTGCCAGAAGGCCAGGGCAAAGGTTTGGTCGAAGTCTTAGATAAACGCCGGGATGAGTTAGAAATTCCAGTGCGATTGAATTGTCGTGTGTCAGATTTAATTATTGAAGACAACAAAGTTCAGGGCGTGAAAGTAGGGGATGAGCACCTCTTCGCGGATGCTGTCATTGTTGCTTCAGGAGGTTTTGCGCAGAATCAAGATTTAATCCGTAAGTATTTCCCTGACGCACTTGATGCCGGAACAAGCTTTTTTGCCGTTGCTGCAGATGGATCAAGGGGCGATCATCTTCGGTTTGCGGAAAAGCATGACTTAAAGGTTTTTGGTGAAAATTGGGGCTTATTGCTTCTGACTGCACGTTTTCAGAGGTTTCATCATTGGGTCAGTGGTTTTCCTCCTGCTGCCAGGATTTATGTTGATGCCCAAGGTGTTCGTTGTATGGATGAAGATTCAACTTATGCAGTTAATCAAGGACAGTGGAAAGCCACTGGTAAAACTGTGTGGGCAATTTTTGATGAGCATGCACGCAAGAATCTTCCAAGTGATGTAGAAGACTGGCAACCTGATCGTATTTTAGAAGAAGTGTGCAAGGGTGTTGTTGTTTCAGGAGAAACACTGGAAGAACTGGCGGACAAGATCGGTGTGCCACAGAACAATCTTGAAAATTCAGTAAAACGATGGAACGAGATGCTTCCACACGGGTTTGATGAAGACTTTCGACGACATGACACACTGCGGTCTAAAGGATCAGATCCCAAGCTTGATCCCATTGATCAAGGCCCTTTTTATGCAGTCCAGATTGTTCCCGGTGAGTTAGTGTGTACCCACACAGGTTTACAAATTAATTCCACCGCCCAGGTGTTCAATAGCAGCGGTGCATTGATCGGCGGTCTTTATGCTGCAGGTGAGGCTGCTGGAGGCGTTCTCGGTGAGCGTTATGTTGGAGCTGGAAATTCAGTTACTAATGGATTGGTCTTAGGACGAATCGCAGGTGCTCAAGCTGCACTTTCACAAACTGAAGACCTCTCGCAGATGTTAATCTAATTCGATGACTGAGGAAACCAAACCAGTAGGAGCCAAAACCCTAGATAATGGGCTGAGGGTGCTGGAAGCGGTGGCAGCCGAATCACGAGGATTGACTCTCACTGAGTTGGCTGCCCAGACGCATCTGCATGCAACTGTTGTTTTCCGATTATTGCAAACCCTGGAAGTTCATCGGCTTATACGACGCGATGAAAATAAGAGATACTTTTCAGGTTCTGGACTTATATCTTTAGCGGCGACTGTTGATATTGATCTCAAAGCCTTGGTATCCCCTTATCTTCAAAGGCTCTCTAATCTGACTCAAGCGTCTTCCTATGTGATGATTTGTATTTCTGACACTCAAGTTATGGCAGAACAAGTGGTCCAGCCAATGATGCATCTGCCGTATGTGACATTTTCCGCGGGCAGTATCCATGCCATCGATCAGGGTTCAGGTGGCCGTGCAATTTTAGCTGGACGAGCTCCATCACAACTAGATTCTGCTGAGGTAAAAATTGATCGTGAGCGTGGTTTTTCCATTAGCCATGGGGAGGTGCTTCCTAACGTATTCGGAGTGGCTGCGCCGTTGATCCTGCCAGACCGTTTCCCAGAAGCTTCGATTGGAGTTTCTTTATTGGATGATGGAAATCTAGATGCAATTGCAGGACTCGTTCGAGATTTTGCTAAGGAGATTTCACTTCAAATCTGAGACACCAACCTGCTCAAATCAGCCCTAACCAGCGCTCGCACGCGGGAATCATAGGGCATTGCTTCATGGAGTACGACTGAGTTGGGGTCTAGATTTTCCACCCAGATATTTTGTACGCGCTTGAGTTCTTCTGCATTCCTGGCCTCTAAAAAGCACGTTTCTGGAGGCTGAATGACGGTATCAAAGTGGGTGGCGATGCACAGATAAGTAACGTCTGGATCTAAATCGCCGCCTTCATTGATGGCCTTAATGGTGTCGTGGTCGCGGATCATTTCAAATCCAGCTTCCCCAAACCATGATTGCACTACGGAATTGACTACGCTTTCGCCGCGGTTGTTGCGAATTAGTGGGCTGACAATTCCACCCATCGTGGTGCCATGATTGGGGACTGCCAAAGACACCATGTGTTTTACTTTGGAAGCGCCTCCTAAAATACGCATCCAATAACGCAGCAGCACCCCACCTTGGGAATGCCCGACAACAATTACTTGTGATGCTCCGGTAGCAAGCAAGACTGTATCTATATAGGCGCCAATTTGTGCTGCAGAATCAGCCACGGCACGGGTGGCGCGTTGGCCAAATTCAGGGGCAAATACTGCCCACCCATCTCTTCTAAGATCTGCGCCCATATCTTGCCAATCGCCTTTTGTCGCACCAGTTCCGTGCACCAAAATGACTGGCCAGGGGCGCTGCAGGGTGGGGCGGGAACGCCAATCATCTTCAAAAAGCCCACGGGGTCGCATGCGTGCTAAAACTGGCAGGGACTGCGTTTGATCATCATTGAGTTCCGTGAGGTTTTTAGGATTGCGATAAAAATTATTCGCGATCTCATCAACCACATCATCCGGCAACGAATCAGCCTGAGGTGCGTTATCGGTCGGAAGATTTTTCCACACGGATCTTAACGCATTTGTGAGTTCTCGACGAAGATCAGTGAAAGCATCAACCATGCCCCCAAACTAGCCGAGGCGTGCCACGCGGTCGAGTTCTGCGCGCACAATTTCCACTACGCGTGGATCTCGCACCATGTCATTGTGCGCAATCATCGCGCGTGGGTGTTCATCCTCCACCCAAATATTGCGCACGCGCCCGGAATCATCGTCCTCTCCAACTTCGAGAAATGCGACTTCTGGTGGTTGGATAAAAGGATCAAAATGCGTGCCGATGCAGGTGTATGTGACACCTGGATCCAGGTCGCCGCCGTCTGCTAAAAACTCAATGATGTCGTGCCCACGCAGTTGCTCAAAACCAGTGGGGCCGAAGAGTTTATGCATTAGTTTTTCGATTGTTCCTTCGCCAGATTTCACCTTGGTCATGGGATGCAAAATACCGCCCATGAGCGTTCCATGATTTGGTGTGGAAATCGAAATCATGTGCCTGACCTTCATGTATCCGCCATAAGTGCGCATCCAATAACGCGCCACAACACCGCCTTGCGAATGCCCGATCAACACCACTTGCGCAGACCCAGTTACTAATAAAACGGCATCAATATAGGCGCCGATCTGAGCCGCTGAAGCCGCAATAGGCTCGGTTGCGCGAGTGCCAAAATCAGGTGCAAACACTGCCCAACCTTTGCTGCGCAGCTCCGTGCCGAGCTCTTCCCAGGAGCCTTTGCTGGCACCAGATCCATGGATAAGGATGATCGGCCACGGCCTGGCTCCTGTGGGTCGTGCCCGCCAATCATCCTGAAAAAAGCCCTTGGGCTTGAGCTTTGCAGTAAGGGGCAGGGTGATGTTTGTCGCGTGATCAAATAATTCTTGCGTCAATTCTTCTGCAAAATCTTCCCGCGGATTGCGTCGCACTTTAGCCACGCCGCGCTCGATTGCGCGTTTAAACAAACCAGAATTCTCACCGAGCATGTGCTCACATTAGCGCCGTGCGCAGGGTTACGCTCGGTAAGTGTTTGTGCTTGTCGACGCCTCCTCACGTAACAGTTCCAACTCAAAGCACCAACGATTCAACCGCTTTCACTTTTGGGCAGAAAATAAGTGCAAAAATGGATCTTAAGCTGTCGTGGAGAGGATGATCATCATGAGTAATGCGCACCAATTTCATCGATTTTTTGATGATTCTGCAGTTTATTATCCCTGTTTTATTCCGCTAGATCGAGCAATCGGTGAGCACTTTGATCGCCAGAATAAGCCGATGTCCAGATTTATCGGAACTCTTATTTTGCCACTGGACACACTTGAAGATGCAGCTCAATACACCGGTGATGAAGTACTCCGAGTATCTGTTGTCATCAGTATTGAAGAGCTCGCTGATCTACAAAGCAGCTTCTATGAATTGCCCAATATCAATATCGTTTCGGTAGAGATCAAACTTGTAGGTGCTGCTCTGACCAGTACTTCGTGGTTGGATGCAGTGGAAAAATTCATGCACCAACACCGAAATATTTTCGTGTGGGTTGAGGTTCCCACCGGCTTAGTTACAGAAACTACTGCCCGAAAACTTCGCCAGATGGGTGCAGGTCTTAAATACCGCACTGGTGGCGATAGAGAAGAACTTTTCCCCACACCACAAGAATTGGTAGCTGTTCTCCGCACCGCCATTGATGTTTCACTGCCATTCAAGCTAACAGCAGGCCTTCATCGCGCACTTCGTTATCGCGATGAAAAAACTGGCCGGCTGCACTTTGGGTTCCTCAACATTGCAGCTGCAGTGGCCACGTTGCGTGCTGGCAAAGGCGAGGTAGAGGCGTTAGCGATACTTGAAGGAGATGATGCTGCACCGCTAATTCATGCTCTTAAAAATGGTGATGCTTGGCGAGATTCCTTCCGCAGCTTCAGTACTTGCAACGTAGTGGAACCTTTAAATAGCTTGATTGACCTTGATGTTTTAGGGGAAGAGGAGGTGCATCCTTGAACCCGAAGCGTGTTACTGAAGTGCTGGGAAGAGAAAGCCCAACCCGATGATGGCTAGCACTCCGATAAACGGAACAATGACAGTGACAACTCCAATGTCCTTATAAGACTGACGGTGAGTCATTCCTGTGACCAGAAGTAATGTCACAATTGCGCCATTATGAGGCAAAGAGTCAAAGGACACGGAAGCCATAGCCATGGCGCGGTGCAGGAAGTCCAAAGAGATACCTTGAGCATCTGCCAGTGGGATTAGATACTCGGCGAAGCTCTGCATGGCGATGGTGAGACCACCTGATGAAGATCCCGTGATTCCAGCAATGACTGCGGTGGCAAGAGAACCAATGATCACCGGGTTATCGCTCACATTGAAGAGTCCATCACGGATAACTGCAAAAATGGCAAGTGAAGCAATCACACCACCGTATGCAACTTCAGATGCAGTAGTGAAGACAGGTAACACAGCATTCTTTGCGCCATCGGAGAGCGCCTTAATGTAATCATTTACAGCTTTAGGTGACATGAGGAAAATGGCGATGATCGCGGTAACAAGTGCCACTACAACGGACCAAACTCCCACCACATTGGAGAGATCGACACCACCAAAGCGCTCTTCTGCGAGATAAGAGAAATCCAGCGTTTTAGAAAAGACGTACACAAATAGCAGGTTGGTGATGACCACGACCAGGATTGGGAATAGTCCAATGAGTCCACGGAGATGGAGATTTGAGGTAATTTCGGTGCGTTCTGCGACAACTAGTCCACGTTTGCCAACTTCTTCAAACTCGTCATCAGTGTTGGGATTGGGATCTTTTCCATCTACATAGTGGGAGGTATAGCCCTCTCCGGCTTTTTCTAGTTGTTTTTTGCGGTAGTTCAACCAAAGCATGCCGAGGCTAAAAGTAATGGCTGCTCCGATAATGCCAAGCAAAGGAGCTGCGAAAGACGTTGTATCGAAGAATCTCGTAGGGATAGCATTGTGGATTTGTGGAGATCCTGGCAGTGCCGCAGTGGCAAAAGTGAAGATACCCAAAGCAATGGCAGCTGGCATCAACTTTTTAGGAATATCGGCTTCACGGAACAATGCACTTGCAATTGGGTAAATGGTAAATGCGATGACCCATGCTGAAACGCCACCGTAAGTGAGCAATGCGGTAGCGATAACGGTTGCGAGGATTGCTCGTTGTGGTCCGAGAAGAGTAGAGATCCAGCGTGCAAGATCCCTGGCTAAGCCACTTACTGTCATTAATCGACCAAAAATTGCGCCAGCAAGGAAAAGCGGGAAGAAGTTAACAATAAATCCACCAAGCGCAGGCATGAAGATTTGAGTGTAGGTAGCAAGCATCGGTGTGCCAGAGAACAGAACCGCGATCATTGCTGAGATAGGGGCGATGACGACAACGGAATGCCCTCGATAGGCCATTGTGATGAGAAATGCTAGAGAAATAAGAATTCCGAGCAAGGGAATGAACGTAGACATAAAACGTCCTTGGTTTAGGTGATCGCGAGAAATTTTTAATAGAACAGCTACAACATATGTGACTGAGGGCACGGTACAACGCCTTGAAAAACTAGTCAAGGCATGAACTAGTTTAGTGTCAAAGTTGACGTCCCTTTGATGAAATCCCCACGTATCTCGCTACACCCGCATCTCCCCCTGCGGTGTTTAGCGCCTTTGCTCTCGCACCTCCTCTGCGCGTTTTCCATTAAGAAGTTTGTTGAGAAGCGAAATTAAGAGATCTTGTTCGATCGAAGTGAGCGAATCGGACCATTTTGCTTCAAGTTTATTCTGCTGGGGAAAAATTCGATTTATGTATTCCTCGCCTTTTGGGGTGAGTGATAAAAGTTTGGATCGACGATCTTCTGCGGATGCTTCCTGGATTAAGTATTCCTGTTTGAGCAGTGGTTTGAGCAGATTTGAAATGGCAGATTTTCCCATGCCGGTCAGTTCTGCTGCACGTGCTGGCGTTAGTGGTCCTGCCAGCCATACGACAAAAATTACGCGATAAGCGGCCCAGCTCGAGTCTTCGGGGCGATGGATTGATGCATCGAAGTCGTAGGTGAGTAGGTGTGAGACTCGGTTAAGTGCCACGGAGAGGCGATTTGCCGTGGGATCGGCCTCTGGGATTAGTTCACCCACTTTTGAGCTGGCAAAATCTGCAAAATTTCTATATTCGAGATTCTCATTTGTCATTACATCTCCTTTGTTTGAAATGAGCATAATCCAATCCGGGTTTTGCTGGTGTAAGGGGATCTTCAATGGGGAGGGGGTGGAAGGTGTTGCCCCCTGGGGCAAAGATTGCAGCGTGGCTAGAAGTGTTGTTTAGCTGTGGAATCTGGGGGGTTGTCAAACTATGTGAAGAGTTTTTCTGGCTAGGGGTAGACGAACTTCATTGCAGGATATAAAGTACATGCATGAACTACTTGGAAAGGGATTCATCATGGCTTATTACCGTTCTCTAGGAACTCTTCCTCGCCAGCGCCATACCGTCTTGCGTGGTGAAGATGGGCGATTGCGTTATGAGGAACTCATGGGTGAAGAGGGATTTTCCTCGGACTCATCGTTGCTTTATCACAAAGAAATTCCTTCAGCTTTGGTTGATGTCCGATCATGGACATTGCCAGATCAAACGCTTACTCCGAACGATCCTCTGATCCCATTGCATCTCAAACTGCATGAATTGGATGCACCAGCTGAGCAGAAGGTGAATGCAGTAACTGATCGTCGATTGGTACTAGGCAACTCTGATGTTCGTATCTCTTATGCAAAAGTAAATGAGACTTCTCCTCTTTATAAAAATGGTGTCGGCGATGAATGCGTCTATGTTGAGCGTGGATCAGCTTTGCTGGAAACCCAATTTGGATCCATAGAAGTTGCGCAAGGTGATTACGCCATCATTCCGCGTGCGACAATTCACCGTTGGGTACTACGTGCTGGTGAAGAAGCTCGACTGTATTTTGTGGAGGCAAACAGCCACATTGCTCCGCCAAAGGGATTTTTATCCAAGTATGGGCAGCTCTTAGAACATGCTCCTTACTGCGAACGCGATCTCCGTGGACCAACTGAAGTTCTGCTACGCGAAGAAGAAGATGTTGCAGTTTATATCAAACACCGTGGCGCAGGACCATCTGGGATTTCAGGGTCTATCCATGTATTGCCAACGCACCCATTTGATGTAGTTGCCTGGGATGGTTGCTTATATCCTTATGCTTTCAATATTAAGGATTATATGCCCCTGACCGGCAAGGTACATCAGCCACCACCAGCACATCAGGTCTGGGAGGGCTGGAACTTTGTCATCTGTAACTTTGTGCCTCGCAAGGTGGATTACCACGAGGATGCAATTCCTGTTCCTTATTATCATTCCAACGTAGATTCCGACGAAGTCATGTTTTACGTCGAAGGGAATTATGAAGCACGAAAAGGCTCGGGCATTAAAGAAGGATCTATTTCTTTGCATCCCGGAGGACATCCACATGGTCCACAACCAGGAGCTATGGAGGCATCCCTGGGAGTTGAGTACTTTGATGAAACCGCAGTAATGGTTGATACTTTCAAGCCGTTGTTGCTTGGTGAAGCAGCCATTGCCTGTAATGACCCGAAGTACCCGTCATCTTGGACTGGTGGCCGTTGGATCGGGGAGTGATCGAGATGCCAGTTCAACAGATCACCAAATTTTTTGATGATGCCGCAATTTTTCCTCCTGGTCTGGCACCTCTGCAACAGGCCGTTCAAGACCATATTGAACGTCAACGAACCGCAACGGCTAGTTTGGTCGGCCCTTTTATCGTGCCAGTGGAAAAACTCGAAGAAGCTGCTGCATATGCAGGTATAGAGCAACTAGATGTATCTGTAATTCTTCACCCGAGAGAAGCAGATGAGCTTGTGCGCATAGCGGAAAAGCACACTCATCTTCAGCTCAGTGCCGTCGAACTTAAATTAGAAGATGATGGCCTGGAAGAAGTTGAAGCCGTCCGGGGGAAGTTGGCGTCGACAAGCATCTTTGTGGAACTGCCAGCCACCCTGGTTAGCGCTGACAACCTGGAGCTTCTGCGCGCCTGGGGCGCCGGTTTAAAATTCCGCACCGGCGGTATTCGGCAAGAACTTTTTCCAACACCGCAACAATTAATTGATGTGCTGCAGCTTGCGATTCGCACTGGAGTCCCGTTCAAACTCACCGCGGGGCTACATCGTGCGATGCGCTACCAAGATGAGAAAACCGGATTTCAACACTTTGGATTCTTAAATATCGCGGCAGCAGTCAGCGTACTTAAATCTGGCGGCGTTTCTGATGAAGCAGTACACATTCTTAATTCAGATGATGCCCAACGCGTTATGAGCGTGGTGTCGGGGGATCAAGCCTGGCGTGATTCTTTCCGTAGCTTTGGCACCTGCAGTATCACTGAGCCGCTGGAAACTTTGTCAGAAATTGGCTTTATCGACACCCCAGAATTCGACATCGAAGGATAAAAAGATGACATCAACAGCAGTACAGAAATTAGCTACTGAAGGTTTTGGCATTGAAAACCTACCGTATGGTTCATTTGAACTTGACGGTAAAACTCAATTGGGCATTCGCCTTGGCGACCATGTTATTGGTCTTGAAACTTTAATCTCCAAGGTAGGAGGCCTTGACGAAAAAGTAGCTGTGGCAGCAGCACAGCCCAATTTGGATGCGCTTCTTGCTGGCGGAAAGGAAATTTGGTCACCGCTACGCGCCTGGATTCAGCAGACGCTCAACGATGAAGCAGCTGCAGACGATGTACTAAATTCTGCTATTTCACTTGATAAGGTGTCAATGAAATTGGCATTTACACCTGCTGATTACGTGGATTATTACGCCTCAGAGCATCACGCAACGAATCTGGGCAAGATGTTTCGACCAAATGAAGATGCACTAAAACCAAATTGGAAACACCTACCCGTTGGTTATCACGGCAGGTCCGGAACCATTTTTGCTTCTGGTACCGATGTGATTCGTCCAAAGGGACTGCGCCCAGGCCAAGAATCGATTCCTTCATTTGGGCCAAGTAATCGCCTCGATATCGAAGCAGAAATGGGATTTGTTCTAGGCGGTGCGGCACCACGCGGTGAAGTAGATGTTGCAGCTGCCGCAGATCATATTTTCGGAGTATTTCTCTTTAATGATTGGTCTGCACGCGATATTCAAAACTATGAGTACGTGCCGTTGGGTCCCAACCTTGGCAAATCATTTGCGTCCACAGTGGGAGAATGGATCGTGCCATTTGAGGCGTTAAATGGAGCACGTGTGGCACCTCCTGAAAGAACTTTTGAATTGGCGTCCTATCTCCATGATCCTTCCGATGAACATGGCGAATTCGGCCTCGATGTGACATTGAGTGTTCTGCTTAATGATGAAGTATTATCCAACCCTCCATTTGGATTGATGTACTTCACTGCACCGCAAATGTTGGCTCATATGACAGTCAACGGCGGTTCCCTCCGGCCTGGAGATATGTTCGCATCTGGAACGATTTCTGGCCCTGAAAAGGATCAACGGGGATCATTCATTGAGCTATCTTGGGGTGGCAAAGAGTCATTACAACTGAGTGATGGCAGCGAAATGACATTTCTACGCGATGGAGACACCGTGACATTGCAAGGAACCGCACCAGGACCAAATGGTTCAACAATTAACTTTGGCAATTGTGTAGGAACCATTAAATCAGCAACTTAAAGTTGCACTTTTTAAAAACCATAGACAAGAGCCGGTGGAACAAAACTACTTTTTGTTCCACCGGCTCTTGTACCCTTTGAAGAAACGATGCAAGTGTGAAGAAAAGTTGGTGCGCATGACCGTTGATGCTGAAAGCTTCGAGTACTGGAACTTCGTGAGCCGCAGTCGTGCAAAACTGGCTGAAGAATTATCAGAAACTGATATCAGCCCCAATGACTTGGCCATGATCCTCAACCGTGCTTCTGGAGTGGCCACAGGATTATCTGAAGCTCGGATTCATCGCCCCAAAGGCATGGGCTGGAACGCTTTTAAAGTGTTGTTTATTTTATGGATGGAGGGAGATTTAGAGCAGCACCGAGTAGCGATGTTGGCAGGCATAAGCAGGGCCACAACGTCATCGATTGTGAAAACACTTGTTGGTGCGGGCCATGTTGAACAAACTCCATCTACCGTAGATAAGCGCACGCATGTCCTTTTCTTAACTGATGCCGGAAAAGTATTAATCAAAGAATCCTATTTGGAACAGAATGATCTGTTATCCGGGTGGAATAACAGACTAACTGGGACAGAACAAGAAATTTTGAAGATGCTGCTTATTAAATTGCTTAGTGGCGGTGAATAATCTGCACTTAAGTGGAAAAATTTGCTCTCTTTTGAAGAAAACCCTAGGAAAAGACTAAGGAACAGTGGATGCAGGGCATTCCCCTGATTATTAGCTTGGCTTTTCGCCGACGCATGGCTAAGTATTTTTTTAGGAATAAGTACCGTCTATGGGATCTCCTGTGGTTTATAGTCTAATTGTATAGGTCTAAAGCATGTAAATAGTAGCAATGAGCTGGCGAAATTTACTGGTTGAGCAGATGTCACAGTGAAGTCCCAAAAATTTTTTCAAAAAGTCAAACCTCTACTTTCCCTTCGGGCCAAAGGGGTATATCCTCGGTCTTAAACGCTCGTCCAATTAAGCAATTGGCCGGGCTCCAGTATTTTCTGTGACTTTGCAGAAAGGGAAAAATTGCATATCACTCCTCGTGAACATGAAAAATTAATGATCGTGGTTGCAGCAGATCTTGCGCACCGCCGTAAAAATCGTGGTCTCAAACTGAACCACCCTGAGGCTGTCTCCCTCATAACTTACGAACTCATTGAAGGTGCTCGAGATGGGCGCACAGTTGCAGACCTCATGAGCTGGGGCAGCACGATTTTAACCAGGGACGATGTCTTGGAAGGCATCCCAGAAATGATCCCTGAGATTCAAGTTGAAGCAACATTTGATGACGGAACCAAACTGGTAACCGTGCATAATCCCATCCGCTAGTGCGCGTTGTTTTAAGGAGTTTTTCATGATCCCAGGCGAGTACATCTTGTCTAGTGAATCTCTTACCGGAAACGTTGGTCGAGAGACAAAAACCATTGAAATTATCAACACAGGTGACCGTCCTGTACAGATTGGTTCGCATTTCCACTTTGCAGAAGTAAACCCCAGCATCAGCTTTGACCGCAGCGAAGGCTATGGCTTTCGCCTTGATATTCCATCAGGTACAGCTGTCCGTTTAGAACCAGGCGATGCCCGCACTGTAAATCTTGTGGCCATTGGTGGTGACCGGGTAGTTTCTGGTTTCCGCGATCTAGTTGATGGTCCTTTGGAAAACCGCAAGGTCAATGTGTGGGAGGGGCGCGAAGATGATTGGCGCCGTTCTTCCGCAGCAGGTGATGCACCGCAAGAATTGCCACAGTCTGATGCTGCAGAACGAGGTCGAAAACTCGATGAAGCTAGCGAGACAAGCTCGGAAGAAGGACTTGAATAAATGAGTTTTGAAATTTCTCGCAAGCAATACACCGACCTTTATGGGCCTACCATTGGTGATTCTGTGCGGTTGGCGGATACTGAACTCTTTCTCTGTGTGGAAAAAGACTACGCAGCAATTGGTGAAGAAGTCACTTTTGGTGGTGGCAAGGTGATTCGTGATGGCATGGGTCAAAACGGCACCTTGGTGCGCGATGTTGATATCCCTGACACCGTGATCACCAACGTTATCGTCCTTGATTACACAGGTGTGTATAAAGCAGACGTTGCCCTTCGCGATGGCAAAATTTTCCGCATCGGTAAAGCTGGTAATCCCAATGTCATGGAAAACGTCGATATTGTCATTGGCGTTGCAACGGACATTATCGCTGGTGAAGGTAAGATTCTTACTGCTGGCGGCATTGATACGCATGTGCACTTTTTGGGAACAGATCAAGTTAATACTGCGTTGGCTTCAGGTATTACTACCATGATTGGTGGTGGTACTGGACCAAGCCAAGCATCGATGGCTACCACTGTTACTCCAGGAAAGTGGAACACCTTCAATATGCTCAGTGCTTTTGAAGGTATGCCTATGAATTTTGGTGTTTTGGGCAAAGGGCATGGTTCTTCTAAATCACCACTATCCGAGCAGATCCGTGCAGGAGCCATTGGTCTGAAAATTCACGAGGACTGGGGTGCTACGCCATCATCTATTAATACTGCCTTGGAAGTGGCAGACGCGATGGATATTCAGGTTGCGTTGCACTCCGATACTCTCAACGAAGCTGGTTTCGTAGAAGATACTATTGAGGCCATTGCTGGCCGTGTCATTCACACGTTTCACACTGAAGGCGCTGGCGGCGGGCATGCACCTGACCTGATTCGGGTGGCATCTTTGGCTAATGTCTTGCCTGCTTCAACTAACCCAACGCTTCCGTATACGCGCAACACTGTGGAAGAACACCTAGATATGGTGATGGTAGCGCATCACCTTAACCCGGATATTCCAGAAGACGTAGCGTTTGCAGATTCACGTATTCGTGCGGAAACAATTGCTGCGGAAGATGTCCTGCACGATATGGGAATTTTCTCGATTACTTCTTCCGATTCCCAAGCAATGGGCCGCGTCGGAGAAACGATTACTCGTACGTGGCAGGTTGCTGACCACATGAAACGTACTCGTGGTTCACTAACTGGCGACTCTTTGCATAATGACAACAATCGTCTGCGACGTTTTATCGCAAAGTACACCATCAACCCAGCAATTGCTCATGGCGTTGACTACGTTGTTGGCTCAATTGAAGAAGGTAAATTCGCTGATCTTGTGCTGTGGGATCCTAAATTCTTTGGTGTAAAACCTGATTTAGTGATCAAGGGTGGATTGATGGTGAACTCACTCATGGGTGACTCTAACGGTTCTATCCCGACACCTCAGCCACGAACTTTGCGCAATACCTGGGGTGCATTTGGGCAAGCTGTAGATCGAAGCTCCATCACGTTCCTATCTCAGGATGCGATTGATGCAAATGTGCCTGATCAGCTCAACCTTCGTAAACAGATTCGTGGAGTTCGTGGAATTAGAAACCTGACAAAGAGAGATATGAAACTCAATGCTGAAATGCCTGATATTCATGTCGATCCAGAGACTTATCAAGTCTTTGTTAATGGTGAACTAATCACCAGCAAGCCAGCAGAGACAGTGCCGATGGCACGTCGATACTTCTTGTTCTAGTACCTCGCGGAAAGTAGGAAGCATGATTATCACTGCGATTGATACCAACATCAAAGACACTCCAGAGTTTATTGCTGGACGTGAAGTAGTTGGTATTCGATTTGAAGATTTGGTGTTGGACAAGCGTATTCAACGAGTAGAACTTCCTGGGGGAGAAGAACTGGGATTGCGGCTAGACCAAGGTCATCCCATCTTGCGCGAGGGAGATGTTTTGCTCTCTGAGGATGAAACAGTTTTTGTCGTTGAGATTATGCCCACCGATGTTCTCGTAATTACCCCGAAAGATATTCATCAAATGGGTTTTGTGGCACATTCTTTGGGTAATAGGCACCTTCCGGCACAGTTTTCACAATCTGGTGAAATAACAGAAAAGGCCTCCATGATCGTGCAATACGATCACACAGTGGTGGCGTTTTTACATGATCATGATGTCGAATACGCGCGCACTGAGCTTGTTCCACCCGTGCCTTTTAGACACAGCGGGCATTCACATTGATAGATTCAGACGCAGATTTTTTGTTGCTGCATCTATCTGATTCTGCATTGCCAACGGGCGCTTTTGCGCATTCTTTTGGTTTTGAAACCTATATGGATGCGGAGCGAATTACTCGGGCTGAGCATTTCCAAGATTGGTTAAAAGTCCTGCTCAAAGTGCAACTAACTAGCGCTGATGCATTGGCCATGCGGTTGCTGTACGCAGAGCCAACGCTGCAGGAGCTCAAACGCTTGGATGCGCGTCTTCACGCTGGTACCCCTGCTCGAGAAGTCCGGGAAGCTAATACTCGGATGGGTACTCGCATGGCGGAAATTGTGGCGGAAACTTATGGCACCCCCATGGTTGCGCAGTATCTAGGACTCATCAACCAGCGAGAGCTTTCAGGTCATCCTGCTTTGGCTTTTGCACTTGCAACACACAGCATTGGAATCGATGTAGATCGAGCCATCCACGCACATTTGACCGCGACTGTCAGCTCCCTGACCCAAAACGCAGTTCGTGGCATTCCATTGGGACAAATGGCTGGCCAGCGTGTGATGTTTGCTATGCGAGAGCCGATTGCTGCAGCAGTAACACGTAGCGCCATCTTGGAAGAAATCGATCTTTGCTCTGGTGATCCAGGGATAGATATCTCACAGATGATTCATGCCACTCAGCGCGCACGACTTTTTATGAGCTAAGAAAATTTACTTTAAGGAGAATAACAAGAAATGAGCCCAATTCGAATCGGTGTTGGTGGGCCAGTGGGCGCCGGTAAAACACAGTTGGTGGAACGTGTTACCCGTGCGCTTATTGATGAAATCAGCATGGCTGCCATTACCAATGATATTTATACGATCGAAGATGCCAAGATTTTGGCGGCTAATGGTGTGCTGCCAGAAGAACGTATCGTTGGAATTGAAACAGGTGGCTGCCCGCATACTGCAATCCGTGAAGATACTTCGATGAATGATGCTGCTATCAAAGATCTGGTGGAAAAATTCCCCGATTTGGAGCTCATCTTTGTAGAATCCGGCGGAGATAATCTTTCTGCAACTTTTTCCCCAGAATTGGTTGATTTCTCCATCTACATCATTGACGTTGCTCAAGGTGAAAAGATTCCGAGGAAAGCTGGGCAGGGCATGATTAAGTCGGATTTGTTTATTATCAACAAAACTGACCTTGCTCCATATGTGGGTGCCAACTTGGATGTGATGGTAGAAGATGCCAAAGCCTTCCGTAAAAACAAGCCTTTTTGTCTCACCAATCTCCGCACCGATGAGGGCTTAGATCAGGTATTGCAATGGATTCGCCATGAGGTGATGATGCAGGACTTGCAGGAAGCCTAAATGACACAAATTCAACCAGTAGGTACCTTGTGGCTCACGATTGATGATCAAGGCCCACAGGGGCGAAGCCGAGCGGTGGAACAGTTTCACCAGGGTGCACTTCGGATCATTAGGCCACATTATTTAGATGATTCCGGCCAAGTAAGCTACACCATCATTGCCATTGGTGGCGGATATTTGGGTGGTGATGTTTATGATCAACGATTCATTATTAAAGACAATGCGCAGGCACTGATCACTACACAATCAGCTACCAAAATTTATCGCACACCCCAAGGTCCAGCGAAACAATATACGGACATTGAGGTTGGCGAAAATGCTGTTTTAGAGTATTTAACGGATCAAACGATCGCGTATCGGGAATCCACTTATCATCAATTCACTAAAGTCGCGCTGCACCCAACTTCTACCTTTATCTTGAGCGAACAGATTACTCCTGGCTGGCATCCTGAAGGCAAACACTTTGCTTATGATGAATTGAGGTTGCATACCGAAATCACTGATGCCACCACCGGGCGCCTGTTTTTATTGGATAATTTGCTGTTGCGTCCAGATACTCGTGAAGGTGGTTTTGGCTGGACCGAACAGTACACGCATACAGGTCAGATGATTGTGATGGGTCAAGGCGTCGATAAGCAGCTAGTTGCAGAGCTGAATGAGCTCCTTGCCAACAACCCTGCCGTCTACGGCGCTGTTAATCTTGTTGATGCTCCGGGCACGGAGTTGCGGGGATTTATTGCGCGTACTTTGAGTAACCGCACTGAAGATTTGGTGAACCTGCACGAACACATCGCATCGCTGTTGCGGGGGCGTTGGCGCGGGCAGGAACCGGTGAATCTACGTAAATATTGATCTCCCGAGGGTGTTTTTAAACTTCTTTCAAGAAACTGAGTACCCGAGAGGCAAGCCCCAAAGGGTGTTCAAAGATTGCGTAGTGGCCCACATCTGGAAGCGCTTCGACCTGGAGGTTCGTGTAAATTGGCCCGAAGGTTGCTTCCACTACTGAGGAAGTAACTGCAGGATCAAGCTCGCCTGTAAGGACATAAATAGGAAGATTTTGCGCACCCAATTCTTCAGCAAAACTGCAGTCAGCCCAAGCATAGAAATATTTTTCTACAGCTTCTGCTGCGGAATGCTGAACTGTCGATGCAGTCATATCATCGAGCCACACAGCAGGTTGTTTTGATCCAGAGGTGAAATCAATGATGGCACGGCGGGAATCTGGATTAGCGCCCGCAGAGGTGAAAAGTGCTCGAGAATCCGGATCGAAAGGTGTACCTGCAGCCGGTACTGAAGAAATACCTACCAGCGATGCAATGGGAGTGGCACTATCCAACAGGACTCTTTGCATGAAGACTCCACCCATAGAATGCCCCAGAATAGAGAGCTTAGGCGCGTCCAATGCATCGATATAGGTAACTACATCTGCTGAAATTTCTTCAAGAGTGAACTCGCCGGTTTCCGCAATGCGGCTGCCATAGCCTCGGTAGTCCCAAAAATGCCAGGTAAAAGAATCTACATCAAGATACTGCGCAAATGGTCCCCAATCTGCAGCATGGCCAAACCAACCATTGAGGACGAGCACATGATGTGGGCCAGAGCCTTTAACAATTGCAGACATTTTCCCTCTTCTCTTAGATGTTCAACATGAGCTTGGTGCAGCTTTTGCCTCGGGACACACAGGTGAGGATTTTCGCCCCGGTCTCTTTCTCTCGTTCACTGAGCAAATGATCTCGGTGATCTATATCACCCGAAAGTACTCCAACTTCACAGGTTCCGCAGAGACCTTCCCGACAATCGGCATAAACATCGTGGCCAGAGCTCTCAAGAGCTTCCAACAAGGTGGTGTTTGCCGCCACAGTTAGAGTTTCTCCCGTGGAGTTAATCTCTACAGTGAATTCCTCATTTGCGCTGGTATCCAGTGCGTTGAGAGCGGTGAAAGTTTCATGGCGGATCGAATCTTCTGGCCAGTTGGGGAGTTCTTTTAATAGTGCACTTGTTAACCGATCAGGGCCGCAAGCAAGAAGCTGTACGCCGTGGGCATGGCGCTCGCGGAACTCATCAATATTTAAACGTGTTCCTTCATCACTGATGTGCAACCTCGAATGATCGCCATGATCACGTTCAATGCGATTGAGATAAGCAAGAGTTTCACGGTTTTTGCCGCAATAGTGAAGCTCATAGGTAATGCCTCGTTTTTTGGCGTCATCAGCCATCGCGAGCATCGGTGTAATTCCCACGCCACCTGCAATGAGAATGAGATGGGACGCCTCTTTATTCACATGGAAATTATTGCGGGGTCCTCTGACACTGAGTGTGGTTCCTTCCTGGGCATTTTCATGAATCCACCGGGATCCGCCGCGACCATTGTGTTCTAGGGCGACTGCAATTTCCCATGCTTGTGGATCATTTCCACACAGGGAATAGTGGCGGTTTACTCCTCCTGCTTCAACTTCAATATGTGCTCCGGGATGCCAATTGGGAAGTGGGCTGCCATCTGTCGTTTCTAGAACTAAACGGCGGATGCCTGGAATGGAATCGTCAGCTGTTGCGATGCGGAGCTGTCGAGTGCGAAGTTCTCGGCTTGGTCCATTGAAAACCATCTCTGGAAAATCTGCAGGAGGGGATTGCACTGCGGTGGGATCCCACTCCACAAGAAGTTGATTGGGGCCACGGAAGGAGGTGTTGGCCACAAAGGTAAATTCTTGGTCAGCAAGAGTGAGATCAGGGAACCGAGAGGTCAGTTCTTGCAAGATAACTTGCAGCTCTAAACGGGCAAGATTTTTGCCCAGACATTGATGGCTGCCGTAACCAAAAGTGAGGTGTTGCGCAGAATTATCTCGGTACAGATCGATGATGTCTGGGTCTGGGAAAACCTCTGGGTCGCGGTTGGCTGCTGCAGAAACCATGAGCAATTTAGCCCCCTTTGGCAAGTGCACTCCGGCTAAGTCAGTTTCAGTGGTTGTTACTCGGCGCCATGCTGCAACACCACCTGAAAGTCGAAGACATTCCTCGATGGCGTTGGGAATAAGCTCCGGGTGCGCTCCAAGTTTTTGCCAGAGGCCAGGAGTTTCCAGGATGAGTTTTACTGCATTTGCTCCAGAATGTGCGGTTGTTTCATGGGCTGCAACGATTCCCGCCATCATCATGGAATGAAGGTAGGAATCTGTGACTATTTCTGGCATTTCTTTTTGCATCCGGATAGAAAATGGCATCCATCCTTCAGCATCTGGTGTGGTACGTAGCTCTTCTAAGATATCGCCTGCTAGCTGCCAAAACTTGCCAACAGATGAAGCAATTTCTGCTTGTTCTTCTTCGCTTGGGCGTCCCCATGTTGAGACAGTGTGCGCCACTGAATACTTATGCAACAGCTCCATGTCATGCTCAGGTACGCCGAGGAAATGGAATGCGACGGTCAACGGCACATCATAAAGAAGCGCTCCGACGAGGTCGATGGTGCCGTCATGTTGAAATTTTTCAATGCGTTCTGCAACAAGTTTACGCACCATCACATCGTGGTGAGCAAGCTCTTTTGTATCGAAAGCGCCTGCTAGAGCTCGTCGGCGAGCAGTATGTTGAGGTTCATCTTCATTGACCAAGGTGCGATTCAAATTGAAATCGTGTGCTTTGAGAATCTCTTGAGCTTCTTGAGTAAGCGGTGTGATTTTTTCTAGTGCATTAGATGGAGAGAAGGTGACGTTATCGCGGAAGACTTCTTGCACATCGTCATAACGAGTGATTACCCAATACCCTAATTTTGCATCGAAGAAGATGGGCGCATTCTCGCGTGCCCACTTGAGTGCTTCTCCAGGATTGAGTTGGTATTCGATGCCAAATGGATCGAAGTTTTCTGCAGCTTGGGTGGCGCTAAAGCCAAATGGGCAAGTTCCTGTGGCTGGTGCAGAAACATCGTGCACTGTGCTGGGAATTGTTGAAAGATCGATAGTCATGAAGGCCTCCAAGATCGTGTGATGCCAAACACGTTATCCACATCACACAATCTTGTCAATGGATTGACTATTTAAATCGTGAAATTTCCCCTTTTACCTAATTGGAACCATTATTAATAGTCAATAAATTGACAATAAAGTTTACTGCCGCAAGAAACCTTTAAAACCCTAAATCACATACCCGCGCTTAATCTGGACACTGCGAATGGCAGCCGAGCCAAGTGCCAACGCTGCAAGCAAATAAAGCGGAAGGGAAGCGCCGACGTGCGGGAGGAGGGCGTCGAGAAGCACTGGGAGGCCGAACCCTAAATAGGTGAATACATAATAAATGCCGATGCCGGTGCCGCGGCGTTCGATGGGAGTATAGGTTTCGATGCCGAGGAGGCCTTCGCGCAGGCACAATCCATATGCTGTGCCGAGCAAGATGGAGCAGGTGACAAAGAGCCACACAGGTACGGATTCGCCGGCGAGGGCGGCGATCGTGTAGCCAGCTAAAGCGCAAATCGCGCCGACTATTCCGGTGCCGCGACCCCAGGCAAATTTGCGGCCTAAAAATTGTGCCGATAAGCCTGCGCTGAAGGCAATCGCGGCAGCAATTCCGGGCAGTAAAATAGCGTTGTCAAAGTTGGATGCAGTGCGCGCGGACAGCACCACCAGAGATGTTGTCACGCAACTAAACACCCACACCGCCATCGGCAAGGACACTGCCAGGGCTTTTCGCATGCTGCGTGTTTGTCCCACCACTCCAGCCGCAACTTTCGGTGTCGTCGGTGCGGGTCCGCTGCGCGCATCTCCATACAGCCAGCCTGCCACCACAGCCAGCAGCGACAGGGCCACGCTTAAGCCAAACGGCACAATGATGCTTGTCGACGCGACCCCCAACGTACTTGCCACAATCGGGCCCATCATAAACCCAGCAGTCAAAATAATTCCTGCCAAGGTCACTCCATTAGCACCGCGCAATCTACCAGCCCATGCAGTCCCGGCACTCACCACCAAACCCACACCAAGGCCAACGATGAAGCGACCAATGAGCAGTTGCTCAGCGCCATCGTGAAATGCCAAGAGCCAGAGATTTCCCAATGCTGATAAGAGACCACCGGAAAGAACCACCATGCGAGCACCAAAGCGATCCGCCAGCATACCCCCAGCAAGCAGACTGGGGAGAAGACCTAGCGCATAAATACCAAATGCACCGTTGACCAGCACACTAGAGATATCTGTTTGTTCGCGGATCAGCACCAACACAGAGGCAAAATGATTAGCTGCCCAACCCGCAGTGAAAAGCAGGAGGGCAACACCCATGAACACACGGTCAGCGTTGCCTGATCTCATGGGTGCCCACTCTAGTCCATCAAGTGGTCCAATTCTTCTGCTTTTTTAGACCAATATTGAGCCTTCACCGAATCGCCGAAATCTTCATAAATAGAGGCGAGGGCATTGGCATAGAAAAGTGCCTGAGCAGTAGGAATACCTGGAACTTCGAAGGCCTTCTCCAACATTTCTGCACCACGTTCTGGTGAACCCAGCTGGAAAGCATACTGTGCACCCTGCTCTAATTGGGCAGCAGCATTGGAAGCATCGTCATTGTCTTGAGCAAGACTGGAGGCTTCTGTACATCCGGCGAGACAATCCTCAAGGCGCTCGAATGTGAAATAGGCACGATTTAAGGACTCTTGCACATACAATTTTTGCCCAGTGGTTTGTGCTAAGTCTTTAGATTTGCCCAAGGTTTCCAAGGCTTCGGTCAAACCGAGATCTGCCTGAATAATGGCGATGCTATCGAGTAGTTTCAACTCGGCTTGATGCTGGTCATCCAATTTTTGTGCCAAGTAGAGGGATTGGTTGAGCTCCTCCAACAGCTGCTCATGCATGTCTTGGTTGTACAAAATATCGGTGATCAAAGCCATGGCTTCAACTGCAAGGCTGTAGTTGCCTAAGCCTGCAGCTTTGTCACGTGCATTGATCAACACAGAACTTGCTGCTTGTGGATCATGGATCGCAATGGTGGCACCCAACGGCAGCAGCGCTTCTAGTTCAAGTTGAGTTAGCTCTTGCTGTTGTTCAAACTTTGGCAGCAGCAATTTCTCCAACAATTCGCGTGCCTCAATTGGTTGAATATGAGAGAGATGAATGCCCAATTTTAGTTCTTCCGTGCGGCTTGGCAATCCGACAGCATGGAGTTCTCCAACTGCCAGCCTGGCCATTTCCACAGCGCGTTCTTGGTAATTAAGCAGCGCGTAGAGATCGCTAAAAGTACTGGCAGCACGAGCAGTTGATTCACGCATGCCAGCACTAATGAGGAATCCCAATACTTCATCGAGGATCCCTTGACCATTGGCAGTGTCTTGGAAAACAGCGTGCTGACCAAAAACAGTATCCAGGCCAACGCGCTGGACAGTATTACACTGTGCGCGAAGGTCCTCGTAGCGCTCCACATCCAATTTTTCAGGAGTAAGCGCTAGCGTTGCAATGAATTCAAAGAGCTGTGCTTGGAAATTGGCCCGCGCAAAATCAGCGTGGGCACGAGTTTCTTCAAAAATCCTTCGCGCAATGGCCTGAGCTTGCTCTTTTGCCCCTTCTTCCACACTGATCAGGATGCTATCCAGAGCCATTTGGCTGAGCAGCACCCAGGATTTTAGATCATCGTGCAACAGCTCAGCTTCGGTAAGAAATGCAGGAGCATCTGGGTTTTTCAGCTCATCGGTGCTTTGCGCGGCAAGGAAATCTGCCGCCTGGTAATCCTGTCGACGCAGTTCCGCGATCAACAGATCTCGGCCTTCGGTGGCCTTTCCTGGGTAATCAAGCAGACCCAGGGCATAGCCCACGCGGTCTGATTCTGGGAGCTCTGCAAGTTCTGCTGAAGTCAACAGGTAGCGCTGGGAATCAGAATATGCTCCCTGACCATTGCTGATAAAAAATCTTGCCAATTTTTCCGTGGCATTGTCCGGCTCAGTGGGTGTTGCCGTCTGGGCTTTCAGCAGCAAATTGGTGCCGCCGATATCCAATGGAATGTCCAAAGAAGCATGCGCCGTTGCCGCTTCAAAACGCTTGGCAAAATTATCGTTGCCATTGCGGGCGTCATATTCGCGTGCCAGGTTGCGCGCCAATTCCAGGCACCGCTCTTTAAGCTTGTCGACGCTTAAATCCTCATCATGGCCAAACACCGCGCCACTACCCGCCACAATGAGATCCCCAAAACCTGCTCGCTGCGTGGAGCTCAACAGCGTATGAGCACCAAGATAGAACTGGAAATGGCCATGGGTTGCTAAAGGATCATTGATCAACCGGTGCTGATAACGAGTGAACAAGCCTAAGCCTCGTGAGTGATTTCCCGTCACACCTAAAAATTCCAAATGGCGTCCAACTGCGTTCAGAGACTGGAACTCAGGATTGGCCTTCGCACTGGTTTCTTGTGCAAAGCGAGCGAAATCAGCATCACCATTTTTTAAGGCACGCAACATAAACGCAGCCAAAGCGGTTTCTGGCTCCATGACGCATCCGATAGGTCCGTAATTGATGATCTGATACACCAAGTTTTGGGCCTCTTCGAAATCATTTGTAACTAAAGCAAGCGCCACTTTTCCTGCAAGCTGGCAGGTGCGGCAGTCATGGAAGGGATCATCGTGGGGGGAGGCGTCGATAAGCTCTTGCAGCTCTAAAGCGCGCTCAACCGAGCCGTTCATGAGGGCGTCGTCGCGGCGCTCAATATCAATCGCGATGCGCGGGATACCTGCGCGCGTGAAATGCTCCGCCATTTGATCGAGCATGCCGTCGATCTGCTGCCTATTAAAAAGCACCGAACTGATGATCAAGTTCAGGGCATTTTTATACAGCCAAAACAGATCAGGATAAGAGTTATCGCCCTGACCGGGGAAACGCGCCGGATCGCGGTCATGCATGCCAACTGCCGCCGAGAAATGCGTGAGCATCGAGGTGTGATCTTCATTGATATTGCTCAGCGTCGCTAAAAACAGCCGCGCTCGATATTCAGTATCTTGATCTTCAGTTTCCTGCGCCACACTCAGTGCATGCAGAAATGCCTCCATCTGTTCATCGTTCATGGGCATTTCCGCTGCACGATCTAAAATGGCAGACGCCGACTGTTCAAAGGGATAATCCATGCATTTGAGAGTAGCGGAGGACTTCTTTAGATATCAGATGACAACGACAGCGACACCAGATCTGCGAGAGAATCATTGAGCAATGCACGCTCCTTCGCACGCAGCGGACGCTTGCTGGACAGCAACGCCTGCACGTAGAGCAACCGGACTGTTCGGGAAACAACTGCCTGATCATTAGTGTTAGACAACTGCCTGACCAAAGCATTATTCCAATTCAGACACAACGCTGAAAGACCCTGCTCTGCAGGTATATTGGTAGTCGGGCGGCTCAAAGAATTATCCACCGTGGCCAAAATATCAGCCCAACGATCCGTGGTGGCGCCTTGAGTTTCATTGCGATCACGCGATGCCTGCGCCTTGGAATCAATAATCACCACAGCTGGAACATCCGCAGGATCAAACACTCTGGTTGCGCCCTTGATATTGAATTCTTTCAACGACTCCGTAACTTCCGCATCAAGCGCACGAGATTTTTCAATATCGGCGAGCGGCGGCAATTCCATCACATCCATAGATTCCCGCAGGTCAGCAGTAGTAACACTCAACGGAGGGAAATGAACTGGAATGAGCCGGGCTAAATCGCTGTCATGAATATAGCCACCATTGATGATCAACACATCTTTGCGTGCAATGGCAGTGAGCTGCCTGAAATCATCCAAACTGGTGGCCAGCTGCAATTCGATGTCCTCAGTCAAGGACAGTGTGGTGATTTCTCCAATCGTGATCCGGCCACGAGAAGTTTCCAAAGTAAGCAGACTCAGCATCGTTTCTGCCAAATCAGCATCTGAGAGGCAGAGCTCACGCAAGGCGAGATCATGAATAGCCGTAAATTCCCGCACGCGGTGCGGTTTAGTCATCGCGAGATTAAGCAGCCATGACTTAATGCGCTCACCAATGTGCTCCCTCGTGGCAGCAAATGCGGCATCATCCATCAATGCTTCACGCGAGGCAGTTGGTTCTAAATCTTGTGAGTTAATTTCACATTCCACGAAAAAAGCCCAGTTGGGCAGCACCAACGATGGCCCTTCAGACACCAACATCCGATTGACATAAATACTGTGTCGCCTCGACATATGCGGTGCCTGCGAATCGGGGAGCACATATGCCACACCTTCAATGCCAGTTCCAGTGAGATCAATAACATCGAAAGGAGTCTTGCCCAGCCGCGCGCGACCCGTGTTTAGTCGGTGTTGCTGATCTGTTTCCTTTGCAAACACCGGGGAAGTGGTGATGGTGGTGTTTTTGTCACCCTGCACAACAATAGGAATCGGCAGGTAACGGCCATAACTTTCCGCAATTGTGCAGACAGAATTTTCCATGAGCAAAGTACGCTCATCCGGCCGTGGAATCAGATGCACCGTGGTGCCTACGGGGATGACATCCGTTGCGTCCGGACTCAATGTTTCTAATTTAAAAGTTCCATCCGCATGCCCAATCCACCGCACCGCCGGTGAGCCTTCCGCATGCGAGATCATGGTGATTTCATCCGCAACCATGAAACAGCTGAGCAGCCCGATACCAAACTGGCCCAGGCGACCTTCCCGCTGCAAACCAAATTCATCGCGTTTCGACGTCCGACCCACCGTCGCCAGCAACTCCCGAGCTTCCTGCTCAGTCAGGCCCGTACCATTATCGATCAGCGAAAACGTGGAACGCTCACCAGTAATAGGCCGGATACGGATGGTTGGCTCATAGCCTTCCTCGCCTTTTTCAGCACGTGTAGTGCACGCATCAACGGCATTTTGTAAAAGCTCGCGCACATATACCCGGGGACCCGAATAAATATGGCGGCTTAAAAGATCAACTACTCCGCCGAGGTCAACCTGGAAATTATCACGAGAAGAATCCTGCATATGCCTATGAAAGCACAGTTTTCTATTCACAGGGCATCAGGGCTTGCGGAAAGATAGTGTGGTGCGCATGGAAGCAACAACGATTGATGATGCCATTGCACAGCTGATTGATATCTATGACACATCCACCAAGTTGGCTAAAGAAACCCTCAACAATGAGGACTACGCCGCATACTCCGATGTGGTCTACCCCAAACTCACCGTAGAGGTGCTGGAATGGAGACCCATCGACCGCACCGAACCCTTCGGCTACGTTGATCGCGCCGGGCGTTATTCCGCCGTCCTTTCTAAACCCCAAGTGATGGAACGCTACCTCCGCGAACAACTAGAGCGTCTCACCAGCAATTATCCTTGCAAAATCTACGTGTCCGCGTCAGATATCCGCATCCCGCCGGAGTACATCCGAGATGCACCTTCCGCCACAGAAGCACGTCGTGCAGGAGATATTGCTGATATCATTCCACGCCCCACCCTGGATGAAGTCCACGATGCCATTATTGACGGTGATTGGAATGCCTTCAATGGTCCTGAACTTCCACTTTTCCACTTTGGGCCGCAGCGTTTCGATATCGCATCCGCCCGCATTGAGCACTACACCGGCATCAACGTAGAACATGTTCAGAAATACATTCTGTTCACCAACTACGCCATGCACACCACAGAGTTCGTGCACTTTGCCATGTCCGAACTCACCTCCGAAAACTCCCGCTATTCTGGTCTTTCCTTGCCAAACGGCCAGGTCATTGACCGAGAGGCGGCCTTGTCGATGGGGGCGGAAACACTTGATTTAGCCAGCCGTTTCCAAATGCCACGCTATGATCTCATCACTGAAACAGGCGATGGCCTCACCATCATCAACATCGGTGTGGGACCGTCCAATGCCAAAACCATCACCGATTGCCTCGCCGTGCTCCGGCCTGAAGCATGGGTCATGATCGGACACTGCGCTGGCATGGATGCTCGTATGCGCATCGGCGACCTCATTTTGGGCAACGCCTACCAGCGTGAAGACCATATTTTGGATAAAAGAATCTCACTCGGCAACCCCATCCCAGCGATTCCAGAAATCCAAAAAGCACTTGAAGCTAGCGTCGATGAAATCTATGGATCAGACAATGACCTCATGCGTACCGGCACTGTGTTATCCACCGATGATCGAAACTGGGAATGGCACACCCCGCAAGACCTGTGGAATTGGCTGAAAGGTTCCACCGCAGCGGCAGTCGATATGGAATCCTCCACGTTGGCGACCAACGGCTACCGCTACCGCATTCCATACGGAACTTTGCTGAGCGTATCGGATCTTCCACTGCATGCCGTGCCGAAACTTCCAGCTCAAGCACAAGCTTTTTACTCCAACTCCAAGGAAGCCCACGTAATGTGTGCCGTCCGGGCGATGGAATACTTGGCTGTGGATCCGGAACGGTTGCGTACCCGCAAATTGCGCAGGACTTTGGGTGAGGTTCCGTTCCGTTAAGAGCTTGATTGGGGCCAGATCTCAGGCTAGTAAAAACCAGACAGGGCGACCAAAGGAACGGTGTTTTGGGGAGTTTCGGTCGCTGTGTCTGGGTACCTAAACCTCAAACCGTCCCAGGCGACCAAAAGACACCACCAAGTCACCATTCTTGGTCGCCCTGTCTGGTGTGGCTAAAAATTACTCCCGAAGCTCTGAAAAAGTGCCCTCTCAGATTCGCTTTTAAGCGCCTCTGAGACTCTGTCCCAGGCCCCACATGCTTATTCTAAAAACTCGAGGCCTTAAACGGGCGCATGAAGTTTTAGTTAGCTGGGATATTGAGTTCAGTGAGGTCATGACGGGACGCGTTATCCAATTCAATTTCCCATTCGAGAAGACCATCATCTTCATTGAGTTCCGCAGAATCTAGAACGCCTTCAGGATGCTGATCTAATGCGAGGCCAATGGCCTGAGCTGCGGTGATGGTGGCGGTGCGGGCTTCGCGGATATCGTCATCATCGCCTTCGCGCTCATCGATATGAATTTGGCCGTCTGGGGTGACTTCCAATTCAATGATTTCTTCGCCACTAACAACATCAACGTCGTAGCGGTCTACTGAATCTTCGCGATCAATGGACGTGATGATGCCATCGGGGTATTCAGCGAGGACTACATCGATGATGTCGAAAACTGGATCGTCACCATCAACTGCGCTGGATGTGGATGCATCCGCAGAAGTGGTTGAGGTTGCCTCGCTTACTGTTTCAGCTGTGCTGGGAGTGGCAGTTTCAGAATCAGTGGTGGAGCCGCAACCTGTGAGAATGAGAGGAGTAGCAAGGAGTGCGATAACAAGCTTGATGTTCTTCATGGTTTTGAGCCTAGATGGCGAGTATGAAATGAAGATGAGAGTTTCTTTGAGCCCTCAAAACCGGGGGTGCTAGAAGTTTTTGGGGGCGTACGTGTGCGCTGCACTTTTGCGGTTCTTCAGGGGCGTATTTGGGGAGGGTGTGTCAAAAATCCATGACAAGGATTATGTTGGGGGTCACATTTGAAAATCTAATCCTGAACGCATCACACCTTAGAGGCGTGAAGGTGCTACACCGTTGATTCTTGAAGGAGAACCCCGCCGTGACATCGATGAATTTGCCTGTTGAGTTGGCTACTTTGTCTGATCAAGCTGTATCGAAGGTGCGCGCTTGGTTGGAATACAGCAAGAAGGAAAGCGTTCCTAATGCTGATGCGAAGCGTCTAGCTGCGGTTTTGCAGGATCCGAATGGGTTGGATTTCACGGTTGGTTTCGTAGATCGGGTGGTGCGCACGGAAGATGCAGAAGCAGCGGCGCATGCTTTGCATGAGCTTGGGAAGATAGCTCCGGCCACGATGTCTTTTTTGGATCGTGCGCAGATTCAGGCAGGTTCTCTGGTGGGGCGGGCGTTGCCGAAAGTAGTGGTCCCAGCGGCGCGGGCCAGAATTCGGCAGATGGTGGGCCATATGATTGTCGACGCCCGTGACAAGCAGTTTGGAAAGGCTGTCGCTGATATTCAGTCAGATGGGCATCGTCTGAATATCAATTTATTGGGCGAAGCGGTGTTGGGTAGAAAGGAAGCAGCCAAGCATTTGGAGGATACGGTGCGGTTGTTGCGCCGTCCGGATGTGGAATATGTGTCGATCAAGGTGTCTTCGGTGTCTTCGCAGATTTCGATGTGGGGTTTTGAGGACACTGTTGAATATGTGGTTGAGCAACTGACACCTTTATATACAGAGGCTGCGCAGGCTCCCAAAGGTACTAAATTTATCAATTTGGATATGGAAGAGTACCGCGATCTGCGTCTGACCATGGAGGTGTTCAAACGCCTGCTGTCCAAGCCGGAGTTGGCTGATTTTGAGGCTGGCATTGTGCTGCAGGCGTATCTTCCGGATGCGTTGGGTGCGATCCAGGACTTGGCGGAATTTGGTCGTAAGCGCACAGCCAATGGTGGTGCTGGAATCAAGGTTCGCCTGGTCAAGGGTGCTAATTTGCCGATGGAGCATGTGCACGCGCAGATCACCGGCTGGCCAGTGGCAACGGAGCCGTCCAAGCAGGCGACTGATGCTAACTACAAGCGCGTGTTGTATTGGACGATGCGCAAGGAAAACATGGAGGGCCTGCGGTTGGGAGTAGCGGGCCACAACCTTTTCGATATTGCGTTTGCGCATCTGCTTTCTGTGGAACGTGGTGTGGCGGATCGTGTGGAGTTCGAAATGCTCCAGGGCATGGCCTCTGATCAGGCGCGCGCAGTAAGCCAAGATGTCGGTGACCTGCTGCTTTATGTGCCAGCTGTGAGTCCACAGGAATTTGATGTGGCTATTTCCTACCTGGTGCGTCGCCTGGAGGAAAACGGCGCGAGCGAGAATTTCATGTCCGCGATCTTCGACCTGGATGTGGATAATCCGGCGTTCAAGCGAGAGGAGAGCCGCTTCCGCGCCTCCATTAATGATCTGGCCACGCTCATCGATGCGCCCGCGCCCGGCCCCAACCACGCACAAGACCGCAGCACAGAGACGCTTATCGACGCCCCTCTCGTTCCTTTTTACAACGAACCCGACACCAACCCAGCGCTTATCCAAAACCAACAGTGGGCAACCGATGCCCTTGCAACCGCAGCAGAAGATGGTTGGTTGGATAAACAAACGAAGCCGACAGTGTTGGATGGGGGAGACGTCGAGAAGCTTATTGGTGATGTGCGGGCAGCTGCGCAGGCGTGGGCAGCACGCCCAGCCGAAGAACGCGCTCGTATTTTGTATAAGACGGCCGAACTTTTGGCCGTTAGACGTGGGCATTTAGTTTCCGTGGCTGCGGCCGAGGTGGGTAAATCCGTCGAGCAGACCGACCCAGAGATTTCTGAGGCCATCGATTTCGCGCGTTATTATGCGCAGCTTGCCTTGGACTTGGGCGATGTAGACAATGCTGAGTTCACCCCAGATCGCGTTGTTGTGGTCACCCCGCCATGGAATTTTCCGATCGCCATTCCGGCCGGTTCCACCTTTGCAGCACTTGCGGCGGGTGCCGGTGTGATCCATAAACCATCGAAGCCCAGCCAGCAGTGTTCCGCTGCAGTCGTGGAGGCTTTGTGGGATGCCGGCGTGCCACGTGAAGTCCTGCATTGCGTTTACCCAGCTGACCGCGACGCCGGCCGAGCTTTGATCAGCAACGAACACGTAGACCGCGTGATTTTGACCGGCTCCTCCGAAACCGCCGCAATGTTTTCCTCCTGGCGTCCTGAAGTGGAAATCAACGCCGAAACCTCTGGAAAAAATGCCATTGTGATCACCCCTTCCGCGGACCGCGACCTCGCTGTGGCAGATTTGGTGAAATCCGCATTTGGCCACGCCGGACAGAAATGTTCTGCAGCCTCACTGGGTATTTTGGTTGGCAGTGTTTATGATTCAGAGCGCTTCCGGAAACAGCTGCTAGATGCAGCATCCTCCCTGATTGTGGATTGGCCGACCAACCCTTCTGCCACAGTTGGCCCACTCACTGAGCTGCCCAGCGATAAGTTGCAGCACGCGCTGACGACCTTGGAAGAAGGAGAAAGTTGGTTGCTGAAGCCTCGCCAGCTCGATGATTCCGGCCGACTGTGGTCACCAGGAATTAAAGAAGGCGTGAAACCTGGTACGTTCTTCCACCTCACAGAAGTATTCGGCCCAGTTTTAGGACTCATGAAGGCCGCCGATCTAGAGGAAGCAATTGAGTTCCAAAACGGCAATGATTTCGGCCTCACTGGTGGCCTGCAGTCCCTGGATGTGGATGAAACCCGCACCTGGCTGGACCGCGTTGATGTGGGAAATGCCTACGTCAACCGCGGTATCACCGGCGCAATCGTGCAACGACAATCCTTCGGAGGCTGGAAGAAATCCTCCGTAGGTTTGGGCTCTAAAGCTGGCGGCCCCAACTACGTCATGCTGATGGGAACATGGGCTGATGCGCCAAGTTTGCATGCTCCACGCAAAGCGCACTCCCTGATCAGTAGCCTTGATCTGCCTGGCGAAGACCTCGAATGGATCGAAAAAGCCAACGCCAGTGATGAGTTGGCCTGGTCAGAAGAATTTGGCACTCCGCGCGACCTTTCAGGCCTTGATGTGGAAGCCAATATTTTCCGCTACCGACCAGCGCACGTTGTCTTAAGGCTAGATGATGCAGCATCTGCCCGCGATGTTGCCCGAGTTCTCCTCGCAGCCCGCCGTGCAGGTTCTGACCTGCGTGTACTCCAAAGCCCTGGCATTTCTGAACAGGTTCGGGAAATACTTGTGGCAGCTGGCGTGAGCGCAGAAACAGTGGATGAATCGGTATTTATCTCCAATCTGCTGCGCGGAGAATACGATGACAACGCCAGCGTGCGTGTCCGCTACCTGGGCAAAGTGAGCGATACTCTGCGCGAACGCCTCGCTGTCCGACCAGAAGTGGCACTGCTTGATGATGCAGTGACCTCATCCGGCCGAGTGGAACTGCGCTATTGGCTCAAGGAACAAGCTATTTCCATGACGCTGCACCGCTTTGGTAATCCCGTTTCTGCTTTCCATGAATTGGCAGAGGAACTCAAGCGTTAGTGCTGTTTTTTAATGCGTGACGTGGTGTCAATGTAAGGGCTTCAATTTCCCCGATGGACCCTGGGGCTTAGGCTGGGGTCCTCGAGGGGATTTGGGGCGATTGGGGCAGCTGTGAATCTTGTGAGATTCCGGTGCAAGGATCTGCCACATTTTCGCAAAAATATTCGAAATCGAACGAAGATTTGCATCTGCTCTAAGTCGGTGGGGTGGATCCTCGTGCCATGTTTCAAATAGCTCTAGCTAAAAGGTCATATGTCGATTTGCTGCCTTAAAATCGACACGTTTGCTTGATATGTTTAAACGATCAACATATAGCTTTTGCTACCTTGAGACTTTTATTCTGAAATTCTTAAGCAAGGCTCCTAAGCTCGGTGACAGAAGTTATTGAGCTTAAGAAATGGAGCATGGCATGGCTGTCATTAAAGGCACTGAATTTGATGTTTTCCCACTAAACCTTGGTGGAAACACCTTTGGTTGGACCTCTGACCGAGAGGAAACTTTTGCTGTTTTGGATGCTTTCGTAGCGGCCGGTGGCAACTTTGTGGATACTGCTGATTCATACTCTTCCTGGGTTCCGGGAAATGAAGGTGGAGAATCAGAGCGTGCACTTGGTGCCTGGATTAAAGAACGTGGTGCGGACAAGCTGATCATCGCGACCAAGTCTGGTGCATTGGAAGCTGTGGCTGGACGTTCTCGTGAGGCAACTTTTAGGGCAGTGGAGGGTTCCCTTGAGCGTTTGGGCGTGGAGTCCATTGATATTTTTTACTACCACTATGACGATGAAACAGTCAGCATTGAAGAGCAGATAATCATTGCTCAGGATCTAATTGCGCAGGGCAAGATTAAGCATCTTGCGTTGTCTAATTACACTCCTGAGCGCTTAGCTGAGTTCTTTGAAAAATCTGCGGGCACTTCAGCTCAGCCGGTGGCATTGCAGCCTCATTATAATTTGGTGGCGCGTAAGGATTATGAGGAAAAGGTGCAGCCGCTTGTTGAAAAGCATGATGTTGCAGTGTTCCCTTATTTCGCTCTTGCTGCTGGTCTATTGACTGGCAAGTACACCTCTAAGGGGGACATCGCAGGCAAGGCTCGTGTTGGGCAGCTCGAGCGATATGCCACTGATGAGGCTTTTGCTGTGGTTACAGAATTGCAGGCGGTGGCTGATGAGTTGGGTGCTGCGCCAACTACAGTGGCCCTTGCGTGGCTGATAGCGCATGGTGTGACGGCACCGATTGCTTCTGTCTCTAAGGTTGAGCAGTTGGCTGATTTGATGGCTGTGAAGGATCTCGGCTTGAGTGCTGAACAGATTGCCCGTTTGGATAAGGTTTCCGAGCCTTTTGCTTAAGATTTCCCCTGCGCAAGTGATGTAGGTCATAACATTTGGGTTACGGTTGGCTGAATCGCTGCTATTTATGTGAAGAGTTATTTAGTCTGGCGTGCATCGCCGGAAAATTGGACCGAGATTTTCCGCATGATTGCAAAGGTCTGAGATATGAGCGCAACAACCTCACAAACCTCAGAAAGAAACCAGCCGGATGCTGCGCCGACCAGTGCGGTCGGTAAATGGGGCGATAAATTTCTCAATGGTGTGGAGAGGCTTGGAAACAAGTTGCCCACACCATTTACGCTTTTCTTGATCCTTTTCCTTTTAACGGCATTGGCTTCGTCGATTATGGCGTGGATGAATGTCTCCGTGATTGTTCCAGGCTCTGATGAGAAGCTTTTTGTTAAAGGACTTTTCACCGGTGAAGGCCTGACCTGGTTCACTACAAATCTTGGCGCTAACTACATTGGGTTCCCACCTTTACTTACCGTGCTGCCGATTTTGTTGGCGGTAGGTGTAGCTGAGCGTTCCGGTATGTTGGCGGCGCTGATCCGTAAGCTTTTCGGTTCGGCGAAGAAGATTGTGCTGCCTTATGCGGTCGGTGTGATTGGTGTAACTGCATCGATCATGGCGGATGCTGCTTTTGTGGTGGTTCCGCCTCTTGCCGCCATGGTGTTTAAAGCTGCTGGTAGGCATCCTGTCGCGGGTCTTTTAGGTTCTTTTGCAGCAGTGGGCGCGGGTTATTCCACAGCTCTTGTGCCAACTAGTTTGGATGCACTTTTTGCGGGCATTACCAATGCGGTGATGGAAACATTGCCAGGTATTACCACCACGGAAGTCAATCCTGTCTCTAATTATTATTTCAATATTGCCTCGTCAATTGTGTTGGGTCTGTTGTGTGGTTTCCTTATTGATAAGGTGCTGGAACCGCGCATGTGGCGTCAAAATATTGCTACGGAATACGCGTTGAGCTCAGCAAATTCCACCCAGAAAAGTCAAGCAGACCAGAACGCTTCTGCACACGAAGAAGAGGAAATCTCTGCAACCCTGACTGCTCAGGAAAATCGTGCGCTGACAATGTCGATGTGGACCACGTTGGCAACAGCAGCAATTGTGCTCGTGGTGGTGCTTATTCCGGGATCTCCGTGGCGTAATGAAGAGGGTGGGTTCCTGCCAACTTCACCGCTATTGAGCTCTGTGGTGTTTATTGTCTTCCTGTTTTTCATGGTGATGGGCTTGGCCTATGGCATGGTGGTGGGCACGATCAAGAAGATGGATGATGTCGTGAACATGATGGGCGAATCCATCAAGGACATGATCGGTTTCTTGGTGCTCGCGTTCATTTTGGGTCAGTTTGTGGCTTTGTTTAATTGGACAGGTATCGGTACGTGGACTGCGGTTCAGGGCGCAGCTAGTTTGGAAGCTATTGGACTGACTGGTTTCCCTGCGATTATTGCGTTCATCATGTTGGCGTCATGTCTTAATCTGCTGATCATTTCTGGTTCTGCGATGTGGACGTTGATGGCTGCGGTGTTTGTTCCAATGTTTGCGCTTCTTGGGTATGAGCCATCGTTTATTCAGGCGGCGTTCCGTGTGGGTGATTCTGCAACGCAGGTGATTACTCCGCTGAATCCGTACATGATTGTGATCTTGGGATTGCTGCGTAGGTATGAGCCGAATGCTGGTTTGGGTACGTTGATGTCGCGGCTTATCCCATTTGTGATCCCGTTCTGGCTAGCCTGGGCTACATTGTTGGCAATTTGGTTCTATGCCGATTTGCCGCTTGGACCTGGCTCTGCAATCTTCCTCGAAGGATAAGTTTTCATGAGTACTGATAATAATTTTCTTCCGCAAACTCCATCTACTGTCTATTTGGACTATATGGAACAAGGTATTGCGCATCGAAAAGCTGAGGCGGAAGCTCATGCCAGCACGGAAAATGCGAGTCCTGATTACCCGGGGCAGCAGGTGATTTGGAGACTGATCCAGGAAACAGGGGAATCCCTGCGAGATGAACTGCGCTCACTGGCTTTCACCTTGCATGAGCACCCGGAAGAGGCTTTCGAGGAAGTTTTCGCCTGCGCGGAAATTACACAACTTCTTCAAACCCATGGGTTTGACGTGCAACAGGGCGTTTATGGCGTAGCAACCGCCCTGGAAACCAGTTTTGAAACGCCTGGTTTTGATCCGGAGCAGCATCCAAGCATCGCTATTTTGGCAGAATATGATGCACTTCCAGACATTGGGCATGCATGTGGGCACAATATTATTGCTGCTGCTGGAGTGGGCGCATTTTTGGCAGTGGCCAACACCATCAAGATGGCTGCAGTGAAAGGCGTGGATCACCTTGATTTTGAAGGCCGAATTGTGCTGCTGGGAACTCCTGCCGAAGAGGGGCATTCCGGCAAGGAATACATGATTCGGCAGGGTGCTTTTGATGGCGTTGATGCGTCCATCATGATGCATCCTTTTGGTTTTGATTTGGCGGAACATGTTTGGGTAGGCAGGCGCACCATGACGGCAACCTTCCATGGCGTTTCGGCGCATGCCTCTTCACAGCCGTTCATGGGTAAAAATGCATTAGATGCTGCGAGTTTGGCCTATCAGGGGTGTGGCGTTTTGCGTCAGCAGATGCCGCCGAGTGATCGTCTCCACGCGATTATTACGGAGGGCGGCAACCGGCCAAGCATCATTCCTGATACTGCCACCATGTCGTTATATGTGCGGTCTTTGCTGCCCGAGGCGCTAAAAGAGCTGTCTGCGCGCGTCGATGATGTACTCGATGGGGCGGCCCTGATGGCGGGGGTGGGCGTCGAAAAGCAGTGGGATGTGCACCCGGCGAGCTTGCCGGTGCGCAACAACCACACGCTGGCGCAGCGCTGGGCAAAAACGCAGAATCTACGTGGTAGAACGGCGTTGGCGGAAGGCGTTTTGCCGGACACACTGGCCGCGTCAACCGATTTCGGCAATGTCTCGCACCTGGTGCCCGGCATCCACCCGATGGTGAAAATCTCGCCGGAAAACGTCGCGCTCCACACCAGAGAATTTGCCGCCTACGCACGGACCGAAGAAGCCGTCGATGCAGCTGTCGACGCCGCCATCGGGCTCGCCCAGGTCGCCGCCGACGCGCTTGCAGATCCGAAAATGCTTATCGACGCCACCCTCGAGTTCACTGCCTCCGGGGGCGTTCTCAAAGCAGAAGACTACCTGTCCTAACAATCTCATGACGTGCGGACTATCCTGGAGAACTGTTTGAGGGGCTATTTCAGGATAGGGAGATTCTTGTGAACAAACGAGGTTGGTTTGCGCGCCGGGTATTCCCCGATGGTGAGGAACCAGATCCACGTTTCACCTTGGCCAATGAGCGAACATTCCTCGCTTGGACCCGCACGTCACTGGCTTTTTTGGCTGGCGGCATCGCTTTTGAGGCATTTCAGATCAGTGGCTTATCCGATACCGTCCGCACCACAATTGCGGTATTTATCATCGCGGTTGGAATGATTATTGCCGCCGGAGCTGCTGTGCGCTGGATGAATGTGGAACGCGCCATGCGTGAGCAAAAGCCACTGCCAGTGCCTGCGATTATTCCGTTTCTTTCCATCGCAGCATTGGTGGCTTCAGCAGCTGTCATGGTGCTGATTGTCATCCAATAACCATGCGTATTCATGAAGATCCAGGTTTACAGCCCGAGCGCACAGTGCTGGCCTGGAATCGGACGACGGTGTCTTTGGCGGTGTGCTCGGCAATTTTGCTGAGGTGGACAAATTACTATGGGATTTTTGCCCTGCTACCAGTGGTGATCTTGAGCGGCATGGCTATTTTCATCCTGTTTACTCAACGTGTTCGTTATGAGCACCAAGCCGCTGGACTTGCTTCTAATAAAATCTCACCTAATGTTGTTGGGGTTGTTTCTTTAACATTGACTCTTTTGGCATTTGGGGCTGCCGGAATCGTCTTTGTTTTCATCGATTAACACGGTTTCATTGCAAAGTCGTAACAGGTTTATAACCTTTGTTATGTGGGGTTTCATCTCCGCGATATACATGCAATTATGTCAAATAACGCTCAAGGGATTGAGCAGCTATAGCTTCTGGTTGGTGTCGCGATTCTTGCTAGCGTATTGGATGAGCAATGAGCCCATTGTCCTCCATTCAGAAGAAACCTCTCACCGTGTTACACAAACACGGTGAGAGGTTTTATTTTTCGGTATGGGTTTCCTACTGCTCATGGAAGCGCTGCCTGTAGGAACTTGGTGTTGTAGAAAAAGCAGCCACGAAATTTTGGCGGAACGTGACGGGACTGGCGAACCCACACGCACGAGCGATATCTGTAATTGAATCCTGAGTGCTTTCCAACAAGGTTCTCGCGTGATTTAATCGGTTCTGGGTCAGCCATTTACCTGGCGTAGTGCCGGTGATTTCGGTGAATACCCTGGTGAAGTTACGTTGGCTCATATGGGCTTGCTGCGCCATCATCTCCACTGTCGTGGGGCGATCGAGGTGTTCTAGCAGTGAGTCGATCACTGCGTTCACCGGTCCTGGGACTGGTTCGCTGCGCAAAGGCCGTGCAATATATTGCGCTTGATCACCTTCTCTGTGGGGTGCGATGACAAGCTGGCGAGCCACTGTGGTTGCTGTGCGCGATCCCAGACGCTCTCGCACGAGATGCAAACACGCATCCAGCCCTGAGGCGGTTCCTGCGGACGTCAGTACATCACCATGGTCGATGTATAAAGCGTGGGGTTGGACCTGCACCTGCGGGTAGTCCTGGGCTAATTGATCAGCTGCTGCCCAGTGGGTAACTATCGACCGATTATCAACAATACCGCTGGCTGCCACTGGAAATGCTCCCAGACACAAACCGATAATCACAGCCCCGCGTGCGTGTGCGCGTTCGATGATGCGTGTGAGTTCTGGATCCACAGCAGGAAGATTGGCTGGCCATGCGGGGAAGATGAGAATGTCGGCATCATCAAGAATCTCTGGGCCATAAATATCACTTAGGGTCACGCCTTCGGCGGTGCGTACCGGCTGCCCATCTAGAGACCACACCTGGGTAGTCCAGTCTTGCGTTGCCCCGACATGTTCCACCTCGGAGAACACTATTAAGGGAACGGAGAGGTGAAACATCTGGATTGTGTTAAAAGCATGAACCGCGATCGTCGTACTTGTCTCTTTTTCATCGAAGGTAGTCATAAGTGCCACTCACGTTAGTCGATGAACCTCAACGAGACTAGGAGACAGTGCATTTTTGAAACACCACTGACCAACTCAGTTGAAGGGCTAGCGCACATCCGTTGCAGCATTTCCCAGCCCGAGCCTGGCCTCACCGGTGAGATTGGTGCTGGCTATTTTATCTCATTTTCAATGTCTATCTGGAAAGAACAGGGTCGTAGTGTCATCGCGTATTCCTTTGTCTATTGTTGATTTCTCTGCATTTTTTGATGGTGAGCGCCCTGCTGATGCGTTTCGTCGTTCTGTTGCTATGGCACAAAAAGCTGAGCAGCTGGGCTTTTCTCGGGTGTGGTACTCCGAGCATCACAACTCGACATCTATTGCTTCTGCAGTTCCAGCGCTCGTTATTGCTCACGTTGCGGCTCAAACATCGAAGATTCGGCTTGGTGCAGGTGGCGTGATGTTGCCGAACCATTCTCCGTATATTGTTGCTGAACAGTTCGGCACATTAGAAGAGATGTATCCCGGCCGTATTGATCTGGGGCTTGGTCGTGCTCCGGGTACTGATCGCACGACTTTGGCTCGGGCCTTGCGGCGACCAATGAATGCAGCGGAGAATTTTCCCTCAGACATTATTGAACTTATGCACTACCTCAAGGGGGAGTCTTTAGTGCCAGATGTTCAGGCTATTCCTGGTCGAGGCACTCAAGTCCCGCTTTATGTGCTTGGTTCTTCACTTTATGGTGCACAGCTTTCCGCGAAGTTGGGGTTGCCGTATTCATTTGCCTCACATTTATTTCCTCCGATGCTGGAACAAGCAGTAAAGGTGTACCGGGATAACTTTGAGCCTTCTGAAGTGATGTCTGAGCCTTATGTCATTGCAGCTCTTAATGTGACTGCTGCGGATACAGAGGAGGAGGCACATCGGATTCATGAGCAGATGGTGCGCCAACATGTCACTGCTATGCACTTCAATGGACGTGTGACAAGTGATGGCGAGGTGGAACAGCTATTGTCATCTGCTGCCGGTGCGCAGTATGCATCGATGCTTGATTATTACGGTGTGGGTACTGGTGAGCAGGTCGCTGATTATTTGCAGAGTTTTGCTGAAAAAGCCCATGCAGATGAGCTGATGCTTTTGGTGAAGGGACCCACCACGCAGAGCAGTAACCATTCTATGGAACTTATTGCACAGGCGTGGGGATTGGATCCAGAGCATACTGCAGGCGATCCAACCACCTGGCGACGATAAAACCGCATCCTGAAACCTCACCCTGCGTCTCTGCACGATCACGCCCGCGGAACTATCCTGGCAGCCATGAGAATTGAAATCACTAGCGTATTTGTTGATGACCAAGCCAAAGCATTGGATTTTTACACCACGAAGCTCGGCTTCACATTGAAAAACGATGTGGAGGCCGGGGAGTACCGTTGGCTGACTGTGGTGGATCCTGACAATCCAGATGGAGTGCAGCTTTTGTTGGAACCAAACCAACATCCAGCTGCAACGAGCTACCAAGCGGGAATCAAAAAGGATGGGATTCCAGCAACGCAGTTTTATGTTGATGATGTGCAGGAAGAATACGATCGACTCACAGCTGCAGGTGTGAAGTTTACGTTGGAGCCAACCGATGTTGGCCCTTCAGTGATTGCAATTTTGGATGACACCGTGGGCAACCTGATTCAGCTTGTGCATATCAAAGGAACTGCTTAACCCCGAGGAATAATAAAATCTTTCAGGGTGGCGGAGTTTTCTGCCAGCGCGGACCATGGCGTAGTAAATTCCAATACTGCAATGGCGCTGGTGGGAAACTTTTCTTCCATGTTTTCCCAGCCTGGGTGAGTATCGCGAATACCAAAATGATGAGCTAGTTCCTCCACACCTGGCCAGTGTCCTATTAATAAGGCTGTGCCCACCGCTTCGGGAAGAGCGGTGATGAGGTGCTCAAATTCAGAAACTTCATTTTCATAGATATCGTTGTGAAAACTTGCACCCTTAGTGGTGGCTCCACCTAATTGAACTTGTTCCCATGTCAGTTGGGTGCGGGTGGCATCTGAACACAGCACATGGTCGACTTCTCCAATATTGGCAGCCAACCATTGGCCGGCTACCACACCATCGCGGAGTCCACGTTTATTCAGTGGGCGCTTGTGATCAGGCAATCCAGTGGACCAGGAAGATTTGGAGTGTCTCAAAATGATGAGGCGATGCGGAGCTGACATGTCCTCAACCCTAGCTGGAAAGAGTTTTAGACAGTCACCTGTGAAAGCAGGGAATCGAGGGTTGCTTCGGCACCCTGCTCATGTAGTGAGGTGAGAGTATCCGCATACGCCTTGGTGAAAGGTGCCGCATCAATAAGGTCTCCGAAGATGCCACGGTCACGTATGAATGACAAAATATCAGTGCGGTTGGTGGCAGCGTTTTCTTGAATTCTTTCGCTGAGTCGATCGACAACCTTGATGGGATTTCCTTGTTCGTCAGTGCCTTCGGCATACCGTGCCCAGGATGCCACGATCGCAGCAGATAGTGTGACATCTCGACCTGCAGTGAGGTTTTCACGCACAACTGGAAGCAACCACTTTGGGATGCGATCAGAAGATTCAGCACATAAACGAGGCACAGTATCTTTGACTGCCGCATTGCCGAAACGTGCGATGAGCTGGTGACGGTAAGCATCTACATCAACACCCGGAAGTGGTTTGAGCGTTGGAGTAGCTTCGCGTTCCATATAGGCAAGGAGGAAATCTTGGAAGCGGGAATCCGCCATGACATCGTGCACCATGTGGTGTCCAGCCAAATGCCCGAAATAGCACAATCCCTGGTGGGAAGCATTGAGAAGACGAAGTTTCATCAGCTCGTAGGGCTCCACATCAGAGACCACCTGCACGCCAACTTCTTCAAATGCTGGTCGTCCTTGCGTGAAGGAATCTTCTAGCACCCATTGTGTGAAGTCTTCTGAGACAACAGGCCAGGCATCCACATAGCCGATTTCTTTAATATCGTTTCGGTCTGCATCGGTGGTTTCTGGCGTGATGCGGTCAACCATGGAGTTGGGGAACGCTACATTGTTTTCTACCCAGTTGCCGAGCTCTGCAGACACTGAATGCGCAAAAGCAAGGAAGAATCTCTTCGCTAGATCGCCATTGCCTTGGATATTATCGCAGCTCATGATGGTAAAAGGTGCAGCATCTGCTGCTTTTCGGGCCATTAAAGCAGCAGCGATTAATCCAAAGAATGTCTGGAGGGAGGAGATATTGCCAGACTGCAGTGCGGTGCGGTCTGCTTCTATGCGTGGATTGGCGTGATCGAAATCTTCTGTGGCGGGATCAATATTGTAACCGCCTTCAGTGACAGTGAGGGACACAATTTTGATGGCATCTTGCGCCAGGATATCCACTGCATGGGTGGGATCATCTGGGGCGAAAACATAGTCGATGATGGAGCCAATGATTTTTTGATCAAGCGTTCCATCTGGCGCTTTGGTGCTCAGCGTGTAGAGGTGATCCTGACTGGCCAGCGCATCGCGCATCCGGACATCGGAAGGCATAACACCCATGCCGATGATGCCCCAATCAAGAGCTTTTCCTTCGTTCATCAAGGCATCTAGATACATGGCTTGGTGTGCGCGGTGGAAACCACCAACGCCGAAGTGGACAATGCCTGGAGTGACATCAGCGCGACTGTATCGAGGGATTTTAACTTCAGAAGCTGAGGCGATATTGCGCAGATTAGCAGTGTTGAGCTGGAGTGGAGCATTCATAAAAAGCGTCCTTTTAGTGGTCGGGCGTCTTAAAAAATTATTAGGAGCGGGCGGAAAAATCCGCAGAAATATCTGTAGAAATATCCGCAGTGGAATCAGCCGCTACCTCAGTAGAATCTGTATTTACCTGTGCGAGATCTTCGATTTGTGCGTCTTCTGCAAGTGCGGGCACACCGTCGAATCCGGGTTGGGTGCCGCGTAGTTGGAGCGTCATCCATCCAGAGAGCAAGTACAGGGCTATCATGACCAGGATGAGTCCGGTTGGGCCGATTAGTGGGTGGAACACTGCTACGAGCAGTGGTCCGACGGCAACGGCGCCACCAACGCCTAAGTTGTAAGTGGCCATTGCTGCACCTGGGTGTTTTGGATCAAGGGAGATCGCGATTGCAGATAGTGGGACGAATCCTGCAAGTGTGACACCAAAGAGTGCGCCTACTCCGATGGTGATGCCGAAGAGGATGCTGTCAGAAATACCAGCTTGTACGCCGAGTAGTGGAATGAAGTAGACCAGGCCAAGGGTAATAGCGCCGCCGATGGATCCGCCCCAGAACACGGTGCGTGCCCAGCCGTGGCGGTCGCCGAAGCTGCCGAAGAAAGGGTTGAAGGGGAGGTTCACGGCGTAGATCACGGTGGTGAGGATGAGGAACCAGCTCAGTTGCCATTTCAGATCATCGGTGAAAAATGATGGGAAGAATACGGCCATCGCGTAGGTGGGGATGGAGTTGATGGTGCGGATATAGGTGACAAATCGTGCACGGCGATCATTGCGCAGTAGTTTGAAACCTTGGCCCAGTGTTTGTTTGACGTCAGTGGAATTAGCCACCAGTGGGTGGCGTCCGCGACGTTCTTTGACACCGAGCAGTGCGATGAAGGATCCGATGATGACCAGGGCAAGTGATACCCAGAGGGTTTCATAGAAGCTTAAGTTCACATACTGCATGGAAATGGTCGCAACCAAGGCGCCCAAGGTGGGCAGACCTGCGGAAAATGCTACGTAGAACCAGCCCACGCCAGTGCCCAATTGTTTCGGGGAGGCTGTGGCGGTGATCCAGACGAGGAAGCCGTATGCAAAGAATGGATAACCAAATCCACGTAGGCCATAGGTGAGGAAAATTAACCACGTGTGTTCTGTGGTGAGCGCTACGGTGAGGAAAATAAGTTCAAAAATAATCCAGATGGCGGCGCCGAGGATCATTACTTTTCGTGGACCCCACAGGTCGGACAGTGCTGCTGCGAAGAATGCTGCGATGGCAACGGCTACGCCATAAACAGTAACCAGAGTACCTGCGAGCGAGACGCTGAAACCGTGCTCAGAACTGAGAAAAGGTTCGAGGATATTGGTTTCTACGCCATCGCCGATCATGAAAATGGTGAGGCCGATGAATCCGAAAATCAATGGTCTGGGAATGCCGAGGCGTTCCAGCAGCCCGTTGTTTTGTACTGACATGTGTTCACCTTTGTTAGAAGTGTTGAGTTTGACGATAAGGCCTGAAAATTTTGTTGAATCCAGTGCAAAAACCGCGAGATTCTCACATTCCATGACCTCTCAGTGGTCTGCATCACGTGAAACTAACAACAATCTAACGCCATAATGTTATAAAAAAGCAAGACCTAACACAAAAATGTTAGAAAATGCTGGTTCTAACAACATCGGCGTGGTAGTTTTTTCACATGGCCCACGTAATCCCCGCCACCTCACAAGAAAAGCGTCATGAACGCATTGTTTCTTATATAACTCGCCACGGATCTGCCCGTGTTGAGGCTTTGGCAGAACTATTCGAAGTCAGCGCAATGACGATCCACCGTGATCTAGAGGCATTAGCTGCGGACAATTTGGTGGAGCGTATCCGCGGAGGGGCACGCTCGGTGTCGCCGTCGATGAGCGAACTCGCGGTGGGGCAGCGCCGGCATTTGCACCGCACCACCAAGGAAGCATTGTGTGCTGCGGCTGCACGGCTGATTCCGGAAGGTGCTGTGGTGGCGATCGATGATTCCACCACCTTGGAATCTTTGGTGGAAAAGCTTCCGCAGTGTTCCCCATCTGCGTTGATTACGCATTCTTTGAAGACGATGGCAGATCATCGCACCCGCACCGGGATGAGCGATATTCGTTTGATTGCGTGTGCTGGATTGTATTTCCCAGAGACGGATTCTTTTTTGGGTAAGTCCACGTCAGCGCAGTTAGCTGAGTTGTCTGCGGATATTTCTTTTGTGTCTACAACGGCGGTGCGTGCAACGGGGCATATTCCTTCGTTGTTCCATCCGGATATGGAAGCCGCGGATACTAAGCGTGCTTTGATCGGGATCGGTAGTGTGCGTGTGCTGGTGGTGGATTCCAGTAAGTTTGGGTCTGCGGGTGTGTTTAAGGTTGCGTCTGTGGACGAGTTCGATCACATCATCGTTGATCAGCAGTGCAGCCGTGAGCAGCGGGATTTGTTGCGTAATTCCCGCGCGCAAATTCATGTGATTGACCACAATGGTGAAGAAATTATGGATACCCCTACGGGAGAGGATTCTTAAGATGGCTCTGGTTCTTGGAATCGATAGTTCCACCCAATCTTGCAAGGCTGTGCTTGTCGACGCCGCCAGCGGCCAAGTCATCGACGAGGGCCGCGCGAGCCACCCAAGTGGCACAGAGGTAGATCCGCAGGCGTGGATTGATGCCTTGGAAAAAGCCACTGCAGGTTTGTTGGAACGCGCTGACGCTGTCTCGATTGCTGGTCAGCAACATGGCATGGTGGCTTTGGATAGCAATGATGAAATTGTGCGCCCAGCGTTGTTGTGGAATGACACTCGTTCTGCCCAAGCTGCGCGGGATCTCAACGCAGAAATCGGTGGGGAACACGCTGCAGTTGAGGCTACTGGCAGTGCGTATGTGGCATCTTTGACGGCTACTAAAATGCGCTGGATGCGTGATCATGAGCCAGATAATGCAGCGCGCACGGCATCGGTGATGTTGCCACATGATTTCCTCACCTGGCATTTATTGGGTCGTGGGCGCAAGGTTACAGATCATGGTGATGCTTCCGGAACTGGGTATTACAGCACTCGTGATCGTGCGTGGCGTCCTGATTTGGCCACTTTGGCGTTAGGCCATGAGATCGTACTCCCGGAGATCTTGGCTCCTCATGCTCTTGCAGGAACCACCGCGCATGGTGTGAAAGTTGCTGCGGGAACTGGCGATAATGCGGCTGCTGCTTTGGGCTTGGACCTGCAAGAAGGCGATGTTAGCGTATCAATCGGTACCTCTGGGGTGGCTGGTATGACTGTTGCGCATAGTGTCCATGATCCTTCTGGTCTGGTGAGTGGATTTGCCGATGCTACCGGTGCGTATTTCCCTTTGGCCTGCACGCTTAATGGTGCACCGGTATTGGAATTTGGTCGACGTATTCTCGGCGTGGAGTGGGATGAATTTGATGCTCTGGCGTTGGCTGCGCAACCAGGTTCAGGTGGCGTGATTCTGCAGCCGTATCTAGATGGCGAACGCACCCCGAATCGCCCGGAAGCTCGGGGTGTGTTGGCTGGGTTGACTAGTGCGACGAGCAGGGAAGACTTTGCCCGGGCCACTGTTGAAGGGCTGTTGTGGTCGCTGGGAGATGCAGTTGATGCTTTGGTGCAGGCGACGGGTGTTCCGGTGAAAAGGATCCAGCTCATTGGCGGCGGTGGACGTTCGAAAGCGGTTCGTGAAATCGCACCTGAAATCTTCGGACACGAGATTATGGTTCCGGAACCTGCAGAATATGTTGCTTTGGGTGCTGCTCGGCAGGCGGCGTGGGCATTGTCTGGTGAGGCAACTCCACCACAGTGGTTGGTTCCAGGCGCGCAAGCACAAAGCGCACCCAAAAATACTGAATTGGGTGCGCGTTATGCAACGTTGCGTGAAGCCACCGAGGGGTGGTTTGCTACAAATTCCTAGAGCTCGATATTGTCGATCAGCCGGACTGGTCCTACGAAGATCGCAGCCACCACCAACGCTGGCTGGGTCAGGGCGCCGTTAATTTCTAAAGGCTCTAAGGTTGCGGGATCGACAATTTCTAGGTGATCCAAAACCACGCCATCGGTGCTGGCCAAAGTGGTGCGGGCACCATCGATATCCAGTGCTTCACCTGCTGCTTGTCGACGCTGCAACTCCACCAACACACGAGGCAACACCAGAGCTTGAGCTCGCTGCTCATCCGACAAACGCTGGTTTCGGCTAGATTCAGCCAACCCATCGGCACCGCGAATAATTGGTACTGGACGGATCTCTACGGGGATATCAAGATCTGCAACCAAGCGCCGGATAACCGCTACTTGTTGCGCATCTTTTTGCCCAAAATAGGCACGATCAGGGCGCACCAAATTGAACAGTTTTGTCACCACGGTTGCCACACCATCAAAGTGACCAGGCCTGCTGGCTCCTTCTAATTTTGAGCCAATTGATCCAGTTCGTGCCCATACTAAAGGCAATCCACCGGGATACATTTCTTCCACACTTGGCGCGAAGACAATATCCACGCCAGCATCTTTCAAAAGGGTAAGATCAGCATCGAGTTGGCGGGGATAATTGCGGTAATCATCGCAATCGCCCAGCGCTTCAAATTGCAGCGGGTTAACAAAAATACTAGCTACAACAATGTCGTTTTCCGCGCGGGCAGCGTGAACCAAAGAGGCATGGCCGCTGTGCAGTGCACCCATTGTGGGGACCAGCCCGATGGAGTTGGTGTGGAGGAGGGCGTCGATAAGCGCCTGCTTGGTGGTTGCTACCTGCATTAAAAGGACTCCGCTTCGCCTGGGAAGGTGCCTGCATGGATATCGGCGATATATGCCTGCGCGGCGGCATGCAAGGAATCGCCCAAGGTGGCGTACTCGCGGACGAACCGTGGCTTCTTACCGCGATTAAGCCCGAAGGCATCTTGCCACACCAAAACCTGTCCATCGGTGCCATCTCCGGCACCGATTCCGATAGTTATAATGCTCAAATCCTGTGTAACTTCACGCGCCGCATCAGCTGGAACCATCTCCAACACAACCGCAAAAGCGCCTGCCTGCTGCACCGCGCGGGCATCCGCGATGAGCTTTCCGGAACTCGCGCCACGGCCCTGAATCACATGACCACCAAGTGAATGCTCAGACTGCGGAGTATAGCCAATGTGGCCAACAACCGGGATACCAGCATCAACAATGCGACGAATCGTACCGGCCATCTCCACGCCACCCTCAATTTTCACCGCGGCAGCACCCGTCTCACGCATGACACGAATCGCAGACTCCACCGCTTGCTGCGGACTCACCTCATAAGTACCAAACGGCAAATCCACCACCACAAGCGCACGCTTCGTAGAAATAGTGACCGCCTTGGCCAGCACGATCATCTCATCCAGGGTGATTGACAAGGTGGTATCGCGGCCTAAGACAACATTGGCAGCGGAATCACCAACAAGGAGCATATCGATTCCGGCCTCATCAAAAATGCGCGCCGACAGCGCATCATAGCTGGTAAGAACCGAAATTTTCTGCCCATTAGCTTTAGCCTCATGGAAATGACGGGTGCGAATTTTCTGTGCATCAATGCCTGACATGGGCATGAGTATAGATGTGCTGAGCAGCTCAGAATAAATAAATTCGGATTTGATTCACCGTTTAGCGATGTTTCTCGATTAAGTGCGATAACTCTTGCTGGCCTGCGCGCAGAATTTCCAACATGGCAATAACAAAAGGAGTGCTATCGCTTCGATTGAGCGGGTGTTCAACAGTTTGAAAGGCTTTGTAATACTTGCCCACATTGCGATTAATTTCAGCGGAAAGTATGAGTGCGACAGCGGGGGACAAGACTTTGCCAAGCTGCACGCTTAAGAGATACCTCCCAACTCTGCCATTGCCATCATAAAAAGGATGAACCGTTTCAAACATGAAATGCGAGATCATGATGGTTGCAAGATCTTCTTCGGAGAAGAGATCGAGGGTTTTCTGAATGCCATCGATGATTTTAGATTCAGGGTAAAAACCGGAATGAACAGTTTTGTGATTACCATCGACAATTCGGACAGGCTCTTTTCGGAAAAACTCACCATCTAGTTCTTGGTCAGGATTTAGTTGGCCGACCATGAGGGTGTCAAAGAGTTCGCGGAGATCAGAGGGAGTGGCAGGCAGTTCGGCTGTACTGTGGGAAAGCTCGAGATAGCAGCGGAACATTTCAGAAAACCGAGCATGAGGGTTGTGCAGGGCTGCAGAAATTTCATCGTCGGAAATTGTAATTCCTTCGATTTCATTTGTTGCGATGACCTCGTTAATGACAAGTTTCTGCAGGATTTTTTCAGCCGTTTTATGTGGAAGGTTGTTCCATCTGTTCAGAAATTCAGTATTGCGAGTATTGAGTTCTGTAGTGAGCTCCCGGATCTCTGGCGTAAGGATATAAAACAGAGGATCATTGTGAAGTGCGAAAGGGTAGTGAACCGCATCTTCTGAGTTGAGCCGTTGCTGATAAAGCTCTTCCGTGCGGGTTTTGCTTGAGGATGAGGTGGCGTGGAATTCCTGTTGGAGAGTTCTGTACTTCATGAGTGGGTTTTAATTTCTAGCCAGGTTTTCTAAGGAAGTAATGAGTGCAGGATATAACGCCAGGTTCGAATTAAAGCAACCTCTTAATTGAATCCGTCTACTTTCCAGGGGTTGGATCCCTTCTTGAGGGACAATATCTTTTCCATTCCGAGGGTCTTTTCTAAATTGATTATTAGTGCTTACCTTAAAGCTATATCAGTTATTACTGATATCATCTCTGGCTAGATAATCTAGTGCCATGGCAAGCTGGGAAATTCGAACCGACTTCATTGATGATTGGCTTGACTCGCTCAGTGACGAAGTTTATGACGCCGTGCTTGCCGCTATTGAGTACCTGGCTGAGCAGGGGGCTAACCTGTGGACGTCCATTTGTTGATACCATCTCGCAATCCAGACACAAGAACATGAAAGAGCTGCGGCCTCGCGAAAAATCACTCGCTAAGAACATCAGGATCTTATTCGCTTTCGATCCTCACCGACAAGCAATTTTCTTGGTTGCTGGAGACAAGACCGGTCAATGGAATAAGTGGTACAGCAAGAACATTCCCCTAGCGGATGAACGATTTGACCACCACCTTATGCAACTCAAGAAAGGTGACTAATAGCTACCTTTGTACAGAAACCCTGACCCACCCGCTGATCACAACAGATAACCGATTCCTCGTAGCCTTTAAGGAGAACTCCATGACCTCACCCCATGACCTTCATCGACGTCGCCCCGGTAATCGCGAAAACATCGATCGGATCAAGGCCGGAATGTACGCCGACGCCAAGGCCTATCGCCTCCGCACCCTCCGCGAGGAATCTGGCCTCACTCAAGAGTCTTTGGCGAAAAAGATTGGGGTAGGACAGAACCGGATTTCCCAGATGGAGCACGGTCACCTGAGCTCAGCCCGAGTGTCTACTATTCAGAAGTATGTTGCGGCTCTCGGGGGCAGCCTCGAGCTCACTGTTAAGCGGGCTGACGGAAGCACCGTCACTCTTCCAGTTGAAGAGGAATTGGAGGGTCTGGCAGACATCAAATAATTCCTAACAGCACAGCTGGGGATGCCTTTTCAGACGAGAATTCTCTAAGAAATTGCGCAAGTTGGCGTTATAGTTGGCGGGCGGATTGTGTGTCTGAGTGGTGGATGGTTTATGCCATCTCGGATGGGCCAGTGGATGATGATGATCGTATTCATCCAGGCGAAAACGTTTCTAGGAGTATGCCCTACTAAGAAAACCATAGAACTAGCCCTTCGGATATCCTCGACGCCCACTTACGGTTGGATCATTCGGAATCCAGAACCTTAAAGGTGCTTCTTTATTTTTGCTAATGCCGATGCGAGGGCCACAAACCCATTTGGGCTCAGTATCGCGATCCGTGAGGAAAAATGAAGGGCCAAAAACTGAAGCATGGTTATTACTGATTTCTAGACCGAGAGCTTGTCCAAAGTTTCCCGGACCTTGCGCAAGGCGTGCGAAGGGAACGTCAGCGCCACGTCGTTCTTGGGCGGTGGACATCCCTGAAATGACCTCGCCAGCCCTTAATAAAACTCCTTGACCTGTTCCTTCTTCTCCACACACAATATTTCCTGCGCGGTGGATTCCATAAGAAATATAGACATACATGTGTCCACCGCGACCAAACATGGCAGCATTTCTAGGAGTTTTCCCACGGTAGGTATGGGCTGCTTCATCGGTGGAGTCCAAATATGCTTCCACTTCTGTAATGCGAATACCGACACCATTATGTGTGATCGTGCACCCTAGAAGCTGTGGGGCAACGATGTCGGCTGCTTGGAGAAAATCGATGGTGGACATAGTGCCGATTCTATGGTGATCAGCTTTAAATCCCAATGGAAAAGTTCCCCGCACATGGAACTGCTTAGCGCTTTAAGATCAGTGGCATGAGCACTTCTTTTGAATCCATTCCGGGAGTTAGCATCTCTGCGCGAAAAGCTTTGAGCAACGCGGGGTTTAAAGATCTGGAATCACTTGCTGGCATTAATTATGCGGAGGTGGCCAGTGTGCCTGGAATTGGCAAAAGAACATTGGAGCGTGTGCAAGCAGCATTGGTGGAAGCAGGCATGAGTTTTGGTGGTGAGATCCCTGAGGCGGAACAGCGCACCGCAACGTGGACAACACTGGAACCTCAACCGCAGAATGTTGCTGGGCAATCTGAGGTATCTCCCGAAAGTTTCATCCAGAACTTGGAAAGCCCTCGAAGAATCACTCATGGTCAGTTGTTATTAGATCTTTTCGCAAGAGTCACTGGCGAGGATGCTTATCTATGGGGACCGTCGATTGTTGGTTTTGGGCGGGTTCATTATCGCTATGCCACAGGTAGAGAAGGGGAAAGTTTAAAAGTTGGCTTTAGTCCGAGGAAAGCAAAGATCTCGCTTTATGGACTGACTAATACTGCGGCATCTAAAGAACTTCTAAACCAACTAGGTAAGTATTCGGTCGGTGTGTCCTGCCTCTATATCAACAAACCAGAAGATATCGATTTGCAGGTGTTGGAAGAGATGGTGCGGATTTCTTGGGAAGCAGATCCTGGTGAATGCTAAATCCGAGTCCTAAAACACTTCAAGAAGAAACTTAACAAAGTGCAGCTTCCAACTCTGCGCGGATGAAGCGTCGTGCTGCCCGCGCATCAGAACTAATTCCCGCCAGGTTGATAAAGGCATGGATTTGTCCCATGAATTCAGTAACCGTGACGGAATTTCCGGCTTCCAATAGTGCTTGGCCATATGCTCGGATTTGATGGGCTAACACGTCGCATTCGCCATACACAATGGTAGTTGGCGGCAATCCGCTTAGATCTGGAGCTAATAATGGGGAAAGTCGTGGGTCGGTACGGTCGTGCCCATCTGCGTATTGCTCAATGTAGTGTTCCATTGCTTCTTTAGTCAGATAACAGTCTGCGCCAAACTGGAGATAGCTGGGCGTATCTGTGGTGGAAACATCGGTGACGGGAAAAATAAGCACCTGGTGAGCAAGGGCTGGAACAATGGCAGAAGCCACAGCATGCTCTCGCAGCTGTTGCGCTGTCACTGCAGCAAGATTTCCGCCAGCACTATCGCCGCCAATGGCTACTCGTGAAGTATCAATTTCTAGTCCAGATGTCCCTTCCAACACAGCGCTGACCACCGCAAACGCATCGTCGATAGCTGCTGGAAAAGGGTGTGCGGGCGCAAGGCGGTAGTCCACGCTGATGGCGATGATCGGCAAACCAGTAACCAATGAGCGCACAGTTGCGTCGATCATATCTAGGGTGCCGCCAGCCCAGCCACCGCCGTGGAAATAAATCAAACATGGCAGCGCCGCCTCCACCGCCACAGAAACCGGCGTATAGACCCGCACTGGAACCCCAGTGATCTCTGTATCCAGTGCTGAATGAGATGCCACAACCCCAGGGGCAGCAGGATCTTTGCCAAAATTTACCTGTTCCGCAGCACTGAGCGTGGGCAAGGTATCGATATAAAATTGGGCATCTGGGTGGAGGAACATCGAATTTAACCCCGGCAATCTTGAAGGTTCAACAGTCTTTGATTCTTCAATGTTAAACAAAGCTCAAGACATGCAATGGGAAATCCACATAGGCTTGAACTAAAACTAGCGGTTACCTCAGCGGGCGAAAGGAGCCTTCTATGAGTATGACTCGTATTTTTCTCTTTGATCTTTATGGTGTCCTTATTAAAGAACATGGATCTGCGCAATTTGAGCGGGTTGCGCGCGCGGTGGGGGAGCCGTCTAAAAATGATAAGCTGCGTGCGGCTTATGAGTCGCTGCGTTTGGATCTTGATGCTGGCCGAGTTCATGAGCTTAATTATTGGAATCAAGTAAAGCTGCTGGCAGGGCTGGAATATTTGGATATTCAAGAAGTTATTGCAGCTGATTACAAAGGCCTTTATGAATGCGATCAAGACATGGTGGATTATGTGTTGTCGTTAAAGTCGGAAGGCCACCGCATCGGAATTTTATCTAATGTTCCAGAGGGCCTGGCCAAGCTTGTGAGGGAACATAATTCTGAGTGGTTGGATCAGCTTGATGCCGTAACATTATCGTGCGATATCGGAGCAGCTAAACCGGAATCGCAGGCATTCCATATTGCGCTCGAAGCTCTTGGAGCAGATCCTGCAGATGTGACGTTTATTGATGATCGCCTGCGCAATATTGAGGCAGCCCGCGAAGAAGGCCTCCACGCAATCCATTTCACCGGCTTAGCTGCTCTTAAAGAAAGCCTCCAGAAATGATGGAAATGACACCCCAACCACTTATTTTGCCGTTCAAGGGTAAGGCTCCGCGCATTCATGAAAGTGCCTGGATCGCGCCCAATGCCACTATCATTGGCGATGTGGAAATCGGTCCGGATGCATCTATTTTTTATGGTGTGGTGTTGCGCGGTGACGTCAATAAAATCACCATCGGCGCGCGCACCAATGTCCAGGATAATTGCGTTATTCACGTCGATGGCAATGCGCCGTGCACGCTTGGCGATGATGTCACGGTCGGTCACATGGCGCTCGTCCACGGCGCGACGGTGGGCAACGGCACGCTCGTTGGTATGAAATCTGCGCTGCTCTCCCGCAGCGTAATCGGAGCCGGCGCGCTCATAGCCGCAGGTGCCGTCGTTTTAGAAGGCGAAGAGATCCCGGCGAATGCGTTAGCGGCCGGGGTGCCGGCCAAAGTCCGCAGATTGCTTGACGACGCCCAGTCTCAGTCGTTTATCCCTCACGCTGGCCGCTATGTAGAAACATCAAAAGCTCAGGCTTCTATTTCAGAAGCACTGACCTTAGATGAGGTTAGGGTACGAGATTAAGCGGCTCATTAAGTAGTCGATCAAGAGCGGCTGCGCGCGCTGCTGCGCGGACATTTTCCCGGTGAGTGGGGATTAACCGGAGTTCAATGTCTGCGTCGTAGTCTTTCTTCAGCTGTGCAGCAAACACTGAGCGTCCTTGCGGATCTTCTGAGAATGCTGAACCAGACAAGACTAATGTTGAAGGTCGGATAGATTTCGCAGCTTCTGCCGCGGTATGTGAGAGCAGTGTGGCGCGATCGTCAAGGAAAGCACGAGCTTTTTCATTGTCTTTAGCGATGGTGACGAGCTCGCCCAAGCTTTCGGCAAAAATTCCCTGATCTGAGACTCGGCTCAAAAATCCTTGGGTGCTCAGTGCATCTTCAGCAGTCATTCCTAAAGTATCCAGGCCAGATCCGCCGGTGGTGGCGAGTGGTCCAAAGACATGTACACCTAAATCATTGCTGTAGGCGGCTCCCACGGAATCATCGGCGTAGAACGTCAACGTGATTGGTGTTGGCTGATCTGGGTGTGGCAGGGGAGCCGCTTGCAGCTCTGAAGCAGCGATGGCAGGAATTGCCGAAGCGACAGTTGCCGGAACGCTGAATTGGTAGTTCAGGCGGCCTGCGATATCCACTCCATCCCAGCCCAGGTTGCTTGCGGTCACAACACCGGCGTTGGTGACTTTGCCGGAGGTGGCCACACCGATGCCCACCAGTGGCAGATCAAGTCCGGTGGTGAGGCGGTTGACTCCTGCAATGAGGTGCTCGATAAAAGTGTCCGGATCAAGATCAGCCGCAGAGATGTCCAGCATGGCATCGCGCAGGGTACGACCCTTGGTATCAAAAAGTGCGACATAGGAAGACTTCGTGCCGATTGCTACACCTGCATGAATCCATGGACTTGGAGCAAGCTCTAGTGGAATATTAGGGCGACCAGGACCGGAGGAAAGGGTGAGATCGGGGCGTTCACGGACTAAACCTGCCTGCATTAAAGCAGTAACTGCGCGGGTGACAGTTGGTTGAGACAGACCTGTGGCCTCGACCAGCTCATTTCTAATGAGTTGCTGACCGAGGCGAATATGGTGCATGCACTTTGCAGCCGGGGTAGAGGGGCGGGCAAAGGACGCAGAAAAATGGGCCTGATTTGGCATAGCTAAACAATAGCCAATGATAGACAGCGCTGTCTAATAGGTAGACCGCGAACTAGACCGCATTGTCTGTATTTTGGGCAGGGGTGAACACTAATCGCCGATAAGTCGAGGCTTCTCGTATTTCCAAAATTTTGGAACCGACACCATACAAATTGCAGTCAGCACAACGACGGCTATGCCACCCCATAATACTGTCCAACCAGCGCCCAAGGGTTCAGCTGCCCAACCGTGCAAGACATCAGCCAAACGCGGACCGCCCACCACAACGATGATCCACACTCCCTGGATCCTGCCCTGCACATGCTCAGCCGCAGATTGCTGCAAGATTGCATTACGCACTGCAGAGCTGAACATATCCGCCATGCCGCCAATAACCATCATCATGATGAACATCCACGCCCACACGGTTACCTCGCCGGGGCTCACCACAATTGCTACGCCACCTAAAGCAACAGCTCCACCCCACGCCATGATGCACCAGTACACCGCAACACCTTGACGGCTAATCCTGGACACCCATCCAGATAAGACTCCGCCGAGCACTGCACCCAACGCCATGGAGGAGTACATAAACGCCAACATGGTCGCACCCGCATCGCCACCGCCGAAATTTACTTCTGCGATTTCAGGATAAAGCGCTCGCGGCATACCGAAGACCATGGCGATAAGATCCAGCACCATCACCATCATGAGTACCGGCTGTCGCGCCAAATATTTCAGACCATCCACCACACTGGCGAAACCAGCCTTCATTACATTGCCCGCCGGTTTGATCGACGGCAGCGCCCACACCGCCCACAAGGTAGGAATGATGGACACAACGTCTAAGAAGTAGAGCCAGCCAAAACCGATCAGCGGAATCAACGCACCAGCCAGAAGTGGGCCCACGATTGCACCGGTTTGCATGAGCAGCATGTTCAAAGATGTTGCTGAAGCCAGTTGATCGATGGGTAAAATACTGCGCAAAATTGACGTGCGCGTTGGCTGATTGACCGCAAAGAATGCTTGCTGCAGCGAGAAGTTTATTAAAAGCAGCCAAATATTTTCATTACCTAACATGGTCAGCACCCAAAATCCGGCAGTGGTGACACACATGCCGATGGTGGTGCAGATAAGCACGATGCGTTTATCAAAAGCATCCGCGATGGACCCGCCATAAAGACCAAAAATGATCAATGGAATAAGTCCAAATAATCCAGTGAGCCCCACATATCCTGAGGAACCAGTCATCTGATAAATCTGCACTGGCACGGCAACCACGGTGAGTTGCGCGCCAATGACGGTGGCGATATTGCCAAACCAGAGGCGTTTAAACGCTGGGTCTTTAAAGGGTCTTGTATCGGCGAAAATATCTCTCAGGCTCACCTGTAAGAGCCTAGACCTTTAACTGGGGCGCGGAGGGAGGCGTCGATAAGCAATATTGTCGTGCCTTGTGGGCTGCAAACATCGTAGGATTGATGAAACATTGTTTTTTAAATTCTTCGTCTCAGGAGTGTCATGGCTCGACCGCTAAAGGAAAAGCTTCCCAGGAATTTTCACAAGATCGTCAAGGAAGGCGATTTTGATGCATTCCAGGAAGTATTCACTGAGCACGCCCTAGATGCCGTAGACCGAAATGGTGGCACAGCTTTGCATATGCAAACACTTCCGGATGAATACCGGCTGTGGCTGCTTGAACAGGGCTTGGACGTTGATGTGCGTGATGAACAGGGCAACACAGCACTACACCAGTTTTCCAGAAACTGGGATCACGGCCCTGATTTTTTCCTTGAGCATGGCGCCGATGTCTGCGCAGTAAACAATGACGGCGAATCAGTTGCCTACGCAGCCGCTTTCTTCCCGGAAAACCTCAAAAAGCTTATCGACGCCGGCGCTGATCCCTATGCTCGCGCGAACGATGGCACCTCGCCTTTAATGAATCTTATTCGACGGATAGAGACTGGATTCCTCCCCGAAGGCACGGCATCAATTCGACTCCTTGCAGATGCAGAACTCACTCAGCAGGAATTTGCTGAGGCCCAAGAAAAAATCATTAGATTAGGCGCAGCATTTGAAAATATTCGGGACGCTTATAACCCGGACTCTGTTGATCAAGCCGCGGAAGATCTGTTGTGGCTTTATGAACATTTCGACATCCCTGAAGAACTGCGTGCCAATGCCCCAATCATGCACGATGGCACCAGCACTATTTCGCTAGCTGGCGAAACCTGGCAAGAACAATTCATTGAAGGCTACGATTTCCTCGTTCCAGCGATGGGCAACGCGAAATCCCTCCAAGGCGAAGCCATTCGGATTGCGGGCCGAATATCCAATGAATTCCACGGCAACGGTGGCATCAATTGGGATAAAGACTTCAAGCGCATGGCCAAATTCCTCAACCATATTTGTGAACAAGGCGTTTCTTTAGAGGAAAGAGAATTAGAGGAACTCGCAGCTGCTGTAAAAGCAGTGCGCAAAGGTCGACCCGATGATGATGACATCGACACACTGCCCCGACTAGCCACCTTATGGGTCATGCAAAACCCCGAGCCACTGCCCGTGGGGGAGGTAGATTACCGACGCTAAGTTAGGCGATAGCGCCGTACCGCGCCTACTCTGATTGATCGTGTTAACCATCGCCACAGTGCTTCTCGCGTCAGTCCTCATCGGTGCTCTCCTTCAAAGAATCACCGGTTTAGGTGTCGGTCTTGTCACCGGCCCAGTCCTTACTACCTTGCTGGGCCCTTTGGCTGGCGTCACGATGGTGAATGGTCTGTCCATCATCAACGCAGTCAACAACGCCTGGTCGGTGCGTAAACGTACCGATTGGAAACGTTTCCGCATTCTTGCTGGCGCCCTCGTTATTGGTTCCTTGCCGGCCGTCGCAGTGGTGTATTTCCTCAACGGACCATGGCTGCTGATTTTCGTCGGCGTGATGGTGCTGCTGGCATTGGGTGTTTCCCTCTTCCCAACGGAGCAGTTCCGCATCAAAGAAGAAGCGAAACTGCCGATGATTTTCTTCGGCATCATCGCAGGCTTCATGTCGACCATCGCAGGTATCGCCGGACCATCCCTGACCGTTTACGCTCGCCTGAGCCGTTGGGATTACCGCGACTTCGTGGCAACGCTGCACCCAGTTCTACTGGTAGCCAACACCGTATCCTTCCTGCTCAAGGTGATTTTGATTGGTGGACTTGATTTCGGTGGCGCACCAGCATGGCTCTGGATCGGTGCCGTTGCAATGATCTTCGTTGGCGCATGGTTGGGCGAGATCGTTAATGCCAAGATCTCCACCCCAATGGCTAAGCGTATTGCTACGATTCTTGCTGGTGCTGGCGCCGCAGTGGTGCTGTTCCGCGGAATTATGGAATTGGTTTAGTACGAAATTGTTGAGGCCCAATGCAGGTAGGGCTTAAGAAAACCAGACACAGCGACCAAGACTTCGGATTTTCCTAGAGGTTTGGTCGCTGTGCCTGTCTGGTGCCTCTGGTGTGGCTAAAAACGCTCCCAAAGCCGTGAAAAATGCCCTCCCTACAATTACTTTAAGGGCCTTTGAGAACCTCCCGCAGGTGAAACACTCATTCTAAAAATTTCGATGCCTTAAATCGACATGGAGTGTTGTTCGTCCTGGAGCAGCACCCAAGGATTTGCTATACCTAAAGCTGCACCTAGACCTGCGCTAAACACCCAAGCCAGCGGAACAGGATTATGTTTGAGGACATGGATCTTGCACTGGCTCAAGTCGATTCCACCATCTCGGGGCTCTATGACTCCTTGGATCTCATTGGAGTACTGCTCAATGGAATAATCGGCGGAACGATTGCCAGGCAGCGGGGCTATGACATCATTGGGTTTTTATTTTTAGCCCTGTTTTCTGCGCTCGGTGGGGGAATGATCCGAGACATGTTGATTCAGCAAGGAACGGTTGCTGCGATTGATAATCAGATTTACCTGGCGCTCGCATTCATGGGGGCTTTAATTGCCATGGCGGTGAATTTTAAAGGCAAGGTGTGGGAGCTGTTTAAAGTTCATGGGGATGCCATTGTATTGGGCGTGTGGGCTGTAACAGGCGCTACGAAGGCGATGAATGCTGGTGTGGCACCGCTGCCGAGTGTGTTCATGGGGGTGTTGACTGCGGTCGGCGGTGGCTTGGTGCGTGATGTGGTGACGGGTCAAACACCGTCAATTTTTGGTGGGGGCACACTTTATGCGATTCCGGCGACGCTTTCTGCCACGTCGATGGTCATTTTTCATGGGTTGGATCATGTGGTGTTGGGTATGATTGTGTCACCGCTGTTGGGTATCTCTTTGGCTGTTCTTGCGTATTGGTGCGGTTGGATCATTCCAGTGAATACTGATTTTGCGCCGGTTAATCTTACGGTTAGTCAGCTGCGGACGCTGCTTTCTAAAGCGGAAAGAAAAGGTCAAAAAGAACGCGAGAAGAAGGATCCCACATGAAAAAGTTTGCAATTGTAGTCGTGGCAGCCAGCGCAGTGTTGGCAGGTTGTAGTCAGTCGGCGGCAGCGTCTGCTACCGGAATGTGGAGTACAGCTGCGCCTTCAGGTGCATATATTGAGCTGATGGAAGATGGCTCACTTGCTGGTTCTGATGGCTGCAACCGGTTGATGGGCAGCTGGGAGAAAGACGGCGCTGACATTACTTTTGGCACCGTCGGCATGACGCAAATGTTTTGCGAAGGTGTAGATGACTGGCTGTCTCAGATGAATACCGCCAACTTGGCCGATGATTTCACCATGACAATTTTCAATGAGGCTGGTGACAACATCGGCGAGCTAAAGCGCTAGATGCTTCTCGACGTCAACAGCCCGGATCCAGGTATTGCCTCCGCAAGATCGTTGCCGAGCGCCACGATGCGATTATCAGCATCAACGTGCACGATCTTCGGCTCATAGGCTCGAGCCTCCGCATCGGTGGCTTGGAGGTAACTCATAATGATCACCAGATCGCCAGGATTAATGAGGTGTGCGGCTGCACCATTGATGCAGATATTGCCTGTTCCAGCATCACCAACAATGACGTAGGTTTCCAGGCGAGTGCCGTTGGTGATGTCTACGATGGCAACTTTTTCGCCTTCGATGAGTCCAGCGGCATGAACCAAGTCTGCATCAATGGTTACAGAACCGACATAGTCGAGGTCGGCTTGAGTAACAGTGGCTCGATGAATCTTGCTTCCGAGGATGGTGCGCAGCATGTCCTGTGATGTCCTTATTTGGCGGGGTGTCCTGCAAGTTTTAGAAATCATAGCTTGAGATGACAGGGAAAGAAATATTTCGATACTGCAACATCCAGTGCGCCGGGTGGGATTAAGTCGAATCAATCGCTACGATAGCCACTTATGACTCTTCAGAGTTCTGATAAACGTTCTCCTTCACTATTAGACGCCTCCTCCGAGGTCTTTGTCCATGATTTGGCAGCTTTGTCGCCAACAGATGCCACCGCTTGGGGCATCTCTGGCTTCGAAGGTGAGCTGCAGGATTTCTCTCCTGACTATTGGAATGCCATCGCCGAACGCAACCGAGATATGGTTGCAGACGTTGACGCTTTTGACGACGGTACTGATGACAACGATGACGAGGAAGACTTCGATGATGTCGACCGCGTCACCGCAGATGTGCTCCGTGATCGGGTGTGCCTAGACCTGGCTCTCCACCACCAAGGTGAGACGCTGTCTAAGCTGAATAATATTGATTCCCCGGTACAAACCATCCGCGATACTTTCCTCATCATGCCCCGAGAGACCGCAGATGATGTGGATAATCTCCGCGAGCGGCTTTCGAGAGTGCCGGATGCTCTTCACGGCTACTGTGAATCACTTGCAGAAGCCGCTAGCCAAGGCCACGTTGCGGCGATCCGCCAGGTGGAAGAGGTAGTTTCGCAATGTGAGGATCTCGCCGATGAGGATTCCATTTTGCAGCACCTCGGCTTGGATGAACATGACCCAGTAGTTACAGAAGCTCAAGAAGCTTTTGCCCGCGTGGCAGGGTGGCTTGCGGAACAATTGGCACCGCATGCACCACACGAGGATGCCGTCGGACGCGATCGCTATGAAACATTCTCCCACTTGCATGTAGGTGAATTTGTCGATCTCGATGAGGCCTACCAATGGTCACTTGAGCAGCTCCGTGAGATTGATTCCCAGCAGCTGCAGGTGGCGGAAAAGCTCTATGGCGCTGGCACCACCGTCCGCGAAGCGATGAAGAAGCTCAATACCGATGAGCGCTATCTCATTCGAGGCACTGACGTTTTGCAGGAGTGGATGCAAAAGACCGCTGATCAGACCATTACTGATCTCAACGGCAGCTACTTTAAGATCCCAGAGCCAGCTCAAGAAATTGGTTGCCTCATTGATCCCGCTGGCACCGGTGGCATTTTCTACACCCCACCGAGCGATGATTTTTCCCGCCCTGGCCGCATGTGGTGGTCCGTGCCTAAAAGCCAGGAAGTTTTCCACACCTGGCAAGAGCTCACCACAGTTTTCCACGAAGGCGTACCGGGCCATCACCTGCAGATCTCCCAAACACTTGTGGAAGATGATCTCAACCTGTGGCGCCGTGTTGCGTGCTGGAACTCCGGCCACGGTGAAGGCTGGGCGCTGTATGCAGAATCCTTGATGAAGGAGCTCGGCTACCACGAAGATCCAGGCAACCTCATGGGATATTTGGATGCACAGCGACTCCGCGCCGCTCGAGTAGCCATTGATATTGGAATCCACCTGAACAAGAAGAACCCAGAGTGCACTGGCCTGTGGGATGTGTCCTATGCCAGGAGCTTCCTGCGGGAAAACACTTCCATGACAGAAGCGACGCTGGCCTTTGAGCTCAACCGCTACCTTGGTTGGCCAGGACAAGCAGCGTCCTATGCCATTGGACAGCGCCTCTGGCTAAATCTGCGTGATGAAGCAATCGCTGAAGGTCAAACCCTAGCTGAATTCCACAGCAAGGCGCTGTCTTATGGCAGCATCCCAATGGGCATTTTGCGAGATCAGGTGTTGAACTAGCGTTCCCTGCGCAAGATAAACTTCAGCAGCGCAGGGAGAAAACCGGCAATGGTCAAAATCGCGAGCAATCGAATGATTTGGATCGTGACCACCACCGGCCCCGCAGCACCTTCTGAAGACAGTGCGAGGACAGTTTCCAGCGCGCCGGGGCTGGTGGCTAGGTAGGCTTCAAAGAAGCTAATATCAAGCCACCAGGTGAGTAATCCTGCGGCTCCAGCGCACACAGCCAGCAGTGCGAAAATAAACAGGAACGTTGCGGGAAGCTGCTTGGAGAAGATCTTCAAGGACGCCATATTTAGCGCGCCGCCACACATCCAGCCGATCGCCATGAACGCGATGATCTTGAACGCGGTTGGGGGGTCCAGATTAAGATCTGCGGGCAATAGGAAACTTAATAGCACTGTGAACAGCAGCGGGCCGAGCACCGCCGGCGCTGGAAAGCGCAAGAGACGCCCCAAAGGTTCGCCGACAAGCACGATGCCGAAGAGCACAATGAGCGAAAATACGCTTATCGATGTCCCGAACTCTGCAAACCCAAACACATCGAGCCACCGCTCTGGTGGTGCACCCAAATCAGCTCCGCCAGGAACGAAAAAGTGCGTGACCAAAGGCAAAGTCATAGAGACAACGAGCAGCCTTAAATATTGAGTTAAAGCCACATATCGGAAATCAGCACCCAGTTCACGTGCCAGAATCGGCATCACAGAAGCACCACCTGCAAGCATGGAGAGCACACCAGTTTCCGGGAGGATTTCTGGGCGAGAGCGCGCCAGTAAAAGACCACCGATGATGCCCACTGCAATGGTGAAAAATGAAATCACGAGGCCGGGGATCAAATAGCGCAGTAGCTCTGACCCAGAAGAATTAATCAAAGGCAGCGCTGCTAAAACAGCGACGATGGAGCGGCCAAAAATATGCACACTTTTAGCCATCGGGAGATCTTGTCCAGTACTTAATGCGCACACACCAGCAACCAAAATGGCGGCGAGAATCCACGCGGCAGGCACACCCCACATGGTAAAAAGCCATCCCACGGCCAAAGATAGTGGCGCTACAAGACACCAACGTAATGCGATGGTCTTGCGGGATGGCTGTTCTGGAAGTTCTTCGTGGGGCTCTGGTTCTCTATCGCTCAACTGGCCACCACAACTCCTTGATCTACAACATTTAGGTAGCTTTCACTTTAGCAGTGGAATCTTTAAGGACTTCATAAGAGTCGGGTGTGATCAAGACTGGATTGGCATCACGGTTTGTGGAGAAGAAACGGACTTCATTTTCTCCTGGAACAACATAAAGCCTGTTGATTTTGGTGATTTCAGTGATTTTTTTCGGCATGATCATGGTGGTGATCAGTGGTTTTTTGCTGGCGTGCACCGAAAGCTCCCCAGTTGTCGATTGGGAAATCTCTAGTTTGGCAGCCTGCTCATGGGCACCGTCTTTAAGCTTCCAGGTCACCGGGAAAGTCGCAGCACAGGTGGCAACGATGTGCGTTGAGGCGGAGGGCTCGTCGAAAAGCACGCAGGTTAGTTGTTGTTGCTCGCCCATATCAATCGAATACAGGCCTGACCCTTGGGCGGCTGCAGCGGGTGAGCCGACCGCGAGGAGGACGAGAGCTGCGAGGGCAGCGAGTGTGCGGTTGCGCATAATAATCATCCTTAAAACTTAAGGAATAGATGGTAATCCCCATGCTAATCGCAGAAAATGAGACTTCGACAGGCATATACTTTTAAACATCAAAAATGATGCCGGACTGATGCCAGAACGTAATAGGAGATACCCACATGGGGTTAGAACTAGCGGCGAGTGGTTGGGGAATCCTTATTGCCGGCGCAGCGATTGCCGGATGGATTGATGCCGTAATCGGTGGCGGCGGATTAGTACTGATCCCCCTAATTTTGGCAGTCATGCCACAACTTGCCCCAGTAACAGCGCTGGCCTCGAATAAATTAGCTGCTGTAACTGGCACCGCTTCAGCCGCAGTTACACTCGTGCGCAGAGTGAAACCAGATAAAAAACTCCTCGCACTCTATATCCCCATCGCGGTGGTGTGCTCAGCTGCGGGAGCCTTGGCCGCAAGCCTGATTGATAAACAAGTTATGCGCCCCATGATCATCGTATTGATGCTGGTTGTGGGCGTGATTGTGGTGTTTAAACCAAATTTCGGCACTGGTGAAAGCAAAGCGTTACCCACCGGTTGGCGACGGTGGGTAACTTTTGCAGCAGTAGGACTTATCGCAGTCTATGACGGTATTTTTGGGCCCGGCACCGGCATGTTTTTGATCATGGCGTTCACGGCCTTGTTGTCGCAAAATTTTCTCGCCTCCGCCGCCATGGCAAAGGTCGTAAACACCTCCACCAACCTCGGTGCATTAATTGTATTCATCATCGGTGGGCATGTGTGGTGGACTTTAGGTTTGGTGTTGGCAGTGGCAAATGTCGTGGGTGCGCAACTGGGTGCCCGAACAGTACTTGGTGGTGGTACCAGGCTAATTAGGTACGCGTTGCTGACTTTGGTTGTCGTTATGAGCGTCTATCTCACGTGGCAACAAATCCAAGGATTATAGGAAACTCTAAGATTCTATCCTGGTTTGTGGCAGGGAAGGTTTCTAAGATGGGAATCATGACGAAGACAAAACTAGAAAGCATCTCCGAGCTCACCTCGGATGATCCGCTTAGTTACCCGGAATTGAATCTCGCACCCATTTCCACCACAGTTACAATTGTGGTCGCTGAAGAAACCCCATCGGAAAACTTCCCGGAATTACTCATGGGTGCAGCAGAATCTACCCGTCTTTTAGGACTAGATGAGCTTCATATCATTGCTCCAACGGTCCATCTTCCAGCTTTGGCTGTGGCAGCCGCTGAAATTGCGCACCATTTGCCAGAGAAATTCCAATTCTGCGAGGCGGAAACCTGCACGCATCTCCATCCAGATGATGATACCTATCTCACTGCGGAATCTGTTTCGCTGTTAGGTGCGAAAGGGAATCTGTTTCGCTGTTAGGTGCGAAAGTGAAATCTGCTTAAGTGAATTGATGCCTGGTTGTGGCTTGGTTGCTTGAATCATTGGCACCCTGGCCTCGTATGCAAATTTTCGTTCCATTTGGAGCGTAGCTTCGGATTTGGAACGAAAATTTGCATCTCTGATCTCGGGAAATGCAAGAATCTGTTCCATTTAGCGGGCAGCAGAGGTCTCTGGAACGGATCCTTGCACCGGAATCTCACAGGATTCACAATCGTCTCAATTACCCCAAAATAACCCTGCTCCAGAAGGCCATTTAAGTGCCTAACTCAGCTCCCCTGACACATGTGGACATTGGGAAAACTGAAGCCTTTAAACGGCCAGGAATTAACTGCGGTTTTTCGTCCGCGCAGTAGCTGGGGCAGTCCACGGATCTTCCGGCCACGGATGTTTCGGATAACGCCCACGCATTTCCGCACGCACCTGGTTATATGGGCCGGCCCAGAAACTACGCAGATCATCTGTGAGCGCTAAAGGCCTTCCCGCAGGTGAGAGTAAATGAAATTGCACTGGAATGCCACAAAAACGTGGGGATTCCTCCAGGCCAAAACACTCTTGCAGTTTTACTTTGACAACTGGCCGCCCAGAAGAATAATCCAAGCGATGTTGATGTCCACTCGGCACAATCAAATGAGCGGGCGCGAACTCATCGAAGTTGGATGCCGCAGGCCAAGGCAGCAGTCGTTGCAGCGCTGGGTACATATCAATGCTGTTTAAACGCGCACCGTGGCTTAGCGCATCAATTTCTTGCGCCAACCATAAGTGTGGATCTGCTGCATCGACGTCTGGCCAGGGCTGATTGCGGTGGTGGTGGACAAATCGCAAACGATCTCGGAGGAATGCTGCTTTATCGGAGAAATGAAAGAGGTCTAAACCGCCGTGGCTTAATGCTTCTGCGATGGCTTCTGCAGCTTCTGTTGGATTGGGCTTTGTAGGCGTGGAACTTAGTTCGATGGCGCCGGCTGCTTTTACGCGACGTGCTTGTACTTTTTCTTCGACAAAAAAGGCGCGCGTTTCTTCTGTAACTCCGATGAGCTCTAGGGCGTGTGCTTCAGAAATGCGGGCGGCTGCTCTGATAATTGCAGAATTGTGGGAACGATTGATTGCAGCAACGGCGAGCCACGGGGCATCTTTAAGATCAGTGTCGATTAATCGCGCACGCGTGCCGCTGGCTAAAAGGTATTCACCATTGTCTATTTTTTTGCCTATGAGCTGTGGAAATGCCGCGCCTACAATTTGGCCGGCCGTGGCGGGGACGGAAGATGGCGGTGCCAAACGGCGGAGGCGTGCCACCTCCTGCTTTGCAGGTTGTTGCTTTTCGACGTCTCCCTGCGGGGTACCAGACACCACCGCTAAGACCTTTGCCGCTTGTTCGCCAAAGCGGAGGAGGGAGGTGGCTAGTTGTGGGGCGAGGGGGAGCGTCGATAAGCGATGTCCTAGCGGCGTGATAGCGTCGCCCTCAAGCGCGCCGATGTGGTGCAGGATTTCGTGGGCAGCCTCCCAGGCTGCATGAGGAGGTTGGTCAAGCAGAGGTAAATCTGCTGGTTGTGTGCCCCATTTGGCCAGCCACAGGGCAGTTTGAGTGAGGTCTGCAGAGCTGATTTCTGGTGCTATAAAACGGGGGAAGTGGGAATAGTCATCCTCTGAATAACACCGAATTACCTGTCCGGGTCCCTCTCTTCCGGCGCGTCCGGCACGCTGTGTGGCGGAAGATTGTGCGCAACTGCTGGTGATAAGGCCTGTCATACCGCGGGCTGCATCACGTTTGGGGCTGCGTGTTAAACCGGAATCAACCACGATCCGCACGCCGGGTACCGTCAAGGAACTTTCGGATACTGGGGTGGAAACGATGATGCGTTGCTGCGCAGACGGGGTCAGTGCGAGATCTTGTTCTCCTGGGGTCAAGCGGCCGTGTAGTGGATAAACATTGTCGTGGCCTAGGCTTTTGAGCTTATTGACGACACGCTCAATTTCGCCGACACCAGGCACGAAAACCAGCGCGGAATGATCCGAACGAGTTACTGCAGCATGGGTTTGTTGGGCTATGTGGTCTAGGAATGCCCAGTCCACACCACGTGCACCGAGGCGGGGAGTGGGAGCTGGGGCATAGGAAATGTCTAGCGGGAAAATTGGTGCTTCAGCTGAAAAAATTTCAGCGTCCATTAAATCTGCGAATTTGTCCGAGTCCAAGGTTGCGGACATCGCGATCAAGGAAAAATCATCGCGTAATTGGCTAAGTTCCGTGAGCATGCCGAGTAATAGATCTGAATCCAGCTGCCGTTCGTGTACCTCATCAATTATTACGGCACCCACTCCGGGCAATTCTGGATCGTTGAGAAGCTGACGGATTAGTACGCCAGGAGTCATAAATTGCACGTGAGAGCCAGAAATGTGGTCTCCACGCACGCTAAATCCCACTTTGGTGCCTAGTGGGCTGCCATCGAGTACGGCGAGTCTGCGTGCGGCTGCACGGACGGCTACACGTCGGGGAGCAGTGACGATAATCTTTGGTTTTGCTGGGTGTTCAATGTCGGAGGCATGTATGACATTAGCTACAAATGGGGGTAAAAGTGTCGTTTTTCCGGTGCCGGGTGGGGCCTGGATGACAAAATTTCCGGGACCCGCTGAAAGGGCTTTGTGCAGGTCGGGCAGCATAATTTCTACGGGAAGACTTGTAGAAATTCGATCTATTAGAAATTTGCTTATTTTTGGATTCATTAAATACCTGTAAATTAAGAATCTGCTGAACTTACCACTTGTTCTACCGGTCTAAGTGTTAGGTAGAAGAATAGAAATTGATGTGAAGTACGGAGATATGGATTGAGGGTTTTTTAGTTCTTCTTGGTAAGTGCTTAAGTGTACTGGCCTCTTTAACTGCTTAGTTCCAATTTATGTTCGCACCGGTAGGTAGAAATAGGTTATATATCACCATGGATTGAAAGTATGGAAGTCGTAGCAAGTGATGCTTAAGAATTATAGTGCTAGAAAAACTGCACTAAAGCCTAAGTTCAGGTGGAGAGTTTCTGTACTGATTTCCTTTTTTTGCATCATCGCGGCACTTATATTTTTATTGCTTGCTCACCTTTTCGTTCTGCCTTATGGTGTGTTCAGCATTGCCTGCCCGTTAGTTATTGGATTAATTGGTGCGATTGCGGGAATTTTTGCGCATAATCCAGCGCTGACCGGCATTAATTTAGGGCTTGGATTTTTTCTCATGCCAATTGATACCATTCTTTTTGGTAATTTATTTTAGCTCCTCAGGCAGCACCCCAAAGGCGTCTACGGGTGCATTCTCTGGTAGTTGAGTGCGCTCTGCATAGGCATCGTCGCGCTTTCTGATCACTCGTGCTGGGTTTCCCACAGCGATGGAATCATCGGGAATATCTTTAGTTACCACTGCTCCGGCACCAATCACACAGCGATCGCCAATGCGCACTCCACCTACGACCGTGACATTTCCACCGAGCCAGGTATCTTCGCCGATCATGATGGGTGAGCCATTTTCCCAGCCACCAGAGCGCATCTGCCAATCATCCACGGGATGGCTTGCGGTCAACAGCTGGCAATTAGGACCCAGCATGCTGCGTGCTCCGATACGGACTGGCGCAATATCTAAAATAGTGAGTCCAAAATTAATAAACACATGTTCACCGATGGTGGTGTTGAAGCCGTATTCAATAATCGCAGGTGCTTTGATGGTGCAGTTTCCGCTGTGTGGATTCAGTATTGTCGCCAGAATTTCTGCGCTGCGCTCCGGATGAGTGGGCCCAATTTGGTTGTACTCATGAAAAAGCAGCGCTGCTTTCTGCGCTAACTCTTCTCGTTTTCCACCTGTGGCCAGGTACCATTCCCCGCTGGTCATTCTTTCGATAGATTCAAAGTCATCATTCATGGCCCCCATTGTGCAGGAGAGTTACGTGCCTACGCTTTTCGACGATCCCCTCCACCAACTTCCCAGACCACCCCGCAGGGTAGCAGCTGGCGTGGTGCACCTGCCCAACTTCCTTGGGCTGGGCGAACAAGAAGCCCTAGTCTCCCAATCACGGGAGATAGCGCGCTCCGTTGCTGGTACTCCGCTGGCTATGGTGCGTCCCATGGTTGCTAGCGGCCAAATGAGTGTGCACATGCTGAGCTTGGGTAAACACTGGTTGTCTCGTCCTTATCGTTATGTCGATGCGGTTGACGGACTGCCCGTGCCGCCAGTGCCAGATACGTTTCTTGATTTGGCCACACGCGCCTTGGCAGCTGCTGGTGAGCTCAGCACCTCTGTGGGCTCCTGGGCGCAGACATATCGTGCAGAAGCTGCTTTGGTGAACTATTACGCACCTGATTCTTCGATGGGCATGCACCAAGATGCCAATGAGGAATCAGAAGCACCCGTGATCTCCTTATCTATCGGAGACACAGGGATTTTTCGGCTGGGAAATACAGAAAACCGCAACAAACCTTGGGTGGATATCCCTTTATTAAGCGGCGATCTCATTGTTTTCGGGGGACCGAACCGTCGCGCTTTCCACGGTGTGCCAGCTGTGGAATCTGATACCGCACCGCTTGGCTGTGGGCTTAAAGAAGGAAGAATCAACATCACGATCCGCCAACTCACGCTTTAGGCTGCGGGGGTAATATAGCCCCGTCGTGTCGCATCCATATTTTAGGGTGCTCACCATGATAAAGAATAAAGAAAATCCGAATGAATTAGTCGTTTGTGCAGATAGAAAATCCCGACCACGCTGGGCTTCTCGAAGTGGGCTGTGTTGGACCTACTTTGATCATGAATGGGGCAGGCCTCCCGTTGATCTCAAGTCACTTTTTGAAGTCCTCACGCTCGTGGTTTTCCAAGTGGGGCTCACCTGGCATGCGGTCTTAGCTAAGCGCGAGGGGCTTAAGAAAGCTTTTTCTGATTTTGATGTGCACGCTGTTGCCACATTTACTGAAGCTGATGTGCAGCGTTTGCTTCAGGATCCGCAGATTTTTAGAAACCGCAGAAAAATAGAAGCAACCATGAAGAATGCTCAAGTCTTAGTGAGTCTCGGAGATAGTCAGGAGCACTTTATTTCCCTTGTCGAGGAGGACATAACAGTAAAAGAGCTAAAACAGTTGGGTTTTAGCCATATCGGCCCCACCTCCTTGAGCATTATTCGCCAGGCCACTGGGTTGTGTGCACAAAAGCCTGCTTAAGATAGAAACCAATGACAACAGCACAATTCTTAGCGCTCTTTTTAGTCTGGATGGCAGCTATTGCATCGCCTGGACCAGACCTCTTTCAGATCATCAGATTAGGTGCCAAGAATCGCCGTGATGGCATTTTGACTGCCGCAGGCATCATGGTGGGCAATTCCATCTGGATTATTGCCAGCCTCCTGGGTCTTTCTGCACTGATAGCTACCTACCCAGCCATTTTGAATATCTTGCAACTTGTTGGTGGTGGTTACCTCGCCTGGATGGGTATCGGTGCGGTGCGTTCATGGTGGGCACAACGTTCCACACAACAATCAGCTGCGGATTCCACCGCAGTGGAAAAAGTTTTGGATACGTCCACGAGTACGTCCATTGGTGCGTGGCCTGCGCTTCGTTCCGGTATCGCCACCAATTTGTCGAATCCCAAGGCCGTGTTGTTCTTTGGTTCTGTGTTCGCGCAATTCATCCGACCAGATATGGGACTGGGGTGGAGCGTATTTATCGGGGTGTTTCTCATCGCCACGGGGCTTGTGTGGTTTATTGGCTTTGCCGTCCTAGTGCGCAAACTAGCTGCAGCTATTACGCGTAATGGAGCAATCATTGATCTGATAACGGGGGTGATCTTCATCGGTTTGGGAATGTTCATGATCTTTGAAGGGGTTGTAGGAATCGGCAGCAGGGTAGTGGGTTAGCCCTGCTTCGCAGACGTCACTAGACTTAGGCACCATGCAACCTGAAGAAGTGCACATCAAGGATGAGACCATCAAACTAGGTCAGTTCATCAAATTGGCCAATCTTGTCGAATCGGGCGGAGAAGCCAAAGATGCCATCACCAATGGTGATGTCACCGTCAATGGCGAAGTGGATATCCGCAGGGGTAAAACACTTCGCAATGGCGATGTGGTGTGCATTGGAGATGATTGCGCACAGGCGACTACTGGTGCTGTGTCTGATGACGATTATTTTGACGAAGCCACCGCAAATGATGACTTCGATCCCGAAAAGTGGAGGAACATGTAATGCCAGCCTTTGAGGCAATGCCAGGAATGCCGTACTGGATCGACCTGTCCACCTCGGACATTGCAAAATCCGCGCATTTTTATGAAAATGTTCTCGGCTGGGAAATCGAGGAAGTCAACGACGGCTACCGCATGGCGCGCCTACAGGGACTCCCAATCGCTGGCCTTATTGACCAGCGCGGTGAATCCAGCATTCCTGACACCTGGATTACGTACTTCTTGTCATTCGATCTGGATGAGACCGCAAAGAAAATCGTCGAACTCGGTGGACGCGTGTTGGCAGAACCAACAGATGTGCACCTAGGACGCATGACTCTAGCAGTGGATACTGCAGGCGCACTGTTTGGTGTTATTGAACCAGGCAGTGAAGAATCTTTCGTTGCTGCTGGCGAGCCTGGCACCTCTGTCTGGCATGAGCTCACCACGGTGACTAAATACGCTGAGGCAATCGACTTCTACGGAGAGCTTTTCACCTGGACCACTTCTGAGATGGCTAGTGAAGAAGGCGAAGGCTTCCACTACACCACAGCGTTGGTTGATGGTTCTGCCTTTGCAGGCATCTTTGATGCCAAGGGCCATTTCCCACCACAGGTGCCAAGCTTCTGGCAGTCCTACCTGGGCGTTTTGAATGCTGATGAAGCAGTGGCGAAGGCAAAGGAATTCGGCGGCGAGGTTATTCGTGAGCCATGGGATTCCGAATTCGGCCGCATGGCATTGATCGCAGATACCACCGGTGCCACGATCACGTTGTGTGAGATTGAAGAATACGTTGAAGAAGCTGCAGAAGGCGATGATCTCTTCGATATTGATCTCAGCGCTTTCGAAGATCAGTTCCGCAACCAAAACGGACAGTAAAAACAGACACCATGGAGGATCTAGAATTTGATGATCTCACCTCCATGGTGCTTGATTGCGCCGATCTCATCCCACCTGGAAAAGTAGCGACCTACGGGGATATCGCACACATCGTGGGTACTGGCCCGCGGCAGGTTGGTCGCATCATGGCCACTGCTGGCCAATTCACATGTTGGTGGCGGGTGGTGCGCTCTGATGGTGGTTCTCAAGTCGCTGAGAAAGCATGCCTGAAATGGGCCGTGGAAGATATTGCCTTTTCCCAGGTCAGTGAAGCAAAAGTGAAGATGAAACAGCACCGCTTAACTGAGTGTGAATTGGCAGCACTCGCCGTTGAGCTGGCACAAGCGCAGCCGTAGCCATCATTGGTACTTTCTAAATGTTTCCTTAAAGTATCGTCATTCCACTGCTTTTGAGTATAAGTTTTTACCTACCACGCAGTAACGTCATGTCACATGAAAAATCCCCGTCTGCTGGCAATCCTCAGCGCGATGGTGGCAGTTACTGGACTTGCAACACCGGTGGCTTTTGCCGCTGAGCTGTCTGACAATGTTCCTGATCGAACCCAGATCGCCATCATCAACCCCGATGGCAGTGTGCAAGAATCCGATAATGCAGAAGAATCCCGTCTCGCGCTCTCTTTGGCCAAACTTTATTTAGGCTATTTTGTGCTGGGTAATGGCACACCAGAAGATGCTGAATTAGTGCCCGATATGATCCGCTATTCCGATGATTTCACGGCAGACTATTTGGAAAGTCAATATCCAGAAGCCATCCCAGAAGTCATTGAGGCTTTTGATTTAGAAGACACTGAATGGGCTGGCTTTTGGGGAAATGCCACAACCAGTGCGGTTGATATCGCCACATTTGTGTCCGAGATTATCGAGGATCCCATCGCACAACCTTTGTTAGAAGCGATGTCTGAACCGGCCGAATATGCTTCCGATGGCTATGCCCAAAACTTTGGCACCTTCACATTATCGGATGTCTCTGGCACCAAATTTGGCTGGTCAGATGATTTGGATGTGCATTCTTCTGTGAGCTTTGGCCCAGGTTTCGTGATCGCCGCCAACACCATGGGCGATGCAGAGACCCATACCCAAGATGTGCAGGAATCTGTGTCCTCGCTCTACCCGGAGGAAGTTACCGCAGCCATTGAAGAGCAAGTAACCTATCTCGTGGAATCGCAGGCGACTGTTCCGCATCTGGGCATGCATACCGGTGCGGAGCTAAAAGAGCAGCTTAAAGGCACAAGATATGGAAATTCCCTGAACCTTTTGCCTAACTCAGCACCAGTACCAGCTTTTTTGTACAACCTGTTGGCACGCTAGCCCACAGTTTTGAGGAATTCCGCCACATCGGTAATTTTTTCGCGCGCCACCTTCGGCGTGGAAATGCGGTGGCGTGAGACGTATTCCTTCACTGACGCAGCGCCGAGATCTGCAGGTCGCGCCGCAATTTCATCCTGCGCAGCAATCTGCACAAACGTAGTGGGCCACGCGGATGCTGCCGGCACCTCAGAGTCACCACGGATTTCGGCAGGAAGCTTTTCGACGCCGCCCAGGTCCGGGAACGTGAGGATCAAAGCGTCGAAAAGCGGTGCATTAATCGCGGCTAACGCCGCGCCCGAGGAATAACCCCAACCCGTGATCGATGTCGGATTATGGTGGCGAGCATAGCCGACCGCCTTAGCTACCACCTCATTCATATCGTGGAGATTATGGCCCGGAGCCAGCGGATAATCCAGGTCAAGGATGGTTGTGCCCGATAACTCCGCGGCGGCGGCCACCTCTGGACGCCACTGGAACTCTAACGCATCGCCGGAACCGCGCCACCAACCACCGCTGTGGAACGACACCGCCCAACGACCACTCGGATTCGACGGATGGAAAATCGCGCCGCCGACCTCTGGAACATTGTCCACACTGACATCGCCAATAAACGCCACACCAGGCATCGAATGGTCAAGACCAGAACCCAACATGATCATCGCAGTATGAGTGGTGCGATCCGGAAGATGCGCAATATAGCGATCCGCTGGATCAGCATCACCGGTGCCACCTGCCCAAGGAGGAGTGAAATCTGGAACAGGGTAGTGCGCATCAAAATATGATCCGAGCTGCTCCAACTGCTCTTCTTCGGAAAGCTGACGATCCTGACCGCCAACTTCAAACTCTTCGCGGAAACGTGCTTCGCGCTCTTGTTCAGTTTCTTGTGGGGTGTTATTTTCAGCCATGGGCACCACCTTAGTGCGTGTGATTACGTAGCTGGTTTGAAAGTGAAAATGTCAACAGTTTTCTGCTGCCAACAAAGAACCCTCGGGAAAGCCCCAAACATGATAGAAACTTGGGGAAGAGCCAACCAACCTGCAAAAAGGATATCCACACCATGATTTCTTCCATCATGCCTGCACAACTTCCAGCCGGACCTGCCGCGCGCACCGTTTATTCCTATGGTGTTCGTGCTGGTGATCAGCTACATATTTCCGGAATGGTAGCTTTCGATGCGGACGCCAACATTATCGGCGAAGGTGATATTGAGGCTCAAACGGAGCAGGTCTTCCGTAACCTCAAAGCTGTTGTTGAAGAAGCCGGCGGCACCATGAATAACATTGTTTCCACCACCACTTATCTTGCGGATGTCGCGGATGCTCCAATCGTAAACGCTGCCCGCGCCCGCTACTTCACTGGAGATATCCTGCCCACCCACACCGTTATTGGAGTTGCTGCCCTGGCACGCCCACAGTTTCTTGTAGAGATCTCCGCGGTGGCGTACTTAGGTGATCTTCCAAAAGATTAGATGCATGTTTCTTTGCGTATGTGACCCAGGTAGGGGCAATATCGCCATGTTTCCTCCTTCATAGTGCGTACTCTGGTGAGCAACTAAATACGTTTGAGGAGAAGGCTCTTATGAGTGGCACTGCCATCATGTACGACACCACAGTTGTTCCATCGAAAAAAGAAATTGCACAGAAATGGATGGATTTCGTCGACCTTCAGGGAAGCTACCGCCTGGTAGATACTGTAGATGGGGAAGTCGGCGTTGAGGTACTGATCTCTAAGGATCGAAGTGGTCGGCTGCTGCAGATTCCGTTTAGCTACCGCTCAGAAGAAAACAACCCAGCACATACTTTGGCTACTTTAGAGCATGGTGTTCTTGGCACCCGTTGGGTTGCTAATGCACTAGGAGATCCAGTTGCGGTGCGTGAGTTCATTCGCACCATTTTGACTGGTGATGATGGTGCTTCTCGTGATGATGGCGTGGCAGGTTTCCTCGACATTAAGGGCTCTGGTGATGCTGAGTCCATTGATCTTCAAGGTGTACAACTTAGCGAAGTAACCAGGCAGCGTGCTGTCGGAACTGTTGTGGTCGACGGCGAGCGGAAGCAATTTATCTTGCGATTGCCACAGTTGCTGAAGAGCTATAAAAAAACTGCAGCAGGGCATGTGGCTACAAAACTTCGCATCGTGGCACCTCATCCTGAAAAAGAAGGTACTGAACTTTTGATCGCAGAGTTCAATTGGCTGGAGTAGCCTTTTAAATTTTTACCCTCATACCGTGTGGCGTGAGGGTTTTCTTATGCGGGGATCTTCGTGGGCGTTTAAGGCCTCCGAGTTTTTAGAATGAGTGTTTGCCTAGGAGTAGGTTCCAGGGGCGCTTAAAAGCGATTCTGTGAGGCCACTTTTCCAGAGCTTTGGAGGCAATTTTTTAGCTGCACCAGACCAGGTGACCAAAAGTGACATTGGGTCAGCACATTTTGGTCACCTGGTCTGGTTTAAAAATTTCACATCAGACTGGGCGACCAAAACTAGAGAGAACCCTGGAAGTTTTGGTCGCCTGGTCTGGTTTTTTGACAGCCGACCACATATCGGATGAAAACCCCAACACAAAAGCCCTCACACCGAGAAGCATGAGGGCCCTTTTTCGCTATCTAAAAGAATTACCAGATGGCGAGGCGTTCTTCCGGTTTGATATATACCGGTGCATCTTCGGGAACATCGAAGGCTTCGTAGAATTCAGCGACGTTTCCGGCAATGACGTTGCAGCGGAACTCTGCAGGGGAGTGTGGATCAATGGCGAGGTATTGAACGGCCATTTGTGGGCGGATGGTGGTGCGCCAGACGCGGGCCCAGGAGAGGAAGAGGCGCTGGAGGCCGTTGAATTCCTGTCCGGCGAGGCCTTCTTCTGCACCTTCTGCCTCGAAAGTTTGGGATGGGGAGGTGGCGAAGGTTTGGCCGCGGTCTGCGAGGTATTTTTCATAGGCAACTACCGCGATGCCTAGTCCACCGAGGTCACCGATGTTTTCGCCGAGGGTAAATTCACCGTTCACGCCGTTGGTTTCGATGCCTTCAGCGGTCAAAACTGCTGGGACGAGTCCGCTGAATTGGGTGACGAGGCGTGAGGTGAGTTGCTCGAATGCGGAGCGGTCTTCATCGGTCCACCAGGAGTTGAGGTTGCCGTCGCCGTCGTATTGGCTGCCTTGGTCGTCGAAGCCGTGTCCGATTTCGTGGCCGATCACAGCGCCGATGGCACCGAAGTTTTCTGCTGCTTCTGTTTCGGGGGAGAAAAATGGTGCGCGCAGGATGGCAGCGGGGAAGGTGATGTCATTGACTACGGGGTTGTAGAAGGCATTGACCGTTTGTGGGGTGGTGACCCATTCGTCGCGGTCGGCTGGTTTGCCGATTTTGCCCAGTTCATAGTCGTGGAGGAATGCGGAGCCTCGGCGGGTGTTTTCTACCAGGTCAGCACTAAATTCGAGACCTTCGTAGGAGCGCCACTTTTCTGGGTAGCCGATCTTTGCATTGAATTTGCTCAGCTTTTCTAGGGCACGTTCGCGGGTTTCGGGGGTCATCCATGCGAGATTGGAGATGCGATCGCGGTAGGCGGCCACCAGGTAATCGACGAGTTCCAGCATGTGCTCCTTGGAGCTTGCAGGGAAATGCTTTTCGACGAACCGTTGCCCGATTTCCTCACCCACCATGCGTTCTGCCAGGCCGACAGCACGCTTCCAGCGGTCTTTTTGTTCGGTGGCGCCGGATAGTTTGGTGCCATAGAAATCGAAGTTTGCTTGGCTAATATCCTCGGTCAGCAGTCCTGCGCGGGACCTTAGGATGTGCCACGTTGCCCAGAGCTGCCAGTCCGGGAGGCGGTCGTCGACAAGCAAGCCGTTGAGGTGGTCGATGTAGGACGGCATCATCGAGACAAGGCGCTGGTCAGGCAGGCCGGCGGAGCTCATCATGGTGCGGATTTTTGGTGGCAGTGCGGACAGCTCAGAAGGGTTATAAGTAGCTACGGCATCACGAGTTTTTACAACGTTCCAGTGGCCAGCAGCGATTTCGGTTTCTAGAGCAACGATGCGTGCTGCAGCAGTTGCGGCATCGAGACCGAGGAGGCGGCTGTTATCGAGGAAGCCAAGCATGCGCTCAACGTGCTCTTTGTATGCTACGAGGGTGTCCGCGTGGGTATCTTCGCGGTAATAAGCCTCATCAGGCAGTCCGAGACCAGACTGGATGAGATAAGGAACGGAATCGTTGGAGGAGGAATCCTTTTCCACCCAGAATCCTACGGGTGCGCCAACGCCTTCGCGGTCGAGTTCACCCAGTGCTGCAGCGAATAGGGAGGAGTTGGCAACAGAAAGCCTGTCTAGATCTGCATCAAGTGGTGCAACACCAGCAGCATTGATGGTGTCAGTATCCATAAAAGAGGCATAAAGAGTGCCTGCGCGCCCGGTATCTTCTTGGACGATGGTGTGGACATCTTCTTCAGCATCATCGCGGAGCTTATGGAAAGTACCATCTACTGCGCGATCATCGGGGATGATGTGGGTGTCAAGCCACGGACCATTGACAAAGCGATAAAGATCTTTCATGTGGCCTACTCTAGGGGATTTAGTGCCACGGGGGTTGTGTCAGGTGCCACAAGTGGTTGAGCTTTGAAGATCATGTCCACCCCAGCAGGTAGCCTGTCAGTGTGAGTGTAATAGAGGGTAAGTACCAGCTGAAACCTCAAGGTCAGGGAAAGCTATGGTTTGCAATTGTGGGTTTAGCGACCCTTTTGTTGCTGCTTCCTACATTGATTAACCTGGTGGTTCCAGATAAAGGCAATGACTATAAGCAAATAGAGATTGATCTTTTGGGTGTGGATTGGTCGGTTCCTATCACCACGGAGGGATCCGCTGCGGTGATGTGTGAGGAAACATCCGATGAGATCACTCGGAAATATTGGAATTGCAATGGGGATACCACGGTCGTGACCATGATGGTGGAGGGGGTCAAAGATCCTTCCAATACCTTGCGTCGCATGGTGAATGCCGCATTGTTTACTGAGGTGGATGAAAGCCTGCAGGCAGTGGCCAGCGAGGACGGCCGTGCACATGCGTTGTATGTTCCCGGTGAACAATCTGGTGGCGTATGGACATTACCTATCGTGGCTCTCAGCATGCAGGGCAGCGGAGATTATGAAAACCTCACAGCGGTGGCCATTATCAATGGTGAATCCGTTGATTATTACAGCACCAACATGTGGTCCAGCATGGCAGTGGAACGCGGCTTGCCATATCAGCAGGAGTTCCCATTGGAATTGGAACAGGATATGTGGCCAGACACGCCGGCAGAAGGTTTCCCATTTGAGCTCCCGGAGGATTTTTTGGAACAACACCCGGAGCTGTTTTCCCCAGGTGCCAGCATGCCTAATCTGGGAGGAGAATCCCTATGAGTCGCCTTTTTAGCATCACGTTGTGGGTTGCGGTTCTTTTAGCAACACCAGCTATTTTCTTAAGCCTTGCATCTTTTGCCTTCGTTGATGCTGCTTCTATTGCGGTCAATCTGGTGTTTGCAGTGCTGTATGTAGTAATCGTCGTGGGAGCATTGAGTCGCACCCCGTTGTGGCCCCAATTTAAGCTTCCTGGTGAGAGAAAAAATCGCGCCGGGATAGCGTGGGTTGCGGGATCTTTGATGTGGGGGGCTTTCGTTGGTTTCGGGCTGATCATGATTTTCGCAGGTCCTATTTTGACGCTCACGGACAAACTCAATTGGGATTTTGTCTCCATGAGTTTCGCTGGAGCTTATCCAGAAGAAATTGCTAAGGCTCTCGGCGTTGCTATCATTTTGTTGAGTTTTAGACAACTCAATAGGCCATGGCATGGCTTGATTACTGGTGCTTTGGTGGGCTTAGGGTTTGAGGTCAATGAGAATATTCTGTATGGCACAACTGGCGGAATGATGGATCCTAATTCGGATCTTGATGGTGTGCTCATGATGTGGCAATACCGCACGTTGTTGGGGCCTTTGATCCATACACTTCTCACCGCCTTTGCTGGTTATGGCATTGCACTGGCACTTTTCCGCGCGCATAAAACCAAAGCCTGGCGTTGGACCGTTGCAATTGGCTGGTTGTTCCTCGCATTCGCGTTGCACTTTGCGTGGAATTTGATGTGGGGAAATAACATCGCCAGTGTTATCAATATCGTTGTGATCAGCCTGGTCATGTACCCATTAGCTATTTATCTCATCTGGCGCAGCTGGGCCGAAGCCCGCGATGATTCCAGCTATGCCTTCGCCCCAGGCATTATTACAAGCACCAAAGAATTAGCGCTTTTCGACGCCCCCACCCAGCAATTGGCTCCGGCTCCAGCGGGGGTTCCGGAAGTACAGCCAGCAAGAGTGCCCCAACACATGGAGGGGCATAAAGAAGACGATTAAGTGTGCTGTTCGCCCACTTTTCCTAGGCCAGGTGACCACCAAAACTGCCCAGTTTTCAAAGAGAGCATGGGCTTTGGTAGCCACCTGGATTGGTGTTTATCGGGCCACCAAGGTGGTTTCAAAGTTGTACATATCTGGCCTATAGCAATGACTGCCCAGCTCAATTACCTGACCGGAATTGTCTAAGGCAACACGTTCGACAGTGAGTAGGGGGCCACCATCATCAATATTTAATAGGGTGCTTTCTTCGCCGACGGCTCGGCGTGCACCAATCTTTTGGTTTGCGATTTTCAATACGACACCTCGGCTGCGCAGCGCATCGTATAGTCCTCCCTTCTCCAGTTCATCTTGGGAGATATTATTAAATGTTGGTGGCAGGTAGTTTTCTAAAATTGCCACAGGTATATCTCCTGTGGATCGTAGACGGCGAATCAGAAGTACTTCAGCACCTGCAGAAACACCGAGCTTATCTGCAATTGCAGAGTTTGCTGCGAGGAGTCGATGCTCGAGGACTTGCGTTTTGGGATCCAAGTTGGCGTTCTTGAGGTCGTTAAAGAAACTGGTTAGTTCCACTGGCCTGGTGACATGGCTTTGTACTACTTGTGTGCCGACACCACGGCGGCGGACGAGTAGACCTTTATCAACAACTTCTTGGATGGCGCGGCGCACGGTGGGCCGGGAAACGTTGAGGTGTTTTGCCACCGAAATTTCGTTTTCTAGACGCGCGCCGGGAGCGAGGACTCCGCTTCGGATGCCCTCTTCTAGGCGTTTAGCTACCTGAAAGTAAAGGGGGATTGGTCCGTTTCTGTCGAGGTCTTCGAAGAGTTCGGCTGGCCAAACGGGAGCTTCGGTGGTCATTTTGTCTCCTTCTTTGTCTGCCTAACAAGCTGAAATAAATGTGTAAAGACATTTGAACAATGTAACTGGGATCTTCGTTTCGCTCATGGTTAATGTATGTTTTCGCAGGTCTCATGAGCTGTCCGCAGCTGTTATTGATCAGACATTATCACCTGTTAAGGCAAAAACGTAGTGGAATCTTTGTCCATCTCTAGAATATGCAGGTCTTTGTGGGTAGATATGGCGATTATTCCCTTGAGTGGTGGGGGTAATTTTGGTGCCACGGGAGTATTTTTCTATAAGTGCAGGTGTATTGTGCTGGGGTTTTGTGTGGATTAGTGAATCGTTTAAGAAACTTTTAAAAAACCATTGCCTTGTCAGGACAATGTGTTATTGTCATAACATGCGATCGTGAGGGTCGCCACATTCCATTGAAAATGAGTGAAGGGTTGCATCGCCACATGACAAACTTGACGAGCACTCACGAAGTCCTAGCTATCGGTCGCTTGGGCGTAGATATTTACCCACTGCAAAGTGGGGTAGGTCTGGCCGATGTTCAAACATTTGGAAAGTATCTCGGCGGAAGCGCTGCAAATGTCTCTGTTGCAGCTGCTCGCCATGGACGAAATTCTGCGCTGCTGGCGCGTGTAGGCAATGATCCTTTCGGTGAGTACCTGCTAGCGGAGCTGGATCGCTTGGGCGTGGATAACCAGTACGTTGCCACGGATCAGACCTTTAAAACCCCAGTGACCTTCTGTGAAATTTTCCCACCTGATGATTTCCCACTGTACTTCTACCGTGAGCCAAAGGCTCCGGATCTGAATATTGAGTCTGCAGATGTCAGCCTGGACGATGTACGTGAGGCTGATATTTTGTGGTTTACGCTCACTGGTTTCAGCGAGGAGCCAAGCCGTGGCACACACCGCGAGATCCTGGCTACTCGCGCTAACCGTCGCCACACCATCTTTGATCTGGACTACCGACCAATGTTTTGGGAGTCCCCAGAAGAGGCCACCAAACAGGCGGAATGGGCGTTGCAGCATTCCACGGTGGCGGTTGGCAACAAGGAAGAATGCGAAATCGCAGTGGGCGAGACCGAGCCAGAGCGCGCCGGCCGAGCACTGTTGGAACGCGGTGTGGAGTTGGCCATCGTCAAGCAGGGACCTAAGGGTGTCATGGCGATGACCAAGGACGAAACCGTGGAGGTTCCTCCGTTCTTCGTGGATGTTATCAACGGTCTTGGTGCCGGCGATGCGTTCGGCGGTGCGCTGTGCCACGGTCTGCTCTCTGAATGGCCGTTGGAAAAGGTTCTCCGTTTTGCCAACACCGCGGGTGCGCTTGTGGCGTCCCGTCTTGAATGCTCCACCGCAATGCCTACTACCGATGAGGTGGAAGCCTCCCTCAACCAGAAAGTCTGATATGACTCCTCCGATTATCTCTCCAGAGAGCTTTGAAGCCCTACGGCGGATGCGTGCGGCTGAACCCACGATGGTGGCGGAACGTTTCAAGCAGCGTCGCAAGCGCGAACTGCTCGGTGATGACGGCAAGCTGTTTATCGTGGCTGCCGACCATCCAGCACGTGGCGCCCTGGCTGTTGGCGATAATGAAACCGCCATGGCTAACCGCTATGAGCTGATTGAACGCATGGCTATCGCATTATCTCGCCCGGGCGTGGACGGTGTGTTGGGAACTCCAGACATCATTGATGATCTGGCAGCGCTCGGACTGCTCGATGACAAGATCGTGGTTGGCTCGATGAACCGTGGCGGCCTGCGTGGCGCTTCCTTTGAAATGGACGATCGCTACACCGGTTACAATGTTTCCTCCATGGTGGATCGTGGCGTGGATTTCGCGAAAACCTTGGTGCGCATCAACTTGAATGACGCCGGAACCGCCCCGACTTTAGAATCCACCGCGCATGCAGTCAATGAGGCTGCAGCAGCACAGCTGCCCATCATGCTGGAGCCGTTCATGAGCAACTGGGTAAACGGCAAGGTGGTCAATGATCTTTCCACCGATGCAGTTATCCAATCTGTCGCCATTGCTGCTGGTCTGGGCAATGATTCTTCCTACACCTGGATGAAGCTTCCAGTGGTGGAGGAGATGGAGCGCGTCATGGAATCCACCACCATGCCAACCCTGTTGTTGGGCGGCGAAGGCGGCAACGATCCAGATGCCACCTTCGCATCCTGGGAGCATGCACTTTCCCTGCCGGGTGTGCGTGGCCTGACCGTGGGACGCACTCTGCTGTATCCGCAAGACGGCGATGTCGCCGCCGCTGTTGATACCGCAGCGCGACTTGTTCACACAGATATTCAACAATTCACTTCGCAGAGCATTTAAGGAATTTACACACATGTCTGAACCACAAACCATCTCGCACTGGATTGACGGCGCGATTTCCCCATCCACTTCCGGCAAGACCGCTCCTGTCTACAATCCTGCAACTGGCCAGGTCACCGCCAATGTTGCGCTGGCTAGCCAGGAAGAGATCGATGCCACCATCGCTTCTGCCACCAAGGCTGCTAAGACGTGGGGCAACCTGTCTATCGCTAAGCGTCAGACTGTGCTTTTCAACTTCCGTGAGCTGCTGAATGCTCGCAAGGGTGAGCTGGCGGAGATCATCACTGCAGAGCACGGCAAGGTCTTGTCCGATGCCATGGGTGAAATCCTGCGTGGTCAGGAAGTAGTGGAGCTTGCTACCGGTTTCCCACACCTGCTTAAAGGTGCGTTCAATGAGAATGTTTCCACTGGAATTGATGTGTATTCCTTGAAGCAGCCACTGGGCGTTGTCGGAATCATCAGCCCGTTCAACTTCCCTGCGATGGTGCCGATGTGGTTCTTCCCAATCGCAATCGCTGCAGGTAACGCAGTTATTTTGAAGCCTTCAGAGAAGGATCCTTCCGCAGCGCTGTGGATGGCTCAGATCTGGAAGGAAGCTGGTCTTCCAGACGGCGTGTTCAACGTGCTCCAGGGCGACAAGCTGGCTGTTGATGGTTTGCTGAACAGCCCTGATGTCTCCGCGATTTCCTTCGTGGGTTCCACCCCAATCGCAAAGTACATCTACGAGACTTCCGCGAAGAACGGCAAGCGCGTCCAGGCGTTGGGCGGCGCGAAGAACCACATGCTGGTGCTGCCAGATGCTGATCTGGATCTGGTTGCCGATCAGGCAATCAACGCAGGTTACGGCGCTGCCGGTGAGCGTTGCATGGCTGTTTCTGTGGTCTTGGCTATTGAATCTGTTGCCGACGAGCTCATTGAGAAGATCAAGGAGCGCATCGACACCCTGCGCATCGGCAACGGTGCCGGCGACGAGCAGGGCGAGCCGCACCTGGGCCCACTAATCACCGACGTCCACCGCGACAAGGTCGCTTCTTATGTCGACATCGCTGAGGCCGACGGCGCCAAGATCATCGTGGACGGGCGTAACTGCGCCGTAGACGGGCACGAGGAGGGCTTCTTCTTCGGCCCTACGCTTATCGACGACATCCCCCTCACGTCCCGCGCCTACACCGAAGAAATCTTCGGCCCGGTCCTCTCTGTCGTTCGTGTCGCATCCTTCGACGAGGCAATTGAGCTGATCAACTCCGGTGAATTCGGCAACGGAACCGCAATCTTCACCAACGATGGTGGAGCGGCACGCCGCTTCCAGCATGAGATCGAAGTGGGCATGATCGGCATCAACGTACCAATCCCAGTGCCTGTTGCGTACCACTCCTTCGGTGGTTGGAAGAACTCCCTCTTCGGTGACGCCAAGGCATATGGCACTCAAGGTTTTGATTTCTTCACCAGGGAAAAGGCGATCACCAGCCGTTGGCTCGACCCAGCAACCCACGGTGGCATTAACCTCGGTTTCCCACAGAACGATTAATTGAAGGAGAGCACAGGACTATGCGTTGGTTCCATAAGAAGGGCGAACTGGCCCGAGATGGTTGGCAAAGCGTTGTCGATGCCACCACCCCAGGTTGGGAATACACCGGCATCCGCATTGCCGAACTGGGCAGTGGTGAATCGCTTGAACTGAATGACACTGGTGTGGAACGCATCTTCATTCCACTTCAGGGCAGCTTCGATGTTGCCCACCATGGTCAGGTGACCCATCTTCACGGAAGAAAGTCAGTCTTTGATGGACCAACCGATGTGCTCTACCTCCCCACTGGACAAACAGCAACGCTCAGTGGTCAGGGACGAGTCGCCGTGGCGGAAGCTCCCACTCAGGAACCCAAGGAGTGGAAGTACATCGCTCCAGCAGAAACTCCTGTGGAGTTGCGTGGAGCTGGCCGCTCGAGCCGACAAGTCCACAACTTTGGCACCCCGGAAGCTCTCGATGCTGCTCGACTAATCGTGTGTGAAGTAATCACCCCAGGTGAAAACTGGAGCTCTTACCCTCCACACAAGCATGATGAGCACATCCCAGGACACGAGTCCAAGCTGGAGGAAATCTACTACTTCGAAAGCGCCCCATCGCGAGTTGGTGGCAGGGCCGAAGCAGCAGAAGGAGCTTTCGGAATGTTTTCCACCTACTCCTCACCAGCGGGGGAGATCGATATCAACGCCATGGTGTACAGCGGCGATATCGCGCTAGTTCCTTTCGGATACCACGGCCCTGCCGTGGCAGCACCTGGCTATGACTTGTACTACCTCAACGTCATGGCAGGACCTGATCCGGAGAGAATCTGGCTGATTAACGATGACCCAGCGCACGCCTGGGTTCGAGATACATGGACCGGGCAAGCATTTGATGATCGCTTGCCATATGAGAACGCAAACAAGGAGGGATAAAATTTCATGGCTGAAACGAAGAGAATGACAGTTAGCCAGGCACTGGTTGAATTCCTTGGTCACCAGTGGACTGTCGACGGCGATATCCGCGAGCGCACCATTCCAGGCATGTTCGGAATTTTCGGACACGGAAACGTTGCTGGCATTGGCCAGGCACTCAAGCAGTACAACGTTGAACAACCTGAGCTCATGCCGTACTACCAGGCTCGTAATGAGCAGGCGATGGTGCACCAGTCTGTTGGATATGCACGCATGCACCGCCGTCGTGGCACATACGCATCTGCCGCATCTGTTGGACCCGGCGCGACCAACCTGTTAACCGGTGCGGCTCTTGCTACCACCAACCGTTTGCCAGCGTTGCTGCTGCCTAGTGATACTTTTGCCACCCGCGTGGCGGATCCAGTGTTGCAGCAGTTGGAGCAGCCATGGGATATCGGGCTGACGGTTAATGATGCTTTCCGCCCTGTGTCTAAGTTCTTTGATCGGGTGCAGCGCCCGGAGCAGTTGTTCTCTATTGCGTTGGCTGCGATGCGTGTGTTGACTGATCCCGCAGAAACCGGTGCGGTCACCATTGCGCTTCCAGAAGATGTGCAGGCTGAAATGCTCGATGTGCCGGTGGAGTTCTTGCAGGATCGTGAGTGGCACATTAGGCGCCCACGTCCAGAGCGTGCTGCGTTGGCTCGTGCGATTGAAGTCATCAAAAACGCTAAGAATCCGATGATCATTGCTGGTGGCGGAGTGTTGTACTCCGATGCGGAAACGCAGCTGCAGGCACTTGTGGAGCAGACTGGCATTCCAGTGGGTACCTCCCAAGCTGGTGGTGGCGTGTTGGCGTGGGATCATGCACAAAACCTCGGTGGTGTGGGTGCCACCGGAACGCTGGCTGCCAACCGCATTGCTGGTGATGCTGATGTGATCATCGGTATCGGTACTCGTTACAGCGATTTCACCACTGCGTCTCGTACTGCATTCCAGAATCCTGATGTCACCTTCATCAACATTAATATTGCTTCCTTTGATGCCTACAAGCACGGCACTCAGTTGCCAGTGATTGCAGATGCGCGTGAAGCAATCGTGGAGTTGGCTGAGGCTCTGCAGGGATTCACTGTATCGCAGGATTATGCGCAGCGTATTGCGAAGGAAAAGGCTGCGTGGGATACAGAAGTAGATAAGTCTTTTGCGCCCTCTGGTCTTGCGCTGCCTGGACAGCCGGAGATCATCGGCGCGGTGCAGGCGTCGACAAGCGAAAAAGACGTCATTGTGCAGGCCGCTGGATCCTTGCCTGGTGACCTGCACAAGCTGTGGCGTGTGCGCGATGCGCTGGGCTACCACGTGGAATATGCGTTCTCGTGCATGGGCTATGAAATCGCGGGCGGTATCGGCGCGAAGCGTGGACTTGATGCCGCAGGCGATGACCGCGACGTGGTGATCATGGTTGGTGACGGCTCGTACCTCATGCTCAACACTGAGCTGGTCACGGCCGTGGCAGAAGGTATCAAGGTGATTGTGGTGCTCATCCAAAACCACGGCTATGCCTCCATCGGCCACCTGTCTGAAACTGTCGGTTCGCAGCGTTTTGGTACTTGGTACCGCGAATACGACGCTGACGCGAAGAACTTCCAGGGCGAGCAAATTCTGCCTGTCGATCTGGCAATGAATGCGCGCAGCTACGGCATGGATGTCATTGAAGTAGAACCAAGCGCGAATGCAATCGAGGATCTTAAAGCAGCGATGGCAACCGCGAAGGCTTCGGAGAAATCCACCTTCATCCACATCAACAGCGATCCGTTGATCTACGCACCAGACGGTGCTGGTTGGTGGGATGTGCCGGTCTCGGAGACATCCACGCTGGATAGCACCAACGCGGCTCGTGAAGATTACCTGAAAAACCAAGCCCTCCAGCGTCCGCTGCTCGGCTAAATCAAATCGTATTTAAGGAGAACCACCATGACCACTTCTGTACCTGCATCCACCAAAGCTTCATCTGTGGCTGGCGAAAACCCAGGCCTGCGCATCGGCACCGCACCTGACTCCTGGGGCGTGTGGTTCCCAGAGGATCCAAAGCAGATCCCTTGGGAGCGCTTCCTCGACGAGGTTGTCAAAGCTGGCTACACCTGGATCGAGCTCGGCCCATACGGCTACCTGCCAACCGACGCCAACCAGCTCGAAGATGAACTGGGCAAGCGCGGCCTGAAGCTGTCCGCCGGCACCGTGTTCACCGGATTCCACAAGGGCGAAGAGCAGTGGAAGCGCGCCTGGGATCAGGCACTCGACGTTGCAGGTCTGGCCTCCAAGTTGGGCGCTGAGCACCTCGTTGTCATCCCTGACCTGTGGCGCTCCGACGCAACCAGCGAAGTACTGGAAGCTCGCACCCTTGATGATGAGAAGTGGGCAAAGCTTGCCGCCGGCCACGACCGCCTGGGAAAGGCGCTGCTGGAGGAATTCGGCATGAAGCAGCAGTTCCACTCCCACGCTGACAGCCACATCGGCACCACCCGCGAAGTACTACGCTTCCTGGAAGAAACCGATGCTCGCTACACCAACCTCTGCCTTGATACCGGCCACTTCGCCTACTACGGCGGCGACAACGTCAAGCTCATTGAGCAGCACCCAGAGCGCATCGGCTACCTGCACCTCAAGCAGGTCGATCCGACTTTGCTTTTCGACGTACTAAAGAACGACACCCCATTTGCCGAAGCCGTAACCCAAGGCATCATGATCGAACCACCACACGGCATCCCAGACTTGGCCCCAATCATCGAAGCAGTCTCCAAGATCGACTCCGAGATCTTCGCCATCGTGGAACAAGACATGTACGGCTGCGACATCGATTACCCATTCCCAATCGCTGAGCGCACCCGCAAGCACATCTTCGGCTGCACCCACTTCGCACGCGTCAACTAATCACTTAAATCCTCTCAAGGAGTACAAAAATTATGAGCAAGAGCCTTCGCGTTGGAGTTGTCGGTGCAGGAGCCATGGGCGCTGACCACATCGATCGCATCAACAACCGCACCTCTGGTGCACACATCTCCGCCATTATTGAGCCCGATGCAGCCCGTGCTGCCGCAGCTGCAGAAAACGCGCCGGGTGCACAGGCCTTCACCCGCATCGAGGACGCCATCGCAGCCGACGCTGTTGACGCAGTGCTGATCGCCGTACCAGGTCAGTTCCATGAGCCAGTACTTGTCCCAGCACTAGAAGCAGGCCTTCCCATCCTGTGTGAAAAGCCACTGACCCCAGATTCTGAATCCTCACTGCGCATCGTCGAACTGGAGCAAAAGCTGGATAAGCCACACATCCAGGTCGGTTTCATGCGCCGCTTCGACCCTGAGTACAACAACTTGCGCAAACTGGTGGAATCCGGCGAAGCTGGCGAACTGCTCATGCTCCGCGGCCTGCACCGCAACCCAAGTGTTGGTGAGAGCTACACCCAGTCCATGCTGATCACCGACTCCGTCGTCCACGAATTCGATGTCATCCCATGGCTCGCAGGCTCCCGAGTTGTATCCGTTGAAGTGAAGTACCCAAAGACCTCCTCACTGGCGCACTCCGGCCTCAAAGAACCAATCCTGGTGATCATGGAGCTCGAAAACGGCGTGCTTGTCGACGTAGAGATGAACGTAAACATTCAATTCGGATACCAGGTAGCAACCGAAGCGGTCTTTGAAAAGGGACTTGCCCGCATCGGCCAGCCATCCGGAATGCAGCGCTGGCGCGACGGTGAATTCCTGATCAACGAACACACCGATTTCACCACCCGTTTCGCTACCGCCTACGACCGCCAGATCCAGAGCTGGGTCGACGCAGTCCACGAAGGCACCCTGGTCGCAGGCCCTAACGCATGGGATGGTTACCTGGTTGCACTGTCATGCGAAGCTGGTGTCAAGGCACTCGACGGCGGCGTCATCCCAGTTGATGCGGCACCTCGCCCAGATTTCTACGCTTAAGGAGTTTTGAACGTGGTTCGTATTGCTCTTGATCCCACCCCCTTCCACCATGATTACGATCTGTTGGATTTCCCCGACGTCACCGCACGTTTGGGATATGAATACATGCAGCTGACCCCTCATGTAGATTTCGGTCCTTTCTTCCGCTATCCGAAGGCAGACGATGATCTTGTGTCAGCCCTGAAAAAGCGTGCCAAAGATGCCGGAGTCACCATTCCTGCGTTGTTGCCAGTGCAGCGTATTTCCTGGCCGGAGGAAACCCAGCGCGTTGCAGCGGTACGCAACATCAAGCGCATCATCCAGTTGGCCGTTGATTTGGAAGTGGACACCCTCAATACTGAGTTTTCTGGACGCCCAGAACGCTCCGAGGATTCCGAAGACGCCTTCTACCGCTCCATGGAAGAACTCCTGCCAATCCTGGAAAAAGAGGGCATCAAGTTCAACATCGACCCACATCCCGATGATTTCGTGGAAAACGGTATTGAAGCATGGCGAGTCATCCGCGGCCTGAACTCCAAGCAGGTGGGCTTTGTTTACGTGGCACCCCACTCATTCCACATGGGTGACCAGGCCGAAGCAATTCTGCCAGCAGTAGGGGAGCGCCTCGGTGCCGTCTATCTGTCCGATACCTTCGACCACCACAAATCCCACGGACTGCGCTACATCACCAACCCTCCAGGCAATGCGGTGCGCGTACACCAGCACCTGAAAATCGGTGATGGAGATGTGAACTTCGAAGAGATCTTCGGCCTGCTGCGCTCCACAGGTTACCTTGACCGCGAAGACGCACTGCTGGTCTCCAACGTGTTCGCAGAAGATGAAGCAGCAGATGAAGTATCCCGCTACCAGCTGGAGAAAATCCGCTCACTCATCGAAAACGCATAGAGTTATCTCGAAACTACCAAGACGGTTTCTTTTCTTTAGATCTAAGGAGGAGAGACCGTCTTTCACCCTTTCATCTGATTGGACATCGACGCCATGCGCAATGATCGGTCCTTTAGCGTTCCCATTGCGCTGCTTGCCGCGGGAGCACTGTTTCTAGAAATCCTCGACGGCACCATCCTGACAACCGCAGTCCCAGCTATTGCTCGTGACTTCGGTATTGACGCCGTGGATGTCAGCATCGCCCTGGTTGCTTACTTGGCAGCTGCAGCAGCTGGTATTCCGGCTGCAGGGTGGCTGGCGGATCGATTTGGTGTGCGTAAAGTGCTATTACTGGCTTTAGCGGTGTTCACTGCAGCCTCCTTGGTGTGCGCGGTCGCGCCGGGGCTGACTGTGCTTACCGGTGCTCGCGTTATCCAAGGTCTTGGTGGTGCACTACTTGTCCCAGTCGGGCGATTAGCAGTAATCCGGGGAACGGATCCCAAAGATCTCCTTGATGCCATCGCGTTTTTAACCTGGCCAGCTCTGGTTGCCCCAGTGATCGCCCCACTTCTGGGAGGTCTTCTTGCCGATACCATTGGTTGGCGATGGATCTTCCTCCTCAACGTGCCCTTAGGAATCATCGCGATCATTGCTGGACTATTCATCCTGCCCAAGAACACTGCCGTGAATGTGAAACGATTTGATCTTCCAGGTTTCCTCGGCGCAATGCTGGTGATGGTGGCGCTGACCGTGGCTGCGGAGTTAATTTCCAGGGGAAGTTCGGCTGAACTTACTATCGCTGCATGCCTCGTCTTAAGTGCTGCGGTGGTATGCGGTTTTGTAGTGCGCTGGCTGCGAGTTCCAGGCCGACTTTTTGATCTCAGCATCATGCGCATCCCAGGTTTCCGAGTGGGTAATTCCTCCGGAAGTATCTACCGCTTGGTAATCACCGCAGCACCATTCATGTTCACTTTGCTCTTCCAAGTGGCGTTTGGGTGGTCTGCAACATTAGCGGGTGCCATGGTGGTCGCACTATTCGCAGGAAACGTGGCAATCAAACCTTTCACCACGCCGATCATTAAACGCTGGAATTTCAAACCAGTACTGGTCTTTTCTAACGCTGCTGGCGCCTTGGTATTGGCATCTTTTTTGTTCGTTCGTGCAGATACCCCACTGGTTCTCATCGTGCTGCTGCTCTTTGTTTCGGGCGCATTAAGGTCCCTTGGTTTCAGTGCCTACAACACCTTGCAGTTTGTCGATATCTCACCAGAACAAACCAGCAACGCCAACGTGTTATCAGCAACCCTGCACCAACTGGGCATGTCTTTGGGTATTGCGGTGGCAGTCATCGCCATGTCCCTTGCACCCACCGCCAACTGGGCATTCCCACTGGCAGCAGCGTTGTTCCTTATTCCTCTAATCGGCGCACTATCTTTGCCTCGCGACGGCGGTGCCCGAGCCTTTTCCTCCTCTTAAAAACCCCCTTCTGAAAGGCATAAAAACATGACTATTCGAATCGGACTCGTTGGCTATGGCGTCGGCGGCAGGCTCTTTCACACCCCTTACATCCAAGCTTCCACGCACTGCGAACTAGTCGGCGTAGTTGCTCGTTCTGAAGGCACCAAAGCAGCCGTTGCAGAAGATCTTCCAGACGTAGCCATCGTGGGATCGCTGACAGAACTCCTCGAGCTGGGTGTGGACGCGGTGGTGATCTCCACCCCTCCAGCCACGCGCCGGGAATTGGCGTTGGAAGCAATCAACGCAGGTGTGGCAGTCGTTGCCGATAAACCGTTTGCACCATCAGCCGCAGATGCCATGGAACTTGTCGAAGCCGCTGAAAAAGCTGGAGTGCTGCTCAACGTTTTCCACAACAGGCGCAACGACACCCACATCGTCACGGCACTGGGTATCCAAGAAGAACTCGGTGCGATGCGCGGTCTTGACCTACGCCTGGACCTGATTGAACCTGATTCCTTGGAGGCAGGTCCTGAAGGTGGTTTGCTGCGCGATCTGGGCTCACACGTGGTGGATCAGACTCTGGTTCTTATGGGGCCCGCGACTTCTGTGACGGCTCAACTTGGGTCCATTGATCTTCCAGAAGGTCCCACCAACGCAAGGTTCCGCATCGTTTTGGAACACGAATCCGGTGCCATGTCGCACATTGCTGCTAGCAAGATTGACCGCTTGGAGTCCTGGGAAATCCGCCTGGTGGGCGAGCGCGGCTCCTACGTATCCAACTACACCGACGTGCAGACCGTGGCGATCAAACAGGGACTTCGACCAACCAATGACCGCGAACACTGGGGCTACGAATCGGAGGAGCGGTGGGGCACCTTGGTTACCGATGAAGGCTCAAAGGTGATTCCTTCAGCACAAGGCGATTACACCCGCTTCTACGATGCCTTTGCCTTGGCTGTGGAAAACGGTGGCGCAGGGCCGGTGCCTGCACGTGAAGGTGTTGCAGTGCTCAAGGTGTTGGATGCTGTAGCCCAGAGCGCTGCGGAAAAACGCACCATTGAATTGAGCTAAGGAGAAGTGCTGCTGGCTGCTAGCGGTAATTAGACGTCTGTCTCTAGGGATGCCGCATCCCGCCGGCGCTCCTAGGGTCCGTTTGTAAAACCTAGACTTCCGAATACGTTCCGAATAGGGTGGGGGTATGAGTAAGATAGTTGATCTGCGCTATCGGACCCGGCGTTCCTCGGAGTTGAGTAAACGCTCTGCTGAAGTCTTTGCCGAAGCTGAAGAACATCCCATTACTGTGACACGTCGTGATGGTGAAGCGTTGGTATTGATGTCGCAGCGCGAAGCTGACGGGCGAGCCCGCCTGCTGGAGTTGGCTGCACAGTTAATTACTGTGGCCACTGATCATCAGGGCACCTTAGCCGAACGTATGGCGAAAGTATTCCCGTGGATGCTGGCCCTGTCAGTGGCGGATCGTGAGGCGTGTGCCCGTGAGATTCTTGACGCTGCACGAGCATCGTTTGCAACCGAACAACCTCACCTCGCTCTTACTGAACTGACCTCATGGAAAGAAACAGCAGCAGCTGTTGCTGCTGGATTGAGTAACACTGATCTGCAGTGGTACGACGATCCGCATCTGGTGGAGCGTCCCTAAGCGTGGCTGGAAAGAAAAGCGAGGGTGCTGTTGCAAAGTTGGGGCAGTAGGAAGAGCGACGTGAAATAATCACAGCCATGGGTATCTTCTCCGGTCGTCATTTCCCCCGCGAGGTCATCCTGTGGGCAGTGCGGTGGTACTGCCGCTACGGGGTGAGCTGACCTAAGATCTGGAGGAAATGATGACTTCAGCGGGGCGTGCCGGTCGATCACACCACGATTCTCACCGCTGGGTCCAGAAATACGCCCCTGAGCTGGACAAGCAAGCACGGTGGTACCGGCAGGTACCTGATTGGCAGGCCAGTTCCTGGCGGGTGGATGAGACCTATATCCGAGTCGGCGGCAGGTGGTGCTACCTCTGATCTGGCGATCACCGCGGGTGGGCATACCCTGGATTTTTACCTGTCCCCAAAGCGTAACGTCGCCGCAGCGAAGCGTTTCCTGGCCAAGACCCTGAGGTCGAACACGATAACCGGGTCCCCGCGGGTGATCAACACCGATAAAGCACCCTCCCTAGCCAGGGCAATCGCCGAGTTGAAGTCAGAGGGAATCTGCCCGCAGACCGTGGAACACCGGCAGGTGAAATACCTCAATAACGTCATTGAAGGAGATCATGGGCGGCTGAAACGGATCCTCGGACCGAAGGGGGCGTTCAAAAACCGGACCTCGGCGTACCGGACGTTGAAAGGGATGGAAGCGATGCACTCATTAAGGAAAGGCCAGGGCGCGATGTTTGCCCTCACGGGCAACCGAACCCGGATGCGGTGATCGTGAGCCGGGTGTTCGAGGCTGCCTGAGAACGCCGACCCGCAGCGAGCATCAGAGGATGAAGACTGGGTCGTCACGGCTCTCCGCCTGAAGTTTGCAACAGCACCCACCATAATGGGAAGGCGCATGATCGGTGGCAACATAAACCTACTGCGAAAGGGTCTGCTCGAATCTGGTTTTATGTTGAGAAGAACACTGTCTTCCTCGAGCAGGTTCATACCCATCATCCTAATGAGACGAAGTAATCCCTCATTAGGAAGTCCAAGTATTTGGGGTAGCTATCCTCCACGTGGCGCGCACGTGCCCCGTTCAATCAGCGAGGGTTGCAATGTATGCATGATCTCTGGGTGGGGTGCCTGAGGGTCGAGCATGCTCAGCAACAATAATGCGGCGTTGTAGCCGACGCCGATGCTGTTGTCATCGATGGTGGTGAGGTTGATTAGTCGGGTTTGGGCGAGGGGAGTGTTGTCATATCCGATGATCGATAAGTCTTCAGGCACGCGTAAACCTAGTTCACGGGCGGCACCGAGCGCTCCGATGGCAGTGATGTCGTTGGAGGAGAAAATGGCGGTGACCTCGGGGTGTTCTTTGAGCAGTGCGAGGGCTTCGGTGTATCCGGCGTGCTCTATAGCAGGACCTAAGTAGTCATTGGCCAGTGGCTCGAGTCCGTGTGCACGCATGGTTGCCTCGAAGCTTTCAAAGCGTCGCATACCAGCGCCACTTCCCACGCGTAGGTGGGCGATGTGGGTGTGTCCAAGATCGATGAGGTGTTTTGTGGCTATTTCTGCGCCCCGGAAGTCATCGTTGGCCACTGAATAATGGGTGCTGGCTTGGGTGATTCTGGTGCCTGCGATGACAAATGGGGGTAGGGAATCGGGGACAGTGAAATCGGGGATGTCTTGGGCGATGATGATTCCATCGGGGCGCATTGATAGTGCACTGGTAATGGGATCGGTGCCGGCTTGAGAGGTTAATGAGTCAATGACGGACAGTCGGTACCCCTTGGGGGTGAGCACATCGCTGAGGCTTTGAATCAGGTCGATGAACCACGGGTTGGAGTAGTCGTCGATAAGCACTGCAATGAGCTGCGTGCGCTTGGCCGCAAGGTCTGATGCGGCGCGATTTGGCTGGTAGTTGAGCTTTTTTATCGCGGTCTTGACCGCGGCTTCGGATTCTTTGCTCACGTTGGTGGAACCGCGAAGCACGAGAGAAACCAATGATTTGGAGACGCCTGCGGCTTTGGCGACGTCATAAATTGTGGGGCGGGATGTGCTCATTTTCTGCGATTTTCTCTTGAACTATTGACAGGACATTTAAACAAATATAGCTTGTGTTGGAGCGCTCCAATTGCGTAGTGGATCACAATACCGGATCCACATGGTCTAACAACACATCATCTTTTCTCGAGGAGGTCATAGTGACTCAGCAAGAACTTCGCGTAGCTGTCATTGGTGCAGGCATGGCAGGCAAAGCACACGCAGCGGGCTACCGCACCGCATCCAGCATCTACTTCACCACTCTGCCCAACATCCGTCTGGTTTCCATCGCGGATGCCAACGTGCAGCTAGCTGAAGAAACCGCAGCACGCTTCGGCTTTGAGCGCTTTGATACCTCTTGGCAGGCGATCGTTGAGGCCGATGACATCGATGTTGTCAGCGTCGTGGTGGCTAACTTCCTGCACCGCGAAATCGTGGAAGCACTCCTGGCGTCCGGCAAGCATGTGCTGTGCGAGAAGCCTTTGTCAGACAACATCGAAGACGCAGAAGCCATGATTGAAGCTGCCGGTCGTGCGTCAGCAGATGGCACCCTTGCCCGAATTGGTCTGACCTACCGCCGCTCCCCAGGCGTGGCACACATCCGCGATCTCATCCAGTCCGGAGAAATGGGCAAAGTTCTACACTTCAGCGGCTACTACTGGACCGACTACGGATCCAACCCACAAGCACCCATCAGCTGGCGATACAAGGGACCAAACGGTTCCGGCGCACTGGCAGACGTAGGAAGCCACCTGACCTACCTGGCAGAATTCGTTGCAGGATCTGATTTTGCAGAAGTATGCGGTGGCCAGCTATCCACCGTGATCACCGAGCGTCCCAAGCCACTCGGTGCAGTCGTTGGTCACGAAGGTGGCGCAGTATCCGATGAATACGAGCCAGTAGAAAACGATGATGTCGCGTCCTTCTCCGGAACGTTTGCCGGTGGCGGAACCGCAACCATCCAGGTCAGCCGCATCTCCCAAGGACACCCAAACACCCTAGGTTTTGAAGTGTTCTGCGAAAAGGGCTCCGTGCTCTTCGACTTCCGCAACTCAGGCGAATTCAAGATCTTCACCCCAGCTATCTCCAGTGAAATCAGCCAAGAAGCCGGCTACCGCACCATCACTCTCGGACCAAAGCACCCCTACTGGCGTGGTGGTCTGGCCATGGATGCACCAGGTGTCGGAATTGGCCAAAACGAAGGCTTCGTTTTCCAGGCGCGCGCATTCCTCGAAGAAATCGCAGGAATCTCCGAAGCTGAAAGCCTGCCACGCTGCGCAACTTTGGAAGAAGGGCTACACAATATGCAGCTCATTGATGCTGTATCACAGTCAGCTGCAGCAGGTGGCGAAACCGTTGCAGTCCCCGTCCTGGCACCAGTTCAAAACTAACAAGAAAGCCTCACCATGAAACTCGGTCTCTACAACGCGATCTTCCACGACCGCACCCTGCCAGAAGCGCTCGCAGCCATCAAAGCTGCAGGTCTCACCGGAATTGAGCTGAACACCGGCGGATTTTTGCCTGCAACCCACATCCCGACCATCGATGACATCCTGGTCAGCGACGATGCCCGCGATGAATTCCTCGGGATTTTCGAAGGCACCGGCGTGGACATCTACGGCCTTAACTGCAACGGCAACCCGCTTCACCCCAACAAGGCGATCGGGGACAAGCATGCCGAAGACATTCGACGTTCCATCCGCCTCGCAGAGCGCCTCGGCCAAAACCGTGTGGTCACCATGTCTGGTCTTCCAGGCGGCGAACCAGGCGCGAAGTACACCAACTGGGTTGTTAACGCCTGGAATTCTGCTGCCTTGGATGTCCTTGATTACCAGTGGGATATCGCAGCTGACTTCTGGCGCGAGACTGACCGCCTTGCCGCAGATCACGGCGTGAAGGTCGCCCTTGAGCTGCACCCGCAGAACATCGTGTTCAACTCCGCTGACGTGCATAAGCTCATCGATCTCACCGGCGCCACCCACGTGGGCGTCGAACTGGATGCATCACACCTGTTCTGGCAGCAGATGGATCCAATTTCTGTGATTGATCACCTGGGCGAACTCATTTTCCACGCCGCCGCCAAAGATGTGCGTATTAATAAGGAATGGGCTCAGCTCAACGGTGTGCTGGACAACAGCTTCCGACGCCTTGACCCATCCGAAAACCGCACCAACTTGGGCGGCGACGAGTGGGCGAATGAATGGCCAAAGAACTCTGCTTGGGATTTCGTTGCTCTGGGCCGCGGTCATGACGTTGCTTACTGGACCGAATTCCTCCGCGCACTTCACCGCGTCGATCCAAACATGCTGGTCAACATCGAGCACGAGGACGTTTCACTCGGCCGCGAAGAAGGCGTCAACGAAGCCGCCAAGGTGCTGATTGAAGCCAACAAGGCACTCGAAGAGTCCCTGGTTTCTTAACGCAACCCGCTAACCTGCCTCGCAATATTTGCGGGGCAGGTTAGGTTTTTAAAGAGGGTGCTTATCGACGCGACTCTTTAAGAGATCGAAGTTTTGGGATGAGTGTTTGTGTGGTCTCAGGGCTAATTTTTCTGATGTCTATTTTTGGGCACTGCCTAGGCACAATCTTAAAAATTAAGGTGCCCACGGGTAGGGGTGGGCGTCGAAAAGCAATTTTAAAGGTTTTTCGCAACTACTGCGAGGTGATTGGCCAAAATTTGGAACGTTCCGAAGGTTCATGCTTAATTCACCCAGTATTGGTCGTGGCATAACTATTGGCTCTTAATCTCAACGGCTATGAGCCAACGGAATTCCACGATTGCCAGTGCAAGGTGGAAGCAACACCTCCTGCAACCAGCGAATATTCTTGCCGCAATGATGGCTGCCCTTTTTGTTTACATCATGGCGATCCCCGTGATCATGATGGTGAAGGATGCTGTCACAGTTCAACCTGCCGACGGTGGGAAGACGGGGCAAGGGCCGGGTGAGCTGACCAGTTATTACCTGTGGCGCACGTTGAGATCGCCAGTATCAGTGGATTTGTTTTGGCGTCCTTTGGGGAACACACTTTCAGTTGCTCTCGTGGTGATTTTTTTAACCCTCGTATTTGGAACGTTCCTAGCTATCTTGGTTCAAAAGACCAACATTTTTGGCAGGAAGTGGTTCGCTACTGCGCTGGTCATCCCATATGTGCTTCCAAGCTGGACTTTTGCGCTTGCTTGGCAGACGATTTTTACTAACCGAACCACTGGTGGGCAGTCTGGATGGCTGGAAAATGCCGGGCTCAACCCACCGGATTGGCTCGCATATGGCCGTATTCCGATGATCATCATCTTCACGCTCCATTATGGTCCGCTGGTGTTTTTGCTGATCAGTAACTCTTTGGCGCGAATCGATAGTCGAAATGAGGAAGCTGCTCTCAATATGGGGGCAAACCGTCTGACCGTGCTGTGGAAAATTACGCTGCCGTTGCTGCGTCCTGCGATTTTATCAGCATCCACGCTGGTGTTGGCTAAAACAATTGGTGAGTTTGGTGCGGCATATGTGATTGGGCTTCCGGTGAACTTCTCAGTGCTATCCACGAGCTTGTATCAGTCGATTAACACCAGGCAGACCGGTGTTGCAGCTGTGTTGGCGGGTGCGCTAATTCTCATTGGTGCGATCGGATTATTTGCCGATTATTTGTTCCTTAGAAATGCTCGCAAATATATCACCATCACAGGCAAGGGAAATAGCTCTCGGGTTAATCCTTTGGGAACGTGGCGTATTCCGGCAACTGTGCTGGTTGGAGTCACTTTTGCTATCGCTGTTTTGCTGCCTTTGGGTACTCTTCTGCTTTCTACAATCATGCGTTTCCCGGGTAATTTTGAGTTATCGAATTTCACTTTGGACTATTGGATCGGAACCAATCTACCTACCCAAGCATTCCGCGATGGGCTGCTGATAAATAGCAAATTGTGGTCGGCATTGTGGAACACCATTTGGGTTGCGGCAATCGCTGCGGCAGCCGCTGCGCTGATGGGCATGCTCACGGGATATGCAGTCACTAGAACCTCTTCCAGTCCGCTGGCTAACTTACTGAAACAATTAGCGTTTATCCCATATCTGGTTCCTGGTATTTCATTCGCAGTTGCATACCTTTCTCTCTTTGCGGTGCAGCGCGGACCCATCCCGCCACTGTATGGAACCACCTTCATTCTCATTTTGATCTTGGCAGCAGATGAAGTTCCTTTTGCCTCTCGCTCAGGCATTAGTTCCATGATGCAACTTGGTAAAGAATCCGAAGAAGCATCCCTTAACGCTGGTGCTTCATGGAGGCGGACTATCGGCAAGATTGTGCTTCCCATCCAGAGATCAGCATTGGCTGCAGCTTTTGTTCTTCCTTTTATTTCCGCAACCCAGTCACTATCACCCGTGATCATCCTGGCCACACCGGAAACCAATCTGCTGACAACCTTGTCCATGAACCTCGTTGATTATGGCTACACGCATGCTGCCAATGGAGTCACTTTGATGATCTGTCTGGTGGCGCTGCTCGGAATGATGATCACCCGCAAGGTGCTCAAAGTGGATATGGGTAGGGGGATTTCATGATTTACAACCACCCGGCGCGAGCCGGCCCCCCTTTCGAATTTTCCACATGCTAAACCCTCTCTCATTACTCTCACCTATTTAAAGGAACACCCACTGCCATGAAGGCTAAATACCTCATCACCACTGCGGCACTTGCCGTTTCTGCCATCACTCTGATAGCTTGCGCACCGCAATCGACTGAAGCAGATGCCCAAAACAGTATTGATAATTCCGCATCTGTGGAAACCGTCATTGAAGATATAGACCTTGATGCTCTACTAGAAGCGGCCAAGGATGAACCAGCACTGCAGGTTTATGATGGCACTTCCAAGATTGAAAAAATCGCTGAGAATTTCGCTGAGCACTATGGTCTGGAAATCACCGGCGCTAAGGCTGATGCTTCTGAAGTGACGGAAATGATGATCCGTGAGCATGAAGCAGGAAATGTCCAGGGTGATGTTTTCGCACTGTCTGATCTGGCTGCTGTGAACAATGAGCTGCTGGCTAATGGTAGCGCTACTGCGTGGCTGCCAGCGGATATCGCTAAGAACATGGATGATTCTGCTATCAATCCACCAGTGGTAATCAATGATCCTTCCCTGTTTGCTTACAATGCGGAAGTCCACGATGTGTGCCCAGCTGACAACATGTGGGAATTCACCGATGCAGCATCCGGTCAGCGTCTAGCTTTCCAAGATCCGTTGAATGATTCCGGATCATTGGACTGGTTCTCCCAAATGTCTCAGTTCGCATCTGATGAATTGGAAAACTCGTATGCTAGCTACTTTGGTGAAGAATTTGCTGGTGATGATATCGCAGAAGAATTCGTGGCTAAGCTGGCCGCCAATAACCCGATGCTGACTAAATCCTCTGAAGAAGCTTCCGAAGCTGTTGGAGCACCAGGTCAGACTGAGCCTCCGATGGGCCTGATTTCTTCAGCTAAATTCCGCAACAATGAAGAGCTTGGATATAAGCTTGCTGCCTGCGACACTCTTGAGCCATTTGTGGGATACGCAAACCCGAAGGCTATCGTCATGGCTGCTGGCACCGATTCACCTAACGCGGCAAAGCTGTTCATTCACTGGATGTACACCCAGGAAGGTATCGAGCCACAGATTGCTGATGGCAAGATTTCCACCAACTCAGAAATCGTGCAGCCAGAAGATCCAGCAAATGTTGGTGAGCTCACCGATCGTATTTTCACTTTTGATGGTTCCGGCGTGGACACCGATTGGAACAATCGTGAAAACTGGTCCGATTTGTGGCGTATGAATTCTTAAGCCCTGTCCTGCACTGACACCCTAGATTGAAGACTGAGAGACCATGCCTACTATTGAACTTTCCAGGCTGACCAGAACCTATCAACGTGGCCAACCGCCCGCCGTTGATGGCATTGACCTGCGCATTGAGGACACAGAACTATTGTGTTTGCTGGGTCCTTCGGGTTGCGGCAAGACCACCACGTTGCGTATGTTAGCAGGGCTGGAAAGTGTCACCTCCGGGTCAATTACGGTAGGCGATCAGGTGTGGGATGATTCGGATAAAGGTATAACAATGCCGGCGAATCGTCGACAAGCTCCCTTGGTCTTTCAGTCTTATGCGCTGTGGCCGCATCTCAGCGTCGCGGATAACGTTGCCTTCGGCCTTAAAACCGCGGGCGTCCCAGCTGCTGAGCGCGGCACGCGTGTGCGCGAAGTCCTTAAAACTTTGTCCATCAATCAATATGCCGACCGCTTTCCCTCCGACCTTTCCGGTGGCCAGCAGCAGCGCGTCGCCCTCGCGCGTGCTTTAGCGCTGCGACCAGAAGTAATGCTTCTTGACGAACCCCTCTCCAACCTTGATTCTCAGCTTCGGCTGCGCATGCGTGCAGAACTTCTTGATCTGCACAAAGAATCAGGCACCACCATGGTCATGGTCACCCACGATCAATGGGAAGCCATGACCCTGTCCACCCGCATTGCTGTCATGAACAACGGACACATCGCGCAAGTAGGAACACCTCAAGAAATCTACACAAACCCGCAAACCAAGTTCATTGCGCAGTTCATCGGCAACCCACCAATAAACATGGTGGAACTACACGGCAATGGCCCACTTATGGCAAGACTGCGTGCCTACCTCGAGACACGGTGGGGTCACGAGGTGCTGAATCAAGTGAGTTCGGTGGGTATTCGCCCCGAAGATATCCGCCTTGGAACTCAACCGCTGCCTGGAAGTTTAGAAATTGAAGCTTCCGTGGTCTCTGTAGCGCCGACGGGTGGGTCCTGGATTGTAGAAACCCAGCTCGGACGTGGCGTTGAAAACCGACTCTTAAGCTCCGCATTGCATGCCCCCGACGCACGCGCACATGAGCAAGTTTCGCTCACCATCGAAGATTCTCATATGCTCCTGTTTAACTCGAACGACAACCGCATCACCGCCTAGGAACCAACGCCAATGACAACCAACCTCATCACTCCCAAAGCCCTTCTGCTGGATTTCGGCGGAGTTATCGCCACCACCGTCAGCGTTCCAGGCTGGGAAGAATCCATCGCTTTGAAGGTCACCAATCTGCTTAGCTCCGCCGGGCTGAATAATCCTCCTGAGCTCTCCACGATCATTGCGGATATTCAAGCAGGACGAGTGGCAGATAGCCATTGGAAAAACTCCATGTCCAGGTTCCGGGCACCCAAAGAACTCAGCTATGAAGAATTCTGGTGTGAGTTTGTTGCCTGCGATTGGGAAGAAGCCGCCCGGGAAGTGCTTCGTGAGCATGCCTCTGACCTGTGCCTTGAGATGGGGCGAGTACGCCAAAAACGTGAACTGCGCCCAGGGATCGTTGAACTCCTTGAATACTGCACGGCCCACAACATTCCCGTTGCCATTGCTTCTAATGCTTTAAGTGGGGAAGTGCACCGAGAATTCCTTGCAGCACATGAACTTAGCCACTTTTTTGTCACCGAATGCTACAGCGATGAATTAGCTGTCCGTAAACCCAATCCCGCACTTTTAGAAGCAGCTGCCCAAGCATGTGACGTAGCAATTGGTGAATGCTGGTACGTAGGCGACACCCTCGACCGCGATGTTGTTGCCGGACAACGCGCAGGAATTGGTGCCAGCGTCACCATGGAAGTGTTTACCGTCGGAAAACCCTTGTACCCATCGTTGAACTGGCTAAATCCGGATGTCATCGTGGCGGATCCATATGCACTTTTGTCTCTTTTGCAAGCTCAAATTGGTACAGTCAGGCTATGAATCAGAGAGTCACCATCATCGATGTTGCCAAAGCAGCCGGTGTCTCCAAATCCACAGTTTCAGCAGCGTTAACCAATAACCCCACGGTTAATACCAAAACCCGGGACAAGGTTCTCGCTGTTGCCGCCGAACTGGGATATCGCCCCAACAGGATGGCGCGTTCACTGGTCCGAAAAAACAGTGGCGTCATTGGCATCGTGGTGAGAAATCTACGAAATCCCTACTACGTTGACGTAGTAGGGGGAATTGAAGATGCCTGCGAATCACTTGGCCTGATGCCGATCATCAGCCACAGCCGCGACAAAGTAGAAGTAGCATCATCGGCCATCGACCAATTGTTGGAACTGCAGGTTCAAGGAATCATTGTTATTTCTTCAAGGATCAGCATGCAGACGGTACGCTCTGCCGCGCAAGCAGTACCAGTGGCAGTGATTGGAAGATTTAGTGATGATGACGGAGAAATCTTCAACATTGTTGGTGATGATTTCGCAGGTGGCAGCATCGGCATAGCTCACTTAGCTGACCTCGGACACAAGCGCATCGCCTATGCCTCCACCTCTGTGCGGCTTGCTTCTACCTATAGACAATCAGGCTATGAACAAGAACTGAACAATCGCGGTTTGCAACCATTTATTGTCAATGCCGACAACCCAAAAGAGACCATCACAGCACTCTTGGAACACGGTGTAACTGGAGTGGTAGCCCACAACGATGTCACCGCAGTAGCTCTAATGAATGCTGCGCATGAACAAGGTATTGAACTTCCCGAAGCACTATCTATCGTGGGCTATGACGACACCTCACTGTGCGATTCTGCGAGACCTACTCTGACCAGCATTAACCAACCCCAAAAAGAAATGGGACGATTGGCAGTGGAACACCTATGGTCCGCTATCCATGGTGAAAATGTCGATCTTTCACGAATTGAATTGGCGCCTTCATTGCATTTGCGAAAATCAACAATTGCGATTTAAGCGAGCGTAATCTCGATGCCCAGGACCCCTGATATGGCAGGTTTTCTCGAGAACTTTTATTCAGAAAGACTCAAATTCGATGATGGACAACCTGACCGTCTAGATCGAAGGAGGAACCTGGAACCAGAAAGTGCAGTCTTATTGCAGTCGCTGGTTGCAGGAATCAATCCCGACTTAGTGCTTGAACTCGGCACATCCAATGGGTATTCAACAATTTGGTTAGCCGATGTCAGGCCATTGGCAACAGTGGAAAATGATCGCAGTCGAGCTGCAGAAGCTGCACTGAACCTGGAGACTGCTGGAGTTGCTGATCGGGTGCAAAGAATTGTCGCTGATGGTGTTGAATTTTTGGCGACTCCAGGGGACGCAGAGTGGGGGATTCATCTTCCTTGATGCAGAACGATCTCTATACGTTGATTGATGGTATGACCTGCAACGAGTGCTAGTAGACGGTGGTGCGCTGGTTATGGAGTTCCGTGTACTGGTTGATCAGATTGTAGGATTCCGCTCGGTGGTTCTTCCTATTGGTGCAGGACTCTTGGTGATCGCTAAACAGGCCTAGTTTCTCCACATGCCGGTATAGCGTTTCCCGATTTGGGATGTTATTTCAATGCTCTTTTTGCGATAAAACTCTACTGCTTCATGCTGCAGATTTAGTGAATTCTAGTAATGCGTAAGAGCATGACATTGACCCTTGATAATTTGGTTTGAAATCCACTGTTTCGGTAAAAATACCGTAACCCCCAGCCCTGTTTAATGGGGGAGGGGGTAGCGACTAAGTGAATCTGAAGCGTGTTATTTTTTCGATGCCTGAGGTTAACTCAACTTTCCGGTACGGACTTCTTTGTTGAAAATAGCTCCGGAAGTAACATCCTGATCAATCTCTTCCAAGGTGCGTCCGCGAGTTTCTGGAACCTGCGTGTAAATGAATACCAAGGCAACCAATCCGATTCCGGCGAACATGAAGAATGTTCCAGTCAGACCTACGGCCTCCATGATGGTTGGGAAGAAGAGCCCAAGGAAGGCATTTGCCATCCAGAGGAAGAATACTGAGATGCCGATTGCTGAGCCACGCATTGCGAGTGGGAAAAGTTCGGACAACATGACCCATGTGGCTACGTTAAGGAAGGTTTGCATTGATCCCACGAACACTACAACAAGGGTCAGGATGATGTAAGGGCGAAGGGGATCGCCGACTGGGAATAGTACGGAGGCAATGCCGATGAGGATATGGCTGATGGTGGTGAGGGAGTAGCCGATAAGAAGAGTTGTTCGGCGGTTTACACGATCCATCATCCATAGTGCGATAAAAGCACCGACAACTGCGATGACGCCTGGTGCGATGTTAGCGATCAAAGCGGCATTCTCGGAGAATCCAGCTTCAATAAGCACGATCTGTCCGTAGTACATGATGGAATTGATGCCGGTCAGCTGCTGGGCAACACCCAATCCAATGCCGACTAAGAGAATGCGAACAAGCCACTTGCTGGAGAGAATCTCCTTGAGGCTCATGGACTTATCTGAAATTGTGTTTTCTTCTTTAGCTAAGTGTTCAACCTCAGCAACCTCTGCATGCGCACGATCCAATGGGCGGATAGTTTCAAGAACTGCGCGGGCTTCATCGATTCGACCTCGCTCTACGAGCCAGCGTGGGGATTCTGGAACTCGGAGCATTCCGAAGAAGAGTGCAATTGCAGGTACTGCGGCAATTGCGAGCATGTAACGCCAGACTCCATCGTGGTGTCCAAAAACATTGCCGATAACTGCGTTAATAATAAATGCTGCGAGCTGCCCCACAACAATCATGAGCTCATTACGGCCTGCAAGAGAACCGCGGATTTCAAAAGGGGCAAGCTCGGCTAGGTAGACAGGAACAACAGTGGATGCGCCACCAACCGCAAGACCCAAGAGGACACGTCCAACAACCATAACGGCAAAGGAAGGGGCGAAAACGCAGATCATAGTACCAAAGAAGAAAGCTACTGCAAGTGAGATGATGGTTTTTCGACGTCCCCAGTTATCAGAGATTCGGCCGAAGATCATTGCGCCGGCTGCTGCACCAAAAAGCAGTGACGAGGTAACTACTCCTTCGGTGAATGCAGTTAGTCCAAGCTCTCGAGCCATTGGGTTGAGTGCGCCATTGATCACTCCGGTGTCGTAGCCAAAAAGCAACCCTCCAAAAGTTGCCACGAGTGCAACATAGAATAACCGTTTTCTATACGGTCCTTCTGTGAGTGGGGGCAGTTTCTTAGTTTTTTCAGGCTTGTCAGCCTGAATGAAGGTACTAGCCATCTTGTCTCCTAAGTTTGTCGTACCCCTGTGGGGAGATGGGGGACGAAACACGATGTAGTAGTAGGTGATTCAAATCACCAATTAACTTAATCGTGTCAGACCTTATATGTCCCGTCAATCGTACATAACAAAGTTTTATTTAAATTATTCGAGATCTTGATGGGCTTTGACGTGCAAGGGTGTTCGTTTGGATGTGATTTTCCGTCGGCTGTGAAGAATTCAATTAATGTCTCTAGCTGCAAGGAATTGGCACATAAGGGTTGATTGGATGTTGGGGGAGGGGTCTTTGAGGAAAGAGGGACCCCTCTGGGTGCCGTGGGGGTGGAAGGGGTGATTGTAGGACCTTTTGACACCTTTGTAAGGTGACATTGTCACCTTTGCTGCTGGATAAAGATCCTAATGTCATGTCAAATGTGACTGAGGGGCTACGCGCATCTAAATATGCTGACTAGTGCAGTGTGGGGCCGTGGCCTAACGACTCTAATTTAAATACTGCAAGATGTTGATTGGCCCTTTGCGTTGAAACGGCCGAGAGCTACCTTCGGGCAACGTTCTGGGGGTTTGTTTTAGCGTTGGGATAATCGTAAAACCTGGAAGAAGTCTGATCAAAAAATCGTGACCTTTGGCAGGGATCCCTCTCTGTCAGGCTGGTTGTGAAGCAACCACAACCAGCCTCAAGGAGAAATACCCACCATGACCGTGAACATCCCCACCAACTACACCGATGAGCTGACCCCGGAGCAAAAACGAGCACACGTCATCGCCTACCTCTCCCGCAAACACGGCACCAAAGCCGCCTACCTCACCGAACACAACCTCTCAGCATCAGCAGTGATGAACTGGCGTAACACTCTGGCTGACGGGGATCTTGAACAAGGCATCATTCCACGCAAGACTGGACGCATGACCTTCAAAGAAGTCCGTGAAAATACCGCACTACGCACCGAAATCGACGATTTAAAAGCCCAACTCGCTGCCGCCAATGCACATATCGATTCCAGTAACACCACCGTGGAAAAACAACAGAAAAACATCGAAGAGCTCCACAACGCCATTGATGCGCTGGGAAAAGCTATCGCCATCATGCACAAAGATGGCGTGGCCTAAGACGCGGCGGTAGCCGACTTTCCCCACAGCACCAAGAGCTCTATGACCACAACATTGGTGCAGAAGAGCACCTGATTAGTTGCCTGCGTAGTGCTGCGTATTCCAAAAAGCAGGCATTGGCAGTGCTGGGGTTATCTGAATCAAGCTACTACTACCGTCATCATCCCCGGCCACCTGTTGCTGATCCCATCCCGCATACCCAGCGTTGTGGATCAAAACGGATCAGCGATAAGGACCGCGAACACATCGCAACACTACTTCGTGCGGGGTTTGATCAGGGATTAAGCGTGCGCCAGATCTTTTATCAACACGTTGATAGCGGTGAGAGGTTGCTTGCGGGTGAGCGGATGTTTTACCGGATCCACAAAGCTTGCGTGATCCGGTGATTAGACCACGGCGTCATCGCGAGCCAGCAACGGTACCGACAGTCACAGCGACAGGTCCAGGTCAGGTATTTGTGTGGGATGTCACCTGGGTCAAAGGCCCGTATGTTCGTGCGTTGTATGCCTTGCATGTGGTGATGGATTTGTATTCCCGCAAGATTGTGGGCTGGACGCTGCAACCACGTGAGAACAAAAACATGGCAGTGATGTTGATGGAACAGACCATTAAGCAAGAAGGTTTAGGCCGTGTTGAGGTCGTTCACTCTGATAATGGGGCGATTATGACCAGTAAAGATATGGCTCGGATGCTTGATCGGTATGGGGTCAAACAGTCGTTGATTAGGCCGGGGGTTAGTAATGATAATCCGCATTGTGAATCAGTCAATCATACGATTAAGCATCATCGTTTGGGGTTGGAGGTCTATGACTCTATTGAGCATGCGTACACGTGTTTGGGGTCGGTGATCAGTACGTATAACACGGTGGATTATCACAGTGGGATCGCGAATTTCGTTCCTGAGCAGGTCTTTGATGGGAGTTGGGTGGCAGCAGCGAAGAAACGTCGTGAAGTGTTGGGGCGTTATTATGCGGCCCATCCGGAGCGGTTTCATCGCCCACCGCGGGTGAAACGACCTCGGCGGGTGGTCAGTATTAATGCTCGTCGGGTTGATGATGAGTATTTCTTGATTGAGTAGGGGCCAGTACCGAGAATGTATTGAATGTATCTTCACATCTGCTTGACACACGGCGGATTGTAATTATTCAATATGAATGGGAGGGATTTGTATTTGTTTCGAGTTGAAAATTTGCATTGTGAATGTCTGGATACTCCATTGGGGAATGGGTATGGTCATTTAGTTTAGTCTGCAAGAATTATTGGCCCTCTAGCTGGCGTTCTAATTCTTTGATGCGGATGTGCAGTGTCTTTTTCTCATCCCAGTCGGCGGTGACATCGCGGAGGAATACTGCGACGCCTTCGATTTTCCCTGAATCATCTTTCAAAATTGTGATGGAGAATTCCAGGGACATTTTGGATCCATCTGCTCGTACACCTGGGACGTTGAGTGGTTTGGGTCCATAGCGAGTTTCGCTGGATTCCATGACACGGTCCCATCCGTCCCAGTGCGCTTTGCGGTGCTTCTCGGGGATGATGATGTTGAGGGATTTTCCGAATATGTCGATTGGTGCGCTGGTTGTGGACAATGTGTTGTCCCATGCGGATCAGGTAGTGGATTTTCGTGCGCTGGTTGATCAGATTGTAGGATTCCGCTCGGTGGTTCTTCCTATTGGTGCAGGACTCTTGGTGATCGCTAAACAGGCTTAGTTTTCCAGGTGCAGGTATAGCGTTCCCGATCTGGCCAGCGTGGATCCCGATCTTTGGGTATTACTGTAAACCCTTGTTTTCGATAGAACTCCACCGCATCATCATCGGTTTCTAGATAAATCTCTGGGGAGCTTTGAGATATTTCATGAAGAAGTTGGCTGCCCAAACCTCTTCCTTGATGAGTTTCCTTGACTGCGATGTATTCAACCATGGCACGTGTTGGTTCCTGAACATAGGAGGCAAAAGCGATCAGCGAGGCATTTTCTAATATTCCGATGGTGTTCATCTGGGGGAGCTCATGTGTGATCGTGTAGCTTAGTTTTTCTGCAGAATACTCAGAAGCAAGCCACAACAGATGGGTGAAATCGACAGAATGCATGATGCTTGGACTGATGATCCTAATATTCAGCAATAGTGCTCTCCCTTAGATTTTTGGGGTTGTCCCACGAACAATGAGCTGACCTGGAATCTTTAAGTGGTTTTCAGGGAGTGGTTCGGCATCGAGAAGTGTTAACACTTGTGTGGCAGCTGCAGCGCCCATGGCTGGCAGATCTGGTGAGAAGACAGTGATGCCGGGACCCCACACTGCGAGCCATTCAGCGACACCGTAACAAGCAAGCGCTAGGTCATTGGGTATTTGAATACTGCGTTTTTGAGTAGCTTTGAGGACGCCTAACGTCAATTGTGTACTGAGTGGCACTACGATTTCGGGGAGGTCTTCGGTAAATACGGTAAATGCATCGTAGCCTCCAGTGGGGGAGTATCGGGAGTGAACCACACGGTATCGTAGCTCTTCGCGGACTCCGCGTTGTGTTGCTTCGGATTCAAGCGCCGAGACAAAACCTGTTTTGCGGTCTCGGGATGTACTTAGCTCAGCAGGTCCGATAATGATGCCAATATCCCGGTAGCCTTGATTCAAAATATGAATTGCAAGTTCTTTTAAACCAGCGGCATCATCGCTGGTTACAGTAGGGCGATTAACATCGCTTCGGCGATTAAGTTCGACTACTTTAAATCCTTTGGGAAACTCAGCTTGAGGATTAACTGGAACGTGAACCACTGCGTCTACTTGGCGGTTAAGCATGGATTCAATGGCTCGACGTTCTTTTTCTGGATCATTACCAATCGTGGAGACCACCAATTGGTACCCAGACTTATCCAATTCATCTTGAAGAACGGCAGCAGATTCAGTGTAGAACTCATTGATAATGTCAGGAACAATCAAACCGACTGTACGAGTTTTGTTTTCGCGCAAAGCACGTGCCATTGAATTAGTTCGATAACCTAGTTTTTCGGCGGCAGCTAACACTTTGTTACGGGTAGCTGCATCAACGGAACCTCGTCCGGAAATAGCACGAGAAGCGGTACCGTAACCCACTCCTGCCTCACGGGCGACATCAGTTAACTTCACATTCACATCTTTAAGCCTATGCGGTGGGGTGGGAATGCGGGGGGAATGGTGCTGTAAATATCGGAGCAGCGTTCATCAGAAAGATAGGGAGCTATTCATGAGTTTTCGTGAATGGCGTTGAATTGATATCTGGTTTTGAAACTGTGCTCTATAAGAACGGACTCGTGTGTGTTTTATATCTTGAGTAGTAAGAAACAATTGAAGTACTGAGATTAAGAGTGCCGTAGTTGGTTCATGAAACTAGATCTTTGTTGGTCTCGTGGACAGGAGTTGATTTCTAGGCAGGAAGGTACAGACCCATGAAGGTACCGATTCCAATAACTGCCAGCAGGATCAGTGGAATGGTGAGGATATCTGCCACCACACCAGTTCGGATCATACGAAGCATTGGTACGTAGCCAGAGCCGTACACAATGGCATTTGGCGGTGTGGATACAGGAAGCATTGCACCTGCGTTGCCGCCGAAAATTGCTGCCATGGCAGGGATGAGTGGATCCACGCCGATCGCTATAGAAATTGGGATGATGATTGGAACGATGATACCTACGCTGGCTGTGTTGCTGGTGGTTTCGGAGATCAACATGCCAAGCACTACGGCAACGAAGCATAGTAGGAAGACACTGTTTACGCCTGTTAGCTGAGCTACTGCGTCACCGATTGTTTCAGCGAGCCCCGTTTGTTTCATCATGGCGCCAATGGTGAGTCCGACACCAACCAAGATAACCGTGCCCCAGTCGATTTTTGCGGCTTCTTTCCATTCCAGTGTAGGAGTCTTTTTGGCTGCAGGAATCAGGAACAGCATGGATGCCATGAACACGACAACTGAACCCTCATTGAGGTGATCGGCGATAGTGACTAGTACGAAGTTGGAGATGTTGAAGGTGGTCACCAGCGCTGGCGCCACCCACAGGAATACTGTGATGCTGAAGATTGCGGTGACAATTTTCTCAGAACGTTTCATTGGTCCAAGTGCGAGGTAGTCTGCACGGAATGATTCAGAGCCGTTGGGGATGTGGCGAGTTTCTGGACGGTTCATCAATACGATTGCTGCAAACATAACGACACCCAGGCAAGCAACATAAGGTGCAGAAATGGTTAACCAGTCCATCAATGGAATTTGGTAACCCGTCATTTGTTCAACGGTGCCGCGACCAATGACATTTGCGATGCCAGTGACTGGAGTAAGTACTGAGCCAACGCCTGCGCCATAAGAAATAGCAAGCATGAGCATGCAAGAGAATCGGGTTTGGTATTTACGTTTGTTGGAGGAGGAATCGCCGTGGATCAAATCACCGACGGTGCGCACTACACCAATACCGATGGGGAGAAGCATCGCAGCAGTTGCGGAAGCCGATACCAGCATGGATAGGGCAATGGCTACGATCATGAATGCTAAAGCGGTGAGGTACGTGCTATCGCCAACTCGAGGGAGTGACAGGACACGCAGAGCGAAACGTCGATCTAGTCCGTGCACAGTCATAGCTCGGGCAAGGATAAATGCACCGATGACTAAGAACACGGTGGGTGAACCGAAAGCTCCGTAGACTTCTCCAGGAGAACCTGCACCAAGGAGCACTAGCATGGTGATACCGATTAACGCAGTGGCCGGGATCGGAATGGTTTCTGTGATCCAGAACAGCACCACAAATCCCAAAGTTGCGAGCATTGCGCGCTGATCCCATGGAAGCTCTTGTGGCAAAAATAGGGCGGCTGCAATTAGTGGAATAACAGCTATGAGCCCGAATTTTGCGCGGATTTCATCAAAACGGTTGGCGGTTTCTGCTTCTTCAATAAGTGACATAGTGGGTGTAGTGGTGATGCTCATCGTGACTCCGAAATGGCGACGTGGGTATCATGGGCAAGTTCATCGATAGGTGCTAGGTCATGCCCCAACGGTGGGGTGGCATGCCAAGTGCGTACGGCTTCCGCTGCAATGTCAATTGCCTCACCAAGATAGTCTGCTGCTGTAACCAAGGCGTCAGGTATGTGCGCCTCAAGGTTTTGTCGCTTTGCGACGTCGATAAGCGCAGTTGCTAGCACTGTTTTTGTCTCACGCGCGGTTGTTGATGCTGCATACAGTAGGTCATGGGCGTGCTCACGTCCCATATGTTCTGCTAGTTGGATCATTTGTGCTTCGGCCATGGCTAAACCACCATCAAGCTCAAGGTTTGCCAACATGCGTTGTTCATCAACACGCATGCCATCAACAATGACAAAAGCTTCCTGCAAAGCGCTGCTAGCAATCTGAGCCAACTGAGGGATTACCTGCCATTCAATCTGCCATTCACCGGCAGCTCGCTCATGGCCAGCTTCTTGAATCCGAGCCAATGACGATGCCAACGAACCCGCTGTACCGGACAATCCAATGATGAGCTCAGAGGAAATTGGATTTACCTTCTGTGGCATGGTGGACGATGCACCACGATGTGGATTGTATGGCTCGAAAACTTCACCGATTTCAGTGCGGGAAAGATCCACAATATTACGTGCAAGACGTGCGCAAGCTGCGGTGATGGTTGTGCATAGCCAGCCGAATTCAGCCAAAGTATCGCGATCAACATGCCATGGAATATTGGTGAGCTCCAGGTCTAGTAAGTCGGCAACTCGTGCACGTACCTCGCGTGACTTTTCACCATAGGCTGCGGATGTTCCGCCTGCGCCAAACATTGAAACTATTGCAATTCGTGGATATGCCTGAGCAAGGCGCTCGCGATGACGATTGAACTGAGCTAAAAGTGTGGCAAGTGTGGCGCCAAATGTAGTTGGTACAGCCTGTTGCGCGTGAGTGCGGGCCGCCATGATGGAGGTATCGTACAGTTTTACTTGTTCTGCCAGACGGTCTCCCAGTTTTCCTAGATCCTTATCGAGAAGCGCAATGGATCTAGCCATCTGTAATGCCAGCCCGGAATCCATGATGTCTTGGGTTGTTGCGCCGTAGTGGACGCGTCCGTCTGGACCTTCGGGAAGATTTCTGGAAATTTCCCTGACCAGTCCAAGGATTGGATATCCAACATTTTTAGCCGATACCCATAATGCATCCTGGTCAATGTTGTTGATGGTTGCAGCGTTCACGATGGCGTCTGAATCTTCTTTGGAAATAACGCCAAGTTCGCCTTGTGCAATAGCTAGAGCGCGTTCGACAGCGAGCCAGCTTTCAATAGCTGTATCGGATGAAAAGAGCTCATCTTGGGCATTATTGCCAGCAAGGTGATGGAGCAAGGAAAAGACGGACATGTGGATTTCCTCCAGATGTTGAAGATGGTGAATGTGATTGGATTGGAATCCAATTCTTAATTATGTCGAACATCACGTCAAGGGGTGAATTGATAGCATCTTGTGAAAATTTGAACACTATCGGCAATTACCTGCAGTAATAGTATTCCCGCGAAGGGGGAGGGTGGGGGTGATTGGCGTGTAAATCATTCCCCTTTTAGTGGTTTGGAATCCATTTCTTTTAGAAAAGGAAGACCCCTTCACATAGCTTTAAGCGGTGAAGGGGTGGAGGTTTTGGGATGTTACGTTCTTTGGGGTATGAAGTGGGTGGTGTGATTTTTTCAGACCATGTTCAATCTAATTGGTGGTCTCTTTTTGTGATGAACTGAGTTGTTACCCTTCTAGCGGGCGTTCCAATTCTTTGATGCGGATACGCAGTGCCTTTTTCTCATCCCAATTGGCGGTGACATCGCGGAGGAATGCTGCGACTCCTTCAATTTTCCCTGAATCATCTTTCAAAATTGTGATGGAGAATTCCAGGGACATTTTGGATCCATCTGCTCGCACACCTGGAACGTTGAGGGGTTCGGATCCGTAGCGGGTTTCGCCGGATTCCATGACACGGTCCCATCCATCCCAGTGCGCTTTGCGGTGCTTCTCGGGGATGATGATGTCGAGGGATTTTCCGAGAGCTTCGCCGGCCATGTATCCGAAGAGGTGTTCTGCGCCGCCGTTCCAGACTCTGATGATGCCATCGCGGGTGGCGTAGATGATGGCTTCTTCAGTTTCGGCGACAAGGCGGCTTGTGATGGTGTCAAAATCAACCATTTTCTTCTTCTTTCTTTGAATGAGCAGGCGACTAGCTTCTACATTATCTTGTGATTTGAAACACAGGAGCGTAATCTGACCTCCCTTTTCCTATCGGTTGATCGAAAATAAACCTTTTACCACTTGCGCTGCAGGTAGTCCACCTGTTTTTCTTATTATCGAACGATTGATAGAAACAGGATTGAAGCGAGGTATCACGCATGAAAAGACAAGGACTCTACAACCCTGCGCATGAACATGACGCCTGCGGTGTGGCGTTTATTGCGGATATCCACGGCCGACCAAGCCGCAGCATTGTTGATCGTGCATTGGAAGCCCTGCGCAATATTGATCACCGCGGTGCTGCTGGCGCAGAGAAGAATACTGGCGATGGTGCAGGTATTCTCATGCAGATTCCGGATAGCTTTTATCGTGAAGTTTCTGGCCTTGAGCTGCCTGAGGCAGGCCATTACGCCACTGGTATTGCATTTTTGCCCCGCGGCCGCATGGCTATGTTGGATGCGCAAAAAGAAATCGAGCGCATCGCCACCCAAGAAGGCGCTACTGTGCTGGGCTGGCGCATGGTTCCTTTTGATGCCCGCGAGCTAGGCTCCATGGCGGAAGAAGCTATGCCAAGTTTCGCGCAGATTTTTCTCACTGTGCCTGGTAAATCCGGTGAAGATCTAGATCGCGTGATGTTTTTTATCCGCAAGCGCTGCGAACGTGAACTGGGCACGATTAATGGCCGGGACACGGTCTATTTCCCATCATTGTCTTCGCGCACCATCATTTACAAAGGCATGCTCACCACTTTGCAGTTGGAGGGTTTCTTTGAAGATCTGGGAGATGCACGCCTGGAATCAGCGATCGCCATTGTGCACTCGCGTTTTTCTACCAACACTTTCCCCAGCTGGCCACTGGCGCACCCATATCGATTCGTTGCGCATAACGGCGAAATTAATACGGTTCGCGGCAATGAAAACTGGATGCGCGCCCGCGAGGCGCTTATTAAAAGCGACAAGCTGGGCAATTTGAGCAGCGTGCTGCCCATCTGCACCCCAGAGGGTTCCGATACAGCGCGTTTCGACGAGGCCTTGGAGCTTTTGCACCTGGGCGGATACTCCCTGCCACATGCTGTTGCGATGATGATTCCGCAGGCTTGGGAACACAACAAGACACTGTCCCCAGAGTTGCGTGATTTCTACGAATACCACTCTTGTCTGATGGAGCCGTGGGATGGTCCGGCAGCGTTGGCCTTTACTGATGGTCGTTTTGTGGGTGCTGTGCTCGATCGCAATGGCTTGCGACCAGGGCGAATCACCATTACTGATTCGGGCCTTGTTGTGATGGCGTCAGAATCGGGAGTGCTGGACCTGAAGGAGGAGAGCGTCGTAAAGCGTACTCGCGTGCAGCCTGGACGCATGTTCCTGGTTGACACGGCCGAGGGCCGCATCGTGGAAGACGAGGAAATCAAGCAGAAATTAAGCGAAGCGCAGCCATATGGCGACTGGATTCGCGATAATTTTGTGCATTTGGATCGCCTGCCTCAGACGCGCTACAGCTATATGCCACACTCGCGTGCTGTGTTACGTCAGCGCGTTTTCGGTATCACCGAAGAAGACGTGGATTTGTTGCTGCTGCCGATGGCGCGCCAGGGTGCAGAAGCGATTGGTTCTATGGGTTCGGATACGCCGATTGCGGCACTGTCCCAGCGACCACGCATGCTTTATGATTTCTTTGCGCAGCGTTTCGCTCAGGTGACCAACCCTCCGTTGGACTCCATCCGTGAGAAGCCTGTGACCAGCATGTTCACCTTGTTGGGTGCGCAGTCTGATGTGCTCAATCCAGGCCCTGATGCAGCGCGACGCATCCGTTTAGAATCGCCGATCATCGATAACCATGAGCTCGCCACCTTAATTAATGCCAATGCGCATGGTGAATGGGATTCCTTTGGTGCGGCCGTGATTTCTGGCCTGTATCCAGTAGCCCACCACGGTGCCGGCATGAAGGCTGCCATTGCACGTGTGCGCCGCGAGGTTTCTGAAGCGATCCGCCACGGCAAGACACTGATTGTGTTGTCGGATCGTGATTCCGATGAGCGCATGGCTCCCATCCCTGCGCTGCTGTTGACTTCTGCTGTGCATCAGTACTTGGTACAGCAACGTACCCGGACCCAGTGCTCCCTGGTTGTGGAATCCGGCGATGCCCGCGAGGTTCATCACCTGTCCATGCTCATTGGTTTCGGCGCCGATGCGATCAACCCATATATGGCCTTTGAAACCATCGATGAGCTGCGCATGAAGGGTCAATTGGATGGCCTTTCTTTGGATGAAGCATCCCGTAACTACATCAAGGCAGCAACCACTGGTGTGCTGAAAGTGATGTCCAAAATGGGTATTGCAACAGTGTCGTCCTACCGTGGCGCGCAGCTTGCCGATGTCACCGGTCTGCACCAGGATCTTTTGGACAACTATTTCGGTGGCATTGCCTCACCAATTTCCGGTATTGGCCTAGATGAAGTGGCAGCTGATGTGGAAGCTCGCCACCGCAGCGCATTTTTGCCACGCCCTGAAGAACACGCGCACCGCGAATTGGATTTGGGTGGTGAATACAAGTGGCGCCGCGAAGGTGAATACCACCTGTTCAACCCAGAGACCATCTTCAAATTGCAACACGCTACTCGTTCTGGCAGCTATGAAATCTTCAAGGATTACACCCGCAAAGTCGATGATCAATCCACCCGCTTGGGTACCATTCGTGGACTTTTTGAATTCAGCACTGATCGTAAGCCAATTCCAGTTTCTGAAGTGGAATCTGTCAGCAAGATCGTGAAGCGTTTCTCTACGGGTGCGATGTCTTATGGTTCGATTTCTGCCGAAGCTCATGAGGTGTTGGCAATTGCCATGAACCGCTTGGGTGGCATGTCCAACTCTGGCGAAGGCGGCGAGGATGCCCGCCGCTTTGATGTGGAACCCAATGGTGATTGGAAGCGCTCTGCCATCAAGCAGGTGGCGTCGGGACGTTTCGGCGTGACCAGCCATTACTTGAATAACTGCACCGATATCCAAATCAAGATGGCACAGGGTGCAAAGCCTGGCGAAGGTGGCCAGCTGCCACCAAACAAGGTCTACCCATGGGTTGCTGAAGTGCGCATCACCACCCCAGGTGTTGGTTTGATTTCGCCTCCACCACACCATGATATTTACTCCATTGAGGATCTTGCACAGCTGATCCACGACCTGAAGAACGCCAACCCACGTGCACGAATCCACGTGAAGCTGGTGGCAGAACAAGGCGTGGGAACTGTTGCAGCCGGTGTGTCCAAAGCCCATGCTGATGTGGTGCTTATTTCCGGCCACGACGGCGGAACTGGCGCATCACCTTTGACCTCACTGAAGCATGCCGGTGGCCCATGGGAGTTGGGCTTGGCCGAAACTCAGCAAACGCTGCTGCTCAACGGCCTGCGCGATCGTATTCGCGTGCAGTGCGATGGTCAGCTAAAAACTGGTCGAGATGTAGTGATTGCAGCTTTGCTCGGTGCTGAAGAATTCGGTTTCGCCACCGCACCGCTGGTGGTGGAAGGCTGCATCATGATGCGCGTGTGCCACTTGGATACCTGCCCGGTTGGTATCGCTACCCAGAACCCAGATCTGCGTTCCAAGTTCACCGGCAAGGCTGAGCATGTGGTCAATTTCTTTACTTTCATCGCTCAGGAAGTTCGTGAGTACTTGGCACAGCTTGGTTTCCGTTCCATTGATGAAGCAGTGGGACAAGCTCAGGTATTGCGTAAGCGTTCCGGAATCCCTGCTGATTCCCGCGCAGCACATCTGGATTTGAGCCCAATTTTCCACCGTCCAGCAACCCCGCATTTCCCAACTCAGGATGTGCGGTGCACCAAGACCCAGGAGCATAGCCTGGAAAAAGCCCTGGACAATGCGTTTATTGATAAGGCTTCGGACACCATTACTCGCGCTGCCGCAGGTGTGGATACCAGCATCGTTATTGATAGTTCCATCAGCAATGTCAACCGTTCGGTGGGCACCATGTTGGGTTCTGCAGTCAGCCGTGTGGCAGGTGCCCAAGGTCTAAAAGATGGCACTATCACCTTGAATCTGGACGGCTGCGCCGGTAACTCTTTCGGTGCGTTTATCCCTAAAGGCATCACTATCAACCTCACCGGCGATGCTAATGATTTTGTTGGCAAGGGCTTATCTGGTGGCAAGATCGTGATCAAGCCTTCCAATAATGCGCCAAAGCAGTTGAAGAATAATCCAAATATCATTGCCGGAAATGTGCTTGGCTATGGTGCAACTAGCGGTGAGTTATTTATTCGTGGCCAGGTCGGCGAACGTTTCTGCGTGCGTAACTCTGGTGCCACCGCAGTTGTTGAAGGCATTGGAAACCACGGTTGTGAATACATGACCGGCGGCCGCGTGCTGGTTTTGGGTCCTGTGGGTGAAAACTTTGGTGCTGGCATGTCTGGCGGTATCGCTTATCTGCAGAACGTGACAGATCTTGCACAAAAAATCAACGGCGAATTGGTGGATGTCCTGCCGTTGAGCGCGGATGAGCAGATCTGGGCCGATAAGCTCATTGCTCGTCACCGTGAACTCACCGGATCTGAGACCAAGCTGCGCGCACAAGATTTGGTGAAAATCATGCCACGCGATTTCCAAAAAGTACTCAATATCATCGAAACAGCCAACACTGCGGGCGAAGACCCAGCAATCAAGATCATGGAGGCAGTGAGCTAATGTCCGACCCACAAGGATTCATCAAATATTCTCGACGTGAGCCTGCACACCGTCCGGTTCCGCTGCGTCTCATGGACTATTCCGAGGTCTATGAGCAAGCTCCTGCAGGTCAGATCGAGGAACAAGCTGCGCGGTGCATGGATTGTGGTGTGCCGTTTTGCCACGAAGGCTGCCCGCTGGGCAATATCATCCCGGAGTGGAATGATCTGGTGCGCCAAGGTCGGTGGAAAGAAGCCTATGATCGCCTGCACGCGACCAACAATTTCCCCGAGTTCACGGGCCGTTTGTGCCCGGCACCCTGCGAAGGGGCATGTGTACTCGGTATCAACGATGATTCCGTGACGATCAAAAACGTTGAGCTGGAAATCGTCGAAAAGGCTTTCCGTGAAGGCTGGGTGAAACCAGTAATCCCCTCCATGTCCACCGGCCTGTCCGTCGCCGTCGTCGGTTCCGGCCCCGCTGGACTGGCCGCCGCGCAGCAGCTCACCCGCGCAGGCCACAGCGTCACCGTTTTTGAGCGCGACGACCGCGCAGGCGGCCTCATGCGCTACGGCGTGCCGGAATACAAAATGGAAAACCGTTGGATCGACCGCCGTATCGAGCAAATGGAAGCAGAGGGCACAACTTTCCAGGTAGGCACCTCGCCGCGCGCTGCTGAACTAGCGCTTTTCGACGCCATCCTCCTCGCAACCGGCACCCCCGTGGCGCGCGAACTCTCAGTTCCCGGTCACGACCTCAACGGCATTCATGCCGCAATGGATTATCTCACCGCACAGAACCACATCAATGAAGGTGACGGTGATGTCTCGCCAATTAATGCCAAAGGCAAGAAAGTTGTCATCATCGGCGGTGGCGATACCGGTACCGACTGCTTCGGAACCGCCCTGCGCCAAGGTGCAGAATCAGTCACCCAATTTGATATCCGACCCCGCGCACCATTCCAACGTGCCGATTCCACTCCCTGGCCGATGTACCCCAACCTCTTCCGCACTGCCACAGCACATGAAGAAGGCGAATACATCATCACTGGTGATGAATCAGCCGATGAAATTGCAGCTCTTGGCCTTGCCGAGCGTGCCGCAGGCTTAACCCTCGGTGAACGTAAATTTGCCGTCAACACCGTGGAATTCCACGGCACCAACGGCCATGTCACCGGACTTACCGGCAACCAAATCCGCGTAGTCAACGGCAAACGTGAGCCAATCGAAGGCACTGAATTCCCCTTCGAAGCAGACCTCGTGCTCGTCGCACTCGGATTCACCGGCGCGGAACAAGGCGGATTGGCACATGAACTCGGTGTCGGTTTCGATGATCGTGGCCGCATTATCCGCGATGCCGAATACCGCAGCCCCACTAACTCCCGGGTTTACATCGCAGGCGATAATGGCCGTGGACAATCCCTGATCGTGTGGGCAATTGCCGAAGGTCGTGCTTGTGCCGCAGCTATTGATGCTGATCTCATGGGCGAAACCGCACTTCCAGTAGCAGTTGCACCACAGGATGTGCCGCTGGCTGTCTAGTTTGATCTTCACCGTGAGAATCTGCCTCCTTTGAACTTGGGATATGTGGCAGATCCTTGCATGCTCAGAGCTCCAAAATGCACCGATCTGCCACAGATCTGCCCCTTCCTGACTGTTTGTGGCAGGTCCTTGCACTGGCATCTTTCAGGAACCATGTAGGAATCACTACAGCCCCAATTGTCCCCAAAATGACCCCTTCTAGAAGCGTCTCTAAGGCTCTAGAAGGGGTGTAATCAGGTTTCAACATTGGGTTGGTTTTTACAGAGCGTTAACCGCCGATGCTCCACGTATGCACAGGTTGACCGCTTTCTTGGTTTTGTAAATAGCGTTGCAACATGGCTGCAAGACCTGCGTTTCTGGCTTCGGTACCGGGCATGCTTCCGTGTGCTTCGAGCTGGTTGAGGGTACGAAGTTGCCAGGTTGCGCCGTTTTGGCGAGACTTTGCGCGTTCGCTGATGATGCCGAGGTACTTGTCGATGAGATCTTCATTTACTTCGAGTCGCTCAAGTCCGATGCGTGCTTGTGGAAGCAGATGTTCCTGGACCAGATCTGCAACATTGACTTGTCCCAAGGTTGGCCAGGTCATGCGGGCAAACAGTCCTGAGCGTGCACCTGATTGGAAGTTCTTTTCTGCATCAGCAAATTGGAGACGCGACCACACAGGGCGGTTTTCCTCTGCCAGATATTTGACCAAACCGTAGTAGAACGCGGCATCGGCAGTGATATCGATGGGTGTGGGACCTGCAGGCAGCAGACGGTTTTCCAGGCGTAGGTGTGAGCGTTCCTCGCCTGGAGCGTAGATGGGGCGGTTCCAGCGCCACACCGTTCCGTTGTGCAGATTCAGGTAGTGGAGTGCGGGGGATTTACCCTTCATCATTGGTGTGCCGGAAAGTGCTCGGGATTCTGCGATGAGCGGGGAGAAGTAGCGCACGTTTTCTTCGAAAAGGTCAAAGACGCTGGTGATCCATCGCTCGCCGAACCACACCCTGGGACGGACTCCTTGATTCACAAGCTCAGGAGTACGCGTATCGATAGCTTGTTGAAACACTGGAATGCGGCTTTCATGCCACACTCGACGCCCTAAGAAAAGTGGAGAATTAGCGGAAAGAGCTGCTTGAACTCCAGCAATAGCTTGGGAAGCGTTCCATGCCGCAGCAAATTTGTTGGGCGCTAATTGCAGGTGCAACTGAATGGATGTGCAGGTTGACTCAGGAGCGAGATCAGTGAAATCGTGGACGATCTGTTCCCGGTCTGCAATATCTATGTGGACCAATTCACCGCGCGCTTCCATCACAGCATTGCTTAGTGCGCGGTAACGGTTTTCTTGGGTCATCCACGCAGGATCTTCGAGGAATTCCGGGGTGATGGTGGGCAGCGTACCGATCATTGCTACGTTCACGTTTTCCGATGTGGCGGCCGCGCGTACGCGGCCTAGATGCGAGGTGATGCCTTGCTCCAGGCGTCGTAAAGCATCGCCTTTAACAGACAACGGCGGGTGGTTCATTTCCACATTAAAGTTGCCGATCTCAGACTGGTACTCGTCGTCCAAATGGGAAAGCACCGCGTGACCTGCCAAAGCAGGTTGCATATGCTTGTCGACGAGGTTGAGTTCCAACTCGAGGCCGATGGAACCCTGATCCTCAAAATCGGAATGCTGCAGATGCCGATCAAAAATCTCAAGATCCTCCATGAGCAGCTGTCGATAACGCGTGCGCTGCTGCGGAGTGTACCTGTCAGTGCTTACTGATTCGCCCATAACTTAGAGCAAACCATAAAAATTCAGACCAAGTAGGAAATGGGCGAAAAGAATTCAATCTCGATGTTTAAAGCCAGTTCAGGCACGCTCTGTGCGATAAATTTGGGCAACTAATTGAGTCCGGGAACTAACTTTGAAAATATCCAATAACTGCGAAACAGTCTTCTTCACCACAGCCATCGTGAGGTTTGTGGTCTTCATAATTTCTCGATTGGAGGCACCCTCGCAGACCAACTTCATCACCCGTTGCTGCAGTGGGCTTAATTGTTCAGGTATTTGCGTGGTTTTAGGGAGCATGGAGCGTAGACGGGTCATTGCCAATGGTGAGAGCGCCGTGCCACCGGACACAGCAACGCGGATGATATCGCGAATATCCTGGGCGCGATCGCTCTTGACAATGTACGCAGCAGCGCCATTGGAGAGCATTTCAAGCAGAGTTTCATCTGTAGAAAAGGCAGTCATGGCGATAAAAGCTGGTGGCTGTGGTAGTTTTTGTACCTCAGTGAGCAGCTGTCGGCCATCCATAAGAGGCATTTCAATATCAGAGACCACGACATCGCAGTGGGTATTCGCCAGCACTTCCAAGGCTTCGATGCCGTGTGCTGCTGTGGCAATGACTTCCAGATCAGGTTCAGACTTTAAATAAATGGTGAGTGCATCAAGCACGAAACGATCATCATCAACAAGGAGAACTTTGTAACTAGGCACGGCCGCACCATGGAAGATATGGGTAATGGTCGCAGAGGCTAGCCATGGGCAGCAACGGAGCAGGAAGCGCAATTGCTGCGGCAAGCGAAAGGGCCAGAAGAGTTTTCATAGTATTTTATTTTCTCTTTCGGAGTAGCGAATTTTTCCGTATTGCTGGATTCGCACAATTATTGAGTAGACGGACGTGGATAGACCACTGTGAAGAACTGTTGTTAATGTGCAGAGTTCCTCCAACGGATTCCACTGCATAACGCATATGTGAAATACCAATGCCAGAGGATATTGGTGATGAAGTATTTCCCGGTATTTGTTGAATTGTATTGCTGATATCCAAGCATATTTCCTGATCAGTGGAGTACATCTTGATGTTGATAGGCCCAGCAGGATCGGCATATTTGGCGATATTGCTTGAGGCTTCTTCTAAGACAGTGACCAGAGGCTCGATATTAGCTGCACTGCGCAGCTCATGGAATGAATCGATATCCAACTCAAGGGTAAACCCGATCTCTTCCAAATCTGCTTTCACTGCATTGACAACAGCTTCCAAAGGCATGTGCATAGATACCGAGACATAGGGAAGTTGATCGATAGCTTGAAGGTTTTTCATTAAATCGTGAGTTTGTACCAGTGCTTTGCGCGCAGAGTTTTCAATATCATGCAGCTGTGCTTGAAGCTCCGCAGACATATCTTCGCGATCGCTGAGCTCCTGAGCTTTCATCACTGCAAACGTCAGTTCTTTGGCCACCGAACGATGCAGGTGGATGGCTAATTCGTGTCTTCGCTCTTTCGCCTGGATTTTGGCGCGTTCTTCTAAATCAGTACGTTGCTGTCCTTTTAGCCGAAGAACATGACCCAAAGCTAGGGGGAGTGCAAAGAAAACTGCGAGAACCAGAGCTGACTGAATATGAGGCGGTAAAAACTCGCCATTAGCTAAATCAATTGTGCCGACCCAGACAAGCACCCCAGCTGTAATAAAAGCCAATACGTGGTGCCCATGGAATATGAGCAGACCTACAAATGCTAGCTGAGCAACAATTAAAGAAAAAGGGCTGCCGGCCTGAGGTATTCCGTGAACGCTTAAACCGGCCACTAAAATTTGGCACACTGTCCACAAGCAGGCGGTCGAGATCGTGGAACTACGCATCAAACCCATGATGAGCACTAAAAATTGCGCAAGAATGAGAAGCAAGAACTGCGGTACTGGCCAACTTTCTCCGATGAGTACCTCAGTAAAACTGAACACCAGAAATGCTATGCCGGCGAAAGTAACTAGACGGTGTGTACTCAAGAACTGGGGCATTGCACTGAATTCTCCGGCAGGTTTGGACATCAATTAATACATGCTATCTGTTGGCGCTTCTCTAAGTGCGGAATGCACAGCAATAGTTTTGCTCAGCTCACTACTGCCCTACACAACAAGAAGCTGCGACCACCTGTTCACAAGGTGGCCGCAGCCTCTTAAAACGCATTAAGCAGTGAAGGTTTTAATCATCAACCTTCATATGTCCTGGGTCCCATAGCCCGGAACGTTGGATGGTCTCTAGGTTGATGTCTGCAACCTGTGGAGCATCGCCGGTGGAGTTGGTGCGCAGTGCGTAGCGCTCGATGGAACCCCAGTCACGGCCCCAGTCATTGCGGAGATAAGACGGAATTTCATAGGCGTTGTTTACTGCTTCCGCAGTGCCCATGGCGCCGCCGCCAGCCCAGTCCTGGAATGGGGACAGCGTGGACTTGCCACCGTGGTCTGGGGAGATGCGGTATTCCGGAATCTCAGCGACACCAGCGTAGTGGTCGAAGGTGCGTTGGCAAGGGAACTGTAGGCCAACTGCCCAGTCGAGAAGTCCAGGGGTATCGGAGCCGATGACATTGTGCAAAGAATTCAGAGTTGGCACACGTGGCGGGGTGAGTGCGACCCATTGATCGTCATCGAGGTTGAGATCGGAGGCGACGATGCGAACCACATTTGCTTCTGTTGGAAGCTGATCAAGTGGGTAACGCAGGTTGCGCCAGGATGGCTCTGGGCCGATGTCATACATCATGGCTTCGCCCAAATTTTCCACAGAACCATTGTCTCCGAGGTGGCCGTATTCCAGCATGACGGATTGCCCGGATTGGTGGACGCCGTTGATGTCAAAGTGTTCGATGCGACCTGCTGCAGAGACAACGATGATTGGTGCTTCTTCGGTTGCTTCGGGAATTTGGTACCAGTCAGTGGTCAGGTGCGCTGGGTTTTGGGTACCCGCGGACCAGGAACCAACTACTGGAACTTCGGTGTAATCCAGGTTGAATGGCAGACGGGCATTGGAGCCGTTGATGCCTTCGGAGCCACGAACACCGCCGGAGTTACCGGTAGATTGTCCGGAAGTCTCATCGGAGCCACCAGTTTCGGTGTCGTCATTGGTATTGCCAATCGCACCGACTTGGGAGAGATCTGCTTGGTCCTGGCTGATGGATGGTGGGATGCCGGAAGCGTTGAAGCCACGAACCTCATCAGATTCCAGGGAGTCACCGAGTGTGGAATTCACTGGGGTGAGGAAGGAATCATTGGAGTCGGTTTCTAGCATCGCATCGGAAGCAAGGCCACAAGTTTGGCCAGTGAGGGTGCGAAGGTTGCCCATTCCGACGGAGTAGGCAGGGTATTGATCAAGGAAGCCCTTGCCCATGGACGCACAGGTAATAAAGATAACCAGTGCAGAAACCATGGCGATTGGAGAAGCAGCAAGTCCGGTGAACTTGGAAGCGCGTTCGCGTTTTGCCTCTTCTTCAGCCACGAATTCACCCATGGAATGATAGGTTTCGGCTTGCGCAACTCGGACATCTTTCACAAAGGCTTGAATGACGCCGATGATTAGCACGATCACGGCGATCACAAGCACCACGGTGGATGCTTCGATGCCCTTAATCTGGATGGTTTTATCCCACCATGGCACGGAATAGCTTGAGGTGTACCAGAAACCATTGACACCAGCGAGAGCCAGCGCGAGGAGGAAGAGGAATGCGCCGATGGAGAAGGTGCGCATGCGTGGTGATTTCACCGCAACATAGGACAGCCCCACAGCCGCAAGTCCTGCTAGTGCACCGGCAAGTCCTGCGTAGACACCGAAGTGGTGGGTCCACTTGGTTGGGGTGAACATCATGAAGAACATGGTGCCGAAAATGACCAGCATCAAGCGCATGGATGGTCCCTTGGCGGAACCTGGAATGCGGCCATAACGCAGGATTGCGGTCACGACGATGACAAGACATGCAACCAGCATCAGGAGAGCAAAACGGCGAGTGAAGGAACCATCAACGGTTTGTTCCATGACGGTTTGGTAGCGCACATATTCGTGATACCAGGTCAGCGCAGGTCCCTTGGCGGAACGAACACTGATGGATTCCATGACAGTCGACCATGTTTGATCGCCAAAAACAGCGATGAGAATCGCGGTTCCAGAGGCAAAGAACGGCGCAAGCATGGCCAATGAAGCACCAAAAACCTTGCTTCTCGACGCACCCCTCGGCGCCCCAATCAGCGGCAGGCGCCTATAAAGAATGCGGATCAACGCGGACAAACTGACCAGCAAAGCAGCAACAGCCATCAGGCCGGTAGGGCCTGTAGCAAGACAGATTGTCGCGAGGATGACACCGATTGCAGCGGGCAGTAACCGTGACGTAGCAATGGCACGTTCGAAGGATACCCACGCCAAAAGCGCACCCATAGCAATGATTGGTTCTGGACGGACACCATTGTTATATGGCAGCCAGAACGCCAGGAAGACCATGGCTGCAGACCAGTGAGCAACACGTCGGCCATCAACAAGAGCACCGAAACGTGGCATCACTTCGCGTGAGAGCACGAACCAAATGATGATTCCAGAGAGCAACGCGGGCAGTCGCAGCCACGTGGATGAGGTAGAGACATAGGCCATCACACCAAGCAGGTCATAATACGGTGCACCGAAAGGTGATTCCGGCACACCGAACCAGCGGTAGTAGTTGGCCATATAATCCGCGTTGTGTGACACACGCGCCATGTTCATGATGAAACCATCATCGGAAGTGTTTGCTCCGATGAAATGCCAGAACACCAAAACTCCGGCAACGAGGCCATCAAGTGGCTTGAGCTTGTACCAATTAGCAGGGAGGAAGCGGTGAGTCTTGCGTCCATCCAGAATGTCCATGCGGTGCAGTGCCCACAGAGAGACCAGCAAAGAAGCCAAGCCAATGAAAATGGCTGTGTACTTCAACACGCTAGGGGAGGAAGTGAAGCGAGAGTTGATCTCCACATTAACGTTTAAGCCCGCTGAGGCCAGGGCCTGCGCGGTGGAGGGGTCGTCGACAAGCTCGGTATAAACGCCGGTGACCTGAGGGCGCTCATCGCCTTCGGTCTCGCCACTGAAGTTAGTGCCGGTGATTTCCGCGCTGGTGATTTCCTCCGTGGAGGAGATCTCCAGCACCGCATCGTTTGGCAGACGATCAACTTGAGTTGGTGAAAGATCCAGCAGCACCTCGCCGCGAACAATCACGTCCAGGTTGCCATCAATGGTGCGCACAAACAGACCACGGTTGGTGGCATCAGTGCTGTCCAAAGGCAGCGTGCCCATCACCAAAGTCTGATTATCGCGGAGACTATCCAATGCGGCGACAGGGATGGAAGCATCCATCGACTGTGGCGCATAGGAAATCAACGGTGCATTAACACTGGCAATCTCACCCTGTTGTGGCCACGACAGCGAAGACTGCACTTGGTTGACCGGGAGGAAAGGCAACAGGATAAACATCAACAGACCGAGCAGGCCTGATGTGATAGCCAGTTTTTTCAGCCAGCCTTGGGCAACCTGAGGGGGTTCCTGCCCGGAACCCTTTAGTTTTTTCGACTCAACTACTTCTGACACGTTGATCGAGTCTAGTTGATGGTCGTGGTTAGCACCCCTTTGACGCATCGAGCTGTGGCTGTTTGGTGAGGTATCACTCATTGTGTGTCACCACCACGAAAGGTCCCACTTGCTCGGTGCGCCATATTTCATCGAAAGATTCAGGATTGAAGAAGACACCTCGGAAACGCACATTCGGGTTATTGGGGTAGAGATCTTCAGCGATATCGTATTTCCAGCCAGCATCTAGATTTTCGGCTGAGCCACGGAAGATGAAGACATCAGGTGTGGCCCATGGAGATTTCATGAGGGCGTCATGGAAATCTTGAGGAGCCGCTAATTCATCCCAGCTTCGAATGGCAAGATCTTCGATGAAAACATTGCGATTGCCAAATTCCCCAAGTGGGTTGGCGTAGTGGGAAGTAAATGCCTGAAACCCGTGATACGGATAATAAGACATGAAATCCAATTCATCAGTCAGCACCACAGTGTCTGATGGTTCGAATCCTTGATCAAGTAAATGCTCGTTGAAGTCCTTGTAATAACGCGCGGAACCGGCTGGATATAAATCAGCGCGTTCGCCGTAACCATCAGTATCGGTATAAGCCAGATCAATGGCACGAGCATTCTTCTGCGGCAGATCCTGTGCGTACTGCAAGCCGCCAAGCAGCACGATAATGACAATAGTATTGGTTATAAATGTGGCTGTGCGTTCCGTGATTTGGGTGGGGTACAGCTGATAAATGCTAGCCAACCGGAAATCAGCGATACCCAAGACACCAGCCGTGGCGAAAATCAGTACCAGCACGGTCTCCAGGCGGAAGCCCAACAAAGTATTGCCCAACAGAGTGATGGCCATGGACATGGCAATCCAGCCATAAACCACGACAATTCCCACCCACATGGCACGAACTTCACGCCCATGGAAACGCACCACCAAGTACACCAAGCCGATGAGACAGAGCAGCCCCACAACACTAGGAGCGAGGAAAGGAACTGGGAATTGAGTACCTGAGGTGGGGAGATAATGTGTTGCTGAATCTCCGGATTGTTCTGCACCATTAACTGATGCCAGTAGGAACGGACCCCAAGACAGCAACGCCACCGCGATGGAACTAACACCGAGTACCGCGAGCCACAGCAGAGGTTTAATTGAGCGCCTTAAAACTGCTGCGACTAAGAGACAAATGGCAACTGTTGAAAGCGCAATGGCACCTGTAAACAACGTATAAAAAGTAGCGGAAACACCGAGATAAACAATGCCACCGCACAGTGCGAACTTACCTCCACGAGCAATTCGGGAAGAAAGCATCAGCATCGCAGGAACACCCATGGCAACAATTGCGGCATAAGGTTCCTCAGAGTTCATGGCCAAAATGACACATGTGGTGACCAACGCAATACCTGTTGCTACTGGCAAAGATCCAGTAATGCGTTGCCATACTGGCACCAATATCGAAGCGGAAACCGCCATAGAAATAATGGCCCACGGTTGGAATGCTTCCCATCCTGGAAGGCCCAACATATTGGCTAAACGTCCACCGAGCCAAAACCATCCCGCAGGATAGTAAGTGGGCATATCGATGTAGTTCATATCTGCCAAGCTGATCTCATCAGCCATGCGAGTTAAGAACTGTGTCCTAAACCCTTGATCAACGCTGACACCGTCTAAATACAACCGAGTTGCAGACAACGGAATGGCCAACACTGCAATGACGATTGTCGCAGGGCTGAGATAAGACACCAGATATGTCAGCGCAATACGCCATTTAGGGCGCGGCTTGATATTTTCTAGCTCCCACCGAGGGTTGCTCCGATGCTCATCACGCAGCCACAGCCACGTGAGGCCACCAGTGACCAGCAATACCGCTGCGATAGTTGCAGAAGAAAGCGCCTTGGTGACATTGGATGAACCAAATGCCGGCAAATTTGTTTGCTTTAAGCCGAGCCACAACACCAATGCAAATAAGAATGCGAGAGCAGCAGCTCCCGCGATTGCAACAAGAGTGGCTTTCTTGTTTAAACTGTCAGGCCGATACACTTCGCCTTCAGGTACGCGGGAGGGTCCATAAGGATTCAAATCCTGGTGGACAGAAACGGCACCCTCGTCTTCAGAGGTGTTAATCATGATAGAAGTCTTTCACATTCAACCGGCTGTGCTGGGATTGAGCAGCAAAATAAATATGTAGTGCCCTGTAAGTTTTGAAGTATCTTATCTAACACACAACCCGCCGTCCTTGAAAAGGACGGCGGGTTGTGCACTTGAGCTGTGCTTAGAATGGCAGCTTGCGGAAGATAGCCCGCGGGATGAATTGGAAGGCCAAAGAGACGTACTGGAACAGCGGGTGGACGAAGATGATGTCCTTCTTGTTCACCACTGCATCGTAAACAGCTTCAGCGACATCTTCGCGGTTGACCGTTAGTGGAGCTTCGCCAGCATCGGCGCTCATCTTGGTGCGCACCTGTCCTGGACGAACAACAAGTACCTTGGCGCCGGAGCCGCGGAGTGCTTCACCCAGCTGGGTGTAGAAACCATCGAATCCTGCCTTGGCTGAGCCGTAGACAAAGTTGGAGCGACGTACGCGCTGACCAGCAACAGAAGACATAGCAACGATGGTGCCGTGTCCTTGCTGTTCAAATTTCTGGCCCAGGAGCACACCGACAGAAACGCCAGCGGTGTAGTTTACGGAGGAGGCCTCAACTGCGAGAGCCTGGTCGCGCCACTGTGCTTCATTGTCACCGAGGATGCCGAAAGCCACGATTGCGATATCGACGTCGCCCTTTTCAAAAGCTGCGTCAATTGCTGCTGGGTGTGATTCGGTATCTAGCGCATCGAAATCAACAACGGTGACAGACTCTGCACCGGCAGCTTCAATTTCTGCGACTGCTGCTGCAACGCGTGGGGAATCTTTACGCGCAGCCAAAGTTACGTGTGAAGAACCCTGCTTGAGGAAGCGGGAAACGATGGAAATACCAATTTCCGAGGTGCCACCGAGAAGGAGGATGTTTTGGGCTTTGCCCACTGCATTAAGCATTTTTAGTTCAAGCCCTTTCTTAGGACAGCTCGAGTCGGCGGGACATATCAGAGGCAAAGACTCCGGTTGGGTCGATCTCATTGCGAGTCTTCAACCAGCCATCCAGACCTGGGTACATGGTGTGGAAGTTCTCCGCAGAGGTGCGGGACTCCTTAGCCAGGTAGAGGCGGCCACCGAATTCCATGACACGCTTATCCAAATCATCCAAAAATGCACCTAGGCCTGGTCGGATAGGGAAGTCTACGCAGACGTTCCAGCCCGGCATTGGGTAGGACAGTGGCGCGCGGTTACCTGAGCCAAACAGCTTGAACACGTTCAGCGCTGAGTAGTGGCCGGACTTTTGCATATCACGGATGATGTCCTTGAAAGGTTCAACGGCATCCATTGGCACCACGAATTGGTACTGCAGGAAGCCCTTGGAGCCGTAGCCACGATTCCACTCACCGATGAGATCAAGTGGCTGGTAGAACTGGGTGAGGTTTTTGACCTTGTTCTTCGCTGGCGCGCCCATGGCGTAATACGCTTCGCCGATAGCCATCAAAGAGTACTTGTTGATAGTGAAGGATGGGAAGATATCCGGAACAGTCAGCAGCTGTGGAGCATTGAACTTCAACGGATCCTTAGCCAGCTTTGGAGCTAATTCTTCCAGCTGCGCCAAGGTAGCCAGGGAACCACGAGAGATAGTGGAACGGCCAAGCTTTGGCTCAGGGCTGATCACATCGAACCATGCCGATGAGTAGGTGTAGTTGTGCTCAGAACCATCCGAGTGGAACTCTACGGTCTCATCCAGGTTATTGGTGCGGTCTGTATCTGAGATGAAGTAGGCAGTTTCAGTCTTGGTCATGCGGATGCGTGCTCGCACAATGATGCCGGTCAGGCCCATGCCACCAACGGTCGCCCAGAACAGATCGCCCTGTGGATCTTCAGCGGTGCCTTCTGGCTCTAGGTGCAGGATGCGTCCGTCTGCCACAAGAAGTTCCATGGAGACAACGTGGTCGCCGAAAGAACCTGCAGAGTGGTGGTTCTTGCCGTGGATATCTGGTCCAATTGCGCCACCGATGGTGACTTGGCGGGTACCAGGCAGAACTGGAACCCACAGGCCATAAGGCAATGCAGCCTTCATGAGCTGATCGAGGGTGACACCACCATCGACATCCACGATCGCTGAATCAGGATCGATGGAGTGGATTTTGTTCAGTGGCTGCATATCAATGACAAGGCCACCAGCATTTTGCGCTGGGTCACCGTAGGAACGACCCATACCGCGAGCAATGACGCCACGCTTGAGGTAATCCGGCTTAGAGTCATTTTTTTCAGCGACTTGGCGGACTGCATCAACAATGATGTCAAGGTCTGGGGTGGAGAGCACCTCAGCGGTGGTGGGGGCGGTGCGGCCCCAACCGTTCAGTTTCTGAGCTTCTAGGGGAAGGGCTCCGTGGGCACCGGCCGAAGCGCCGGAGCTGGACGTGCCGTGAGAACTGTTCATCGCTTTTAAAGGTTACCCCGCAAATTTTTTAGGTGGTGAAGACAAGCGCTAAATCGTCGAATCTCACATAAAAAATTAAAGGTCCATGAGCTCACGAATCTCTTGTGGGATTTCTTCTTGGGACGTAATGGTGGGGCCATCGTATTCCTGCAGCAATCGGTAGACCTCTGAGCGGGAGGTGCTGTCTAGGAAGGGGATTTCTTGGGCGAACAGGCGGGTCATGTAATCATCGAGCGGGAGGTTGGTGCGTTCTGCGGCGATGTGAATCTCTGGTTTCTTGGCTTTTTTAAATTTTTCGAACATGCCCACTACCTTAATCAGTGAGTAGTCTGGGCAGCATGGATACCAGGATGAGAATGCAGGTAGCAGCAGGTTCCGCGCTGATCGGGGCCGGTGTGGCAGTCAATGATTATGTACAAAGTCCCGTGGCGCGTGCTGTTGGTTATGGCAGTTTGGTGCTCTCCGGCGCAGCAGTGGTGGCGATGGGGCAAGACCGATCTGGGGAGAAGTATCTGTTCAGCGCAGATTCCGCCACGATGGTTGATCAGATCCGCCAAGAAATCGGGGATTTAGGGGTTACTCCAGGCCCAGAATCTGATGTGGATGCGATTACTGAGCGTGGCCCGTTGGTGACGTGGTTGTTGCTCGCTGTGTTTATTATCGCCTTTGTTGCCCTGGTGTATTTATCCGTCCGGTTGGATCTAGCAGTGATGAAAAAGCTAGCGGGGTTCTTTGAAAAACGAGGCGCTTCCCGGCCATTTACCTGCACTGGCATGGTCTATGCCGCTGCTGTGTATGCCATTTTTGAGTTGGAGGAACGTACCAAATGAGCTATCCCGTGCTGAGTGTTTTAGATAATTCCACCGAGACAACCGTCATCTGGCATGTACATACTCATCCCGTTGGTTTGCCCACCGGCGCCTGGATTGCTGAAGAGGATCAAGTGACAAACCTTTTGGCAGATACGGTCATCATTTTAACGCCGGGAAGTAGCGCACCGGAAAATTCCCTCGTGGCGAGCCTGGAAGGGATACAGGGAGGCGTCGATAAGCAGGTTGCTGCATATAACCAGCATGGAGTGCGCGTGGCGGGCCTGGGCGCGCGCGGTGCTGAGGCGGTTTATCGCGGCGAGCCGGCAGCCGAGGCAGCGTGGCGTGCTGCGATGGAGCTGTTGGACGTGGTGAATGGTTGGAACGATATTGAGTCCAAACGCCGTTCCCGAAAGGTGCTCGCGGAGGCCTTTGGCGCAGAGGTGCAGCCGTTGCCACTTGACGCGAACTAGTGCAATTGTGTCTATCCTGGGGCGCATGCCCATGAATTATGCACGCGAAAACGTCATTTCCTTGGCGTCTGCCCGCGCGCAGCGTTCCGGGAAACCCAAGCCAGAACTAACCCTCATCGTCCGCGCCACCAATGTGCAAGCGGACGGCGAAGTCCACCGGCACATTGGGTTGAACTCGGCGATGAGCCTGGATGAGCTGCACAAAGTACTCAATATCGTCTTCGGTGTTGGCGGCGAGCAGTCACCGTGGCGTTTCGAAGATCAATTCCGCCAGCCCCTTGACCCCAGCGAAACCTTGGGTGAGTTTCTGCTCGGCGCAGGCGATTTCTTGTTCTATTTCTGGGGGCTGTGGCAAATTAACCTGCACTGCGTGGAATTTTATCCACGCGACAACGGCACCCCGCGCGCGCTCTGCATCGGCGGCTCCGGCGGACTCGGCACCGACTTCGACCAAGCCAGCATCAATGCCGAACTCACCGGCACCGACACCATCCGCGATGTCCTATCTAGCGTGCGCCCCGAAGTCATTGACCTGGTCGATCGCACCGGCGTCTTCGATTTCATCCCGCTGCTCCAAGCGCTCGACCTGAAAAGAGAGCCGCTTATCGACGCCATCCGCCACCGCACCTGCCGCACGCTGCCAGTGGAAAACAGCGCCGAAGCCTCCGACGCTTTCTGGTCCTGCGTGCTCGCTCTGTCCTGCCTCGGCAACGACGAGCTGTTCACCGAGGTGATCGAATCCACAATGGGCACCCTCGGCTGGGTCGCCGACGACGGCTCCCCACTACGCGCACCAGAGATCACCAGCGCCTGCGCAACCTCCCTGGCCATACTTGCAGAGCTCGGCGGCTACGGCCCACAACAACTTGCGCCAGTGGACCGCCTAGACATTTATAGGGAGCTGCTGTGTTTCTAGGTAGTGTGTAATCCCGTGTCTGAAAACGTTGCTGCAAATCAAGATCTCACCATCTCCCGGCCCATGAGCCTGAAAACCCAAGCCTTCAGATTCATCCTCACCGGTGGCCTCTCCGCGGTGGTGGACCTCGGTTTGCTCTCTCTCCTCCAGCTGGTGTTCGGCCTTCCAGTCCCCGTTGCCCGCACCATTTCCTTTATCGCCGGCACGACTACTGCCTACATGATCAACCGCCGCTGGACCTTCCAAGCAGAAAGCTCCACCTCACGGTTCCTCTCCGTCGTAGCGCTATACGCCGTGACCTTCCTGATCAACATCGGCCTGCAAACCCTCTGTTCCTCCCTTTTTGAAAACTGGGGCTGGAACGAAGCGATCGCCATGGTGTGCGCCTTCGTGATCGCCCAAGGCACTGGAACCACCATCAACTTCATTGTCCAAAGAACCATCATTTTCCGAGTGAAGTAGGGTGCTCCATATGAAGACCATCAATCCCACCATGATTGCCGGACTCATCGGCGTACTCTACTTCGTGCTGCTCACCCTGTTTTTCTCCATCCAAAACATGGAACTAGCAGCCGAAATCGCCTTCGGCATTGTCACCATCGTTGGCCTGCTCGCCGTCTGGGACAATTTCCGCGACCGCGACAACTCCACCTGGAAAACCTGGGCAGGATTAGTCGGCGGACTACTAATCTCTGTGTCAGGAATCTGCCTCCTGCTGGGCAACCTCATACTTTTTGCAGTCGGCGGAACCCCATCCACCATGGTGAACACTCTGCTCAGCGTCGCCGGCATCGGAGTGATCTTCCTCCTACCAATCGGCATTGTCCTGTGTCTGATCGCCGGCTTCAACCGTTTCTACGCAGCACGAAGGATCTAATATGTCTGCCCGCGTCCTCTCCACCAATATCGCCACCATTCAACAAGATCCAGGCGGAGCTGACCGCATCAGCGGCATCAACAAACTACCCGTGGCATCCGGCATCGATGTGTTCGCACCCGGACCTCATTACGGCGATGGCTCCGGAGTAGTTGGCGATGCCATCGGCGACACCCAACACCACGGTGGCATGCACAAAGCCATCTACGCTTTCTCCCGCGAAGAACTCGATTTCTGGGACCCCACCTACCGCAACGGCTATTTCGGCGAAAACCTCACCACCACCGGCATCATGCTGGAAGATCTCCTGATCAACCAACAAATACGCATCGGCTCAGTGCTACTGGAAGTTTCCATCCCACGCAGCCCCTGTCGCACATTCGCCCACTGGTTGGGTGTAAAAGGATGGCTGAAAACCTTCACTCAAAGAGCCCTCCCCGGAAGCTATTTCCGAGTCATCGAAGCAGGTCACATCAACCCTGGCGATGCAATCGAAATCCTCGAACCCCCAGCCCACGACATCACCATGTCAATGGCCTTTCGCGCAAAAATGGGCGACAAAGACCTCGCGCGCCGGGTTGTTGCAGCGGAATGCCTCCCGGAGCGCTACCACCAAGATCTGCTCAAACTGATCTAAGGCCTAGAAAACTTCTCGTCCCGACCTAATTTATGCAGGCGTAGCCACTCGCGGAAACCTTTCACATCGCGTTTTTGCACCAGGAAGAACCACGCAAAACGCGCATATTCCTGTGGCAGAAGCTTGCGCATTCCAGGCTGGCTCATGAGGTAACCACGGTTGCGGTAGGTGAAAAACCGCTTGAAATCATTATCCGGGTACTGCGTATGCATCCGGCCACCCAAAATTGGCTTGAACTCATCAGAACCATCCGGGTGCAGATACGCCGTGGTCAAACAGGTGCCAAACGGCAAACCTGAGCGCACCAAACGACGATGGTATTCCACTTCATCGCCGCGAATAAACAGGCGATAATCCGGCACACCAATGCGCTCCATCGCATAAGCACTGATCAAGGCACCATTAAACAAGGATGCAATACCTGGCAGCAGATCATCGTCCGGGTTGGCTGGATCAATCAACTCACTGCGCATCCGGCGCCACTCCAAGCCCCGACGCAGCGGGAATGCCAACCGCTCCGGGTAATCAGCGTTGCATACCACTGGGGAAATCTCCTCCAGATTATGCCGTGAGGCGGCGTCGATAAGCGTCTTGAGCACCTCCGGGCCCTCTGGCCGGCCGTCATCGTCCGCGCACCACACCGCATCCGCGCCCAGCGCCAACGCCGTCAAAAAACCAAACGCAAAACCTCCGCCGCCGCCCAAATTGGTGCGCGAAGGCGTATAAACACCACGGTCTCCCGCCAGCTCAGCAACCAGCTTTTCGACGTCCGGATCCGCCCCATTATCCACCACCACAATGTGCTTCACCGGATAGCTTTGCGACGCCACCACTTCCAAAGAATGCCGCAGCAACTCAACGCGATTATGCGTCACAATTACCGCCGCGACGTCAATGCCATGCTGAAGATGAGTCCGGGTTTTAGCCATGGCATACATCTTGCCACGACCTCACAAATCGCTCAGATTAACCTGCCCCTTCGGCGTCTGAAGTACCAATTCCAGATGAGGCTCGCCCGCACTGAACTCCACAGTTTCCGGTAAATCTTGCGGGATTTTAGGGCCCTGAACCTTGAAACTATGCACGCTGAGCTGCGGTTCCATAATCTGCGAAGGATGCGGCGAACCAAGCCAATCAATCGCAAAAGGCACCGGCGCATAATCCACACCCGGTTCCGGCAAAATCAACCGCCACGTCAACGTGGTCCCCTCCGGAGTGTGCCGACTCATCTCCACAGTCTCTTGCCCACGATCCTGCGCAAATGCCTCCAAATCATCAGGGCGCACACACCACGCTGCCACCCTCGGAGTCTGCGTGCTTGTCGACGCGATTGCGAAATTATCTTGTGTCACCGCTGCTTCCTCCGGATCCGGGCCAATCAGCTCAAGATACGATCCCTTCGGCTCCGCCAACGGCACCAGCGCATTCGCAGTCCCCACATCGTGACGACCTCCCTCTACTGGCTTAACCCCCGTCAACTCTTCAAACCGCGCCACCAAGTCCGCAAGATTCGGTGCCGCAATGACAATGTGATCAATATGTGTGCTCATGCAGGACATCTTATGCCTTTTGTGGTGTTCCCAGAGGGCGATTTTGTGTGCTGGGTGTGCACAAGTGGGTGGATTAGGTGTTGGAGTGGTCGGTTTCGGCGGCAAGTTTGCCTTGTTTGGTGCACCGCGTGCACAACGAGGCGAACTGCACCCTGGAACGGTTACTTTCGACGGTGAATCGGCCCTGTTTCGTACACGGTGTACACAAGTGGGCGGATTGGGCGCTGGAGTGGTCGGTTTCGGCGGCTAACTTGCCTTGATTGGTGCACCCCGTACATAACAAGGCCAACTGCACCCTGGAACTGCCGCTTTCGGCAGCGAACTCGCCTCGATTGGTACACCGCGTACATAACAAGGCGGACTCCACCCCGGAAACGGTCAGTTTCGGGGCCAAGTCCGCCTTGTTGTGTACACGAAGAAAGCCGTTGTTAGGCGTTCTTTTCTTCTTCCATTCGGGTCATGAGGCGGCGGACGTGATCGCCGGCGCCTTTACCTTCGTAGGATTCGATGATGTCGGGGACTGATCCGGCGTCGCGGATTTTTCCGTGATCGACCCACAATGCGGTGTCGCAGAGTTGGGCTAGGAAATCGTTGGAGTGGGAGGCGAAGACGAGGATGCCGGAGCGTTCGACAAGTGCTTGGAGGCGGTCGCGGGCTTTAGCCATGAAGGCGGCGTCGACGGCACCGATGCCCTCGTCGAGAAGCAAAATTTCGGGCTCGATGGAGGTGACTACGCCGAGGGCGAGGCGGATGCGCATGCCGGAGGAGTAGGTGCGAAGTGGCATGGCAAGGTATTCGCCGAGTTCGGTGAAGTCGGCGATTTCCTCCATTTTGTCTTTCATCTGTTTGCGGGTCTGGCCGAGGAAGAGGCCGCGGATGATGATGTTTTCGTAGCCGGAGATTTCCGGATCCATACCGACGCCGAGGTCGAAGACGGGGGCGACGCGGCCGCGGATGTCTGCGGTGCCACGGGTGGGTTCGTAGATACCGGCCAACAAACGCAGGAGAGTGGATTTACCTGCACCGTTGTGGCCGACGAGTCCAACGCGGTCGCCTTCGCGGAGGTGGAGGTTAACATCGCTGAGGGCTTCGACAACTACGACGTTGTCTTGGTTGCGGCCGATTGCTCCGCCAGCTGCTCCGAGGAAGGCTTTTTTCATGGAGCGTGATTTGGCGTCGAAGATGGGGAAGTCTACGCAGGCATTGTATGTATCGATGGATACCATGGTCGAAAATTTCTCCTTATACCCAGTAGCTGATGCGGAAGCGCCATTGTTTCATCGCGAGTAGTGCGAGGCAGAGTCCGGCGAAGGTGAAGCCGAGGACAATCCACCAGTGGTAGGCGGGGAGCTCGGCTCCGATCATGGGTGCGCGGACGATTTCGAGGTAGTGGTAGAGAGGGTTGAGTTCGGCGAGGCGGGCGCGGCCACCGATTTCAGAGCTGTGATCTTGCAGCGTGGAAGTCATCCAGACGATGGGGGTGACGTAGAACAGGAGCTGGGTGCCGGCCTCGAGAAGTGGGGAGACATCGCGGTAACGGGTGGCGATGATGCCGAAGAACATGGCGACCCACACGCCGTTGATCACCAGGAGGAACATTCCTGGGATGATCAGGAGGACGTCCCAGCCTAAGGGGCGGGGGAAGACCATCATGAGGATGAGCCAAATGACCAGGTTGTGGGCGAGGAAGAGGGCTTGTTTCCACACCAGTCGGTAGACGTGCACCGATAGGGCTGAGGGGAGTTGTTTGATTAGCCCCTCGTTGTCGATGAAGATATCAGAGCCTTCTTTGATGCATCCGGAGATGAAGTTCCAGAGGATCAGTCCTACGGTGACGTGGGGCAGAAATTCCGCGAGTGGGATTTTGAACAGCACGGAGTACAACAGGCCGAGCGCGAGCGCCATGACACCGGTGGCGATGGTGATCCACAGGGGGCCTAAAACTGAGCGTCGGTAGCGTTGCTTAATATCTTGCCAGCCGAGTTGCAGCCACAGTTCATGTTGTTTGAATCCGCGGACGATATCGTCCCAGGCAGCGGCGAAGGTCATTGACTGTGATTTCGGTGCTGTGTCCGATTTCACGGCAGTGATTCTAGCGAGGTCTGCCTGGAGGTCTTTCTGCTTAGATTGTTCCTGCACAATAGACACCCTAGCGGTGCTGGGATGTTTTTTGGGTATCGACAATCCTGAATTTGAGTGGATTAGTGTGTCTCGCGGGTGAGGTAATGTTATCCAAGAGAGTCTAAGGAAATGCTGTGGCGGTTGTTAAGGAGTGCCTTTCGTGGGATTTGATGTGGCCAGAGTTCGGGGGCTTTATACCTCTTTGGGTGACGGTTGGACGTACCTAAATTCACATCAGATTCCGCAGGTTCCGGAGCGGGTTGCTTCGGGCGTGGCGGCGGCTTTTCGTACGCATGCGCAGATTTCTGAGTCGACGTTGCAGCCGATTGCGGTGGATCAGTTGGAGGCTGCTCGCGAGGCGGTTGCGGTCATGACGGGTGCGGATCCGTCATGTGTGGTGTTGGGTCCAACAAGGCAGTTTTTGGTGCATGCGTTGGCGCGCGGTTTGGGTGGGTTCGTGCGTCGAAAAGCAGGCGTGGTGCTCTCGCGCGCGGATGGCGATTGGCTGACGGCGCCGTTTCTCGCATTGGACGGCTCTTTCCGCTGGGCCGAGCCCGATTTAGGCACCGGCGTGCTGCCGGATTGGCAATATAAAGAGCTTGTCGACGGCTCGACGCGCCTCGTCGTGCTCAGCGCCGCGCACCCACTGCTCGGCACGGTCACCCCAGTGGGCAAGATCGTAGACACGGTGCGGGAGCGCTCGCGCGCCTGGGTGCTTGTCGACGCCACCTCCTATGTCGCATACCGTTCGCTGAACCTTGACGACTGGGAAGCCGATATTGTCATGCTTGACCTCGGCGAAATGGGCGGCCCACAGATTTCGGCCATGATTTTCCGCGATACCTCCATGTTCCCGCGTCTGGACCGCTCCGTGCCGTTGGAACTGCCCGCTAGCTCCCTGCCTCATGGGCTGCTGGGCGGCGTGCCTAATTTGGTGCGCCATCTTAAAAACTTGGATGAAAAAGCTTCGTCGGTTGTCGAAGCGATGAAGTCTATGGCGAAATTCCACAAAGGTTTGCTGGAACACCTCATTGAGTCGCTGGAGGGGCTCAACGCGGTACATATCGTGGGTATTTCTGGCGATGCAGCAGGCCAAGATGCCGCGTTTTTGGATAGAGTGCCACGCCTAACCTTCACTGTAGAGGGCGTGCCAGCTGAGATGGTGTACCGCCGATTGGTGGATAATCGCCTGGTCACCACCGTCAGCCCAGCCGATCCACTGCTCGATGCCATGGGTGTGGCCGAAGCGGGCGGATCCATCACTATTGGATTGAGCCCATTTAGCACCCACTATGAAATCGATCAGCTGACCAGAGTGCTGGCCTCGCTGGCTTAAACTGTCTTAGATTTCCAGCACTAATTTGCCGGTGATGGTGCCGTCTTGGATTTTCTGCAAGGCGTCCGCAGCTTTTGCCAGTGGCAAGGTGTGGTCAATGTGGTGAGAGATCTTCTTCGAATCAAGCAGTGGCCACATATTTTCGATGGTGCTGCGCACAATCCGAGCCTTATCGGCATTATCGCGTCCGCGCAGCGCAGTCGCTGAAATCGTGCCGCGCTTTGCCAGCAGATGACCCAAGTTGAGCTCACCCTTCACACCACCTTGCATGCCGATGGTGACCATGTGCCCGTCCTTGGCCATCGCCTTCACATTCTGCGTCAAGTATTTCGCACCGATGATATCGAGGATGACATCCGCCTTATTTTTAAGGACGTCCGCGAAATCTTCCTCTTTATAGTTGATCAAAATATCCGCACCCAGCTCTTTGCAAGTGGCGAGTTTTTCCGCTGACCCAGCCGTCACCGCGACAGTAGCGCCCAATGCTTTACCCATTTGAATAGCAAAGGTTCCAATGCCACCTGCGCCACCATGAATGAGGAAAGTTTGGCCCTCACGCAGACCTGCAAGCATCCCGATATTCGACCACACCGTGCAAGCCACCTCCACGATGGAGGCTGCCTCTACAAAGCTATAGCCCTGCGGAATTGGCATCAGCTGCCCCTGTGGCACCGCTACATATTCCGCATAGCCACCACCCGTGAGAAGGCACGCGACTTCTTGGCCTACTTCGTTCTCGGTGTCGCCGGCCTCTACGATCACTCCCGCACACTCCAAGCCAAGAATCTCAGAAGCACCTGCCGGAACTGGATAATTACCTTGAGTCTGCAACAGATCTGCACGGTTGATGCCAGCCGCCTTCACCTGGACCAACACCTCGCCAGGCTTCAACGTTGGAGTAGGAACTTCCTGAAGCTGCAGCGAAGCCGTAACTTTTTCCTCAGTTTGGACAATTGCCTTCATAGTTTTTGGAGTCTTAGTGTGTGGAATCATAGCCTCGAGGGTAGCCTTTTTGGTTTTTCCATATCGTCGCACCCGCCGCAGTCAATCCAGCGACCACTGTTAAACCCGTTCCCACACCCATGACCACCAGAAGTAAACCAAAAGCAGACAATCCCGTTTCATCTTGCGGCAACGCATCCATTCCCCACGCCACACTAAAACCAGCGGTAGCCCCCAATGCAGTATAAAACGGACCCGAAGCCGTCCACCTCGTCCAGAGCCCCAAAATGACAGTCGCTGCGACCATCGTGATTCCACACGCAGCCACCTGCCACGGACGATACGGCCCCTGCGTTTGCCCGTATGCGTCTGTGTAATAACCACCCCAACTCAACCACGCCAGCCACACGATCAGGCCAGCAGCGAAGCCAATCAAAAGGCCCAAACCAATACTCGGGCGTTTTCCTGGAGTTGGTTTTTCCTTTGCGAATTTATGCACTGCAAACACAACCAAAAACACCACCGCAGCAGGAATGCCGACCATGCCAGCCGAAAATATAAACGCAAAGAACATCTCTCAACTTCTTCCCTGATTAGGTGATTTAGTATGTTCGAGACTATCGGGTATGATTTCAACTTGTCGCAAATATCGTTAACATGGTTTTCGGTGTTTGAGTCGCAGGAGACGTGACAGAGCGGCCGAATGTACTGGTCTTGAAAACCAGCGATGGGAAACCATCCGAGGGTTCAAATCCCTCCGTCTCCGCAACTAACCCCCGTTTGCACAGGTAAACGGGGGTTTCTGGTATTCTCGGTGCTTTTGTTTGCATGGCTAGACTGGACCCATGGCCGAGCACACGCACAAGATTGATGGCGAGAGCTACGAGTTTGCGTGGTCACCCACGCATACGCTTCTCGACGCTCTCCTCCACGCCGATTTACCCGCCCGCTATTCCTGCATGGAGGGGCATTGTGGAACGTGCCAATGTAGTTTGACCGGCGGACCTTCTCATATGCTCAACAACGAAGTTCTGAGTGAGTATGAGATCACCGCCGAAAACCAGGTATTGGCCTGCCAAACAATTCGTGATGCGGCAGGCCCGTACCACTGTTCTTTTGATGATTAGCTCTTGTTAATGACATCCATCGCTTCTTGATAATTTGCTGTTGCTGCATCTTTGCCGTTCCAGCACGCAATATTGCGGACTTCTGGCAGCATGTCGCGGTGGAAGACAGGATCCAATCCAGCCTTCTTTTGGATGGTGTAATTCCGCAGCAGTTTCACTGCGACTCCACCCAGTGGGATGATTGCTGCCAGGTTGATAAGCACCATGATGCCTGCGAAAGTATCGCCCAGTGCCCAAATCAATGGCACTGAGGAAATCGCACCAAAGAACACGCTGGCCAAGACCAAAAGGCGGAAAATAGTCATCACAGTCTTGGAATCAGTAAAGTATTGAATATTTGACTGCGCCAAGTAGTAATTTCCCAGTACGGAAGAAAATGCCAGGAAGAACATCACTGCAGTAATAAAGTGAATGCCCCAATCGCCAACCACATTAGCTAGTGCTGCCTGTGTTAATGAAGAAGATTGAATTTCTCCCGTTGCGTATTCCACGCCGGAGAGCAAAATAATAAAAGCAGTTATGCTACAAACTAGCAGTGTGTCGAAATATACGCCCAAAGTCTGCACTAGACCCTGCTTGACGGGGTGGGACACTGTTGCAGTTGCAGCAGCATTCGGCACAGATCCTTCGCCAGCCTCATTAGAGAACAAACCGCGGCGCATACCATTCATGAACGCCAACCAGAATGCGCCCCATACAGAAGCAGTGGCAACCGGACGGAAACCGAAAGCACCAGCAATGATGTCATTGATCATCGCAGGGACCTGCTCAATGTTGATCACAATGACCAGCACGCCAACGATAATGTAGGCACCCGCCATGAATGGCACCATCCACTGAGTGACATTCGCGATGCGCTGCACACCACCAAAAATCACCAAGGCAGAAAGTGCAGCCATGCCCAATCCAACCAGTGCCTTTGCAGTGGTGGATGGGGTACCAAGCGATACCGTGATGGCCTCAACAACTGCGTTGGACTGCAACGCATTGTAGACAAAACCAAAGGTCAACGTGATAGCGACGCCAAAGACTACCGCAAGCCACCGGGCATTGAGACCCAGTGTCATGTAGTACGCAGGTCCACCACGATAGCTATCGCCATCCTTTACTTTCCACAGCTGTCCAAGTGTTGACTCGATAAACGATGTTGCTCCACCCACGAGCGCAATGATCCACATCCAGAACACCGCACCAGGGCCGCCAAGCGTAATAGCCAAAGCAACACCAGCAACATTTGCTGTACCCACACGTGAAGCCGCCGAAATAGTAAAGGCCTTAAACGCAGAAATATCCTGCTTATCTGCGAATTCACCTTCCTTAGCTGGCTTTTCGACGACAGCCTTGAACATTTCCGGGATCATCCGAATCTGAACCAGCATCGTTCGCCCGCCAAAATAAAGGCCAGCAGCAACAAGCAGGAAGGGCAAGATCATCCACAAATTGTCATTAATGACATTGGTGAAGAATGTCTCCAATATATCCATGCGCAGAATATTACGCCCGTGCTTCTTGTCTCCTCGTAAAGACCTAATCATTGATGATCAATCGTTATGTCGGGCTGTGTACAAGTGGGCGGATTGGTGCGTGGAAATGTCAGGTTGCGAGAGTAATTCGCCTTGTTTGCACCGTGACGCATCGGCATTGTGTACAAGTGGGCGGATTAGCTTGTGGAGGGGCACATTCTGGCCGGGAGTACGCCTTGTTTCGCACAGGAAGTTGTGGAGTGACAGCAGCGCGGGCGCAACGAGGCAGATTATGGTTCCAAACAGCCAATTTCACCGCACAGTCTGCCTTGTTTGGAACGTCAGGTTGTAGCGCTGTGCACATCAAGGCGGATTAGCACCTGAAACTGCGCACCCCAGTTGTTAGTTCGCCTTGTTTAGCACGCGCGGGAGGCAGCAACAGCACATCAATTTCAGGGAAGAGGGAACCTAACGGCTGGTTTTGGGGTCTAAGTAGGTATGGGGAAAAAACGGCGAGTGTGGACGGCGAAAGAATTGATCGAGAATAACTTTTCGAGGCGCAAGATCAGCAAGATGGTGCAGGAAGGGAAGATTTTTCGGATTTTGCACGGGGTGTATTCGTTGGATCCACTTTCGGGGGAGGTGGCGTGGGCTGCGGTGAAATTGATTAGGCCACATGCAGTGTTGGATGGGAAATCGGCGGTGGAGGTTTATCAGGGGAAGCCGTTGTCGCTGCCATTGCGGGTGCGGGTGAATACGTCGAATGTGTTGCGTGGTTCGCGAAAAGTCGTGGTGGCGGGGAGATCGCAACGGATGAGGTCCACGATTGAGCGTGGATTTCGGGTGGTGTCTTTGGTGGATGCTGCTGCAACGTGTCTTGATGACGGTAACGTTGACCGCTCTGAGCTGCGAAAAGTGGTGGAGATGAAATATAAATCGGGGCATGGGGTGAAGCAGTTGGAGTGGGATCTGAAGAGGCTAAAGACGCGGAAACGGGGGAGGTTGCAGGAGTTTTTGGATGATTGCATTTATGGATCGGATAGCGGTCTGGAGCGGAAATTGATCCATGAGCTGCGCAATGCTGGGTTTAAGACGAGGCAGAATGTGACGATTGATGGGTATCGCTGGGATATTCAGGTGGTGGGGGTCGCGCTGATTGATGTGGATAGTCGGAAATATCATCAGGCGAATTACCGGAATTTCATTATCGATCGCTGGAAGAGCAACGAAGCACTAGTGCAGGGGCATGTGCCGTTGCGGTTTACGGATGATTGCGTGAATTACGCGGAGAAAGACATCATCAAGTTGGTGAGACAGGTGGCGGAGTTTCGGAAGAAACATCCGCGCAGCCGGGTGAAAACTCCAGGCGTTGGGCCAGTGTTTAGGTGGCACAACGCCTTAGTTTTACCGTAGACCGTCTAACCAAGCTTCGATTCCACCATCAAGACTGCTCATGCCGGTGTAGCCAGCTGCTTCTAAAATGGTGATGGCTTGAGCAGATCGGACACCAGCTGCGCAGTAGATAATGACTGGTTTACCTGCGGAAACTGCAGGGGGAACAGCGCCTGATCTAATCGCAGAAAGCGGGACATTGTGTGCGCCGGGAATGGAATATGCGGCGAATTCAGTTGCTTCGCGGACATCAATCAGAGACACACCTTCAGGCAAGGAAGATACCCGAGGAACATCAAGCTCCTCAGCTGAAGCCGAAGGACCAGAAGAACCCGCAACAGCCAGTACCTTATCCAAAACAGAAGGCGATCCAACCACTGGAATATATTCCCAGGTGCCTTCGAGGGAGGAATAGTAGCCGAGCTTTCCGATTAGAGGGGTGCCTACGCCGGTGATGATTTTTAGTGCTTCCATGGCCATTGCGGAGCCAAGAATTCCGACGACTGGTCCTAAAACTCCTGCTTGAGAACAGGATGGGACGGATCCAGGAGGTGGTGGGGTGGGGAAGAGGTCTTCGTAGATGGGGCCGTGGCCTGCGTGGAAGACGGAAAGTTGGGCATCGAAGCCGAGGATGGAGGCCCAGACATGGGGAATTCCTAAGGTGGCTGCTGCCCAGGAGGCGAGGTGTCGGGTGTCGAAATTATCGGAGCCATCCAGCACGACGTCGAATCCGGAGAGTTCAGACAGTGCGTTTGACCAGTCTAATCGTTGCGTAGAAATCGTCACAGCCACAGAAGGATTCAATGCCAGCATGGCCTCGCGGGCGGACTCTGCCTTGGACGAACCCACGCCAGCGGTGGTGTGGATGACTTGGCGGTGGAGGTTAGAGAGATCGACTACGTCATCGTCGATGATGTGAATGTGGCCGATGCCAGCACCGGCTAGGTAAAGGAGGGCGGGTGAGCCGAGGCCGCCGGCACCGATGACGGCGACGTTGGCGTCGATAAGCGATTGTTGGCCGGTCTGGCCGATTTCGCCGAGCATGATTTGGCGGCGGTAGCGGGCGATGTCGAGGTTTTTCATAGGCCGACCCAGTCGATGGAGCCGTCGAGAAGCGTTTGCTCTTTCCAGATGGGGACCTGGGCTTTGACGGTGTCGGCGAGTTCGGAGCAGGCGGCGAAGGCGTCGCCGCGGTGGGCGGAGGCGGCGATGACGAGGAAAGCTGCCTCGCCGATTTTTAGGGGCCCGGTGCGGTGCGCGGTCCAGAGGCGGGTGCGCGGGTGTTTTGCCACAATCCCCAAAGCAATAGTGCGGATGACCTGCGGTGCGGTGGGGTGCGCGGTGTAATCCAGCGAGCTCACTCGCGAGCCACCGTCGTGGTCGCGGACGATGCCTTCGAAGGTGACCAGCGCGCCCATTGCTTCGGTGAGCACGTCTTTTTTGGCGGTCGCAAGCAGCGGTTCGAGTGGCTCGGTGGTGAGGAAGGCGTCGATAAGCTTGCCGGTTTGTGCGGCGACGTATGCGGGATCAGTGTTCATGGTTTCCTTGCAGAGTTCCAGTGATGTGATCAATGAGGGGGTCGAGGACAGCGACGGCATCGCGCGCGGCACCTGTGGAACCGGGCAGTGCCATGATGAATGTGCGGCCGATGATGCCGGCAACAGTGCGGGAAAGCACAGTCGTAGGCACAGCCTGCATGCTGTAATTCCAAAAAGCGTGCGCGATGCCAGGGATTTCCTTATTCAATCGCGGCAGCAAAGTATCTACCGTGATGTCATCGGGAGTCAGTCCCGTGCCGCCGGAGATGAGCACAACCTGCGGATATTTCAACTCGTCTAGGTATGCGGGCAGGTCTGCGTCAGCGACAATGACAGCATCGGGTGTATCAAAACCTTTCGAGCGCAACCACGCGACAAGGATGGGGCCGGAGCGATCTTTATAGACACCGGCTGCCGCGCGCGTGGATGCGACGATCACCAAAGCGGTCATTGCACAGCCCAGTCACCAGATTTACCACCAGTTTTTTCCAGCACGCGAATGCCATCAATCACGGCCATTTTATCCACGGCCTTGATCATGTCGTACACCGTCAGCGCAGCGGTGCTCACCGCAGTCAGCGCCTCCATTTCCACGCCAGTCACCCCACGCGTTTTCACAGACGCCTCAATGCGCACACCATTCTCAAGCTCCTCAAAATCCACCGTAATTTTGCCGAGCGGCAGCGGGTGGCACAGCGGAATAATCTCCGGCGTCTTCTTCGCCCCCATAATCCCCGCAATCCGCGCTACAGGCAGCGCGTCGCCTTTAGGCAGACCAGCACTAAATAGCAGCTTGACGACGTCCCCCCTCATCTTCACAAACCCTTCGGCAACAGCAGTTCTCGACGTTTCATTTTTGCCCGTCACATCCACCATATGTGCGGAACCGTCTTCTCGAACGTGGGTGAGCTCGCTCATTAAATTAACTCCTGTTAGTTGAATGGGTAGATCTTAACGATGTCGTTTTCCTCCACCGTAGTCCGCGCCGGGATCCTGATCAGACAGTTGGCTGTGGCAGCTTGAACCAGCAGGTGGGAACTGGTGCCGAGGAGAGGCGTGGCGAGGACCTTGCCGTTGGCATAATTGATGGTTCCGCGAAGGAATTGTTCCCGGTTGTCTTGCAAGCCCTGGACCGGGGCGGTGATGTGGGCATCGAGGTGGCGGAGCGGCTCGCGGTTGAGCGCTGGCGCGACGAAAAGTGTGAAACTCACCAAAGTGGAAATCGGATTTCCGGGAAGTGAAATGACAGGAGTTTCAGCAAAAGTGGAGATGCCTTGTGGGCCGCCAGGTTGCTGATCGACATGCCCAAACCAGGAGTTCGGGGAGTCTTCGAGGATCTGCCTGAACACCTCAAATTTTCCGTGGCTGATACCGCCAGAGGTGATGATGGCATCTGGTTGGTACTGGTCAATGGCGTTGTCCAGTTCAAAGCGGAGTCGTTCCGGATCGTCGTTGGTGTGTAGTCCTGCGATGACCTCGATGTTGTTGCGGGCGCACAGGGAACGAAGCAGAGGGCCGTTGGCGTCGGGGATCGTGGCGGGGCCGTGCTGTTCTGAAATTTCAGACCCGCCGGTGATGATGAGGACACGTGGCTTTGCTGCGACTTCAATGCTCTTGATCGACTGACTAGCCAACACCCCGCTGTGCACCGAGTTAAGCTCCGTACCTGCTGGAATGATCTCGTCGCCGGCAGTAATATCCGAACCCTGCAGGCGGAGGAACTGCCCCGGTGGGGTGGCGGGAATTTTTACCTGTGGGGCGTCGAAATTTCCCGGTGTGGTTTTCTCCACAGGAATGATCGCGGCGGTGTTTTTAGGAAGGCGCGCACCCGTCATAATCGGCGCGATGTCTTTTTCGATGCCTCGTGGGTACCACTGATCAGGATCATGACCAGCGGGAATGGTTGGACCGACTGCGAAGGTGCCACCGTTAAGATGTGAGGGGCCAAGCGCGAAGCCATCCATTTGGGAATTATCAAAACGTGGCGAATCCCACTGCGCAGTGACCGCTGAAAACGTGCGGCGTCCCAACGCTTCGCGCAGATTCACGAACGTGGACTTTTGTGGGGGAAGCAGCGCTGAAATTTCTGCCAAATGTTGCTCCGGCGAACGAGACATCAATTAAACCTTTCTCACCTTGGAAAACAATCGTAACGCTCCGATGGCTCCAATGATGAGGACATAGACAGCCAAAAGCATAATCACCGCTCCCAAGGCTTTATCCATGTCATTGGAACTCAAACCAAGCTCAATATGCAACGGAATGGTGCGGGTAACACCTGCAATATTTCCAGCAAAAGTCAGTGTCGCACCATACTCGCCCAACGCCCTGGCGAATCCCAAAATCATGCCGGTGAAAATTCCAGGCATGGCCAGCGGAATGATCATCTTGTGCATGATCTCCCAGCGGGTTGCGCCTTCAGTAGCTGCGATTTCCTCAAACTGCTTTGGAATGCCACGCAGTGCAGTAGTCACAGTGGAAATGAAAAACGGCAAGGCCACAAACACCTGGGCAAACACCACAGCCGTGGTGGTAAAAGCAATCGGCAATCCAACCTGATCAAACCAAGAACCTAAAAGACCACGCCTGCCCCACAAAAAAGTCAGCGCCAAACCAGACACCACCGGCGACAACACCAAAGGAGCATAAACCAGCACCGTCAAAACAGATGTCACCCTGGGGTGCGAACGCTCATATAAATGCAGCGCCAACGCCAGCGGGAAACCCATAATTGCGCACAGTGCGGTAGAAAACAGAGCAGTTCCGATAGATAACCGTGCGGTTTCTAAAGCTTCCGGCGCTGTAAGCAACTCCCATGACCTATCCCATGGGATCTGCAACAGCAAAGCAAAAATAGGTCCAATGATCAGCAGCATCGCCAGGGTGGCCGGGATGAGCAGCCACCCTGGGAGGATATGATTCTCGCTTCGACGCGTCTTTGTTTTTGGTGCTTTAGTTTGTGCCAAAACCATAGCTGGCAAGGATCTCCTTGGCACGATCGCTGCTGAGGAACTCTGCGAAAGCCTTCGCTACCTCATTGTCTTCACCGGAGGTGGTCAATGCCATTGGGTATTCGTTGGCGTCGATACCTTCGAGTTCAATGACAGTGTTGTCCTGAGTTTTAGCCAAAGACTGAGCATCGGTTTGGTAAACAAAGCCCGCATCAACTGCACCGGTGGAAATCTTCGTGGCGACATCAGCAACATTGGCTTCCTCAGAGCTGGTGTTCAACTCGATGTCTGCGTAGTCCAAAGCCTCGTGGGTGATGGTTCCACATGGAACTTCAGGAGCGCAGATAGCAACGAGGGAGTCCTTGACGTCGGCAAGCTCTGAAATTTCGCCGGGGTTGCCGTCTGCGGTGACCAGCACCAGCTTGTTGGTAGCGATGACCTTCGAGGTTGCGCCGGCAAATTCTGGAAGTGCCAGCGCATCGTCCATGTTGGCGATGTCCGCAGAAATGAACAGATCAGATGGTGCGCCTTCGCTGATCTGGCGAACCAGCGCGGAAGAACCAGCGAAGTTAAACTCCAACTTTGCATCAGGATTGTCTTCGTTGAACGCAGCCGCGAGATCCTCAGCAACGTTGGTCAAAGATGCCGCAGCGAAAACGCTAGCAGTTCCGGAAACCCCAGCTGCTTCGGTAGCAGAGGCATTCTGGGTGGTAGTGCTTGCGGTGTCTGAAGAAGAGCACGCTACGAGTGAGATACCCGCCGAAATAGTGATGAAACTGTAGAGAGCTCGACGGATACTTTTGTTCATCTGAGTGCCTTTCCTACGGTAAGTTCAGTGCTTAATCAGCATAACTGTGGGGTGGGAAACTTTCAGTGGGATTGGGTGGAAATTAAACGCTCCTTGTTTAAGTACTGCGCCTTTCCTACGATTAGTTCAGTACTTAATCCAGAGGGAAGTTTCAACAACATGGACATTCATTATTTTGCGGCAGCTCGGGCAGCTCGTGGGGTGGCGCAGGAAACTGTGGCACCAAGTGAACTTACACTCAGCGATCTGCTGAAACAGCTCGGTGAGCAGCACACTGAAACCACCGCAGCGGGCATGACGTTGGCGCAGGTGTTTGATCGCTGCACCTTCCTTATCGATGGCCGTTCGGCTGATTCTTCCGCCTCGCTCAGCGGGGCATCACGAGTGGATGTGCTCCCTCCTTTTGCAGGCGGCTAGAAACTAAACACCTTCTTCTGGGTTAGCGTGACGCTTTCGCCGACGTCGAATTTTTCCTCCGACACGGCGTGCCCCTCGGTGGTTTGCACAAGCCACTCGCGGCCCAAATACGTCACGGCTTCCACGGTCGCAGTGCCACCGCGGGTGAGCTGGGCGTCTTCGGGTCGCCATGCCTCCACGGCGTCCCCACGCCGGCGCACATTGAGCTCGGTGGGGGAGAGGAACTCGGCTATTTCTAGGGTTTTTGGCTTTTCGACGAGCTCCTCCGCCTCACCAACCTGCGCGACTTGGCCATCTACCAGCACGACAATTTGGTCGGCGAGCGCGAATGCCTCGGATTTGCTGTGGGTGACGTATACAAACGTCAGTCCCAACGATTGTTGAATTTTGCGCAGATCGGCCACAATATCGCGGGCTAAGGCTTGGTCGAGGTGGGCCATCGGTTCGTCGAAAAGGTAAACCTCTACGTCTCTGACCAGTGCTCGAGCAATGCCGACGCGCTGTTTTTGCCCGCCGGAGAGCTCGGTAATTTTCCGGCGGGCGAGGGGAGCAATTTCGAGCATCTCCAAAACATCACTCACCCGCTTTTTCACCACCTCATCTGCAGTATTGGTGGCTTTGAGCTTGAGCGGAAATGCCACGTTTTCCCTCACATTAAGGTGCGGATACAAAGGCGAATCCTGGAAACACAGCGCAGTGTCACCCAGCTTGGCGATCTTATTCCCAATGCTCACGGTGCCTTCATCGGGTGAATCAAGGCCTGCCAGCAAACGCAGTAACGTGGTTTTACCGCTACCGGACGGCCCGATGATGGCGGTGATGGAGCCTGAGGGGACGGTCAATGACACATCGTTCAAGGCGGTGGCATCACCGAAAAACCTTGATACGTGGTCAATGCTCAGATCCGCCATGGTTAGTCCTTTTTTGCACCGAGGAGGCCGGTAATGGGGCCAAGAACCCAGTTCACTAACGCCAGCACAATCGCACCCCAGAAGGCCGCACCGAAGGTTTCAATGTGTAGACCGAAACCGATCAAATCTGACACATACTCCGCCAGCAGCATGATTACCGCGTTGATGACCAGGGAGAACAGACCCAAGGTGATGATTGTCAACGGCAAACCAAGCAGCTTCAAGACGGGTTTCACCGTGGCATTCAACACGACAATGATTGCTGCCACCGCCAGGAATGTCAGCAGATTGTCATGCTGACCGTCCTGATAGAGAGGTGTGGTGGGAAAACTCAGGGAGATGCCGTCGATAAGCTTAATAACCACCCACAACGCCACCGCGCCTGCTGCGGTGCGCACCGCAAAACGCCAAAGACTACCCAGCATTGATGGCCTCCCACGCGCGCAGCAGCTTGTCAGTTTCCTCGGCGTTGGTCACCGAAATGCGCGCACCCTCGGGGAACGCGCGAATCACGATGCCGTGCTCGGCCAATTTAGCCGCCAACTCAGCGGCGCCCTCGCCCGGCAGCCAGACGAAATTGGCCTGCGTCGGCGCAGCACCAAGCGCTGCCACCACAGCATCACGCTTTTCGACGGTTTCCTCCACCCGTTCCATCAACTCATCGGCAGAATTCAAACTCGCAAGCGCTGCCGCCTGAGCTGCTGAATTCACCGCGAAAGGAATAGCCACCTTATTCATCGCTGCGATGATCTCTGCGTTTCCGAAGGCGTAACCAACACGCAAGCCCGCCAGGCCATACGCCTTGGAGAACGTGCGCAAACCAATCACGTTGTCGTGGCGGTGGATTTCCTCAGTGGCAACTGGGGTGTCGTCCGCGCGGTTGAACTCAAAATAAGCCTCATCCAGCCCAACAACGACATCGTTTGGAACCTTTTCCATGAAATTATCAAACTGCGCCTGGGTGATGGTGGTGCCCGAAGGATTGTTGGGGTTGCAGATGAAAATCAGGCGGGTCTTATCAGTGATCGCGGCTGCCATCGCATCAAGATCATGATTCTGATCAGCAGTCAGCGGAATGGCAACAGGAGTGGCGCCCGCGACCTGCGCGAAAATTGGATAAGCCTCAAAGCTGCGCCATGGAAAAATGACCTCATCGCCCTGAGCGCACGTTGCCTGAACCAGCTGTTGACACAGCGCAGACGAGCCGCAACCTACCGTGACCTGGTCAAACTCAACCTCTAAATGCTCTGCAAGAGCCTCACGGAGCTCAACCGCACCCATATCCGGGTACCGATTAGCCCCCTGAGTAGCCTCCGTCACCGCATCAACTGCTGCCGGGAGAGGGGAAAAACTAACTTCATTACTAGATAACTTCGTAGCATCAACAAGACGACGGCCAGGGACATAAGTAGGGATAGTTGCCAAATCTGCTCTAATCATGATTTACACAGTACTAGCCCCTATGGACACGCATCCGATTAAGTCATTTACCTGCAGGTTTGCTGAAATTTAGCAAGAGGGGGTACTGTAACATATCGGTTCTATCGGCCAGCCCGAGCGAACTAAGGAGACGTGCCAGAGCGGCCGAATGGGACTCACTGCTAATGAGTTGTCCTCTTAACGGGGGACCGGAGGTTCAAATCCTCTCGTCTCCGCTCTAGCTTGATTTCGATCAAGCGAGAAAGCGCCCGTAGCTCAACGGATAGAGCATCTGACTACGGATCAGAAGGTTGGGGGTTCGAATCCCTCCGGGCGCACAAGTAAAACCCCAGGCAAACACGCTGTTTGCCTGGGGTTTTGGTGTTCCTCCCTAACGCTGCCGAGTGTGATGGGGGTAAGCGTGTTGAAATAGCATGGAAAACTAGCCCCTCAGCACGGCATCCTGTAGTCGTATTACAGCTTCGCGTAGTTGTTTAACATGGGCTGAGTCTGAAAGCGCGAGTGCTTCCCTCAGTAGTGAGGTAAATTGCTGATCACTGAATTATGTCAGAAGTATCTTATCTATGACGCTGGACAGGATGTGGGTCGAAGCAGACATGTCTTCGGTGGTAGGCCTGGATGAGTCGCTTTCTGTGCGCGCTTCTAGCTTAAAGTTTATCGTCTCCGAATTATTCGTTGACTGTCCAGTGGACTAAATGTCGTTTTCATGGATACAAACCTCAAGTACGGACCTAAGTTTGATTTTCCATAGTCTCGTATTTCTCTTGATAGGCTCAGGTGCGCATAAAAACGAGGCCTGGTGCGAAAGAAGGTGTGTGCTATGAAGGAATTGGAGCTGGGTGAGGCACGTGACGTTGCTGCAACGTTGGAGGCCATGCCGATCCAGGAAGTCATTGATCAGGTAGAGCGAACCCCAATTACTGAAGGTGCGGTGTTGCTGCGCCTTTTGAGTAAAGATCGATCGTTATTGGTTTTCGATGCCCTGAATCCCCGCCTTCAGGCTGATTTGATTGGTGCGTTCCAGGATGCGGAAGTGTTGGATTATTTTGCGGACCTGGACCCGGATGACCGCGTTTCGTTGCTGGATGAGCTGCCGGCGTCGATAGCCGATGAGCTGCTGCGCAGCCTTGACCCGCAGGCTAAGCAGGTTACGGAGCTGGTCCTGGGTTACGCAAAGCGGTCGGTTGGGCGTTGGATGTCGCCCCAGGTTTTATTGCTTTATGACGACATGTCCGTCGCCGAAGTCTTAGACCATGTGCGTAATCATGCTGCTGAGGCTGAAACGATATATGCCTTACCTATTGTGAATCGTGCTCGACAGGTGGTCGGCGTGGTGTCGTTGCGAAAGCTGTTCATTGCGGATCCTGCATTGAAAGTTTCAGAGGTTATGGTACGCCCGGTTTCCGTTTTGGCTTCCGCGGATGCGGAGGAAACAGCTCGCTGGTTTTTGCAGCTGGACCTTGTCGCGATGCCTGTGGTGGATGAGTCGGACATGCTTGTTGGCGTGCTGACCTTCGATGATGCGCAAGACATTGTGGAGCAAGCAGACTCAGAAGACTCTGCGCGTAGTGGTGGTTCCGAGCCCCTCCAGCAGCCGTATCTTTCCACGCCAATTCGTAAGCTGGTGAAATCGCGCATCGTATGGCTTCTGGTTTTGGCTGTGTCGGCAATTTTGACGGTTCAAGTTCTTGATGTTTTCGAGGCCACCTTGGCCGAAGCTGTGGTCCTGGCACTGTTCATTCCGTTGCTCACCGGTACGGGCGGAAACACCGGAAACCAGGCTGCGACAACCGTGACCCGTGCCCTCGCATTGGGTGACGTTCGAAAATCAGATGTTTTCCGAGTTCTGGGCAGAGAAATCCGCGTTGGCCTCATGCTAGGCGCATTGTTGGGTGCCGTTGGATTTTTGATTGCTTCTCTTGTTTACGGCGTGCCCGTGGGCACCGTCATTGGTCTGACATTGTTGGCGGTATGCACGATGGCTGCATCAGTTGGTGGTGTCATGCCAATTATTGCCAAGGCGATCGGCGCGGATCCTGCCGTGTTCTCCAATCCGTTTATTTCCACTTTTTGTGATGCAACTGGCCTCATCATCTATTTTGCAATTGCCAAGGCGGTACTTGGAATCTAAAAGATTTTTGCTTTTCGACGTCCATTTCCAGTTCTTAACCGCGTTGGCCAGCCTGCCAGCTTCGGCATTTCTATGAAGTTTCTCTGTCGCGGTTAATCATCAAATTTGGAGCAAAGTTAAAAAAATTTTACTTCGCGTAACCATTGCACATTGGGGTGGGGCGGGTGTAATGCAAAACTTAGTAATATTTACCTACCGCCAAGAAACTAGTGGTCAGGCCAATCCTTTAAAAGGTGTGATGATTGACGGGGGAGGGGCTGAACGTGATCTTTCTGCCAATTCGCACTGCGAACGTTAATATTCCCTCGTTGGCTTACATGGTCATTGATGACCGGGCTGAATATGTGAGAAAATCCATCCCTTCTTTAAGCAAGGGAGTGAATTACAGAAAAGGATTGTTCAGCAATGAGCACACCTGACATTAAAGAAGGCTCGGCAGAATCACCGGGCGAAGTAATGGTCGTTGGAGACAGGCGAGAGTGGCGTCGACAAGCAACCGGCATCATTGCCGGCCTCGTCCTAGCCGCCCTGGTCTATCTTCTCTTCCCCTCGAACTCCGTGGAAACCGTCATGCAATCCAGTGGCGTCGATCCAGAAACTGAATACACCAACAACGCGATGCGTCTTACTGCTGCAGTCACAATCTTGATGGCAGTGTGGTGGATGACAGAAGCAATCCCACTAGCAGCAACCGCACTTATCCCGTTGGTTGCATTCCCTGCTTTTCAGGTCGTGGACTTTGGGAAGGCGGCAGCTCCGTATGCCAACCCTACGATCTTCCTCTTCTTGGGCGGCTTTCTCATGGCACTTGGCCTGCAGAAATGGAACCTACACCGACGCATGGCTCTAGCGGTCGTGCTAGCTGTTGGTACTAAGCCAAAGCAATTGGTCTTGGGTTTTATGGTGGCAACTGGATTTTTGTCCATGTGGGTGTCTAACACTGCAACGGCCGTGGTTATGTTACCGATCGGTATGTCGGTACTGGCACTGACCGCTGAGACTGTGGGCGGAATGAAAAACCAAAAGAAATTCGCCACTGGACTCATGCTGTCCATTGCTTATGCTGCTTCCATCGGTTCACTCGGCACCTTAATTGGCACGCCACCCAATGCCTTGCTTGCTGCGTATATGTCTGAATCGCATGATATCCACATCGGATTTGGTCAGTGGATGATTCTGGGTGTACCGATTGCTGTCGTCTTCACCATCATCGCGTGGCTTGTGTTGACCACCGTATTCAAGCCAGAAATGAAAGAAATCCCTGGCGGACGTGAACTGATCAAACGTGAAATCGCTGAAATGGGGCCGTGGACTGCACCTCAGGTCACAGTGGGTGTTATTTTTGCGGCAGCTGCACTGGCTTGGGTCTTCATTCCATTAACTCTAGATTGGACCGGTTCCCAGCTCTCTATCAATGACTCCCTCATTGGCATCGCTGCCGGCCTGCTGATGTTTATCGTTCCCGCTAACTTTAAAACCGGCGAACGCATTCTTGATTGGCGTACTGCAGGCGAACTTCCATGGGATGTTCTCTTGCTTTTTGGTGGCGGGCTTTCACTTTCTGCGATGTTTACCACCACGGGACTTTCCCTATGGATCGGTGAACTAGCTAAGGGACTTGATGCCCTTCCAATCTTCATTCTCATCTTCGCCATTGCTGTCCTGGTGTTGTTCCTGACCGAGTTCACCTCCAACACCGCAACAGCGGCAACCTTCCTGCCAATCATGGGTGGCGTCGCCGTAGGTATCGGACTGACCGCAGGTGGCGAGCAGAATGTTCTGCTGCTGACCATCCCAGTCGCACTGTCCGCAACCTGTGCGTTCATGCTTCCAGTGGCAACGCCTCCAAACGCGATTGCTTTCGGCTCCGGCTACATTAAGATCGGCGAAATGGTTAAGGGTGGTCTGTGGTTGAACATCATCGCAGTCATCCTCATTACGATTTTCACCTACTTCGTAGCGATCCCACTCTTTGGCATCATGCTTTAAAAGTTAACAGGCCCGCAGTGAACGTAAATGGCGTTGAACTGCGGGTTTGTTGTTCTTCCTGAAGCTGTGTAAAGTAATCGTCGTTGCAGAGAACGCCACACGGTAAAAAATCTGCACTGCGCCCGTAGCTCAACGGATAGAGCATCTGACTACGGATCAGAAGGTTGGGGGTTCGAATCCCTCCGGGCGCACAAATAAAACCCCAGGTTGATTAAAAAGTCAGCCTGGGGTTTTCGCGTGCGCCGGTGTGTACTTTGTGCACGTTCGACACCAAGATTTCGGCAAAATGGTGGCCAAAATTAAGAAATCTTGGTGTCGAATTCACATTAGGAATCGCCTGAGAATCATCAGCCGATAAAACTAGAACACTTCGATCCGTGCGCCGAGGGTTTCAGCGTGGATGAGCTGCTTCTCCCAGTTTGGTGTGCCCGGGTGGAGACGGAGCACTGGCCTGGATGAGGTGATGGTAGGGCTAACGGATTCTTTGGCGCGTCGCTGGCCGGAGCGGGCTTCGTAGCGGATGCGGGATCGGTAGCCGTTGTCGGCAAGTTGCTCGATGCTTGGCTGTTCTGCGGTGAGGCCTTCGCGGGCTTCGTGGAGGATCGCCAGTGCTTCGTCGAGGGCTTTGACCAGTGGGCCGGCATTGCTTTCACACATGGCGCGGACGAGTTCTGGGTCGGTGCCTGCAACGCGGGTGGAGTCGCGGTAGCTGCCAGCGGCCAAAGAGAGAGACAGTGCGCCACCGTTGTCACCGACGATGGCGAGGGTTTCAGCCAGGATGTGTGTTAAATGAGACACTCGTGCTGCTGCTGCATCGTGTGGGCCAACTCGGGATGGGACAACTTCAGCGCCCACGGCGAGTGCCATTTGGACGACGTCTTTCCAGATGCTGATCCAGGTGGAGTTGATGTCGGTGCCGTCGAAAAGCTGGTCGAAGGTGACCACCCATACTGCTCGTTTGAACAGTCCGTCCATGGATGCGCTCCAGCCGGAGTTGGCGGTGCCTGCCATGGGGTGGGATCCCACATAGCGGTGTTGCATGTTGCGGGCTTTTACTGCGTCGTAGACGGCGGTTTTTACGGATACGACGTCGGTGAAGCCGTTGTTTGGTGCGTGGGTGTGGATGGCGTCGAGAAGCGAATCGATTGCGGTCATGGGGACCGCGAGGACGATGAGCGCATCTTCGGCGGCTGCACGCTGGAGGGTTGTTTCAAGATCGGCGGAAACGTCGAAGCCTTCGTCGACGGCTGATTTGGCGCCGGAGCGTGAGCGGTTGTAGCCGAAGACAGAGTGGTTGGCTGCATGGAGGTCGCGGAGGAGGGATCCGCCGATGAGGCCGAGGCCCAGGATGCATACTGGGCGGGAAATGTCTTTGGTAGTCACCTGACAAGTGTGGCACATACCTACTACGGTTATCTCTATGAACACTGAAGAGGATGGCCTGAGCTTTGCAGTTACGGCTACCTTAGTTGAAGGTAAATGGCAGGTACGCGAGTTTGAGGATCACTTCTCCAAGCTCTCTACCTCTATTAATGCGGTTCGCTCGCTGCGTAGCGAGGGGCCGGCGTTTGCGCTGTTGTGCGTTGATGATGAATATTTTGTGATGGTGCGTCCCACCCCAAGTAGGGTATTCTTTTTCCTTTCGGATGCGCCGATGGCTGTCGACGATGATTTCGCCGCCGCGGTGATGGATGAACTCGATGCGGATCTTCCAGATATCAACCCTGATGATTTGGACGACATCGATCCATGGCCAGAAGGTGATTTCGATATTTTGGCGGATTTGGGGCTGTCTGAGGAGGTTCTTTCCGTGATTTGCGATGACATGGATTTGGATCCTTCCGAACAATTGCTGCGCATCGCGGAAGAACTCGGTTTTGATAATGATCTGGCTCGGGTGGTGGGATTCGACTAGTGGGCGTTTTACCTGTGCAGGCGCGCATCAAAGACGATGAGCGCCGCATGCGCCATGCTTTGGATATTGCTCGCCAAACCCCTGAGGGGGACGTTCCCGTTGGCGCCGTCATTTACGCGCCGACCGGGGAGATCCTGGCGACCGCAACGAACCGTCGAGAAGCAGACCGCGATCCCACGGCCCACGCCGAAATTATTGCTTTACGACGAGCCGCCCGCCGTTTTTCCGACGGCTGGCGACTGAGTGACTGCACCGCGGTGGTCACTTTAGAGCCCTGCAGCATGTGCGCTGGTGCTCTAGTAGGCGCCCGAATTGGGCGCATCGTCTTTGGCGCTTTTGAGCCGCGCACCGGTGCCTGCGGATCGGTATTTGACGTGGTCAGAGACCCTGCTGTGCTTCATAAAGTGGAAGTTAGCGGAGGGATTCTAGAGCCGGAATGTGCCGAACTTATGACCGAATTTTTTGGCCAACACCGATAACGAGTTCATATCGGTTGTATTAACAAGAAAGCGATTTGCTCAGCATGCTCCTAGGCTGGGGTCATCAAAGTCTGAACCCCTACTTAGGAGATGAGCAACACATGAGCGATTTTTCCAACAAGGCAGAAGATCTCGCCGGCAAAGCTAAAGAAGGCTTCGGCGAGGCAACCAACAATGAGTCTCTTGCAGATGAGGGTCGTGCAGATCAGGCAAAGTCAGACATCAAGGATGCTGTAGAAAACGCCGGTGAGAAGGTCAAGGACGCAGCTAACAAGGTTCTGGGTTCCTTCAAGAAAGACGACTAATTTTCATCATGGGCGCTGGGGTTATCGTTAGATTCCTGAATTAGCGTCTATCCTTTTGGCCGCATTATGGATTTGTTTGGTGCGTCACCGTTCCGATACACTGATTCGCGGTGGCGTGTCCGAGCGGCCGAAGGTCTTCGCCTCGAAAGCGAATGTTGGGCAAACCCCAACCGGGGGTTCAAATCCCCCCGCCACCGCCAGTTGTTAAAACCGGGTCTGAAAGTAGCTAAAACTACTTGAAGATCCGGTTTTTCATATTCTTCAACCTGACTTTTAAAACTATTGCTCGGTTTCCTTAAGTGTCAGGCCCTTGGCGCTGGTGTTGAGCAATCTGGTTGGGGCAACTTCCATACACTGTCGTGTTTGACCAAATCCATAGGTGAGCCATCAGGTGCTTTGGTCTCTATGCGAAGTGAGGCTAAAAACCTGCTTTCAGAGTGTGAGAAAGTGGCCCCACAGAATCGCGTTTAAGGCCCTGTGGGGCCTCAAACGATATTAAGCGCACCTTCTTAAAATTCAACTGCTTAAACGGCCCATAAAAGGTGTCGTCTGTAAAATCTGCGTTGGTCTGCTTTGAGGGACTAAATAAAAATTATGAAAGTTAAGGGTTCTTCAGCTTCCTGAGAAAACTGCATGCATCCCCATTATTCTCAGGCTATGAGTATTCCGATCTTTTATGCAATTGCTGTCTCTGTGTTGGTTGGTGTTTCTATTCTGCGGAAACAGTCGGGGCCAGAGCGGGTATTTCCGTGGTTTTGGGTATTTTTCCCGCTTCTCTTGGCCTCGATTGCTGGCCTATTCGCAGAGATTAAAGCGCTGAGCTATGTCCCATATGGCTGGACTATGAGCGATCCAGCTATATACAGCGATGAGGTTCAGCCAGACTTTTTCACTTCTTATAACACCTCAGCAATGCTGCTTGTGGTTTATGTTGTGACACTTGTGGTGGGCGTCATTGGTTCTGTGTGGTCGTGGAAGAAGCAGCGTATCTAAACAATTTTTCGGGGATTGGCAGCAACCACGGGTAAGTTGGTGGGGCGTAAAAAATTAGTACATTCAGAGGAGAAGCAACCCCGTGGCAAAACTGCTGTTTAGGTTGGGGCGATGGTCTTATAATCGCAAATGGATTGTGATTTCGGCGTGGCTGCTTATTTTGGCTATTGTCGGTGGACTCGCGCTCACGATGCAAAAGGGTTTTAGCAATACCTTCACCATCGATGACACTCCGTCGATTGATGCCACGAAGTCTCTGGTGGAAAATTTTCCGGATCAGACTAACCCCGTCACGGCTGCTGGAGTCAATCTGGTTTTTCAAGCGTCTGAAGGTTTAACGCTTGAAGATCCACAAATGATCACTGCAATCGATGCGGTGGTGGATCATATTGAAACTAATCTTGATGATTTTGGTGGGGGAGAGCGTTTCGGCAACCCTGCAGTGATCTCTGCGGATTTAGAGACCATGGTTATCGATCAGATGACCAGCATGGGATTGCCGGAGGATACCGCGAGGAAAGATGCGGCCAATCTGGCGATTTTGAGCGAAGATAAAACAATTGCTTATACCAGTTTCGATATTGATGTTGACGGTCCAGAGTCTGTCGAAGAGCGCCACCGCGATGTCATCAATGAAGCCATGGCTATTGGTGAAGATCTTGGCGTTCGGGTGGAGGCCGGCGGTGCTGCTTTCGGTGATCCGATTCAGATCAAAACAACCAGTGAAGTTATTGGCATCGGTATTGCCTTCATTGTTTTGATTTTCACCTTCGGTTCCCTCATTGCTGCTGGTTTGCCTCTGCTCACTGCTGTGATTGGCGTGGGTATTGGTGCTTTGGCCATCGTATTGGCCACTGCATTCACAGAGCTCAACAATGTCACTCCAGTGCTGGCTGTGATGATTGGTTTGGCCGTGGGTATTGACTATGCGCTGTTTATTTTGTCGCGTTATCGAGCCGAATATAAGCGGATGCCTCGAGCGGATGCTGCGGGAATGGCTGTGGGTACTGCGGGTAGTGCCGTGGTTTTTGCTGGCGCGACAGTAATCATTGCGCTGGTGGCTCTGGCAATCGCCGATATTGGCTTCCTCACTGCGATGGGTATTTCCGCTGCCTTTACCGTGTTTGTTTCCGTTCTGATTGCCTTGACGTTCATTCCGGCGTTGCTTGGTGCTTTGGGTGGGCGTGCGTTCAAGGGCAAGATTCCTGGCATTGGTGGAAATCCCACGCCAAAGGGCACCTGGGAGCAGGCGCTGAATCGTCGATCAAAGGGCCGTACCTGGGTGCAGTTTGTGCAGAAGGTACCTGGTCTTGTGGTGGCTGTCGTGGTGCTGGGACTTGGTGCTTTGACTATTCCAGCGATGAACCTGGAGCTTTCTTTGCCTTCGGATTCCACCTCCAATTTGGATACCACGCAGCGTCAATCAGCTGATTTGATGGAACAAGGTTTCGGCGCGGGCGTGAATGCACCGTTGCTTGTTATCGTCGATGCTCATGACGTGAACCCGGATGCCCTTGCTCTGCAGCCACTCGTGGAGGCGCAGAAGCCAGCTGAAGGTGACTTTGATCGTGAGGCGGCTGCTCGTTTTGCCACCTACATGTATGTCACGCAGACCTATAATTCCAATATTGATGTGAAGAACGCCCAGATTATTGGTGTGAATGGTGATGCAACTGCAGCCCAAATTTTGGTGACGCCATATACCGGTCCTGCGGATCCTGCGACCACTGAATTGATGCATGTGATGCGTGCACAGGAAACGCAGATTGAAGATGCCACCGGAGTTGCTCTGGGTACTACAGGACTGACTGCGGTGCAGCTAGACATCACGGAACAGCTAGAAGATGCGATGCCTATCTACTTGGCTGTGGTTGTTGGTTTGGCTATTTTCCTGCTGATTTTGGTTTTCCGTTCTTTGCTGGTGCCGCTTGTGGCTGGTTTGGGATTCTTGCTGTCTGTGGGTGCTGCTTTCGGCGCCACAGTGTTGTTCTGGCAGGAGGGTTTCGGCGGTTTTGTGAATACTCCTGGTCCGCTAATTTCCTTCATGCCGATCTTCCTCATTGGCGTGACTTTTGGTTTGGCAATGGATTACCAAGTCTTCCTGGTGACGCGTATGCGTGAGCATTACACCCACCACAATGGCAAGGGGCAGCCAGGTTCTAAGTACAGCGCGGTGGATCAATCGGTGATTGAGGGCTTTACCCAAGGCTCTCGCGTGGTCACTGCAGCTGCGTTGATTATGATTGCGGTATTCGTGGCGTTTATTGATCAGCCGTTGCCGTTTATTAAGATCTTCGGTTTCGCGCTGGGCGTGGGCGTGTTCTTTGATGCGTTCTTCATTCGCATGGGTCTTGTTCCGGCGTCGATGTTCTTGATGGGCCGTGCCACATGGTGGATGCCAAAGTGGTTGGATCGTCTGCTGCCAAGTTTAGATATTGAGGGCACAGCTTTAGAGAAGGAATGGGAGGAGAAGCAGGCTGCGCATTAGACTTAGGTTTCATGTCAGACCTCTCCTTCACGCTAAACAATAGGCTTCCCGATCAGGGCCCCGGCAAGCATGGTCGCACGGGTGTTATTCATACACCTCATGGTGATATTGCAACGCCTGCGTTCATTCCAGTGGCTACTAAAGCCACTGTGAAAACGCTGACTCCGGAACAGATCCGTGAGACCGGCGCTCAGGCTATTTTGTCCAATGCTTATCACCTTTACCTGCAGCCAGGTCCAGATATTGTGGATGAGGCTGGTGGCGTGTCCAAGTTTGAAAACTGGAACGGCCCAACCTACACCGATTCCGGTGGATTCCAAGTGATGAGCTTGGGCTCGGGCTTCAAGAAAGTGCTGGCCATGGACACCACCAACTTGACGCGCAATGACATCAAGGCGGCTAAAAAAGAGCGCATGGCGCTTGTCGACGACGACGGCGTGGATTTCAAATCAGTAATCGATGGCTCTAAGCACCGTTTCACCCCAGAGGTCTCGATGCAGATCCAGCACCAATTGGGCGCGGATATTATCTTTGCGTTCGATGAGCTGACTACTTTGATTGATACCTATGATTACCAGGTTGAATCTGTGGAAAGGACCCGTCGTTGGGCGCAGCGCTGCTTGCTGGAGCATGAGCGTTTGACCCAGGAACGTGTGGGCAAGCCACTGCAGTCCCTGTGGGGCGTGGTGCAGGGCGCACAGTTTGAAGATTTGCGTCGACAAGCAGTGCAAGGCTTGTTAGATCTAGACCGCAAGGCTGCTGATGAAGGCCGACGTGGCTTTGGTGGTTTCGGCATTGGTGGCGCCCTGGAGAAGGAGAACCTGGGCACCATCGTGGGTTGGGTGTGCGATGAGCTGCCTGATGAGAAGCCACGCCACCTGCTGGGTATTTCTGAGCCGGATGATCTGTTCGTGGCGATTGAAGCTGGCGCGGATACCTTTGACTGCGTTGCGCCAACCCGTTTGGGCAGGCGCGGAGGCGTGTACACCTTGGATGGGCGTATGAACCTGACGGGTGCGCGCTTCAAGCGAGATTTCGCCGGTATTGATGAAGAAGTGGGCGGCTACGCCAGCGAGAACTATTCCCGTGCGTATATCCACCACTTGCTCAAGGCCAAGGAATTTTTGGCAGGCACGTTGTGCACCATGCACAACCTGCACTTCATGATCACATTGGTGGATAAGATCCGCGCCAGCATCGATGATGGCACCTATTATGAATTCAAAGAAGAGTTCTTGGGCCGTTATTACGCACCGAAGATTTAGTATCCTTCGCGGCGTTTTACCCACGCGATGACTGCGTAGGTGATCGGCATGAGGAACACTTCGAGGAGTGTTTTCCAGACAAAGCCCACCACCACGTAGTTGATGAAATCAGTACCGGTGGCAATGCCGATCACCGGTGCTGCGATGGTACAAAAGAGCAGAGTATCTGCAAATTCGCCGACAACTGTAGAACCAATAAGACGCGCCCACAGAGATTTCTCTCCGGTGCGTTTTTTGATAGCTACCAACACTTTCGCGTTGAGTAATTGGCCCACAATATAGCCTGCGAGTGAGGCGACAACGATTTGTGGCACTAGGCCTAAGGTGGATTCGAAGGATGCTTGGCCGTCCCAGAAACTTGCTTCTGGCAGCCAGATCGCCACATAAAATGACAACACCGCCAAGATGGTGACACCGAATCCTATGAGGATGGCGCGGCGGGTGGATTTATAGCCGTAACATTCGGCAAGAACATCACCCAGGATATAGGCGATGGGGAAGAGGAAGAATGCACCATCGGTAATCAGTGGCCCAATTTGGACACCTTTGGTGGCATTGATATTGGAAATTAAGAAGACGGTGACAAAAAGCGCAAGCAAAATGGGGTAGAGGCTTGGCGGAACATGAATGAATGTGTTGTTGCCGGACGCAGCGGGTGTGTTGGCTGCGCCCTGCCCAGGCTGGGGTTTTTGTGATGTTGGTTGTTGTTGCACGCCCACAACCTTAACCACTTTTGAGAAGATGAAAAAATTTTAATCTTTGTTTCATCATGGTTTCATCATGGAGGTCTTAACTAGAGATTGTCAGCCGATAAAGCATCTTCTCTCCGAAAGGCATCCCCCTCATGACTATCACCCTCAACCAGCCAGTAACTACTTCCACTGTCTTGCCGTTGCCTGCTCGTTTTCAGGCAAGCTATACGACGCGCTTGGTGGCGGAAGGCGTCGAAAAGCGTGCTTCTGATTTTTGGCTGGAAACTGCGGGCACGCCAAAGGCGGGCGATGTGGTGATTGCTCGCGTAACCCAGATTAATAACCACAAGCGCGTGGAAACTCCGGAATCTCGCAAAGCCATTTTGTTTGAGGGCGCGTTGGTGATGCTGGCGTATGGCAACCGCTACGCTGCGGACCAGTTCTTGGCGCATGTGCCAGAGGATTTGGGACCATGCCATTTGGTGGCAGCCGGCGGCATCGCGGGCACTGTGACCGCGCTGCACGACCGCATGGATGAGCCAACTGAGATTGAACCGCTGGGACTGCTCACCGATGCTAACGGCACCGTCAATGTGCGCGATTTTGCTGCACACCAAAACCCGTTGAATGTGGAAGCAAAGCCGAACCGCCCACAGGTCATTGCGGTGCTTGGTACCTCCATGAACTCCGGAAAGTCCACCACCTTGGCATGCCTAGTCAATGGCCTGGATGCTGCGGGACACAAAGTCGCGGCCGGAAAAATCACCGGCACCGGCGCAGGCAATGACCGCATGATCTACCACGATGCCGGTGCGCACAGCGTCATCGATTTCACTGACTTTGGTTACCCAACCACTTTCAAACTGAACTTCGCCGAAATCCGTGCGCTGAGCATCAACATGATCAACGTACTAGCCGATACCGGTGCAGATACCGTCATCGTGGAAATCGCCGATGGCATCTACCAGGGCGAAACTTCCAGGCTCTTGCGCGATCAGCTGTTCCAGCACAGCATCGATCATGTGGTGTTCTCTGCCGTGGATGCACTGGGCGCCAAGGCTGGTGTTTCTGAACTACAAGCTGCGGGTCTCCACGTTGCCGCCGCCTCCGGTGTGATGACAGCGTCTCCTCTGGCAACCGCAGAAGCCACCGAAGTACTCAACGTTCCAGTCATCCCAACCTATGACCTCACCAACCCAGCGACCGTGACCGCGGTGCTCGCGACGGCACAAAAGTCCCATGCCTAAATTATGGCTTGGCCGACGACGCTCCCTGCTCACCCAACTCGCTTTCCTGGGTGTGCTGCAGGCATTGTTGGCGATCATTTTATCGCTGAGTGTCGCCGCAGTACTTGATGGGGACCGCGGATTAATCGCCCTGCTTTTGGCCACCACGCTGGGCTTAGGCATGGCGCAGTGGATCCAAAAAGTGGTTGCTGAAGATTTAGGCCAACACTATGTGCACGAAGTCCGCCGCGAATTAGTCGGCGCGGCCCTCGTGCCGGGTAAAGCAACCTCTTTGGGCGTGACTGTCACCAGAGCCAGCAATGATCTCACTGCTGTGCGCAATTGGTTGGCCTTAGGCATTGTTCCGATGGTCACCGGCATCCCCCTGATTGGGATTGTGCTCGTGGCACTGTTTGTCCAAGATATCCGCACCGGTGTGGCAGTGGCTGCTCCATTGCTTATCTGCATGGCATTTTTACCCGTGCTTGCCAGGTGGACGTTAATAAGAGCGCAAGAACTGCGCAGCAAACGTGGACGGATGGCCGCACGCATCGCTGATTCCGTGATGGCAGGCGAAATGCTGTGGGCTGTAGGCGGCGTCAACCGTGAGGTCAACGCAGTATCACGAGACTCTGATCGAGTCGTGGTCGCCGCTGTGAAACGTTCCTGGGCCACCGGCTTCACCCGCGCATTAATGGCCATGGCAGCCTCCTTGAGCACTGTCAGTGTCGTGGTCTCAGGACACCTGGACCCCAGCGAAGTCGCTGGAACCATGATGCTCCTTGGCGTTCTTGCCACCCCAGTGACCGAATTAGGGCGCGTAGTGGAATACCGCCAAAACTACAAAGCAGCAATACGCATCCTCATTCCTTTGCTGCAACGCGGTTCCGAATTTAAACAAACCCAAACGCAACTGCCTGGACTAAAAGTCTCAGAAGGAGTTCCGGGCGTCAACGTCAAAGGCATTGCCGCACGCCCAGGAGAACGCATCCACCTCACCGGAGAAACCTGTGACACCCGCGCCTGGATATCCTCCCTGATCGAAGAAGGCGACGGCGTAGTCAACGGCCAACAACTATCCCAACTGCCACTGAAACAACGCAGAATGCTCATCGGTATCGCTTCCACACACCACTACTTAAGCCGCGGCTCTGTATCGCGCTTAGCCAGCATCCGAGTACCCGATGCAACAGCTGAAGAAATCAGCGCAGCACTGGCACAAGTTGGCCTAGACAACGACAAAACCACACAAAAACAACGCCTCAAAAACGGCGGACAACCGTGGAACACCGCCCAGATCAACAAACTCAAACTAGCCAGCGCTACACTGCGCACCCCGCCACTGCTGGTCTTAGAAGGAATCGACCCCCACATAGTGAAGGACTACCCAGGCGTAGTCATCTCCACAGAAACCATCCCAGGCGAACAATGGCGACAGGTCAGCATCTAACCTAGACATATGGCAGGCAGATACGCACCGTCGCCAAGCGGCGACCTTCACTTTGGCAACCTCCGCACAGCACTCCTCGCATGGCTTTTCGCCCGAGCGGAAGGCAAACAATTCCTCATGCGCGTAGAAGACATCGACGAACAACGCTCCTCCCGCGAATCCGCCGAAAGCCAACTCGCCGACCTTTTGACTCTGGGAATCGACTGGGACGGAGACGCCCTCTACCAATCCACCCGCTTCGACGCCTACCGCACAGCCCTTGCCAAACTAGACACCTACGAATGCTATTGCTCGCGCCGGGACATCCAGGAAGCCTCACGGGCCCCGCATGCAGCTCCGGGCGTGTACCCGGGAACATGTAGGGATCTATCCTCGGAGGAACGCGTCGAAAAGCGGGCAAGTCTGGCTACTCAAAACCGACACCCCGCCATCCGTCTGCGCGCGCAGGTGACCGCGTTTGATTTTTATGACCGCCTTCTTGGACCTCAGACCGGACCTGTGGATGATTTCATTTTGCTCCGCGGCGGCCAGGAACCAGGGTGGGCGTACAACTTGGCAGTCGTGGTTGATGACGCATATCAAGGCGTTGACCAGGTAGTTCGCGGCGACGACCTGCTTGATTCCACAGCACGCCAAGCCTACCTCGGCTCATTGCTCGGCATACCAATCCCGGAATACATCCACGTGCCACTTGTCCTCAACGCCCGCGGCCAGCGGCTAGCCAAGCGAGACGGCGCCGTAACGCTTAAAGAAATGCTTCTCGACGCCTCCCTCCCGCAGATTTTCTCCGCCCTCGCCTCCTCCCTGGGCTACGAAGGCGTCACATCCGCCCCACAATTATTGGAAGTCTTCGACCCTGAAAAACTCAGCCGGGAACCCTATATCTATTAAGGACGTTGTGGCGGGGCCATGCCGTCTGGGCCTCCTGGAGCGTTGCCACCAGGACCTCCCATGGACTGAATCTGTTCAGTAGTGGGATCAATAGGGATATCAATCGATGCAATAAACCCATTGGTTGCATCGCCAGTGAGATGCGCCATCTGCTGATCCCAGCCATCGGAAAAAACATTGTCGGATTCGAGCGAAATGTTATTCAGGTTGCTCAAGGAATTGCCATAAACATCAAGTGCATAGACAGAAGCAGCTGCTGTCTCATCCAGAGCAATCTGTGACGTCAAAATATTATTAGTAGAATCCGTGATGCTGGCACGATCTGGGAACACTTCAAAGTGGATATGCGCCCAGCGCCCGGTATAACAACCAGGGAAAATGGTATCGAAAGTAACCTGGCCATACTTATCGGTGATTTGCACTCCACGCAGATAGGTTTCATTTGCGAGCTCAGAGTCATACATTGAGTACCGGCCAGGAGCATCACAATGCCAAATATAAACTGCAGCGCCCTCCATAGGTTGGTTGTTCTTGCTCATATCCACAATATTCATGGTCAACGTCAGTGGAACACCTTCTGCCACTGTGTCGGAGTCGATCGATGTGGTGATGTCTTGGCGCTCCACACCAGAAAGTTCCAACACATCTGGACCATTCGACCCATCTCCTGGATATGGTCCTGCAGTTTCTGATTTCAGCTCAGTAAATGCAGTGACTGCCTCGGATGTAGGCGTAGTCGTCGTAGTGGTGGTGGGTGCAGTTGTTGTGCTGTTTGGCGAACAGGCGGCAAGTGCAACACCAACGCCACTAAGCCCAAGTGCTCCCAGAACTGTCCGACGAGAAAACACAGTCCCCAGATCGAAGCCTAAACCTTGATCTTCTACATCATCTAATTGATGGGGAAGTGTTCTTCCTTCAAATTGACGCATCTGCTCCAACCTTTCCTGCTCGGATGTTTACGCTGCTAGGAATAGGCTAAATCAGATTTATGGACAGTTCCTGAATGCTTGCTGGGTAAAATAATTTAGATCATTACTAAATAGTCGCCCTTTTGTTGGCGGTTTTAAGTGTTGCTGCGGACTGGATATTGGTAGAGGCATTCCAATGTCGTTTACTGGCGTTTTAAGGGGCCGAAATTTTCGAATGAGTGTTTGTATGCCTGAAGATGTCTGGGGTCTTTAGAGGCGATTCTGGAGGGATACTTTTTCTGGGCGTCAGAGATGATTTTTAGCGAAACCAGACTGGGTGACCAAAAGCCAGGGGGCTGGCCAAATTTCGGTCACCTGGTCTGGTGCCGAGTTCTGGGAACCAGACCAGGCGACCAAAAACTTCCCAAAACTCTGTTCCCTTGGTCGCTGTGTCCGGTTTCTAGAATCCGACCACCCAGATCGATGGTTAAAGGGGAAAAGAGGAGTGCTTTTAACTCCCGTATCGATGAAATCCCCAAAAATCCAACCCCGGCAACCCTTGGAGACGAAAAAACAGCCCCTCACAAAAGTGAGGGGCTGTTAAATTTGCGGAGGATAGGGGATTTGAACCCCTGAGGGATTGCTCCCAACCCGCGTTCCAGGCGAGCGACATAGGCCGCTAGTCGAATCCTCCAGCTAGAACGGCTGCAACGCATGGCTGCTTTGTTCTGGAGATTAGATTACACAAAAGTTGTTCAAAAATTCAAATCCGCTCGCAGTTGGCGTTTTCTGGGGACTTTCCGCTAGAGTTGTGCGCAGGATCCCGTGCGGCGTTTATCTTGTGAACTCCCCCAGGGCAGGAATGCAGCAAGGGTCAGCGAGCTCTGACGGGTGCGCGGGATCCGCTTAAACGTCTAGAGTGGTGACTGAAAGGTTACTGCTCTTTTTTTGTGCCCTTTTTAGTCCGTTTATTTTTCCAACATTGCCACCACACGCGGAGGTACGCAGTTATGAGTTCAGTTTCGCTGCAGGATTTTGATGCAGAACGAATTGGTTTGTTCCACGAGGACATTAAGCGCAAGTTTGATGAACTCAAGTCAAAAAATCTGAAGCTGGATCTTACTCGCGGTAAGCCTTCCTCGGAGCAGTTGGATTTCGCAGATGAACTCCTCGCGCTTCCTGGTAAAGGTGACTTCACGGCTGCTGATGGCACTGATGTGCGTAACTATGGCGGATTGGGCGGAATCATTGATATTCGTCAGATCTGGGCAGAGCTGATGGGCGTTCCTGTGGAGCAGATCCTTGCGGGCGATGCTTCGAGCTTGAACATCATGTTTGATGCGATCAGCTGGTCTTATGCTTTCGGTAACAATGATTCGGAGCAGCCTTGGTCTAAGGAAGAGACTGTTAAGTGGATTTGTCCTGTTCCGGGCTATGATCGCCATTTCTCCATCACGGAGCATTTTGGTTTTGAGATGATCTCGGTGCCAATGAATGAAGACGGCCCAGATATGGATGCTGTTGAGGAATTGGTGAAAGATCCTCAGGTTAAGGGCATGTGGGTTGTGCCAGTATTTTCTAACCCAACAGGATTTACTGTGTCAGAGGACGTCGCAAAGCGTCTGAGCACAATGGAAACCGCAGCGCCGGACTTCCGCGTTGTGTGGGATAACGCCTATGCCGTGCATACTCTGACCGAGGAGTTCCCTGAGGTTATCGACATCGTTGGGCTCGGCGAGGCGGCAGGTAATCCGAACCGTTTCTGGGCTTTCACTTCCACCTCCAAGATCACTCTTGCGGGCGCTGGTGTGTCCTTCTTCCTCACTTCTGCGGAGAACCGTGCGTGGTACACAAGCCATGCGGGTATTCGCGGTATTGGTCCAAACAAGGTGAACCAGCTGGCTCATGCGCGTTACTTTGGCGATGCAGAGGGCGTGCGTGCGGTGATGCGTAAGCACGCTGGGTCTTTGGCTCCGAAGTTCGACAAGGTTTTGGAGATCATGGATTCCCGCCTTGCTGAGTACGGTGTGGCGCAGTGGACTGTTCCTACTGGTGGTTATTTCATCTCCCTCGATGTGGTTCCAGGAACTGCTTCGCGTGTAGCTGAATTGGCTAAAGAAGCCGGCATCGCTTTGACTGGCGCGGGTTCTTCTTATCCGTTGCGTCAGGATCCAGAGAACAAGAATCTTCGTCTGGCTCCGTCGCTTCCTCCAGTTGAAGAGCTTGAGGTTGCGATGGATGGCGTGGCAACGTGCGTGTTGTTGGCAGCGGCGGAGCACTACGCCAAGTAATTGAATACCGCGGAGACAGCACATTGGATTAACCGTTTGCTGCCTGGCGAACCAGAGTTTCACCAGGTTGGCGCGTTTAAAGTGGCAGGTTACACGCTTGATGATGAAGCGATTGCGTGTTCTGTTGATTTTGGGCGCGTCAACACTGGTCTGGTCACCGCAAGTGGCGCGGAAACTGTTGATGTGCGCAGTGAAATCCTGTGCCTTGCGCGGGCTGATGTGTCCGTTCCGGGTCGCGCCGTAGGCGCTGCTGCCACCATGCTTCTCGACGCCTCCCTTTCCCCTCAATCCACCATGCGTGCCCAGCCGGGGCAGATCCTTCCAGGAGTGGGCATCATGGCGAATTTGCCGCAAGAAGGCTATTCAGTTGTGCACGGAATTTTGGCGGATCCTCGTATCTGGGGGCCTGAGATTCCCTATGTGCGTGAAGAGGCCGGTCAGGTAAATATCGAAGCTCCCGACGAAGCTGGCGCACTGGCAAGGTTGACGTTGCCACTGCAGCTGATCTTGCTGACCGAAGCGGAGTTTTCCCTGGTTATCAATGAAGGCGGCGATATTTTGTTCCAACAAATGGCGGAGCAAGAAGTCGATCTTCTGGATCTGCATCGCTAAGACGGTAGGCTCAGTTCCGTGGCTTTGTATAGCAAGTATCGACCGGCAAGTTTTGGTGAGCTCGTAGGGCAGTCGCAGGTTACTGACCCCCTGTCTGCAGCTCTAGATAGTGGACGCATCAACCACGCATATCTATTTTCAGGTCCGCGTGGTTGTGGCAAAACATCGTCGGCTCGCATCCTTGCTCGTTCCTTAAACTGTGTGGAAGGTCCAACTTCCACGCCGTGTGGAGTGTGTAATTCTTGTGTGGCGCTGGCTCCTGGTGGACCAGGAACTTTGGACGTCACTGAGCTTGACGCAGCTAGCAACAATGGCGTCGATGATATGCGTGAGCTGCGTGAACGCGCTAACTATGCACCGGCGGAATCCCGCTACCGCGTCTTCATCATCGATGAGGCACACATGATTAGTACGCAGGGCTTTAATGCTTTGCTCAAGATTGTGGAAGAGCCTCCAGCTCACCTCATCTTCATTTTTGCCACCACTGAGCCAGATAAAATGATCGGGACGATCCGTTCCCGTACCCACAATTATCCGTTCCGCCTGCTCACTCCCGGCGATATGCGCAAGGTACTGAAAAACGCCGTCGAGGGCGAAGGTGTGCACGTCGATGAATCCGTCTACCCGCTGGTCATCCGCGCCGGCGGTGGCAGCCCGCGCGATAGCTTATCGATCCTCGACCAACTCATCGCCGGCTCTGGCCCCGAGGGCCTAACCTACGAGCGCGCGTTACCGCTGCTGGGTGTCACAAGCTTCACGCTTATCGACGATTCCATCCACGCTCTTGCCTCCAAAGACAACGCGAGCATGTTCACGACCATCGATGATGTCATCGAAGAAGGCCTGGAGCCTCGCCGTTTCACCATCGACCTGCTGGACCGCCTCCGCGATCTCATGGTCCTCCAAGCAGTCCCTGAAGCTCTCAACCTCGGATTGGTTGATGCTCCGACAGATCGCGCCGATGCTCTCCTAGAACAATCCGCATTGTTCAAGGGCAATGAGCTAGCCAATCTTGCCTCGATGGTGAACTCCGGTCTCGATGATATGCGTGGCGCCACCTCACCACGCCTGCTTCTAGAGATCCTGTGTGCACGTCTCCTGCTGGCCAGTAACACCGTGGCTGTACTAAGCGCAGCGTCTCCATCTGATGCTCCAGCTGTTGCTTCTTCTGGTGGACTCACCGGTGCTGCAGCTGCTCGTGCGAAAGCGCGGGAATATGGCCAAAAGAAAGCAGCGCCAGCGCCAGTTGCTGAGCCTGCTGTGGAGCCGGTGGCTACACCTGTGGCGAAGCCAGTGCCAACAACGCCGCCTGCTCCTGAGCCAGCACCTGCTGCGGAACCCGTGGCGGAGCCTGTGGCAGAACCAGTTGCTGCGCCTGTAAAGGTGGAGGAAGTGAGGCAGGAGGCGAGCGTCGAAAAGCAGCCTGATGTCCTGGAAACAATCCGCAGCCGTTGGGCGGAGCTACGTGCGGCTGTTGGTAAACAAAGCGTACGCACGGAAATTATGCTCACCGAGGCGCGTGTACTAGGGCTTCGTGGCGATACCCTCGTGTTGGGACACAGCACGGGTGCGCTGGCTGCGCGCCTCAATGCGCCTGATCACAACAGCATTTTGGTGAAGGTGCTGGCTGAGGAAACAGGGCAGCAGCTGAAGGTGGAATGTGTCGTCGGGACGAATCCTGCAGAGGCCGGTTTCACCGCTCAGCCTGTGGCACAAAAGAGCACGTGGAACCCGAACCACGACACCAAACCCGCTGCCTCGCATGCACCTGGCCAACAGCAAAATCCACCATCACGCGACTTTGCACCAAGCCAGCCAGAGGAGCCTGAGAGTTCGGCTGAATCTGCACAACCTCAAACAGGATGGGGCCAACCGGTAAAAATCGGTGGACCCGCAGCTGAACAGCAGATCCACACCCCGCCTGCCCAGGTGCCAGCAGCTCCACCTGCTCCTGTTGCGCCTACTGCTTCTGTTGCCGCTGGTGCTCCGGCGAAGCCTTCGTGGAAGGAACGTGCAGAACAAGCCGCAGCTAATGCAGCCCAGCAACGTCAGTCGCGGCAAGGCAGTTCGGAGCCTTTCGAGCGCGGTGTGCCGTTGCCTCCTGAGCCAGACGATCTGCCACCGGATCCTTATGGATACCCAGCTGATGAGGGCATTCCTGGCCGTAACCAAGGATTCCAACAGCAGTCCGCTCCGGAATCTACTCCAGCGGCGCAGCCTGCTCCGTCTGTTGTACAGCCAGTGCCGCAGCCGTCCGCGCAGCCACATAAGTTGTCCGAAGAGGAGCAACTAATCCGTGAGGCCGCTGAAGAACCTGGTCAGATGGATCGTCGCGATGCGAAGACAATCGCCATGGACTTGTTAGCGCAAGAGCTCGGCGCGAAACCTTTGTAAAGGCCTTTGTTGCAGCCGTTGTTGGAGCCTTTGTAAGCCGAGAGCGAACCTGTCAAAAGTAGGGGGCAGGTTCGCAGCGAGATCGGTAAGATCGGGCGAAGAAATCAACAAACCTTATTTAGGAGCCTTTCATGACACAGCCAGATATGTCCCAGATCCTCGCCCAGGCACAGCAGATGCAGGCTCAGCTGCAGGAAGCTCAGCAGGAAATCCTAGCAACCACCGTTGTCGGAAACGCTGGCAACGGTCTGGTTACCATCACTATGGCTGGTAACGGCGAAGTTTCCGCAGTAACCGTTGATCCAAAGGTTGTGGATCCGGAAGATGTTGAGACCCTGCAGGACCTCCTGCTCGGCGCTTTCAAGGACGCACACACCAAGGTGGCTAACGTCGCTGAAGAGAAGATGGGCCCACTGTCTCAGGGCATGGGTGGCCTTTTCTAAGCTGTCCTAAATGCAAGGCCGGGTTCCAGGTGAGCCCGGCTTTTGTCATGTGTGAGATAATGTTGCTTGTCCAATTTCTGTCCAGATAGGTTGTGTAAGACGTGTTTGAAGGCCCACTCCAGGATCTCATCGACGAACTTTCTCGTCTCCCCGGCGTCGGCCCGAAAAGCGCCCAACGCATCGCATTTCACCTGCTCAACGTGGATCCTGTTGATATCACTCGTCTCCAGGAAGCTCTCGGAAGCATCCGTGACGGAGTCCAGTTCTGCCGCATCTGCTGCAATATTTCCCGCGAAGAAGTCTGTCGCATCTGCTCAGACTCCGGCCGCGACGGCGGAACCATCTGTGTCGTCGAAGAACCCAAAGACATCCAGGTCATCGAGCGCACCGGCGAATTCTCCGGCCGCTACCACGTCCTCGGCGGCGCCCTCGACCCGTTGGCCAACATCGGCCCACGCGAACTCAACATTTCCCCCCTCCTGCAGCGCATCGGCGGCGTCCTGCCCGACCGCGAGCTCGCAGATTCCACGCCCGAAAATAAGCTTTTCGACGCAACCCCCAACGTCCATGAAGTCATCCTCGCAACCGACCCCAACACCGAAGGTGAAGCCACGGCCTCCTACCTTGGCCGCCTGCTGAAAGACTTCCCAAATCTCGTAGTCTCCCGCCTGGCCTCCGGAATGCCATTGGGTGGCGACCTCGAATTCGTCGATGAACTCACCCTCTCCCGTGCACTGAGTGGACGCTTGCAGATCTAGTTTCTTTTTGGCTTGTTGGGCTTTTGCCGTTTTGGCGTTTTGTCGTTCATAAGTGGGCGAACTTCGCGCTGGAATGCGCAGTTTGGCGGGGGAGTTTGCCTTGTTGTGTTCGGGGTGAACATAAGTGGGCGAGTTTTGATTTGGAGTTGACCGTTTAGGGGGGAAATTTGCCTCGTTTCGGCCGGGCGAACTTAACAGGGCAATCTTCGTTGCGGAACTGTCGGATCCACGAGGTGGTTTGCCTTGTTACGCACGGGGTGTGCGAAACAGGACAGGCTCTAGGTGGGAATGGGCCGCTCGGAAGACTAACTCGGCTTGTTGTGTTCGCACTACAAGAAAGAAACCCGAGTTTCCTCAAATTAGAAAACTCGGAAGACGGAAAACTAAGCGAGTGGTTCGACGCGGTGGCCGTTGACGGAAGCTAAGCCCAGAGTCACAGGGACACTTTTGCATTTATGGCTAGTCTCCGGCGGTGGATCGGAGCGGTGCACTTTCCTATCCGCGATAGTCGAATCGAAGGATAGTCTGGGCGAGGTTACGTAGCTTCGATATGTAAGGAGAAACTCTCTGCTCTCTGTGCTTCTGGATCAACGAATTACTCCAGTACGGGAAAGTCAAGTCTATTGGGGATTAAGATGTGAAGTGCCGTGGAATAGCAATCATGCTAAATTTGAAGGTATTTTTCCGTGCGGATTTGGGAGGGAAAGTTGAGGCGACCGAAGAGACCTGTCCGAACTCTTTCCGTCCTGGTCATTGTGATCGTTCTGGCCCTAGTTGCGTTGGTGATCCCAGTTGTTGTCTCTGAAGACGACGGTTTTGATTCCGCGGCTGACTGTACTGCCTATGGCATTTCGGCTGGTGATCCTCTATCAACCGCTGATCCGGTGATGCATTCAACTTCGACTGGTCTCTTTGACATATTCGACCAGGATGATGAAGAGACGTCGTGGTACACCAACCCTTGGGACACTGAAGATTACGTTGAGGCCGAGGGGGTGGCTCTGGGGCGGTCGTTCGGTGAACGGCATGACCGCAGCAATTATCATCTGTTCACCCGGGGAGTCGATTTTACTGAGCCGGTGGGTTTGCTGGTTCGCTTGCACGGAGACGGGGCTGAGGAGTATTTGTCCCCAGAGGGATTGAGCGCCTGCCTGGCTCTTGTGGCTGAAACCTACAACATGATCACGCTGGTACCCCGTACGCCAGACCAGCATTCAATGACTTGGTGGAGGAATTTGGAAGAGAATGTTGACTGGCTGAATTTGCTCGTGGCACAGATCAGCACAGAGTATGGCTTGGACGCTGAGTCGGTGTGGTGGATGGGATATTCCGGTGGGGCAGAGCTGATCAGCTACGGTCTCATTCCATACAGTGCAGAGTCTGTCACCGGCGGCGCGATCCTCCTCGGCGGTGGGGGAGCGCCGGAACGAAACCGACTAGATGTTTCTGTTTCTTTACGTGAGAGGATGCCTTTGTACTGGGTGACCGGGCAACGTGATGACGGTACTGACCCTGCGGAACCCTTCAATGCGATTGAAGCAGCGACTGAGGGAGCGCAGTGGTATCGAGATCATGGATTTGCACGCGTGCACACTGATTTCCCGGCCGAGCACGATCATTTCACGTTGCCGCACGCGATTATTCTTCAGGATATTTTGGCAACTGAAATAAAGTAGAAAGAATGCTGATAGTTTTCTTATATTAATTGAATAATTAGATAAGTTCGGGGGGAGCAGATTTTTTGATTTGAAAGGCGGAAAATCGATCCGAAAGTGAGTGGGATTTCGGGATGGATCAGCTTTTCTGCTGGAGGGGGACCTTCTCCCGAAGGTTTCGTGGCCCGTGGTTCAGGTTCCTATGCCGGGAAGTGAACCTTAAATTTAGGGTAAGGTCGGACTATTTCTCCTGCTGAGGCCTGGTGCGGGTGAAATAGGGAGCGATAAAGTAATGCTCAAGTCTTGCCAGCAGTATTTTTTGCTGGCAGGCACAGCTCGCTTTATCCGATGCTCCAAACTTGGCCAACGGCCTCGGTGAGAGCTTGGCCACCGGAAGGTTCGACATAATGAATAGATTTAATATTCCTATATTTCGACATTTTGGAAACCACGCGTTGCTTGCACAGCGTGACTCTTACAGCAGACTACTGCCTCAGGTAACCGCATCTTCTCGTGTTGGCTGTTCAATTACTCGGGGTGTCCGGGCAGAGACCGGCTACCAGTATGCCCCTCATTGCCTTGGATTCCGTCAGAAAGACCTAGTCGTGATGGGCTCGGGGGAATTATGAGCACCCAGGATCATCCGAAGTATGCGGTCTATGGCGTGGAGGTTCCTCCGCCGGAGTGTACTTTGATTGACATTGTCGATGCCACCGTTGCAGCGTACCCGGAAGTCCCCGGGCTGGAAGGCACCAACGGCACCTTAACCTACTCTGAGCTACGTGACACGATTGAGGTGGAGGTATGTAGGCTCCGCTCCGCAGGGGTTGGCCGTGGAGATCGAGTAGGAATCCGGGTCCCCTCCGGAACTGTCGATCTTTACGTCGCAATTTTGGCCACCCTCTACGCCGGTGCAGCTTATGTACCTGTGGACTGGGATGAATCTGATTCCAGAGCTCAGACGGTGTGGGAGGAAGCGGATGTCGCGGTAGTCTACGGTCTAAGCCTTAGCATCGATGTCCGCCGTCATGAACCTAACACTGATCACAGTCGTGCCACCCTAGATGATGATGCTTGGATAATCTTCACATCTGGAACCACAGGTAAGCCAAAAGGTGTCGCCATCACGCACCGCTCCGCTGCTGCGCTAGTCGAATCGGAACGGCTGCTTTACCTGGTTGATGCACCGCTGGGACCACAAGACCGAGTCATGGGAGGACTCTCGGTAGCCTTCGATGCCTCTTGTGAAGAAATGTGGCTCGCCTGGCGTAACGGCTCCACACTGGTGGCGGCTCCGCGTGATCTTGTGCGCTCCGGAGAAGAACTAGGACAGTGGATTGTCGATGAGAAAATCACCGCGGTGTCTACCGTGCCAACACTCGCGGCGATGTGGGATCCCGATTCCCTCACCGCGGTTCGACTACTGATCTTTGGGGGGGAGGCATGCCCGCTCCCATTGATCGAAAAGCTCTTCGTGCCAGGTAGAGAACTGTGGAACACCTACGGGCCAACCGAGACCACAGTGATCGTCAGCGGTCAGCTGATGACTCCGGAACCGCCGGTGCGGATCGGTCGTCCCATCGTTGGCTGGGAACTCGCGGTGGTCAATGAGGACGGCATTCCGGTGAACTGGGGTGAAACGGGTGAGCTGGTTGTCGGAGGTATTGGCCTCGGCCGCTATCTCGATGAAGAGAAGGACCGGGAATCCTACAGGGCTCTGCCAGCCTTAGGGTGGAACCGTTCCTATCACACCGGCGACCTGGTAAAAGCCGAGCCAGAGGGGCTCATCTTCGCTGGACGGGTCGACGACCAGATCAAGATCGGTGGTCGGCGTCTGGAGCTGGGCGAGGTGGATGGCTACCTTAACGACATCCCTGGTGTCGATGCTGCCGCAGCTGCGGTGCGCACCACCGAGTCCGGTAACGATGTGCTGGTGGGATATCTTTCTGGTGCAGATCCAGATGCAATCGACCTGCAGCAGGCCCGTAAGTTAGTCGCAGAGAAGATGCCCAAAGGTGTTGTTCCTTTATTGTGCGTTCTCGATGAGCTACCCATGAAGACCTCCGGCAAGGTGGACCGCAAAGCCCTGCCTTGGCCTTTGGCTACCCAACAGGACACTGGTGGGCTTCCGGAGCGTTACGCTGCCCTCGGTGAACTTTGGGTAGAGCAGCTTGGTCCGGTGTCGCTGACCTCAGACTCCAACTTCTTCGAACTCGGCGGTGGTTCTGTCGCAGTGGCTCGATTGGCTGCCCGTATCCGCGAGACCCACCCCGGAGCGGAGATCGGTGAGCTTTACCAGAATCCTTTCCTGGGAAGGATGTCGCACTACCTGGAGAGCCTGGTGTCGGATTCTGAGGAACGACCGATGCCAAAGCGTATCCCGCGGATAGGAGTTCTGTTCCAGGGCTTTTGGGTGTTATTCCTCTACCTGATTAATGCGCTGCGCTACGTCACTGGCGTCCTAATTGTGGTGTGGCTCTTGGAACGGTTCTTCGATGCAGGCTGGGTTCCTGGAATCTCCGGATTCCCGCTGTTGATTGCCTGGCTGGTGCTGTATTCATTGCCTGGCAAGGTGATGATTACGGCTCTGATCACTCGTCCGCTGACATTCCGGATGAAGGCGGGTCGTTACCGGCGCGGCGGATGGACGCACCTGAGGCTATGGGCGTCGCAACGCACTCTGACTTTCATGCAGTTGGAGAACCTGAACGGCACACCCTTCGCGCCGATGATGCACCGTCTTTTGGGAACGAAAGTGGGACGGAATACCAGCCTCTCCCATTCTCCTTCGGTCACTGGACTGCTGACCATCGAGAAAGGAGCGACGGTCGAGTTTGAAGCGGATCTGGAGGGGTACTGGATTGATGGTGACACTCTAATTGTGGACACCATCACGATCGGAGAAAATGTACGTGTCGGTGCACGCAGCATCATCCAACCTGGGGTGCGAATCGCGCCGGGGGCGGAGATCCTGCCAGGCACCAACGTGGACCGTGACATCGAGGGCCCTGAAACGTGGAGTGGCTCTCCGATGACCTATCAAGGGCCAGCAGGTGAAACCTGGCCTGCGACCACCCCAAGCAACACCCGGGAAACTCCGGTGATGGGTAGGCTTCGTTCTGGACTGACTTACGGTGGTGGTCTGCTGGTGCTTCGAATACTTCAGGTGGCGGCGCTAGTTCCGGGGTTCATGCTGGTTTTCCCATTTGTCTCCCATCTAGAGTTCTATGAACTGGTGTTCCCAATCCTGATAGTGTGGGTGCCTGTTTTCACTATTCTCATGGTGTTCACCTGGCTTCTGGGCGTGGTGATAGTTATTCGGATACTGTCTGTGTTCATTCGGCCTGGATATTTCCCACAGCGCAGTTTTACCGGATTTGCGGTTTGGCTCACGCACACCCTGATGCAGCGCACGCTGATTTCCACGTATCCAATCTATGCTTCCAGTTTCACTCCGCTGTGGTTCCGCTTGCTAGGCGCCCGGGTAGGCAAAGACGTTGAGATCTCCACTGTGGAGACGATCCCGCACCTAACCTGGATCCGAAGTGGCAGTTTTCTGGCTGACCATGCGCTGGCTAATTCCACACGGATGTGTCGGGGCTGGTTGCATGTTGGCACAACAGTGATTGGTGAAGGCAGCTTCGTCGGTAATTCAGCAATTGTTGGCCCGGACCGTGATGTGTCCGACGGAGCCTTGATGGCGGTGCTGTCCACGGCACCGTACCATCCGGAAGCTGGAAGCTCGTGGTTGGGACGACATCCGATGCAGATCACCCGGCAACGAGTCAAGGGCGAGGACAGCCTGACATATAAGCCGCCATTTCAGAGGAAGGTGCTGCGGGCGGGGGTTGAACTCTGCCGAATTATCCCAGCGATGATCAGTAACTGGATGGATCTACTGAGTGTGTACATCCTCACCTCCATCTACATGTACTACTGGCTGGGTGGGGAGACTCAACTTGATTCTCTGATGTTCGCGTCTTTGTGGTCGTGGCCGGTGCTGGTGGCTTCAGGATCTCTTGCCGCGTTGGTTGCGCTGATCGCTAAATGGCTGCTCGTAGGCAGATTCCGGGAACGTAGCGTGCCGCTGTTCAGTTCACTGGTGTGGCGCGGGGAGCTCGCTGATGTCTTCATTGAGTCCCTCGCAATTCCTGGATTCGTCCGGATGAGTCTGGGCACTCCGATGCTCAATCTGTGGCACCGCTGTCTGGGCGTGAAGATCGGTCGGAGCGTGTGGTGTGAGACCTGGTGGCTTCCAGAATTTGATCTCATCAGAATCTCAGACCTAGCTTCCGTCAACCGTGGCACTGTGCTGCAGACCCATCTTTTTCATGACCGCGTCATGTCCATGGAACCCGTCGTCTTGGAGGATGGTGCGACGTTGGGGCCCAACAGTTTTGTTCTTCCGGGTGCTGTGATCGGGGAGTGCACGACAGTGAGGACGGGGTCATTAGTGCAACGTCAGGAAGCCCTCCCTGATAACAGTGAGTGGGCAGGTAACCCCGTGCGTTATCTCGGCAGCACATCCAGTAACGCCGGTAGAGCAGAAACCGGGCAGGAAACCCTAGTTATGGAAGGTGAAGATCAATGACGAGCCATTTGGAAGAGAAACAGGTGCGAGTCCTGGAAGGAGACCTTCCGGTAGATGTTCGACCTCATTCTGGCTGGAGTGAAGAACGTTCGGTATGGACTGGTCATGGCGATGAAGCCCAGCCGATCAAGTTCGGCACCACCGCAGTGGGTACCTATCGGGCGGAGGAAGAATACGGTGCCGAACGGCAGTGGAGCAAGGGGAGGATCATTGGCATCAATGTTGCACGTGGTTTGGCCCTGTTCGGAATGTTTTCGGTGCACACCCTCGATCCATGGAATGAGGAGGCCGAGCGAGTCACCGTCCTGTGGATGATGACCGCAGGAAATGCCGCAGCCTTGTTCGCGGTGTTGGCAGGGGTGGGAATTGCGCTGTCCACCGGTGGATCCAAGGGGCTACGCCCGGAGCGTCGGATCCATGCTCGTGTGCAGCTCTTCGTCCGCGCACTGCTGATTCTCTTCATCGGTTTGCTATCCAATCTATGGCTGGATCCTCCAGTGTTCAATATCTTGCCGTACTACGCGGTACTTTTTCTGCTGGCCAGTCTTTTCCTTGGAGTTCGTAAACGAACTCTCTGCACCTGGGCATTACTAATCATGCTTGCTGGGCCGATCGCACAGTACTTCGTGCGGTCAGCGGAGCCGTATGAACGCATTCTCAGCCCTGTACCTGCGGATTTAATCTCCAATCCCGCAGATGTGTTGGGAACTTTGTTGTTCACCGGAACTTATCCGGTAACGACCTGGTCCGCCTACATGCTTGTGGGGTTGGCTCTTGGACGGATGCAATTGAACCGGATTCAGGTGCAACGGGGGTTGTTTGGCTTCGGCGCGTTTGCTGCAGTATCTGGCTGGCTGATGTCTCGTATGGCGGTTAATTTCCTGGGCGGATATGAGGGCATGCTCTACTCTGAGGTGCGGATTACTCAAGAAATGGTGGAGGCTTTCCTAACAGAAGGACCTGATGAGGATCTGCCGACTTCCTCATTCTGGTGGCTCACTGTCGCGGGGCCGCACACCAACACCTTTTTCTCGCTGCTGTTGAGTACCGGTGTGGCGGTGTCGGTTCTCGGCGCAACTTTGCTGATATGCCGAGTCTTCCCGAGATTGTTGTGGCCTCTGGCTGCAGCTGGTTCTATGACCTTGACGCTCTATGTCTGTCACATGGCTTTTCTGCACTTCTATGCGATCGGTGATTATTCCACAGATCAGGAGCTCAACTTGGCACTGGCGATCCAGATTTTGGGAGTGCTGATTATTTCTGGTCTGTGGAGCTTGCTTTTCCGTCGTGGACCTCTGGAATGGCTGGTGGGTGAGCTCAGTAAGAGGATTGCGGATCCGCGGAGAAAGTCAGCTGAAACTGGTGGTGCCCTGAAGTCTGGTTCGAGGGGTATGACGGGAAGTGGCTGGGGGCGTCACCGGGCAGTAAGTGGCAGACACAGCATGTAGCTCCTCCGGTTACTGCGGGGTGGGACGGGAAGCTAGGCCACCCGGAAGACTAACTCACCTTGTGGCAACAAAGAGAAACCGGGTTCCCTCAATGAGAGGAAACCCGGAACTCAAGAAAAACTACGCCAGGCGTTCGGCGCGGAGGCGGTCGATGACGTCGATGTCCAAAGGCTCCAGATCCTTTAGTGCGACACCCATTGCTTTTGCGAGCATGAGGTCGGCGAGTTGGGGGTTTCGGGCGAGTGCGGGGCCGTGCATGTAGGTGGCGATGATGCTGCCTTGGACGGCGCCTTCGGCGAATTGTTGGCGTTGGTCATCGGTGTTTTCGGAGGCTGCCCAGATATCGGTGTTGCCTTCGCCGCGGACGACTCGGCCGAGTGGTTCGGCGTCGGGGCCGAGCAGGGTGGCGCCCATGTGGTTTTCAAAGCCGGTGAGTCGTTCGGTTAACTCAGCGGTGAATCCGGCGCGGGTTGGTGTTGTTTCGACTTCTCCGATGGCTCGTTTTTGTAAAGAGACGGTGGTGGCGTCGATAAGCCCGAGGCCGTCGACGACTCGGCCGGCGGCGCGGAAGGAATCGCCAAGTACTTGGAGACCTGCGCATACAGCGAAAATTGGGTGGCCGGCGGTGGCTGCGGTTTGGAGGCCGCCGTCTTTTGTGAGGTGCTCGGTGGCAAGGATTTGTGCGGTGTCTTCGCCGCCGCCGAGGCAGTAGAGATCGAGTGAGGAGGGGACGGCGTCGTCGAGGGTGATGCGTGTGATTTCACAGGAGATGCCACGCATGCGAGCGCGTTGGCGCAGTACTAGTGCGTTGCCGTCATCGCCGTAGGTGCCGAGAACGTCGGGGAGGATGAGGCCGATGTTAAGGGTTGTCATTTATTGTTCGGTCCCTTTCTCCAGAGCCTTTTTGAGGTCTCGGAAGGCGGTGTAGTTTGCGAGTACTTCGATGCGGCCGGGTGGGCAGGCAGCGATGGCGTCGACTGGGTTGGCGAGAAGTTCGTGGTCGATGTCGGCGTAGGTGAGGCGGACTGCGAGGTCAGTGCCGCGTTCGCCGGAGGCCTTGACTGAGATGTTTTCGAAGTCTTCGAATTGCACGTCCCAGAGCCAGGAGAGGTCTTCGCCGTCGGCGACTTGGCCATTGACTGCGATGACCAGGCCATCGGCGGTGCGATCAACCATGGAGAGGGCTTCTTGCCAGCCTGCGGGGTTTTTGGCAAGGAGGAGGTGTACTTGGTGCTCACCGACCTGGATGGTGGAGTAGCGTCCGGCCACGTTGTTTACAGAGTTTACCGCTGGCAGTGAAGAAGACACTGGAACGTTGAAGACAGTTGCTGCCGCGATTGCTTGTGCCGCGTTGCCACGGTTGGCCTGACCTGGGAGGTTGAGATCCAAGGTGAGATCGCCGGATGGTGAATGGATGGTATCACCGTCAACCTCCCATGAGGGGGTGGGACGTGCGAAGGTGCGGCCGTCGAGAAGCGACTTCTCGGCGCTCCAGTGACGTCCGTCGTGGAGGATGCGGGATTCGGTGCGTGGGCAGGTGACTGATTCGCCTTGCCAGCCGGTGCCTGCGCCGACCCAGGTGACCTTTTCGGCGTCGAAGGCCACGGAGGTAACCAGCACGTCGTCGCAGTTGGCAATGACGGTCATTTCTGGGCGGGAGCGCACGGCGTCGCGGAGGACGCGTTCGATTTTGTTGATTTCGCCAACACGGTCGAGCTGGTCGCGGGAGAGGTTGAGCAGGATGAGCGCATCGGGCTTGAGGCGCTCAATGGCGGCGGGTACGTGCAGCTCATCGACTTCCAAGACCACGTGTGAGGCGTTTCGGCCTGCGAGCAGCGCAGAAATGATGCCGGCGTCCATGTTGTCGCCGCCTTCATTGGTGGCGACGGTGTAAGTGCTGCGCATCGCGGCGGCCAGCATGCGGGTGGTGGTGGACTTGCCATTTGTGCCGGTGACAAGCACAGTGGGCCGGTTATTGATAAGGGTGGACATGATGTCCGGGTCTACCTTGCTGGCCACTAAACCACCGATCATGCCGCCGGATCCGCGGCCGGTGGCTTTGGATGCGGATGTCGCAACTTTTGCTGAGACGATTGCGGCAGCGCTGCGCAAACGGCGTAGGGGTGCAGGCAGTGAAAGCTTCATGAAAAACGAGTCTAGTTAAGCATGTGCCACTAGTGCTTTTCGACGTCCACTTTCTTGCCTTCTTTTACTCTTTTAACAGCTGCTAAGAAGGCAACATCGGAAAGCAGCGGAATACCTTTGCGCTGGGCATGCATTGCTTTTCCGTCAATATCGCGCGTTTGATTGCACACCACCACAGAAGTCTGGCGGGTGAGCTTTTCCGAATAGGACAATCCCGCATCCACGCTGGCCTGAATAATGATGTCCGGATCCATCTCAATTTCCGGTGCCACAACAACTTCCATGCCGGAAATCAGCGTTTTACCTGGCTCATAAGGACCAGGATTGAGCAGCGTAGGGGTCGTTTCCTGTGCTTGTACTCTGATGATGGAACGCTGCAGCCCAAATTTATCGGCGCGCACTGATTGTGGATCAATTTCCGCGAGCGGTCCGCCTTCCTCCAACGTGCGGTATAGGCTCACTACCAGCATCGTTTCCTCGCGGCAGAGCTCGCGGTGCGGTGCTTGCGCGCGCTCCACAGAAGCCACTGCCAAAGGCGTGTTGAGGCCAAGCGCGTGCGCAACGCCGCGGATGCGTACATCGTCCAAGGTAATTGCTTGTCGACGCGCCGATGCAAGCGTATCGACGATCACCAGCGGCTTTGGGATGTGCCCAACCCGCTGCCTACGGCGGCCACGACCACCACGGCGATTACCACGATTGTTGTTGCGATTTGCTCGTGCCGCATCATTCATAGCGCGCTTAGCTTCAGAGACAATAAAGCCCCAGCCACGTGAAGCATTGTGTATTAATAAGGTACGTCCGTCGATGAGGCGATCCACGCTTTTTAGGATCTGCCCAAAACGCTTTGCAGTGGCGAATTCTTCCTCCGTGACACCATGCAGATGGAACGGGCCTGGATCAGTTTTAGAATCCAAAACGGCATGGAAGGTTTCCACAGGCTCCAACGCAGAAGACAGCGTGACGAGATCGATGGTGACCATTCGTGATGTCGATGGATGGATACCGCTCGACTGAATGGTGACAGCAACAAACGGAGCCGCCTCGATAGCTTCTTGGCGCTCAGCATCATTTTTGGCAGTTTGCTCTTGCGGCTCCCTATTAGTGCTCATTTTAACAACTCTAGTTGTTTGAAGAACTTTCATGGCATTGATTACTCGGTACAGCTGGACGCTGTTATAAACGGTGGATATTAATGTGATGCAAAATACATTTTTCTGATATGTGACTGGCAATGAAATCGACTGTGAAATTCAGTGAGATCCAATGAAATTCATTGATGAGGTATAAATGCCCTCATTTAGGGGTGAACTATAGGCTATTAATAATTAATTTTTAATAAGTTTAAGCACCTTTGAATTAAGCGTGCACTTATGTTTCTGGAGCAAATTCGGATTTCCTCATAAAGTCTTCTTAGAAACCTGAGAAAACTATGAATAGTGCAGGTAAAAGCCCGAAATCTATCGTGATTAAACCATGGCTTCACGGTTATAGTTCAGAACGGAATTAGGTTGACCCGGGCTCAGTGATTGGGAAAATACCTCTCCTGCATTCAAACAAAGAAAACATGTCACATCTGGAAAGGGCGACAATGCTTTTTAATTTAAATAACGGAAGAAGCCGAGAGGGGGTAGCACCTTGGGTTTCATTTGCAACGATTGTTGGTATTCTTGCGCTCATTTTGAGCATGATGACAATCGTCGCGCCGGCACAGGCATCTGCAGATGAAGCAGATACTGCGATTTCGCAAGAAGACACAGTGTCCCCGGCGGAAGATGATACAGTCGGCGATCTTGCTGATTCAATTAATAGCCTGAATAAGATTTTGGATGAGACAAACAAGGCTGCAACTGTTCTCGAGGGTGAAGTAGCTACATTTAACTCGGGCATTGTCGTCGATGTGGAAGAAATTTCCGTCGAGAATGCAGAGAAAGAGCTTGAGGTCGGAGATACCTTTACCGTTTACGGTACTTGGGACACTACCTTGGCTAAAGAGGAAGAAGGAACCTTATTCTGGGTTACCTTTCCTGCGGAGCTTGAGCTCAATGAGCTGCCTCTTGGATATGAAAAACTAACAACTGATGCAGGTGAAGTAATTGGCTTCTCCTTTGATACCGCCCAGGATTTCACCACTGGTGATTGGGAAGTGGAAGCAACTCTTGTTGGGGAAGCTGACTATAGTTTCCTCAACTTCCGTACTTCAGCGGATGCAGAGTTGGATGTTGCAGTTGATCTACCTAACGGTGCTGTTATTGACTCTGGGGCTCGTGCAGTAGCCCGGAGCATTTCTCCACTAGCTGCAGGCGATGATATCTCTGTAACAGTTGACTCCATTTTGAAAACACCTGCGCTTGATCCAGTAACTCAGTTGCAGGTTGGCGATAAGGCCCGTGTGGAGGGAACTTGGGATGCATCACATCTTGCTGTGACTGGTGGAGAAACTTTTAATGTCGGTTTCCCTGCTGAGTTATCCATTCCAGCTGGTTTCTCCTTCAATATGGTTGCAAATAATATTGATGGAATTGATGATGGTACGGTAATCGGTAATTGCGTTGTCAATGCTGATAACTCATTCACTTGTGAGCTTAATGACACTGTTGCAGGTAAAGAGGATGTCAAGGGTAGCTGGTGGATTGAAGCTGGAGCAGTTCGATACACCAACGCAGAAGAGCTCTCCTTCAAGATTCCAGGAAATACTATCACCGTTCCACTGCCTGGCAATGGCGGAGGAATTGACGATGGTTCAGGTCCACTCGAGACTAAGAAGTCCGGTGCTGTTCTTGCTGATAAGAAGTCCATTAAGTGGACTGTAGATATTGCGGGCCCATTGCTTGCTCCTCTCGCAGTTGGTAAAGTTGTCACTTTGGAAGACACCCTTTCAGAAGCTTTGAAGCTGTGTGAGCCTTCACGTGCGAGCCAGTTCAAGCTTTCTGCAGGACGTCCAGGACAGTTGAGCCCTGCTGGAGATCTGGTCATTACTGCCAACCCTGCAGATGCGCAAAAACTAGCTGTCACACTTAACCTCGCTGAAGAGGTTCGTACTGACTATATCTATCGCATTGAGTACATCACTTGTGCTACTGATGGAAATCTACTTCAGGCCGTTGCTGCAGACGATGACACCTACGCCAACGCGATTGTGATTGGCGATAAAACCTATGAAGGTGGCATCGGTAAATACGATGGTTGGAAGCCGCAGGTACTGGGTAAAACTGGTGGACTGTTAGGTGGAAAGGATCGTTTCCAAAAGGCACGTTGGAATATCACTGAAAATGGTGCCAAGCTTGTCGGCTTAGATGAGATCACCATTACTGATACTTTTGGTCCTAACCAAGAAGTTTGTGAAGGTGGATTGAGCATTTCTGTTCGAGAATACTCACACCTTCCAGTATGGAATGAAGAATCTGGCAGGTTTGATACTCCAAGTGTCAACGTGACAAATCAGTTCACTGGTACCACTATTGGTGCTAAGGGTGATACTAGCTTTAGTGCAACCCTGAAGTCAGTAGATGGCTTTGAGTTCAAGGAAAACGCTTATTACAGCTTTACTTACGACAACTGCCTAACCACCGGTAAAATCCCTGATGCTGGGTCTAAGTTCGAGAATAAAGCTGTTTTCAACGGTGCGGAAATTAAGGGATCTGCAAATGCTCCTGGCACTGTTGAGAAGAAGTCTGGCAAGCTGAACACATCTGCTAAGGATGTCGCAGGTGTATCTCAGCCGGCAGGTACTACCTTGGATTGGACGATCACTGTTAGTGGTCAGAAGTTCGAAGATCAAGAAGAGCTCGTCATCACCGATGAGTTCTCAGACACCATGGCTGTGTGTGCTGTTCCAGGAAAAACCCTGAAAGAGCAGCTCAACTTCAAGCTCATGGCAGTAGACTTCGTTGGAAATGGTGGTTTGACTTCTATCGACCTTACCGCTGCAACTGAGGTTTCTCTTGATGGACGTACTCTGGCCTTTACCTTGGATAAGGATGCATTTGGTGGTGTTCACTTCAGCCGTGATTACAACTACGAGCTGACCTACACCCTGTGCACCTCAAGCGGTGGACTTGATGCTCAAGGCACTACTTACAAGAACAAAGCCACAGCAACCGGCAATGAGATGTCTCAGACTGCTACTCAGAACTGGAATGGTGGCGCGGACGGAAGTGGCGTTTCCCGTGGTTCATTCAGCCTTCTGAAGGAAAAATCTTCTGAGTCTGTGCCGTTCGGCTCTGACCTAGTCTTTACTGTTAAGGCTGAAGAGTTTGCTCCAGTTCGTAATGACGCGGGTGTACTTGCTCCGGCAAACCTTGATGATCCTAATGTAAAGCCAACCGCAACTTACGAGATCAAGATTAAGGCAGACGGTACCCCAGTTTCTGGCCACTACAACCGTGGTAACAACTGGCAGATCCGCCTGACTGAAATCGGATTCCCAGAGAATTCTGGCTTCGCCTTCGGTCCAGGTAAGTTCCTGCCAGGACAGGGCGTTACTGTTAACGCTGATGGTTCTCAGGCAATCGTTGCTATCATCCCAAGCTCTAACGTTGGCGTGAAGCTGCAGAACACTGCTACACGTGGTGGCCTAAAGATTACTAAGCAGATCACTGGTAATGCGGCTGATTCTGTTCCTGAAAGCCTCACCTTTAGCGTAAATGCACTTATCGATCTTGATGGTAATGGCACTGTTGATGACACCCAGTCATTCAACCTGCTTGCAGGAATTCCTAAGCAGCTCAATGATCTGCCAATCGGCGCGAAGATCAAGTTCACTGAAAATCAGCCTGCGAATACTGAGACCATCACTTGGGGAACCCCAGTATTCTCACCAGCAGAATTGACGATTGGTACTGATCCTGCAGCGAATATTGTCACTCTGACAAATACTGCAGAGACAGCTCTTGGTACTTTCGATCTGCGTAAGGTTATTCAAGGCACTGAATCTGACAACCCGAACTTGCCAACGACTTACAAGGTCAAGGCTGAATGGGATGGTGGATCCAAGGATCTGAGCCTTCTAAAGGACGGTACTGTCGTTGGATTGGGTCTAGAACTGCCTGCTGGTACCGAAGTTACTTTAACTGAGGAAGTTCCAGGTAATGGAAACAACCTTGAGTGGGCAGCACCTGCATTCTCCGGCAACGGAGTAAGCATCGTGGATGGCAAGGCAGTTGTGACCATTGGTCGTGGCAATGCTGAGCTGACAGTCACCAACACCGTTGTTGAGATGGGTACCTTGCGTATCGCCAAGACTTTGGCAGGTGAAGCGGTAGATGGACTTTCCACTGATTTGATCTTCACTGTTAAAGCTGAATGGAAGCTTCCAAAGGAAGATAACTTCCATTCTAAGGATCTTCAGGTCAAGGCTGATGGCACTCCTGTTGAACTAGGTGAAAGCCTTCCTACTGGTACAGAGGTTCGTTTCACTGAAACTGCGAAGCCAAATGTTCCTGGTATTGAGTGGGGCACCGTAACGTGGAACGGCGATAGCTGGCTCAGCGTTTCAGGCCTAACTGCAACTGGCATTGTTTCTGATGACCCAGCTGAGGGTCGTTTGGTAACTCTGACTAACGAAGCTGTATTTGCTGATCGTCCGGTTTCTATCAAGAAGTCTGTCGAAGGTGAAGCTGCTAACTTGGTCGACCCTAATCTGCGCTACGTTGTTCAGGCAACCTTCCCAGCAACTGGTGAAGTTCGTAGCTTCAACATCGCTGCAGGAAATGCTGCGCTGATTGGTAACTTCCCAGTTGGAACTCAGATTGAATTCTCTGAAGTTGCTCCCGCAGACACTGACCAGATCACATGGGGTGAGCCAGTCTTCACTCCGGGTAATTCCATTACTGTTGGTGAAGATGATCTGACTGTTGAAATTGGTTTGACCAACATCGCGAACCCAACCTTCGGCACTTTCGAGATCAAGAAGTTTGTCACTGGACCAGAGCAGTTTAACGAAAATGTTCCAGCAACCATCGACGTTCGTGCGGAGTGGACTGATTCTGAAGGTCCGAAGAATAAGATTCTTACTCTTCCAACCAATGGATCACCTATTGGATTCGGCGAGGCACTGCTCAATGGAACAAAGGTCAAGCTGACTGAAATTGTTCCTGCTGATGGTAACGGTATTGCATGGGGTCTCCCAGTATTCTCCGGCGATGTCGAGATCGACGGACAGTCTGCTGTAGTAACAATTGGCAAGGACGTTCAGAACGTCAAGCTGAAAAACTACGCTGATACCAACACCGGAACTCTGCGTATCCTCAAGGGCATTAGTGGCGAAGCTGCTGAAGCAATTGCTGACGATGTGAAGTTCACTGTTGAGGCAACTTGGAATGACGGATCTGTCTACCAGACCCGTACCTTGGAAATCCTTCCAGGACAGACCACTGAACTAGGCGAAGATCTTCCAGTAGGCACCGAAGTAACCTTCAAGGAGATCAACCTCCCACAGGATATTCCTGGTGTTGAATGGGGCTCCATCACCTGGGGTACTAACCCAGAAGGAAACAACTGGCTTAAGACGAATGCTGATGGCACCGCCACCGGTATCGTTTCAGACGATCCAAATGAGGGTCGATTGATCACCTTGACCAACGAGGCTTTGTGGAAGCCAGGCGCAGTCTCTTACGAGAAGTACATCTTTGTCGATGGCGTGGACGAGCCAATTCCTGCCACCGAAGCTGATCTTCCAGAAGGAGCTCAGTTCGAGGTTCGAATTGAAAACATCGAGCTGCCTGCTGGTAAGGAAATACCAGCAGATGCTGGTATTGCGATCGGTGACATCATCCTTCTCAATGCTGAGAACAACTTCTACTGGGAGTCTGCAAAGGTTCTGCCTAAGGGAACCAAGATCACCTTCGGTGAGCTCGAGCCAGCACCGCTGCCGGGTATGGATTTTGGATTGCCTTTCTACTACGTAGTAGCTGATGCAACGGACGAACCAGGTGACCGCAACGTAGTTGAGGTTGAAGCTGACGAAGTTGCAGAAATCCAGATCCGTAACCGTCCGATCCCAACTACTGAGGTTGAAGTGGATAAGATCGTCACTGGTCTTAAGGGCAAGGACGTCATGAATGATGACAATGCGTTGTTCCAGGTCACTGCATCTTGGACTGATATTGATGGTTTCGAAAAGGTCTGCGTTCTTAACGTAGTTCCTGGCGAATCTGCAGTACCAACTGAGAACTGTGATGCAACTATTCTTGATGGAAAGGTTCAGTTCCCACTGAACACTGAAATCATCTTCAATGAAACTGGTGCACGCACCGATGTTTCTAACGTGAAGTGGAATGAAGTTGTCTGGACTGTTGCTGGCGATAAGGCTGACCTCGAAGCAATTGAAGGCTCGGACACTGCAGCAACTGTCATCCTCACTGGTGATCCTGCAGAAACTGTGACGCTTGGACTGGAAAACAAGACCAGCTCTAACGGAATGATCATCATTCCAATCCCAATTCCAGAGCTGCCTGAATTCCCAGTGAAGCCAGACGTGCCAGTAACCCCAGATGTTCCTGTGCAACCAGAAACATCAGTTCAGCCAGGTACGCCTGGATCTCCTGAATCTGTAGCTGGAAACAAGCCAGGAGAATCTGTAGCTGGAAACAAGCCAGCATCGGGTGGCCTTGCTTCTACTGGTGCTAATGTTCTCTGGCTTTCTGGAGGCGCACTGCTTTTGCTCGCTGGTGGTACAGCGTTGATCGTCCGCGGACGTAAAAACAAGGAAGCTTAAAGATCTAATCTTTAAGGATTCCTGAATAAGAAAAGGGTGGTTATAGGCAAGATAGTTGGTCTGTAACCGCCCTTTTTCTAAAAATATGACTTTAAGGAGAAAGCAAATGCTCAGCATTCCTTTGTTAATTGAAATCACGGATATCCAGGCAACTGGCTCTGTAGTTACTGATTTCTTGGCACGAATCACTGTTGCGATCTATGACCTTTTCGGAAACACGGGTAGCGTGAGCATTCCTGCTTCCGATATCGGAGATGGCATTATCTTCGAGAACGAGCTTTAAACGGTTCTAGATAAAAGGTGCTGCCCCACACTCTTTAAGAGTGTGGGGCAGCACCTTTCTGTAGCCGAAGTAGAGGGAAACGTCGTAAAGCTTAGACGCCGCCAGCCAGGACTGCCTCGTGGTTGACGTCCAGCGCGCGGTTCACGGCGGAGGTCACTGCCTTGAGGGAAGCGTAGGTGATGGAGCCGGCGATGCCGACGCCCCAGACCTTGCGGCCATTGACCTCGGCAAGGACATAAGCCGCTGCTTCGGCATCATCGCCTGAAGTGCGCGCATGCTGGGTGTATTCCTGGATCTCAACATCAATGTTGAGCTTCTCCAGCGCGTTGGCGTAGGCGGCCAATGGGCCATTTCCATGGCCATCGACGGTGATGTCCTGGCCGTTGTGGACCAATTCCGCGCTGATGGATGCATCCTCATTTTCGTTCTGGGCATTCTCGATGCGCAAAGCGATTTGCTCTACAGGTGCGGTGCGCTCCAGGTACTCGGTGGCGAAGATATCCCACATAGCCTTGGAGTTGACCTCGCCGCCCTCAGCGTCGGTGACGTTTTGCACGACGGCGGAGAACTCAACCTGCATGGATCGAGGGATCTGCAGACCGTGATCGGTCTTCATGATATAAGCAACGCCACCCTTGCCGGACTGGGAGTTCACACGGATAACAGCTTCGTAGTCGCGGCCCAGATCCTTCGGGTCGATGGGCAGGTAAGGAACCTCCCATTCGGTATCGCGCAGCTGCTCCCAGGAGACCTCAGTCGAGCTTGCACCTGGCTGAACCTTAGCTGCCATGGCATCCAGACCCTTGTTCACGGCATCCTGGTGGGAACCGGAGAACGCGGTGAAGACCAGGTCACCGCCGTATGGGTGGCGCTCAGGAACGCGCAGCTGATTGCAGTATTCAACGGTGCTGCGGATCTGGCGGATATCGGTGAAGTCCAACTGAGGGTCAACGCCCTGGGTCAGCATGTTCAGCGCCAAGGTGACCAGGCAGACATTGCCGGTGCGCTCGCCGTTGCCGAACAGGCAGCCTTCGATGCGGTCTGCGCCAGCCATATAACCCAGCTCAGCAGCAGCAACGCCGGTACCACGGTCATTGTGCGGGTGCAGGGACATGATGATGGAATCGCGACGGTTCAGGTTGCGGTGCATCCACTCAATAGAATCTGCATAAACATTAGGAGTGATCATCTCAACGGTGGAAGGCAGGTTGATGATCATTGGGTTCTCTGGAGTTGGGTCCATGACCTCAACCACGGCGTCTACAACTTCCTTGGCGTACTCCACCTCAGTGCCAGTGAAGGACTCAGGGGAGTACTGCCAGCGCCAGTTGGTGTCAGTGTAATCCTGCGCGATGGTCTTGATCAGTTCAGCTGCATCAGTGGCCAGCGTCTTTACCTTCTCCTTATCCATGCGGAACACAACATTGCGCTGCAGGATAGAGGTGGAGTTGTAGAAGTGCACAATAACGTTCTTTGCGCCTTCACATGCTTCGAAAGTGCGACGAATCAGGTGCTCACGAGCCTGCACCAGAACCTGAATGGTGACATCGTCAGGGATCATGTCCTTTTCGATGATCTCACGCACGAAATCAAAGTCAGTCTGAGAAGCTGAAGGGAAACCAACCTCAATTTCCTTGAAGCCCATCTGAACCAGCAGCTCAAACATGCGGCGCTTGCGTTCAGGTGACATTGGATCAATCAGAGCCTGGTTGCCATCGCGCAGGTCAACGGCACACCACTGAGGCGCAACGGTGATTTTCTTATCTGGCCAGGTGCGGTCTGGCAGGGAAATATCTTCTACCTCAACCTCGAAAGGCATGTAGCGCTTAACTGGCATCGAAGAACCGCGCTGCTTATTCCATGCAGGCTGGCCGTCATTGCGAGGACCAGCTGGGGTTTCAATCTTGGCAGGTGCGGAGATGAATGCATCATTAGGAGACATTGTGTTCAACCTTCTTAAAAGACTTCGGGTGGCTCCACGACCGGCAACACCAAACTCCGCGACGGGGTGCCGGTCGTGTTAAGACCTCTGGGACCCGCCGCGGCGAAGAAGAAGTAGATTCGCGCACGAAGTCATGTGGGGAATCCTACATGAAAAATGTGATGGGTGTGACAAATAGGGGGAGTGCTTAGAGATTGCGCGGATAGGGTGTGAAGGTGGGGTAATGAAATAAAGCAGACACGAGGCCTGATAGATATGAATTCGACCAAGAAAACATACAACACCCAGGAGCACTCGTGCCTGCCCTGCCATCATCTATCATTGACCCCCTCTGGCACCAATTCTCCAGGTTAATCCCACCACTGATCGACACCCACCCACTACGCTGTCACCGCCCACGGATCAGTGACCGGATCATCTTCGACAAACTCATCGCAGTTCTCGTCCTCGGTGCCTCCTATCTCAAGATCTCTGATTCCACCTGCTCAGCGACCACACGTCGGGCACGCCGGGATGAATGGATCACCGCCGGAATCTTCCACAAGTTGGAACAGATCTGCCTAGAGTCCTACGACCGTATTATCGGATTAGCCCTGGACAACATCAGTGTTGATGGGTGCATCGTTAAAGCACCGTGTGGTGGTGAGATAGCTGGAAGGTCTCCTGTTGACCGGGGAAAACAGGGCACGAAACGCTCCCTGATGGTTGATGGTAACGGGATTCCTTTGGGGTGTGTGATTGCTGGGGCGAATCGGCATGATTCAATTTTGCTGGTCCCAACATTAAAGACATTATCGAGGTTTGGGGATCATCTACCTGGTCGCATTACGGTGCATTTGGATGCTGGGTACGATTCGAAGAAAACCAGGAGTCTGCTGAGCGAACTCGGTTATGACTGGGTAATTAGTGCCAAGGGGCAGCCTTTGCAGGCTGGGGCTCGGTGGGTGGTGGAACGCACGAATTCCTGGCCCACCAGAGGTTTCAAGAAATTGGGGATCTGTACTGAGCGTCGGGGTCGGGTTGTTGAGGCGTTTATTGCGTTAGCTAATGCGGTGATCATTATCCGCAGGCTGATCCGGGAAGCATGGATCACCTATTGCTGGGACACCCGTTCGACACGTCGGCCTTAACCTATCCGCGCAATCTCTTAGATAGAAATAAAAGGAGGCTAAGTACCAAGAAAGGTACTTAGCCTCCTTTTTAATGTTGTATCTAAAACGCAGGAAGCCTTCTTAAGGCTCCATGCCTTTCCAGAGCAATTCAAAAGCCACCAATGCACGGTCTGTAGCTTCTTGATCTTGGAAGTTTTTCCACGACTGAAAAATTGATAATAAAACGTTCCGTAAAGTGCATCCAAAGCAGCTTCGATATCCACGTCTGCGCGGATTTCATTTCGATCTTTTGCTATTTGTAATGCTTGTAAAGGATATTGGCGTCGTTTTTTAGCATGGAAATTCCAGTACACCTCTTGGAGCTTTGAATCTGAAATAGTGAGAACCATACGTTTTCTGAAACGCTTCTCTGGATAAGTACCGGCTGGTAAAAGGTCGGAATAATTGAAGAATGCATTGATAAATCCGTCTTTAACCGTTCCGGAGAGGTCAATGGTAATTTCACTGCGCAGACAATCATCTAGTGCATCGGCAACGAGGTTGGTTAGCGAAGGCCAGCGTCGATAGACTGCAGCTCGAGAGACTCCACTTTCTTTAACTATCGCGTTAATGGTGACTTTCTCATCACGTTCTATCAGTTGCCGCGCAGCCTCTGTGATTTTTTCTTCGAGTCCTTCCTTCCGAGGACATCCAAGCCGACGGAAACCTCCTTGGAAGGTAGACATGTAAGGACTCCTATTTCAATACTGGCGTTGAGTTGTAGGCAGCGCGGAATGGTCTTTATTCTGGCGCAGGCGTTCAGAACTATAAAGTTTTTATAATATTACCTGTTCAGGGCAATATTTATTCTACGTTTGTACGAAGAACATTTCAGTAGATTTCTCAGCAAAAGGATTGCACAGCGTGCTTGTAGATCTTGAACTTGCCCAAGCTGATTTAAATCCTGCAGGAAAGAGCACTTCTTTATTGTGATTTTGGTGAGGCTGGCAGCGTGCTAGTGCGTGAAAGAGCGACAGTAGCAATAATCATGACCAGTAAGGCTGCCGACATTGCAATCCATTCCCAGTCCACGACTTGGAATTTTTCTCCCAGCACCAAGTATCCCAAGCTAAAAGCAACGATTGGTTCGGCAATAGTCATTGCTGGAAGAGATTTTTGTAGCTCTCCTGCATTGAAAGAATACTGTTGTACTACGGTGCCGAACACTGCGGTCAAGATCAGGCCGTAGCCTTCCCAGTTGAAGATAAGACCCAGGATTCCTTGATTAATAAAGATATCCACAGCGGCTTTGGACATCACTGCAACGTAACCAAAAAGTGCACCTGTAACCAGGCCCAAAATTAAGGCTTTGTCGCGTTTCAATACGTATTGGGCCATGAGCCACATGACACCCATGACTGCAGCACCAATGAGTAGAGCAGGGATCCATCGATCGAGTGGTGGGTGGGGATTGCCTGGAAGTGGGCGCCCCAAAATAATCATGATGCCTACGGCCACGGTGAGTAATAATGCCCAAGAAATTTCTGCCTTACGCAGGCGGTAGCCATTGAAACGGGCTGAAAGTGGCAGCGTAAACATGAGTGATAATACGAGAACAGGCTGTACAACCAGAAGGGTTCCGAAACCTAAAGCGACAGTTTGCAAAAAATAAGCAAGCATTGCTGTACTCATGCCTGCCCACCACATTGGTGTCATCATGGCATTGAGAAGAGGGGAGCTCCTCAGAGTCCCATCTTTTGGGGTGCGGAGCGCGATTCGATGTCGAACGACGGTTCCCCACGCGATTGTTAATGCCGATGCCAGGGCGAAAAGCACGGCGAGCAGATTGCTTTGCACTTGATTCAGGGTAGTGGACTTGACGGAAGCTCGCGAAGTTAACCCAATGTGTGTTGCCGAAGAGGATAAATATACGTATCAGTATGCGGTCTCCGAATGAGACTATGTCCCAGTAGTTGGGATGTGCATCCTAAATTCCCAGCAAGCTCCAACAGAATGAAAACTTTCCTCTGGCTAGGTAGTCACCGTCTATAAAGGTAGAGTTGAGCAAGTAACTGTCAGCACGTAGATCGAAAGGTGCACAAAGGTGGCCCTGGTCGTACAGAAATATGGCGGTTCCTCGCTTGAGAGTGCGGAACGCATTAGGAACGTTGCTGAACGGATTGTTGCCACCAAGAAGGCTGGAAATGATGTCGTGGTTGTGTGCTCCGCTATGGGCGACACCACGGATGAACTTCTAGAACTTGCAGCGGCAGTGAACCCCGTTCCGCCAGCGCGTGAAATGGATATGCTCCTAACTGCTGGTGAGCGTATTTCCAATGCGCTCGTTGCCATGGCTATTGAATCCCTGGGAGCAGAGGCGCAGTCCTTTACTGGTTCTCAAGCAGGTGTGCTCACTACTGAGCGTCACGGAAACGCGCGCATTATTGATGTCACACCAGGTCGTGTGCGTGAAGCTCTCGATGAGGGCAAGGTCTGCATCGTCGCTGGTTTTCAGGGTGTCAATAAGGAAACCCGAGATGTCACCACTCTTGGTCGCGGTGGTTCTGATACCACTGCAGTTGCTTTGGCGGCTGCACTACATGCCGATGTGTGTGAGATTTACTCCGATGTTGATGGCGTCTACACCGCTGATCCACGTATCGTTCCAAATGCTAAGAAGCTAGATAAACTTAGCTTTGAAGAAATGCTGGAACTTGCTGCGGTTGGCTCCAAGATTTTGGTGCTGCGCAGTGTTGAATACGCCCGTGCATTCAATGTGCCACTGCGCGTACGCTCGTCTTATAGTAATGATTCCGGCACACTAATTGCCGGCTCGATGGAGGATATTCCTGTGGAAGAAGCAGTCCTTACCGGTGTCGCAACCGATAGCTCCGAAGCCAAAGTAACTGTCCTGGGTATTTCAGATAAGCCAGGCGAAGCAGCCAAGGTATTCCGCGCATTGGCTGATGCAGAAATCAACATTGACATGGTTCTGCAGAATGTTTCTTCTGTGGAGCACGGCACCACCGATATTACTTTCACCTGCCCGCGTTCCGACGGCCCGCGCGCAATTGAGATTTTGAAGAAGCTTCAGGTTCAGGGCAACTGGACTAACGTGCTTTACGACGACCAGGTCGGCAAAGTCTCTCTCGTGGGAGCTGGCATGAAGTCCCATCCAGGCGTGACTGCAGAATTCATGGAAGCTCTGCGCGATGTCAACGTGAATATCGAACTGATTTCCACTTCTGAGATCCGCATTTCCGTGTTGATCCGTGAGGGCGATCTCGATGCTGCTGCACGTGCATTGCACGAGCAGTTCCAGCTCGGTGGCGAAGAAGAAGCCGTCGTTTACGCAGGCACTGGTCGCTAATTTTCTTTACGTTTAAGGAGTAGTTTTTACAATGACCACCATCGCAGTTGTTGGTGCAACCGGTCAGGTTGGCCAGGTTATGCGCACCCTTTTGGAACAGCGTAACTTCCCAGCTGACACTGTTCGTTTCTTTGCTTCCCCTCGTTCTGCTGGCCGTAAGATTGAATTCCGCGGCACTGAGATTGAGGTGGAAGACGTTACTCAGGCAACCGAAGAATCCCTCAAGGGCATTGATGTTGCACTGTTTTCTGCTGGTGGCTCTGCTTCCAAGCAGTACGCACCACTGTTTGCTGCTGCTGGCGCAACCGTGGTGGATAACTCTTCTGCATGGCGCAAGGACGATGAGGTTCCTCTCATCGTTTCTGAAGTGAACCCTTCCGCTAAGGATGCACTGACCAAGGGTATTATTGCGAACCCAAACTGCACCACCATGGCTGCTATGCCAGTGCTGAAGCCTCTGCATGATGCAGCAGGTTTGGCCAAGCTTCATGTTTCCTCCTACCAGGCTGTTTCTGGTTCTGGCCTGGCTGGCGTAGAAACCTTGGCTAAGCAGGTCTCTACAGTTGGCGATCACAACGTAGAGTTCGTCCATGATGGTCAGGCTGCAGATGCTGGCGATGTCGGACCTTATGTTTCACCAATCGCTTACAACGTGCTTCCTTTCGCTGGAAATCTTGTAGATGATGGCACTTTCGAAACCGATGAAGAACAGAAGCTGCGCAATGAATCCCGCAAGATTCTTGGTCTTCCAGATCTTAAAGTTTCCGGAACCTGCGTTCGTGTGCCAGTGTTCACCGGCCACACCTTGACCATTCACGCAGAATTCGACAAGGCAATCACCGTTGAGCAGGCGCAGGAAATCTTGGGCGCTGCTCAGGGTGTCAAGCTTGTCGACGTCCCAACCCCACTCGCGGCAGCCGGCCAGGATGAGTCCCTGGTTGGTCGTATCCGCCAGGATTCCACTGTCGATGACAGCCGTGGCCTAATATTCGTCGTTTCTGGCGATAACCTACGCAAGGGCGCAGCACTGAATACCATTCAGATCGCTGAGCTGCTGGTTAAGTAACTCCCACAGCTAAAGCCCGCCAGAGCGTTGAGCTCCAGGCGGGTTTTTTCATGCTTGCAGAGCGGAAATAGGGGTTAGCCCCGTGCGGATTTTCCATCTTTGGAAGAGGGTTTTTCGGTGGCAGTTGCGGCGATGAGGTCTGCTCGGGCGCGCGCTACGCGTGAGCGGATTGTACCCACACGGACGTCGGCGATTTTTGCGGCTTCTTCATAGGTATAGCCCAAAACTTGGGTAAGGATTAAGGCTTCTCGACGCTCGGGTGGGAGGGCGTCGATAAGCGTGCGGACGTCAATCCACTCAGACCAGATGCCTGCATTGCTGGCGTCTGTGGCACCTGTATTTTCGTATTCAATGATGGATTTGCGTGGTCGTGCCATGTCATGGCGGATATTGTCCACCCATACGCGCCGGGCAAGTGAAAGCAGCCAGGTGCGTGCGGATGAGCGCGCAGCGAAGCGGGGGAGTGCGCCCATGACGCGCAGATAAGTCTCTTGTGTGAGGTCATCGGCAATTTCATGGCCCCCGAGGTGGGCTAAAAGGCGCCACACATCGTCCTGTGTTTCCCGGATGAATTCAGTGAGCGCGGCGCGGTTTCCACCGCCGGCGGCAAGGGCCAGCTCGGTGACGTGGGCGTCGTTTCGCTCATTGGACTTCACAATGCCACAGAATACCAGCTCAGGCAGGGGTCACACTAAAGGTAGGTCGGGGGTGTCATTGTAGGCAAAAAGAATCAAACTTTTGTCTTTTTGCTGGCAGTTTACGCATGGGTTGCTTAATCGGTGGCGCGAAGCGACATTCTCGGGTAGGCTATTAATGAGAATTAATAAATAGGTATCTCACATAAACGGAAGGAAATGCTTATGTCTGAGAAGTCAGTAGCAGATCAGATCGTAGATCGCGGAATGCGTCCAAAGCTTTCTGGAAACACCACCCGCCACAACGGAGCTCCAGTTCCATCTGAGAACATCTCCGCCACCGCAGGCCCACAGGGTCCAAACATTCTCAATGACATCCACCTCATTGAAAAGCTTGCACACTTCAATCGTGAGAACGTTCCCGAGCGTATTCCTCATGCAAAGGGCCATGGCGCTTTCGGTGAGCTACACATTACTGAAGATGTTTCTGAATTCACCAAGGCAGACCTGTTCCAGCCGGGCAAGGTCACCCCAATGGCTATTCGCTTCTCCACCGTTGCTGGTGAGCAGGGCTCCCCAGATACTTGGCGCGACGTCCACGGCTTCGCTCTTCGTTTCTACACCGAAGAGGGAAACTACGATATCGTAGGCAACAACACCCCAACCTTCTTCCTTCGTGATGGCATGAAGTTCCCTGACTTCATCCACTCCCAGAAGCGCCTTAATAAGAACGGTCTGCGCGATGCAGACATGCAGTGGGATTTCTGGACCCGTGCACCTGAATCCGCACACCAGGTGACCTACCTGATGGGTGACCGCGGTACTCCTAAGACCTCCCGCCACCAGGACGGCTTCGGCTCCCACACCTTCCAGTGGATCAACGCTGAGGGCAAGCCAGTATGGGTTAAGTACCACTTCAAGACCCGTCAGGGCTGGGATTGCTTCACCGACGCTGAGGCAGCAAAGGTCGCGGGCGAGAACGCTGACTACCAGCGCGAAGATCTCTATAACTCCATCGACAACGGCGACTTCCCAATCTGGGACGTCAAGGTTCAGATCATGCCTTTCGAGGATGCTGAGAACTACCGCTGGAACCCATTCGACCTGACCAAGACCTGGTCTCAGAAGGATTACCCACTGATCCCAGTCGGTTACTTCGTTTTGAACCGCAACCCACGCAACTTCTTCGCTCAGATCGAGCAGATTGCACTGGATCCAGGCAACATCGTTCCAGGTGTCGGCCTGTCCCCAGACCGTATGCTGCAGGCTCGTGCCTTCGCATACGCAGATCAGCAGCGTTACCGTATCGGTGCTAACTACCGCGATCTGCCAGTGAACCGCCCAGTCAACGATGTCAACAGCTACAGCCGCGAAGGCTCCATGCAGTACATCTTCGACGCTGAAGGTGAGCCTTCCTATAGCCCTAACCGCTACGACAAGGGCGCAGGCTACCTGGACAACGGCGAGGATTCTTCCTCCAACCACACCTCCTACGGCCAGGCTGAAGACATCTATGTCAATCCAGACCCACACGGCACTGACCTCGTTCGCGCTGCATACGTCAAGCACGAGGATGACAACGACTTCATCCAGCCAGGCATCCTTTACCGCGAGGTTCTAGATGAGGGCGAGAAGGAGCGTTTGGCAGACAACATCTCCAATGCAATGCAGGGCATCTCTGAAGTAACCGAGCCACGTGTTTACAACTACTGGAACCAGGTTGATGAGAACCTCGGCGCACGCGTCAAGGAGCTTTACCTACAGAAGAAGGGTGCATAAGCACTCCTTTTAAGTCCACTGTGACTTGAAAATAAGGGGCCTCCCACGATCTGGTGGGAGGCCCCTTATTTGTTATTTAGGCCAGTGACTGGCCAAGGGGTAATTCTGCGCCCACCATGGGCTAAAAATTATGCTTTTCGACGCTTCCCTGCGGAGGCGTGTTATGAAAAAGCAAAGTCCGCACGTTCCCCTTGAAACGGGGCACGTGCGGACTTTGTGTTGCAGGAAAACTTAAGCAGACAGAACAGCAGAGCCGACTATGCCAATGCCTAAGAATGGCGCAATGATTGGGAGCAGGATGCCTGCGGTGCTGTTCAGTGCAACAGAACCAGCGGTGCTTTGTAGTGCAGATTCTGCGTCGGCGTAAGAGGTGCCTGGGAGGAAGTTCTGCACGGTGTTAACGAATTCGCGAGGGATCTCAATCATGGAGCTTGGGCTGGCCTGCTGTGCATTTGCTACGCCGGCGGTGCCACCCATGATCAGAGCGGTGGATAGCGCAACTGCTGCTACTGATTTGAAACGCATGGAATCTCCTTAAAATGAATTGTTTTCAACTATAAGGATAGGTGATAGCAGATTGCATTTCTTGGCTTTGACCAGAACTTTTATCGCATATTTTCGTTGGGTAAATATTATTTATCCTGAGTTTAGTTTAGGTAAATTTTTAGCAATTAACGTAGCTAAAAGGAGAATTCAACATCATCAAATCAGCATTGTTTGCATGCCGTTGGCAATGGCGGAAAATCTCAGTTGACGGCAGCGCTTGCCCATAAGGATGCGCCAGATTTTGTGGAGATTTGTTCTGCGGGCACTAAGCCAGGCGCAGGTCTTAATCAGCTCTCCGTTGTATCCATCGCGGAGGTGGGCGCTGATATATCTCAAGAGTTTCCCAAAGCAATTGATCCGGAGCTTTTATGAATAGTTGATCGAGTGATCATTTTGGTCGATGATGCACAGCTGAAGCTGCCTGCATATGCGGCTGGCACATTAGAGCGGTGATCAATTGCGGAGCCAGCTGCACAGGGGATGGAGCGGATGCGGATTTATGCGGGGGATCAGATAGACACGCAGGTTCACGTGTTGTTTAAGGCTGAAACTAGTTATTTAGAACGTCTGTTATCCACCACGGTGACACCGTAGATAGCGCGTCCCATATAGAAGGACCCTACGGAACCGATAATCCAGACGCCAAGGATTGCGATGATGGCGCGGATGAGATTGTTCAGGTTAAAACCATCAGTAGCCCAGGTATGAATAAGCAGTGCTGTGATCAGCAGCGGAATAGAGACACCAACGGTGGGGCCTAGGAGATTGGCGCGGGTGAGGGGATCTGGCGCGCGCCACAACGCGAGTGCAGTGCCGAGGGCGAAAATACCTGCGATGATCACGAGGATGGAGACGATGATCTCTGGAATGGTCATCATTTACCTGCGTCCCTTCGAAATAATGCGAGCCATGGACAGTGTTGGAAGTACGCCACCGAGTACTGCGGCAAGGAGCGCGATTTCAAAGGCGATGGAGGTGGGGTTGTTGAGAACCCAGATCAAGTAGATCGCAATCATGGAGTAGAAAACCATGTCGGAAAGCACCGCGCGGGTGAGAAAATCTTTGGTGCGCAGAATCAGCAGCAGCGCAGATAGCAAAGAAAGCGCGAACATGCATATGCCAATAGCAGTGACAATTTCAAAAGCAGTCATGTCTTAGAACTCCCTCTCGTCTCGGCTTACGGTGTTTTGGGCGGTGTCGGCGATTTCACGGCTTGGCCATTCCGAATCGCCAGGGCGAATGTCCTTGTGAGGGCCTTGCCCCGGAACACCGTGATCGATCGCTGCCACTGCAGGTGCCAGACGCTGTTCCATATCTGCGATGGATTCAAAAACCTCAACTGGATCAGAACCAAACACTGCTTGGATCAGCAAAATGGTGGGGTCGCCGGGCTTGCGGGGTTCGCGTAGGCCAAGGGACAGGGTGGAAGGAGTCGCGGTGATGCACGTTGACAGGGCTGCGATCTGGAAGTCCGTGGTCACTCGAAGTGGGTAGCGGATAACAACGGGGTTGAAGCCGGTGTCTTTTTTCACCGCAGCGGTGATCACGCTGAAGCCAGAGAGGAAAATCTGGCCGATCAGCCATGGGATGAATTTCAGGGCGTTAAGCATTAGTTTCCTCCCTGGTAGCTAGGGCTTGGCACTCCGATGGCGTTTTCACCGAGCACAGCCTGCTGGTATGCATCGGTGTTCAAGAGGCCGTCGGTGGCGGTGAGGGTCGCGTCGATAAGCGGGCCCGCGAAGATGAACATGCCTACCGATAAAATGATCAGGCTGAGCGCTGGGGCGATTTTTGCTGCGCTGATGCGCAGCTGCGGCGAGACGCCGCGCTGGTGCATCGTGCCACCCCAGAAGACTTCGCGCCACACGCGAATCATGGAGAGTAGCGCGCCGATGCTGGCGATGATGATTGCGGCGATGGCGATCCATGCAGCGACATTGCCGACGCGGGCGATCTCGAGCAAGATGAGCGCTTTGCCCCACATGCCCGAAAACGGTGGGAAACCGACAACGGAGAAGGCACCTGCAGCAAACACTGCTGCGACGACAGGTTCGCGGCGTGCAAGGCCAGACAGCTTGGACAGCATGCCGGTGCCGTAGGTTTCTTCGATTGCGCCAGAGGTCAGGACCAGCGCACCGATGGTGATCATGTGGTGCAAGGTGTACAAAAGACCGGCGGCGAGTGCGCGCTGTGGATCGTCGGAGGTAAACGCCATCATGATGAGAATGAACGGCATACCGTTGACCATTTGGTAGGCAAGGACGCGGCGAATGGAGTTTTCACCAAGGCCTGCGAAGCCACCGATCAGCATGGATACCACCATGAAGGCCACGATCAGCCAGTTCCAGGTGGGATCCATGTCAAAGATGTGCACCCAAATGCGGTAGAGCATGTAGACCGCGACTTTGGTGTGCAAACCAGAGAACAAGCCCATCACGGCAGCTGAGGTGCCGGGGTAGGTGCGGGGCAGCCAGGTGTGGACGGGGAAAACTCCGGCCTTAACGGCGATCGCGATAACCACGATGCCCATGGCGGTGGCTGCCAGTGGGTTGCCTTCCACGACATCTTGAAGCGCTGCGATATTCACGGAACCAACGACACCGTAGACAATCGCCACGCCAGCAACCAGCAGGGTGGACGCGGACAGGTTAACCAGCACGAAAATTCGGCCAGAAGCCAGGCGTGCCCAAGTACCAGTCATGGCGATCAAACCGTAGGACGGCAGCAGCATGACTTCGATGAACACGAAGAAGTTGAACAGATCGGCGGTCAGCAGAGCACCGTTAACGCCCGTGATCAGCATCAATGTGAGCGCTGGGTAGAAACGTGCGCGGGTTTCACCAACGATGGTGGCAAACCAGTTGGCGGTGACAGCCACGATGGAGGTGGTGATCAACATGATGGCGCTGAACGTATCGGCAGCAAAGGGGATTGCCACGCCGCCAACATAAAGGCCCACGTTGTGAGCAATCGGGCCGTGTTCAGCGGTGTGTGCAAACAGCCAGATGCCAGCAAAAATACCCGCGAAAGGCACGATGATGTGCAAAATATCGCGGATGAGACGCCACGGCAGAAGCACCGCAATGGCAGAGGCCGCAAGGGGAACTGCAACGAAAATAGGAAGGAGAATATCCATAGCCATTTAAGCTCGGTCCTCCTGATCTGTTGGGTTGGTGACTGAACGAGCGCTAGTAGTCAAAGGCGATTGATCGTCATCTGGTTCGATGGACCGGGTGTCGTCGCTGCGTCCCAGTGCTGCCAAGGCCAACATGATGGTTGTGGTGGCCATCGCGATGACGATGGCGGTGAGGACGAACGCTTGGGGGAGTGGATCGGCGGCGTCGGTAAGCGGGGTCCTGTCGGGGAAGGCTTCGCCGCGCCACGTGGGCACACCGGCGTACAGGATGGTCAGGTTCGCTGCGTGGCCGATCAGTGACATGCCGAAGACGATGCGCACCATGCCGCGTTGCTGAATGAGGTAGACACCTCCGCCGAATAGGATTGCCACGGTGAATGCGAGAATCATCGGGTTACCTCCTTAGAGTTTCCACTTGCTGGGTTCATTGGCTCCGGCCAGTCTTCATCGCCATCTGGCTCAGGTTCCACAGCTGGGGTTGCCGGAAGTGGTCCGCTTTGGCGGGCGTAATCCAGATCCTTGATGTCAGAGCCTGGGCGCAGGTAACCGCCGAGGCCGTTGATAGCCATGGACACCATGCCGAGCACGGCGAGGTAAACGCCGAGGTCGAAGATCATCGAAGTGGTCCAGTGCTGGCCTGCGAAGTTGAAGTGGATGGCGTAGAGGAAGGAACCGTGGGTCAGTCCCAAAACTCCGGAGAACACGGCCATCAAAATGCCAATGCCCGTGAGGATGAAGGGGACATTTTGGTTGAAGATACGTCCGTCGCGAGCCCTGGACAAGTAGAGGAACATCAAGGCCGCACCGGCGATCAATGCTGCGATGAATCCGCCACCTGGATCATTGTGTCCACGCATGAACACAATGAAGCTTAAGAAGCACAGCGCAGGTACGAGCACCTTGACCAGCATGCGCAGTGGGATCGAGTTGAGGTTCGACTGGCCGAATGGGCGCGGGTGGGTGCCCTTGGCAAAAGGATGTCGTGGCATAGAAGACACAACAGCACCGATGACCACAGCAGCCATACCCAGGACGGAGAGCTCGCCCAAAGTATCTAGTGCGCGGAATTCCACCAAAATGGTGTTCACCACGTTGGAACCTGATGTAATTTCAGGTCCTTCGTTGAGATACCACATGGCAAGCTCAGAACGTTCATGGCGGCCAAGCAGCCCCCATACCGTCATGAATGCGGCGAACGCTGCCAGTACGGATATCAAAACGGTACTGCGCCTGCGGCTGTGTTTGATGCGCTTGAACTTAGCTGGCTGGTGTCGGATCACCATCATGATGATCACCACCACGAGGCCTTCTACGAGGAACTGAGTGAGCGCCACATCGGGAGCACCCAGCAGCAGCATTTGGAAGGACACGCCCACACCAGCGGTGCCAGCCAAAACGGCAGAACTGAGGCGGTTTCGAGTGGTGACAAGGCCAAACACTGACAAAGCGATGATGGCCAATGGAACCAGATCAATCCAGCGATCAATGCCTGGCTGCTTTGGCGCAAGCTGCACAGATGGATGCAAGGTGGCAACAGTAGCCAGCGCCCACAGCAACACAATCACACTGACCAAGTGCCTGCGAGGGCTCATAGAATCAGCCATGCGTCCGAAGAATTTACCCATACGATTAGCGCGGTAGACCAGCATGGACAAGGAATCATTGCCCGTTGCAATGGGGAATGGATTCGCCTCTGCGATCTTCCAAAGTTCCTTGCGGAAAAGCACTCCAATGATGCCCAATGCCAGCACCCCGAGGGAAATCAGCAGCGGAGTGTTGATGCCATGCCAGAGCGCCAGGTGCATCTGCGCTGGTTCCCCGGCAGCGGAGGTTGCTGCGGCGGAGAGGGGGGCATCGAAAAGCGAAAGAGCAAGGATCAGCGGCAAAGACGCAAGCCCAGGAAGCGCGGCCGGAAGCCAGAGGGCGACAGGCGCTTCTTTGACATGTGACATATCGCGAGGGCCATCGACGAATGCGCCGAGGACCAATTTGGCTGAATAGGTGAAGGTAAGAACCGCACCAATTGCAGCACCAACCAGCAGCAACACCACATAGGAATTACCGATCGGGGCGTCCATAAACGCAGTCAGCATGCCTTCTTTAGACACAAAGCCCAGCAATGGCGGAACCGCCGCCATCGACAGCGCGCCCACTAAGACGGACACGAAAGTAAACGGCATCTTTTTGACCAAAAAGCCCAGACGGCGGATATCGCGAGTGCCTGTTTGATGATCAATAACGCCAATGAGCATGAACAATGATGACTTAAAGAGCGCATGGCTGAGCGTATGCACGATGGCTGCACCCAAAGCGAAAGGAGTGCCCACGCCGATTGTCGCCACGATCCAACCCAAATGGGACACCGTGGAATACGCCGTGAGCTTTTTTAGATCAGTTTTCTGTACCGCAAAATACGCGGACATAATCGCAGTACCCATGCCCACGCTGATGAGCAACCAATTCCACACGGCGACATCATGAAACACAATGCTAAAGCGCAGCAACAGGTAAATACCTGCCTTGACCACCGCTGCAGCGTGCAAAAACGCCGACACCGGAGTGGCCGCAGCCATGGCCTCTGGCAACCAGAAATGGAATGGGAACTGTGCAGATTTCGTAAACGCCGAGGTAGCAATCAAGACAGCAATCACAGCAGTGAGAATTGGCTTTTCTGCCCAGAACTCAGCATGCAAAATGCCATCCAAGCTGGTGGTTCCAGCCTGAGTTGCCGCGATCGATACCGCCGTAAGCAGCGTTAAGCCACCGAAAAACGTCAGAATCAACGTACGAATCGAACCGGATTCTCCAGAAGAACCAGAGCGCGCAATCAGCATAAATGATGCCAAGGACACCAATTCCCAAGCGACGAAAAGTACAAAGACATCATCGGCAAGCACAAACAGTAAAATTGCTGCGGTGAAAGCCGTCATGATGGTGTAGAAACTGGTGTTTCCCTTATTCTTCGGTAAATATTCCGCCGAATAAATAAACACAATTGCGCCGATAACCAGTGCTAACAACGCAAAGAACAAACTCAAAGCATCTGCGCGCAGAGCAAATTTCACATCCACGCCAGTGCCGAGCAGATCCCGAACCCACGTGATATCCCAGGTCAGCGCCTGGCCATCCAAAATTGGTCCGGATTCACGTACCAAAAAGTATGCAGCAACCGCAAAGATTGCAGCCAAAGGCCATCCGGCTTTTCGGTCTACTACCTTGACCGAAATTGGTGCAAAAATCACTGAGATCACCGCAAGTGCCACAACAAATAGCAAACTCATGCATTATCCCTAATTACCCGTTGGACCCTGATCTAATTATGACCTAGGAGGGTATTTACCTTTAAATATTGATTATCTACAAAACTACTTCAGTAGGTTAGCAAGAGCACATTTCGGTGCGCCTCCCTGATAATTCGCACAACCCAAACTAGATTGCACACTATGTCTGCCACTGCTTCTTTATCAAGAAAAATCTTGGCTGTTCTTCTGCTCTTAGTCCCGCTTGTCGCGGGTACGATCTATGCCGCAGCCATGAATCTGGATGTCTCGCGCGCATGGTCTTCCGCAGAAGAGGTGACAGGAGCACCTGCTGCTTCCATCGCCACCAACAACGAGGAGCTTATCGACGCCCGCCGCGCCGCCGGTGAGGCCGGCGCTCAAGCGGGGTTCCTCACCTCCGGAACTGGTGAGTTAACCACCGGAACGCAACAGCTTGTCGACGGCGCGCAGCCCCTCGAAGACGGCGTCACAGCCGCGGCTGATGGTGCACAGCAACTCCACGATGGACTTGTACAACTCCAGGCCGGCACCGGACAAATGGGAACCGGTGCCACAGAAATTGCTGATGGAGTCCAAAGCGCTGTGGAACAACTCGGCGGCTTGGTTATTGTGCAGCAACAACTTCTCGGTGCCTTAAATGAAGCAGACAAACACCTTGCAGCCAGCAAAATCCCCGAAGCTGAAGAGCTCCGCAAACAGATCACAGAGGTTCGCAGACACCTCGACAACTTTGGTATCTCAGTAGAGATGACCGACCAGCTGGATCTCCTCCGCAGCGGCACCCGTGATTTGGCCAACCAACTGGCAGTTCCCGGTTATGGCTTCCATGACGGCATCTACAGCGCCACCAAAGGCGCAGCAGAACTATCAGCTGGACTGAAAGAACTCGAAACTGGCGTCGGCACAGCTGTGGAAGGATTCACCGCATTAGATGAAGGCGCCAACCGACTAGGTGCAATGGCTTCGCTCAACGAAGAAAAAACCTCTGCTGTCCAACGAGCCCTTCCAGTACCGCAGGTTCCCGCAGGCTCTGTAGAAGCCGCTGCTGAAGAAGAACGCACCAGCGCACTAGCGCCAATGTATGCCTTCCTCATCTCAGCTCTAGTGATGCTCGCAGGCGCAGCGCTAGGCTGGGCAGGTTTTAAAAACAACTGGTTACTCGCCTTTGTTGTTCTTGGTGTAACTGCCATCGGTGGCATTATCTTGTTCACTGTTTCCCTCGGAATGTCCATTGCTGCTCTGTCCGGAGCTTTGGGAATCCTGCTTCTCGCCACCGTTGTTGCCGGCATTCTCTCCCGCGTTCTACTCCAAATGATGGGCGTTACCGGCGCAATTATTGTCACTGTGCTGGGCTGGATCGCCCAAGCCGCCGTGATCGGTCACGTATGGAGCGTGACTGCCGTATCCGATATCGCACTTGTCTGGCGCGTAATTGCAGGCATGATGCCTTTGCACTACCCAACCTTTGCAGTGACCTCCATCGGTAATGGAGGAACCATGTCCGCCGTGTGGATGGCAGTTGCTGTTCTTGTTGCGATGGGCGTAATCGGTGCAATAGCGCTGCGGAAACCTAAGGCTGTTGCTGTTCCAGTTGCTGTTGAGGAAGAAGAGGAAGACCAGACCATGTGACCAAGAACGATGGTTTGGTGGTGTCTTTTGGTCGTATAGGACGGTTTGGAGTTTGGGCAACCAGACAGGGCGACCGAGGTTGGTGATTTTTTACGGGTTCTCGGTCGTCTGGTCTGGTTTGTTGGAGTTAGCGCAGACGGTAGCCCGAACCACGGATGGTTTCCACCCGCTGGGCACCAATCTTTTTCCGGAGTGCACGGACGTAGACATCCACCACATTTGAACCAGGATCCCAATCCATATCCCACACCAATCGGAGGAGTTGGGCGCGGGAGAGAATCTGGCCGGGATGGCGCATGAGCGTTTCTAAGAGATCGACTTCGCGACGGGAAAGGTCGTGCCAGGAGCCGTCGATAAGCACGCGCTGGGTACGCAGATCAAGCTCCAAGTCGCCGTTGCGCAGTACACGCGTATCGGTTTGCGTTTCTTGTGGGGTGTGCTTGGCGAGGCGTAATTTGATGCGCGCGAGTAACTCTGCAAATTGGAATGGCTTCGGCATATAATCATCTGCGCCGCCTTCGAGGGTACGGAGACGATCTTCGATGTTGGTGCGCGCGGTCAGGACGATAATGGGCAGCGTGACCTTGAGGTTTCTTAGCTGTTCGAGGACATCGGCTCCATCCATATGAGGTAGGCCAAGATCCAAAATCATGAGATCGAAATCGCCTGAATGGGCACGGGCGAAAGCTGTCGCACCAGACTCGGCGACTTCGCACTCAAATCCTTCGCGGATTAGGCCACGGATGATGAAGTCCGAGATGCCGGCATCGTCCTCAGCGAGGAGAATCTTACTCATGAATATCTTCCTGTAATTCTTCTGGTGCGGGGATTTCAAGCCCGAAAATGGAACCCAAACCTGGGGTGGAATCAACAAACGCGCGACCACCGTGTGCATCACCGATTGCTTTAACAATGGATAATCCTAAGCCAGCACCACCCGGTCGGCTCGTGTGTTTTTGGGAACCGCGAGTAAAACGCCCGAATAGAGCTTCCTGGTCCTCCAGTTCGATGCCTTTGCCTTTGTCCCTCACCCAGATGCGGAACACTCGGTCAGCGCCAGCGCCACGGAAATCAGAACACAGCTCCACCATTCCTTCGCTATAGCGCAGTGCATTACCGAAAAGCTCCAGTATTGCTTCGGTGATGCGCTGCTCATCGAGGCTGACTTGGCCTTCGGCGGCGTCGATAAGCAAAATTCGATCGCTGATGGTGCGGGCTTTGTCCTCGATATCAATCGTGAGGTCGGTGACATCAGTTGGTGCCAGATGGATGAACTCGCCTGAATCAGCCACGGCCAGTGTCAATAGATCATTGACCATGCGGGACATGCGATCCAGCTCTGTTGTAGCAAGGGTGATTGACCTTTCCTGTTCTTCCGAGGGAGTAGAGCTGAGCAACTCTAATTGGCCACGCACCACGGTGATTGGTGTGCGCAGTTCATGGCCAGCATCATCAACAAACTGGCGTTGGTCGTTATAAGCAGCTTCAATGCGGTCAAGCATGGCATTAAAAGTCCTCGCCAGCTGCGCAATCTCATCTTGTCCCTGCACTGGAACGCGCTGGGTGAGATCTGAGTTGTTGATCTTTGCGGATACTGAACTTAATTTTCGAATCGGCGCGATTACCTGTCCAGCAATGAGCCACGCAATCAGAATTGAGGCAGCCAAACCACCAGAACCGATCAACACCAACACTTGGATCTGTCGATTTACCTGCTCTTTGAGATTATGGGCGAAAAACGAAACAACGAATTCACCATCAGCTTCACCAGTGGAAGTAGCGAATGCAACCTTTCCCCAGTGCGCTGCACCGCGTTCAGCATCACTAAACACACCGGAATTAATGGCAGATTGTCTAATCTCAGTAATCAATGGCTCTGTATGCTCCAGGGGCGCGGGATGCGCTCCGTGCAACTGGGAATAATCAACCTGAATAATCTCACCTGGAAAAATGCCAATGATGGCTTCATTCTCATCTGGAATTTGCCGTGAAAGATAAACCTCCATCAGGCGATGACCAGATTCAAAAGGTTGAGCAGTCGTGGGGTCGATGCCATCAGAGGCGAAACGACGAAACTCTTCAATTTCCTGTTCCACCGCAGAGTTTGCAGTGTTGGTGACTTCTGACAGGAGTACTGAACGAGTAATGATCACTACGCTGGCCAAGGTTAAAAAGACGACTGCAGTCATCCAAAAAACGATTCGCCAGCGCAGTGATGCATTTCGGGGAGTGGATTTAGCCATGGAGAAAATTATCTAGAAGCTGTCTTAGTCATTGTCCCCGTCATCATCCCAATCATCGTCGTCCCAGTCGTCATAATCATCATCATCCCAATCATCGTCATAATACTGATAGTTGAGCGGAACTTGAGGAGCTGGAGCAGGTGGAACATATGCAGGAGTAGGCGCTGGGGCAGGAGCGGGTGCCTGGGCGGGCACGGATGCCTGCACGGGTGCCGGGGCTGGATGAGGGGCGTGACCATCATCTCGAGCCGAGTCCTGACCAGGCTGTGAGTCAGCATTAGGTTCAGTGGTTTGTGTTTCAGAGCGTGCAGTAGAAGTAGCGGGATGCTGGCTGATTGTGGCAGGTTCACTTTCTACCTGAGGGGTAGACCTGTTGTTGGCTAGCGCTGAGCCACCAATTGCTACAAGAACAAGCAATGCCAAAATGGTGATCAGCGGAGCAAACCGGGGCAGTGTCTTCATTGGGAGTTCTCCTTCAAACAACTATTCTTCCTTCCATTGTTGAGTATCAACATGAAATGAAAATGAGAAGTATAAAGTTGGGAGAATTAACCAGGTAAATACCAAGAATTGCCAGGAATGATGATTATTATCGGCTCTTTATGAAGCATCTCGTGCATTGTTTGTGTGTGATTGCCGAAGACTTTTAATAAAGGAACCTCTTTGACTGATCAATTGGTGACCTGGGTGGAAACACTCATGGCGGCCTCTGTGTTTTATCCAGTGTTATCGCTAGCTGTCATCATTGACTGCATTTTTCCATTAATACCCAGCGAAACGATTCTTGCATTGGCTGGTGCCTGGTCAGGTGCCCGGGGAACACCCAATCTCTTTTTGATCATTGTGGTGGCTACGGGTGCCGCCATTGTTGGGGATAATTTGTGCTATTTCTTTGGAACCAGGTTTATCAACATTGTGAACCGGATTCCTGGCAACTCTAAACGAGGACAAGCTTTAGAGTGGGCACGGAAAAATTTGAATGAAAGAGATGTCTCCACCATCATCATTGCCCGTTTCATTCCGTGGGCGAGATGGTTTGTCACCTTGATCCTGGGATCTGTGGGGTATCCCTGGTCGCGTTTTATCTTGTGGGACTCAATCGGAGCCCTTATCTGGGCTACACAGGCCACCTTGTTGGGGTATCTGGGCGGATGGCTTTTCCAAGATCAGCCTCTGATTGGACTTGTGGTTGGTGCGACCCTGGGAATTGTCTTTGGTTTCTTCCTGCAGTGGCTCAACCGGATGTGGGAGAAACAACGAGCGGCTAAAGCCACAATCTAGGGTTTCCCTAAACCCCTAAACTCACCCTTGAACAACAAAAAATCCCTCTATTAGTTTAACTAATAGAGGGATTAAACTTGTCGGGGCGACAGGATTCGAACCTGCGACCCCCTGCTCCCAAAGCAGGTGCGCTACCAAGCTGCGCCACGCCCCGAAGTAATGTTTCCAACTAGTCGGAATCAGTACGAGAGTTTACTGTAGTCCGGAGTTGCACGAAGGTCAAAATGGCTGCTCAGTGATCTTAATTAGAGTGGCGCTGGGGCGGCAGAAGAGGCGGAATGGCACGAACTTGGAATTTCCAAGACCGTTGGAGACATGCATCCACATATCTCCAAATTTGTTTAGGCCTCGAGCGCGCTTTCTATCGATGCCACAGTTGGTCACGATTGGACGGCTGCCGGGGAGGCAGAGCTGACCACCATGGGTGTGCCCAGAAAGTGAGAGCTGGTATCCATCTGCCTCAAATTTTTCGAGTACGCGAGGCTCTGGCGCATGAAGTAACGCGATAGCAAGATCTGCATCGACATTGGGCGAGCCAGCGATTTCAGCGTAATCATCGAGGTTGTGATGGGGATCGTCAACGCCAGAGATAGCAAGGCGAACTGAGCCTACCTGGAATTCAAGCCGTTTTTGGTTGGCGTCTTGCCAGCCGTGCTCAATAAATGCAGCGCGCATGGAACGCCACGGGAGATCAATGTGGCTAACTTCGCGCTTTTTTCCTAGGAGATACCCGAAAGGATTTACCGGCCGAGGTGCCCAATAATCATTAGTGCCGAAGACAAACGCGCCGGGACGTTTCATTAGTGGGCCGAGTGCTCGGAGGACATCGGGTACGGCTTTTTCATCGCTAAGGTTGTCGCCGGTGTTGATGACTAAATCAGGGTTTAGCGAATCAAGCGCGGAAACCCATGCTTTTTTAGTCTCTTGACCTGGAATCATGTGGAGATCTGAAATATGAAGAAGGCGGAATTCCTTCTTTCCGCGAAGCGTTCCGGGCTCCAGAATTGGTAGTTCTACCGTTTTGAGCTCGAATTTTTTGAGTTCGGAGTATCCCCATACCGCCGTGGCGATACCAGTTCCGAATAGTGCGGCAGCTGAAAAAGTGAGTGTTTTAGCGATAGTTGACACCTTATTCACACTACCTGGGGAGTACCCTGGGCAAACATGAGTGAACTAAAAGATAAATTAAGGGCAGATCTGACCACTTCAATGAAGGCTCGTGACAAGGAAACCACTGGTACCTTGCGCATGCTGCTTTCTGCATTGACGCAGGAAGAGACCACTGGTGCTAAGCATGAGCTGAATGATGATGAAGTATTGAAAGTAATCGCACGTGAGATTAAAAAGCGTCGTGAGTCTGCTGAGGTGTACACCGAAAATGGTCGTCAGGAATTGGCTGATGTGGAGCTGAAGGAAGCTGCCATTTTGGAAAACTACCAGCCTGAGCAGCTTGATGATGATCAGCTGAATGCTTTGATCGATGAGGCAATCGCTGAAGTCGGTGGCGAAGCAGACATGAAGAAGATGGGCCAGATCATGAAGGCAGCTACTGCTAAGGCTGCTGGACGTGTAGATGGAAAACGACTCTCCACTGCAGTGAAGAGCCGTTTAAGCGCTTAAGAGATTATCGGAAGAACTGGTTGATGGCGTCGTTGATGGCGTCTTCAATAGTTGTTCCACGTCCACCTGCTGGTGGTGGCGTAGGCGTGTCTCTATCGGAGTTATCTTCGTTTGTTGGGGCTGCAGGAGCAGGGCTTGAGCCGTCGGAGATATTAAGAACCACGGTCGAGCCGTCGATAAGCACAGCGCCCTCGGGCATTGCACTGACAACGGTGCCGCGGGGCCTGCCGGACCCGGTGATGGTGCGTGTGGTGACCTTGTAGCCTTCGGACTCAATGAGTCGGCGGGCGGCTGCTTCGCCCTGGCCGATCACCTTGTTGAGGAGCTCGCCTGAAGTTCCGAGACGGAAGGAATCAGTGCTGTTCGGCAAGGAGCCTTGGGCTGCCGCGCCAACGTTGTTTGCCATGTGGAACCAGGTTTGAGCTGGCTCATTGCCGCCGAATAGGTTGCCGCTGCCACACTGGCGCACTGGTCCGCTGCACAGTGGTGTGGTGGAGGTGCCGTCATTGTAGATATAAGGCACAGCTGCAAATTTGTCGTTGAAGCCCATGAATGATGAAGACTGGTTGGATTCAGTAGTACCAGTTTTTGCGGCAGTAGGAAGTCCCCAGCCGTACATATTTGCTGCTCCGGAGGCTGTTCCGCTGACGATATCCTTGCTCATGCCAACCGCTAATGCTTCGGCGGTTTTGCGCTCGACTGCACGTTCGCACGTAGGGCGATCGATATAGACTTCATTACCACCGCGATCATGGACGCTGATGATTGGATTTGGTTCGCACCACATGCCGCCAGAGGCAATAGTGGCTGCAACATTGGAGAGCTCAAGAGGATTTACGGAGGTAGGTCCCAAAGTATAAGAGCCCAAGTTGTGGTCTTTCATATAATCCGCAATAGAGCTCTCACCATCGAAAGAGCCTTCATCGGTGTAGCTGCGGAGACCCAACTTCACGGAAAGATCCACCACGGTATCCACGCCAACTTGTTCAATCATCTGAATGAAGGTGGTGTTTGGGGATTGTGCAAGGGCATCCTGCAAGGTCATGCGGGGTGCATAAGAGCCAGCATTTTCCACACAGTAGGTGTTTGCTGGGCAATTTGATGCACCACCAGTGCCCATGCCCTTGACTTCATAGCGGGCTGGAACATCCAGCATGGTGTCTAGGCCTGCACCCTTTTGGATGGCTGCAGCAGCGGTAAAGATCTTGAAAATAGAACCTGCGCCGTTACCCACTCGGGAAGTGGCCTGAGGCAGCATCGTTTCGCCGGCATCAAGATCAAGTCCGTAGTTTCGAGATGATGAGATGGCGAGGATATCGCGGGAGTTTTCACCAGGTTTAATAACATTGACAACCTCAGCCACACCAGGGGCGGTGGGATCAACGTGGGAAGATACCGCAGCGTGTGCTGCATCTTGAACGGTAGGGTCCAAAGTCAGCTTGATGGTGTAGGAATCTTTGGACAACATGTCCTGGGTAATACCTTGTTCAGAGAGGTATTGCAGGGCGTAGTCGCAGAAGAAACCACGATCGCCGGCACCGATACAACCATTGGACAAGCCTCGAGGGGTTTCTAGAACTCCCAATGGTTCCTGTTGGAATGCAGCGGCTTCTTCCGCGGTGATTGCTCCGGTATCGGCCATCGCGCCAAGCACGGTATTTCTGCGTTCAAATACACCGTCGTGGTTGGTGTATGGATTGAGATAAGACGAAGACTGCACAATTCCGGCTAGCATTGCAGACTGTGGAACGCTTAGTTCTGCCGCTGAAATATCAAAGTAAGTGCGAGCTGCGGCCTCGATGCCATAAGCACCATTGCCAAACGGCACGATGTTGAGATAACGAGTGAGGATTTCATCTTTGGAAAGGGTGGTTTCCAGATCCGATGCCATCTTCATTTCGCGGAGCTTGCGGGGAATCGAAGTTTCCACAGCTGCAGCTTGCTCTGCTTCATCAGTAGCTTCCACCAACAGCAGGAAGTTCTTCACGTACTGCTGATTGATTGTGGACGCACCCTGTTCAACACCACCAGCAACGAGGTTGGTCAGCATTGCGCGGCCGAAGCCCTGCAGATCCACACCATCGTGTTCATAGAAGCGACGATCCTCAATGGAGACGATCGCATCTTTCATTGATGTCGAAATCTGATCCCCACCGACCTCGAAACGCCGTTGCGCATAAATGTATGCAATCGGCTGGTCTGTGGAATCCGTAATCGTCGTGACACCAGGCCCGCGACCATCCGTTAGGTCCGAAAGGTTGGTCTGCATCGTTTCATTGGTTTGGGCAACCGCAGCGCCAGATAGGCCAGCGATCGGAACCAGTGCGATTGCGCCAAGAAGGCCAGCAGCGACGGTTGATGCAACGAGTTTCATCAAAGAATTGGTGGTGGACACTCCAACAGCCTAGCGATAACGCAGTGAATCGTGAACCCGAGATCGCAATAATGGTAGCCATTCTTTGCAGATGTGTAGATTACTTCTGGGCTACTTTTCGAGGTGGGAAAGCAATTCTATGGAATTTTGCGGTAGTTAAAGATAAATCAGAGGTCTATGAATAGGGATGGGATAAGTGCTGTTGTGGGAGGTGGGGGCGGGGTTGTAAAGCTCTCCCATTGCAGAATTAGCAGTGTGGCGACTTAGGTATTGCCCCCGAAGGTGTGATGCATTCGACAGTGATTTAGCTGTGTGACTACACTTACGAGTGTATTAAGTATTAGGTCGTGCATATGTAGCGCATTCTAAGGAGATTGTCATGACGTCTGTGATTCCAGAGCAGCGCAACAACCCTTTCTATAGGGACAGCGCAACGCCTGCTTCCTCTGACCATGCAGAGCGCGGCGAATGGGTTACTCAGGCAAAGTGCCGCAACGGCGATCCAGATGCGTTGTTCGTTCGTGGTGCAGCACAGCGTAGAGCTGCCGCAATCTGCCGTCACTGCCCAGTGGCAATCCAGTGCTGTGCAGACGCACTAGACAACAAAGTGGAGTTTGGTGTTTGGGGTGGTCTGACCGAACGTCAGCGCCGTGCACTTCTTCGCAAGAATCCTCATGTCACCAATTGGGCTGAATATTTAGCCCAGGGCGGCGAGATCATTGGAGTCTAAAAACCGGGCAAATTCGGAGTTTTAAGCTCAGAGCTTAAGTTATGGAAGGCTGGCTATTTAGATGGCTGGTCTTTTTGCTTTGCAGGAAGCTTATGGGAGATTGCGGGAAGGCTTCGTCTAGAAGCGTGTCAGCAGGGGGTCCCGCCAGAGACTCTGCGCTAGTGAATCCTGTCAGCACCTCACAGCTAGGTTCCCCGGTAGGATGATTCCCATGACTAAATGGGAATACGCAACTGTGCCACTAATTACGCATGCTACTAAGCAGATCCTTGATACTTGGGGAGAAGATGGCTGGGAACTAGTAACAGTTATGCCTGGCATGAACCCTGAAAATCTTGTTGCTTATATGAAGCGCGAGGTGGCATAAAAATTATGGCTACTAATTCTGAGCGTCTTGAGCAGCTGGGTATTACTCTTCCTACAGTTGCCGCGCCGGTTGCAGCTTATGTGCCTGCTATCCAGACTGGTAACCAGGTGTGGACTTCTGGCCAGCTGCCTTTCGTTGATGGTGCTCTTCCTGCGACTGGCAAGGTAGGCGCAGAGGTTTCTGCTGAAGATGCGCAAGCTTTGGCTCGTGCTGCTGCATTGAACGCTCTTGCTGCGATTGATGCTCTCGTGGGTATTGATAAGGTCACCCGCGTGCTCAAGATTGTGGGATTTGTTTCTTCTGCTGAAGGTTTCACTGGTCAGCCTGCTGTTATCAATGGTGCGTCCAATTTGATGGCTGAGGTTTTCGGCGAGGCTGGCGCACATGCGCGTTCTGCTGTCGGCGTTGCTGAATTGCCACTCAACGCTCCTGTTGAGGTTGAGGTAATCGTCGAAATCGCTTAAAAATTTCGCTTTTCGACGCAAACTGCCGGCTTCGCACGATGTGCGAAGCCGGCAGTTTATGTTTTATCTAGTGCTCGTAAGTAGCTAGATCATGATCTTTAGATTCTTTGGTGATGGTAATTGCGATGATGGAAACCACTGACATGGACGCCAGGAAGACAATTACTGGAGTAACGGAAGATCCGCCACCAGGACCGGCATAGAGGCTGGCCAGGATGGTAGGGGTGAATCCGGCACCGATGAGTGTTGCTAGCTGATAGCCAAGGGATGCTCCGGTGTACCGAGAAGAGGTGCCAAATTGTTCGGAGATGAACGCTGCTAGCGGGCCGTACAGCATGGCGTGTAGTGCCAATGCGATGGTGAATGCAGCCAAGAGGATGAACCAGTTGTCAGAGGTGAGCATCCGGAAGAAAGCTGGGAGGAAGGCGACGAAAAGCACAAGCGCAATGATCATTACGGGGCGGCGTCCGAATTGATCAGAAACTCGGCCGAAGAGTACTACGAAGAAGACAGAGAATACGGAGGCAACTGCGAAAGCGTAGAGGACATCGGAGCGTGCAATACCGGATTGGGTTGCGTAGCTGATGGAGAAAGTGGAGAGCAAAACTTGTAGTCCGAAGCCGGAAGCTCCACCGAGCATGGTGAGGATAAGTGCCTTGGGGCGGCGAAGTACCTGGAAGAGAGGAACTTTCTTTTCAGTGGGTGCGGCTTTTTCAGCTTCGACGGCTGCGGTGAACACTGGTGATTCACTGACTTTTGCGCGAATGATCAGTCCGACGATGAGAAGCACGAAGGACATGAGGAACGGAATACGCCAACCCCAGGAGAGGAATTGTTCCTGAGTAAGAACTGCAGATGCGGTGCCGAGCGCGAAAGTTCCAAGTGCTGCGCCGGTTGGTGCGCCTGCATTGGTGAAGGATGCTGCAAATCCACGCTTCTTAGAGTCGGAGTGTTCCAATGCCATCAGTGCAGCTCCACCCCATTCGCCACCGACAGCGATGCCTTGGCAGATGCGGAGGAGAATAAGGATAACGGCACCCATGCTGCCAATCATTGCGGCACTTGGAACAAGTCCAATAAAGGTGGAAGCAATGCCCATGATGAGCATGGAGAGCACAAGCATTTTCTTGCGTCCAAGGCGGTCTCCATAGTGACCGAAGATTGCTCCGCCTAGTGGTCGAGCAAGGTAGCCAGCTGCAAATGTGCCATAGGCTGCGATTGTGCCTGCAAGGGGATCCAAATTGGTGAAAAACACTGCTGGGAAGACTGTTGCTGAGGCTGCAGCGTAGAGAAGGAAGTCATAGAACTCGATTGTGGAGCCAAAATAGCTGGATAGAATCGCGCGGCGGGATTCTTTTTTGCGCTCTTCAGGGCTTAAATTTTGCAGAGCTGCGGACGGTGAGGCCGTCGTGGATATAGTCATGGTGATCTCCAATTACTCAAAAAGCATGGTTGTTTAAGAAATAGGGATGATGGAATCGCGCAGGATATTTTTTTGAATTTTTCCTGTGGCATTGCGTGGCAGCTGGTCGATGATGTGTATTTCTCGAGGAAGTTTGTAGCGAGCCAGTACATTGCCAAGTTCTGCTCTTAGTTCTGGGCCAGTTGGTGCGTTTTCGAGGAAGCTATTGCGGAGCGACACAAATGCGATGCCTGTTTCTCCCCAGCGTTCATCGGGGACTCCGATCACTGCAGCATCGAGGACGGATTCCAGTTCTTGGAGGCCCTGCTCGACTTCTGCTGGATAGATATTTTCTCCGCCAGAGATATACATATCCTTGATGCGATCCTTGATGGTGTAGTAGCCATTTTCATCTTTGATCGCGATGTCTCCGGAGTGGTACCAGCCATCTTTAAGTGCAGAGGCAGTGTCTTCAGGGCGGTTCCAATATCCAGCCATGACGTGTGGTCCGCGGATGAGTACTTCGCCGGCAGTTCCGGTGGGGACTTCTTCGCCAGTCTTTGGATCTACCAGTTTGATATCGGTGAAAAAATGCGCACGACCTGCAGTTCCCAGGTGAGTATTGGCATCTGCAGCTTCGAGGAGGCAAGCGCCAGGAGCAGTTTCTGTCATGCCGAATCCCTGCACGATTTTTACTCCGCGTGCCTGCCAGATGCGCAGTACGCGTTCGCTCACTGGTGATCCACCAACCATGATGGCGCGGAAGGAAGAAAGGTCTCGATCTGCAAAGGATGGATCGTTGGAGAGCATGTCAACCATGGCCGGCACCATGAAAGATTCGCTTACTTTAGATTGTTCAATTTCATCTAGTACCTGTGCAGGGCGGAATTCGCGGTGAATAATTACTTTTCCACCCTTCATGATCACTGGGATGGTGGTCATGTTGAGGCCAGCGATGTGGAAGAGCGGTGCCACAGAAAGTAGTACTGCGCCTTGTTCGATTTCTTGGCCGAGTAGGGCGTTGAAATAATTGAAATACAGATTGCGGTGGGAGAGCATGGCGCCCTTTGGGCGGCCGGTGGTGCCAGAGGTGTACATGAGCAATGCGATATCGTCATCACTGACAGACAGTTCAATATCAAGGTCGCTTGAAGCTTCTTTAAGTGCTTCTCGACGCAGCCCTGGTCCTTCATCGCCTTCCACTGCCACCATGGTGATTTCAGGATGTAGCTCTTGGAGGTATTCAGCTTCCTGAATGAGATCAACGCCGTAAAAAATTACGCTCGCGCCGCTGTCCTCGATGATGTAATCAATTTCTCCTGCGGAAAGACGAGGATTGACCAACACTGGAATAGCACCAATGAGGTTGGCTGCAAAGAATACTTCAAGCAAAGCTGGGTGGTTAAAGCCCACGTAGGCGACTCTGTCCTGGTGTTTAACACCGAGACCTAAGAGAGCATGGGCGAGGCGGTTAACTCGTTTGCTGAATTGTCCATAGGTGATGCTGGTGCCTTCGAACTCAATAGCAATTGATTCTGGACGAACTACAGCGCGTCGACGTGGGTAGGTTCCTATACCGAGATTCACTTTCATTCCCCTTTGTGTTGTTAGTCACGTTTGAAGACATTAAATGCATAAAGGTTTAAAAAGTCAATCATTTTAAAAACGTTCTATAGAAAAATTCATCTCTTTTTAATGCTTCGGGGGTGGCATTAATGTTCTTGACCTTTACTTTTGCGGCAATCGGAGGGATTTTGCCCCCGTAAAACAATTTTTTTGAGAGGGAAATGCATAAAGGGGCACTGCCACTGATGTGGCAGCGCCCCTTTATGGGCATGGAGATTTTTAGAAAGCGATTTTTAGTAAAAGCTCCCTCAGTAGTTCGCGTTCTGCGGAAGAGAGATTTTTAAGAGAATCACTTTCCGCCTTAAGGAGGCGTTGTGTGGCGTCTTTGTGGATTTCTAGTCCGGATGTGGTGGCAACGATAATTTTGGACCGTCGATCTCGGGGGTCCGCTTCTCTAGTAACTAGCCCTCGATCCTCGAGGAAATCGATCAGTGCAACGATCTGACTTGGGTCTAAGTCCAGGAAGACGCCTAATTCTCGCTGTGTGGGTTTTAGTCCGCTGGCGGCAATTGATAGGGCGGAGTATTGGCGAACTTTGAGGTTTAGGTCCTCGAGTGCCGCATTTCCTTTTGCTGTTCCTTTGGCTCTGGCGCGGGCGGCGAGGAATTGAATTTGCTGAGACAAGTCGGCCTTAAGGAATCGTTCTGGTCCGCCAATAATTTCAGTGGCTGAGGGGCTGGTGGTGGTCATTGTGGCTCCATGTGGGATAGCTGAGAAATAGTTTCGATCTTCAATCATTTCAACATGCATCTATTGTGTGCGTCAAGCGAACGATTTAAGTTTTTAAAATTAATAGTTGACATTTTCAATGTTATGAGTTTTTATTGGAATCACAGCCAGATGAAGTGTCTGGACTCACAAAGCTTAAAAGGAGTTTGATATGTCTCTCAATGGAAAAGTTGCCATCGTTACTGGATCCGGCGCAGGACTTGGTCGTTCCTTCGCACAGGAACTTGCACGTCAGGGTGCAGCCGTAATCGTCAATGATGTTAACCAGGGCGCTGCCGATGAAACTGTTGCGGCAATCGTAGATGCCGGCGGACAAGCTGCTGCTGTTATCGCTCCAGTTGGTTCCTCTGAAAGTGCCAACTTGCTCGTTCAGGAAGCGGTGGAAAAGTTTGGTCGTCTAGACATTCTTGTTACCAACGCAGGTATTCTCCGTGATAAGTCATTGCTCAAGATGACTGATGAGGATTTTGATGCCGTGATCAACGTACACCTCAAGGGAACCTTTACTTGTGTGCGCTCCGCATTCGGATACTTCAAGGAAAACGGTATCGCAGGACGCATCGTTACCATCGGTTCCCCAACCGGTCAGCGCGGCAACTTCGGACAGTCCAATTACGCAGCAGCGAAGGCTGGCATCGTAGGCATGGTGCGCACCTGGGCACTCGAGATGAAGCGTGCTGGAGTCACCATTAACGCCATCATCCCTGAAGCTGCCACTGACATGACGAAGACCATTCCATATTTCCAAAAGGCTGTGGAAGCGGATGAGCGTGGGGAGGCTATGCCACCGTTCTTCCGTGAAACCTTGGGCTTTGGAACTCCACAGGATGTTGCAGGTCTGGTTGCATTCCTGTCTTCTGATGAGGCTGAAAATATCTCTGGCCAGGCAATCGGCGCTGGTGGCGACCGCATGCAGGTCTGGGCGCACCCTGAACCAGCGGTAACTGAATTCAACCAGGGCGGTTGGACCTATGAGGCTCTCCAAGCCCATGGCAAGAACATCATTGAAGATAACTTGCAGTCCGTAGGTGTTGTGTTCCCTGCGCTACCGGAAGAACTACAGCCACAGGTTCCTGTTAAGGCTTAACGCAACTCAAGGATATTGAAGGAGAAGTCATGAGCGATCAAGTTGTGAAGTATGAGTGCGCGGTTGATGTTGATCAAATTGTCGCAGTGGATATGCATGTACACCTTGAAGTAGACAGTTGCGGGCATGAATCGATGCCGGCTGACATTATGGAAGCTTCATCGAAGTATTTTAAGGCTGCAGAACGAACCCCTTCGGCCGATACGATTGCCGATATTTATCGTGCACACAAAATGGCTGCCATTGTGTTCACCGTTGATGCGCGCACTCAGATGGGGCATCTACCCAATTCGATCGATGATCTGGTCGCCAATTGTGCTCGTAACAACGATGTCTTAATTCCATTTGGCAGTGTAGATCCTCGCATGGGTGAGGATGCATTAGTAGAAGCACGCCGCCAGGTCGAAGATTTGGGTGTGTGTGGATTCAAATTCCACCCTTCAGTTCAGGGCTTTGATCCCTCTTCCGAAGAGTTCTATCCACTGTGGGAATTGCTTGAAAGCTTTGGCCTGCCTTGTATTTTCCACACGGGCCAAAACGGGATGGGTGCTGGTTTGCCCGGTGGACGTGGAATTAAGCTGCGTTATTCCAATCCACTTTTGCTGGATGATGTTGCGGCTGATTTCCCGAAACTGACCATCATCATGGCGCACCCTTCAGTGCCGTGGCAGGATGAGGCTAACTCAATTGCGACGCACAAATCCAATGTTTATATTGATCTTTCCGGTTGGTCACCAAAGTATTTCCCAGAATCTTTGGTTAAGCAATCAAATAATGTGTTGTCTAAGAAGGTGCTTTTTGGAACTGATTTCCCACTGATCACTCCAGAAAAGTGGTTGAGTGCTTTTGCTGAGCTGCCGCTTAAGGATGAAGTTCGTCCAGGAATTTTGAAAGATAATGCAGTCAAGGTTTTAGGGCTGGGTGCAGTGTCTAAGCAGGCTGATGCGAAGGAAGATCAGTATGCGTGATCCAATCCAAGGTGAGGTGATTCCTTCTGATCTTTTTGGTTTTGCCGAAGTGCTGACAACAGCAGAGCGCACTGTACTGCACGAGGCCCGCAAGGTGCTCGATGAAGAGGTCAAACCACATCTCAATGAGGCGTGGGACAAGGCAGTTTTCCCTGAAGAGATCGTGCAGCCGTTGCAAGATCTGCAGTTGCTTGATCCACCTGCTTTGAGGGAAGCGGGGGAGTCGGTGCGAGATATTTTCACTGGATTCCGCAATTTTGAGCTTGCTCGCTGTGATATCAATGTGGGTACTTATTACAACGCTTCTGCGGGACTTTTTCGGACTGCGTGTGTGATTGGTGGTTCTGCAGAGCAAGCTGAGAAATTAGATGCGCAGATTAAATCAGGCGAAGTGAAGGGCGTTTTTGCTCTGACGGAACCTGAGCATGGCTCTGATATTGCAGGTGGTTTATCTACAACTGCAACCAAAGATGAGTCCACCGGCGAGTGGAGCATCTCGGGTGAAAAGCGGTGGATCGGTGGTGCATCTACTGCGGATCTTATTGCAACTTTTGCTCGTGATACTGCGGATGGCCAGGTGAAGTGTTTCCTTGTCTCCCCTCAAGCACAAGGCGTATCAATGACAATTATTGAGCGCAAGGCTTCACTGCGCATCATGCAAAACGCGCATATTTCTTATGACAATGTGCGGGTTAGTGAAGATGCTCGTCTGCAAAATATCAATTCTTTCAAAGATGTTTCAGAATGTTTGCGCCGCATGCGCTCTGATGTGGCATGGATGGCAGTTGGCGCTCAGGCTGGTGCATATGAAGCAGCTGTGAAGTATGTGCGCAGCAGGGAGCAGTTTGGTCGCCCAATCGCGGGCTTCCAGTTGATCCAGGAGAAGCTAGCTTTGATGCTCGGTAACCTCACGGCATCACTGGGCATGATGGTCAGGCTTACTGAACAGCAGCAAGCGGGAATTTTCAAAGAGGAAAACTCGGCTCTGGCCAAGATGTTTACTTCGCTCAAACTTCGGGAAACCGTTGGTTGGGCACGTGAGATCTGCGGTGGCAACGGAATTATTTTGGACAATGATGTGGCCAGATTCCACGCCGATGCAGAAGCTGTCTATTCATATGAGGGCACTCACGAGATCAATGCACTCATCGTAGGTCGCGCCATCACTGGCGTTAGCGCCTTCGTCTAATCCCCAAAACCTTTAAAAACACTTCCAAGGAGGAAGATCATGACTACTGCAACTACCCCAAACACCATTGTTTCTTTCGAAGATGCGCCGAACCTCACCGGCCAGGATCTCGGCTTTTCCGAGTGGCGTACGGTTACTCAGGAGATGGTGAACACCTTCGCGGATGCCACTGATGATCAGCAGTGGATTCACACCGATCCTGAGCGCGCTAAGGACGGCCCGTTTGGTGCTCCTATCGCTCATGGTTTCCTTACTTTGTCCATGATTATCCCATTCTGGGGTGAGCTGCTGGATGTTACTGGCGTTTCTACAAAGGTGAATTATGGCCTGGATAAGGTGCGTTTTACCTCCCCAGTCAAGGTGGGTTCTCGCATTCGCATGGGCGCTGTGGTTCGGGAGATCACTGAGGTAAAGGGCAACGGTTTGCATTTGGTTGCCGATGGCACCATTGAGATCGAAGGTCAGGAGCGTCCGGCGGTTGTCGCCACCTTCCTCACTCGCTTCTACGCTTAAAAATTACGCTTTTCGACGTTCAAACCCATCCGGCGCATCCCCTTAAATGAGGGGATGCGCAGCTACTTTTCTCCCCAGTTCTACGAATCGACTTAATGTGACTAAGCTTGTGCCCATGGAGCATCCTGCTTACAGCCAATTGCGGCCGGTTACCTCATCCGCTTCTGTTGTTTTGTGTCCTAATCCTGGTTACAGCTCGTTGGAAGGCACTAATTCTTGGGTTATCCGAGCAGCAGAAGACCCTCGGAGTATCGTCATCGATCCAGGCCCTGAAGATGAGGGCCACCTTAATGTCTTGAATGCCAAGGCAGAGGAGGTGGGTCTGATTCTTTTGACCCACCGTCACTATGATCATGCTGATGGCGCACAGCGCTTTCGTCAGCTGACTAGCGCACCAGTGCGTGCGATGGATCCTACTTACTGCGCAGGCGCAGGAGCGGTCCAGGATGGTGAAATTATCACGATTGACGGTGTCACCCCACAGATCGAGGTTGTGGCAACACCTGGCCATACTCGTGATTCTGTGTCTTATTTCATCTGGAGTGGGGTGCCACATGAGTCCACTCTTGAAGGCATCATTTCTGGCGATACCATCGCTGGTCGTCACACCACGATGATCTCTGAGACTGATGGTGATTTGGGCGAGTACCTGAATTCCCTGGCGATCCTTGAGGAGCGCGGTAAAGATATTCCGTTGCTTCCTGGGCATGGTCCAGATGGCGAAGATGTCGCATCATTTGCTCGCAAGTACATTGAGCGTCGTGAGTTGCGCCTGAACCAGATCCGTGAGATCTGGGAGGTTAAAGGCCGTGACGTATCTATGAAGGATCTGATTGACGCGATTTATGATGACGTCGATCCAGTTCTGCGTGGTGCTGCTGAGCAGTCTACTCACGTGGCGATTCGTTACCTGCAGGCTCAGGAAGCTTCCGCTACAAACTAAAACCTAAACAACATAAGAAAGCACCTCATCAGTCTGAACTGATGAGGTGCTTTTCGTTTGTGCTTAAGTGAGAAAGCTTAACGTGCGCGACGTGCCAAGTGCTCGGTGTCCACGATGAGGACAGACTTGCCCTCGAGGCGGATCCAGCCACGGTGTGCGAAGGTAGCCAGAGCCTTGTTCACGGTCTCACGGGAAGCGCCAACGAGCTGAGCGATTTCTTCCTGGGTGAGGTCGTGGTTGACGCGAAGAGCGCCTGCTTCTTGGGTGCCGAAGCGGTTAGCCAGCTGCAGAAGGGTCTTAGCAACGCGGCCTGGAACATCGGTGAAGATGAGGTCAGCGAGAGAAGCGTTGGTGCGGCGTAGGCGACGAGCCAAAACGCGCAGCAGCTGCTCAGCGATTGCTGGGTGATCAGCAACCCAGTTGCGCAGCATGTCAGAGTTCATGGTTGCTGCGTGAACTTCGGTGACACACACTGCAGAGGAAGTACGTGGGCCTGGATCGAAGATGGAGAGCTCACCGAACATATCGGAAGGACCCATGATGGTCAGCAGGTTTTCGCGACCGTCTGGTGCGTGGCGTGCAAGCTTCACCTTGCCAGAGGTGATGATGTACAGGCGGTCGCCTGGTTCACCTTCGTCAAAAATGGTTGCGCCGCGAGGAAAACGAACAGTCTCCATGTCTTGGATAAGGTTGTTTACCGCTGTTGGGTCAACGCCTTGAAAAATTCCGGCGCGCGACAGGATTTCCTGTACACCTTCCACTGCTTTTCTCCTTCATCTGCCACATCTTGTTTGAGTCCGGATGAGTGGCAACACCTGTGGTGTTAGGTTTGAGATAAAATCCGGATGACACCTAACGGGAGGTGTCTAATGATGTGGCAAAGACCACTCTACTATGCAATTGGTCACCATCTTAGTGCATTTGGCTAAAATGTCACAGTCTAAAAACTAATATTTCAATATTCACAGATTACCAGCAGCTTAAGTATATTCTGATTAAATCTTTTGATTTAACTCAGGTTTAGGCAGCTGATGCTTCATGTACTTCATGCTCTTGTGAGTCACTATCTGCACTGACAGCGTTCTTCGCTAACTTTACATCAGTGTCATTGGACGCGTCGGAGTGCAAAAGGGAAGACTCGATTCGCTCCATCGCAAATGCAAAAAGCATCAATAAGAGTGGGATGATCACCACAAGCAAACCTGTCATGGAACTTATTCTAGTGATGAATCATTTTCGCGCTAACTTAAGGGTATGGCATCGATTACTCCACAGAAGCGACCTCGCGTTGGTTCTCATCTCGCGAACAAGGGTGAAGAGACTGAAATAGGGACTAAACGTCGAGCTCGACGCATCAATCGCACGCTTACTCAGGCGTATCCGGATGCGCATTGCGAGCTGGATTTTACAAATCCGCTAGAGCTCACTGTGGCAACTATTTTGTCCGCCCAGTGCACAGACGTCCGCGTCAACCAGGTAACGCCGGCATTATTTCGGCGTTATCCAACAGCTGCGGATTACGCCACCGCCGATCGTGCTGAGCTAGAAGAATTGATTCGGCCAACTGGATTCTTCCGCAACAAGGCAAATTCCTTGATCGGACTTGGTCAAGCACTCATTTCGCTTCACGACGGCGAGGTCCCTGCCACGCTAGCTGAGCTGGTGGAGTTGCCGGGAGTGGGACGCAAAACTGCCAACGTGGTGCTGGGCAATGCTTTTGGCGTGCCGGGCATAACAGTGGATACACACTTCGGTAGGTTGGTGCGCCGCATGAAACTTACTGCTGAAGAAGATCCAGTCAAAGTAGAAAAGGTGATGAACGAACTTATTGAAAAGCCTGAATGGACGATGTTTTCTCATCGTCTAATCTTCCACGGACGTAGGATATGCCATAGTCGACGAGCTGCTTGTGGAGCATGCATGCTTGCAGCGGATTGCCCATCCTTCGGTTTGGAAGGGCCAGCAGATCCATATGAGGCTCAAAAACTAATTAAAAGCGATGATAGGGAGCACCTGCTGAACATGGCAGGGATGTAAAACAAATGACAAGCAGTGCAAAATGGTCCATCGTTGGTGTTGTCGTCATCCTGGCTGTGCTTGTGGCGTTGATTCCTCAGCTTGTGGGAGGAAGCAGTACTGAAGACGCACAGGGGGAGACGTCGACAAGCGTTATCGCGGGGCGCCCTGACTGCGTGGCCTCTGGCGCGGCGGGTGTGGAGCTGCCGTGTTTGGGGGGCGCCAATGGCGCTGGCAACCAGCTGGCCACCGTGGTGAATCTGTGGGCCTGGTGGTGTGAGCCGTGCCGTGCGGAGCTGCCGATCTTTGATCAATTTGCGCAGGCGCATCCTGAACTCAATGTGATGGGTGTGCACGCTGATAAAAATGCGTCCAATGGTGCCGCGTTGCTCGATGATTTGAATGTTGCTTTGGCGAGCTATCAGGATGATTCCAATTTATTCGCCGGTACTTTGGGGCTGCCTGGAGTCGTGCCCATCACCGTGGTTGTTTCTCCTGAAGGTGATGTTGTGGGTACTTTCCCACAGCCTTTTGAATCAGTTGAGGAGCTAGAAAACGCTGTGGCAGGGGTGCTATAAACATGCAGATTTTCCCTGATCTCCCTCATGATTTCCCAGGTCACAACACTGAGCTTGCTCCGGCAAAGGCGCCCGTGTGGATGCACCGCCTCATTGATCGGATTCACACTGGGCGCATGGTAGATCCTCTATCCGGCTCCGAGCCTATTGGGCAAACCGAAGCGACAAAGCGCGCGGCTGTGCTCATGCTCTTTTCTGGCTCCGAAACCTCTTTTGATCTGCCCAACGATGCTTCCGTATTACTCACACATCGCACCCCAACCATGCGCTCCCATGCTGGTCAGATTGCTTTTCCTGGTGGCAGAATTGATCCCACCGACGTCAACGCGGTGGATTGTGCATTTCGTGAGGCTTGGGAAGAAACCGGCCTGGATCGTAGAACGGCAACTCCATTAGTCCAGCTCAATGAAGTGCATATTCGCGCTACTGGCTATCCTGTGTCTCCGATTTTGGGGCATTGGCACACACCTTCTCCTGTGGCGGTAGCCAGCCCGCATGAAACCGACGAAGTATTTGATGCGCCACTCTATGATCTCATTGATCCCAAAAACCGTCTCGTGGTGGGGTGGAAACAATGGCATGGCCCAGCGTTTAGAGTAAACGATTACATCATTTGGGGCTTCACTGGCGGCTTGCTTTCTGCGATTTTAGATACCGCAGGTTGGGCGACTGACTGGGATGCCAATCGCATCTATGACCTGGAAAATACTTTGTCCACATCTCGCAACAATGAGCGAATGCGTTAGGTTGGCACGTCCCTGGTGGCCTAAAATCGAAATGATCAAAAAATTCCAGCGATTTTCGAAAGTGTAGAACACTAATCAATTGTTGAGCCCGAGCCTGGTAGTCGATGCCATCATCATCCTCGTTATGGCATTTGCCCTGTGGGGCGGTTGGCGTCAAGGCGCCTTCACCTCATTGCTATCCACTGTTGGTGTGGTCTCTGGCCTGGTGGTTGGCGCGGCGGCCGCTCCATTTGTGATGGGGCTGACCGACTCTACAGCGTTGCGCTTTCTGCTCGCGATCGGCACCGTCGTGCTGTTGGTGGGACTGGGAAATCTGATTGGCGCGCATTTGGGCGCAGCAATTCGGGACAATATTAAATTCCGCAGCTCCCGAGTATTGGACTCCGCCATCGGCGCTATTTTCCAAGTGCTGGCAACCCTGATCGTGGTGTGGCTTGTGGCAATTCCCCTGGCCGCTGGTCTGCCCGGACCAGTGGCTAGCGGCATTAGAGATTCCCGAATTTTAAGTTTTGTTGACCAGTTCACACCGCAAGGGCTGGATAAGCTGCCTTCAAAAATTGCTGCAATGCTCAGCGAATCAGGCCTTCCACCACTGATTTCACCATTTACTGGCGGATCTTCTGTAGAAGTAGATGCGCCAGAAATTAACGTGGACAACGTCGCACTCGTAGAAGCCATGCGACCTTCCGTCATCCACGTGATGGGCGATGCCCAAGAATGTAGTCGCCGACTCATGGGATCTGGTTTCGTGGCAGCACCAGATTATGTGGTGACCAACGCGCACGTGGTTGCAGGTACTTCTACGGTAAGTCTCGATACGATGATCGGCACGCGTTCTGCTGAAGTGGTGTTCTATGATCCAGATGTAGATATTGCTGTGCTGTACAGCCCTGACCTTGGCCTTGATCCACTGCCCTGGGCTTCTATGCCGTTAGCAACGTCCGATGAAGCGATCGTCATGGGATTCCCACAATCTGGACCGTTTAATGCTTCGCCAGCACGAATCCGCGAGCGCATCATGATCACCGGCAGCAATATTTATGCCAATGGTCAGCATGAGCGCGAGGCTTATTCTGTGCGCGGTTCCATTCAGTCTGGAAACTCTGGTGGCCCTATGGCGAATGAGGCCGGAGAAGTAGTGGGCGTGGTGTTTGGTGCAGCGATTGATGGTTCCGATACCGGATATGTACTCACTGCCGAAGAGGTACGGAACCGCATTGGTGATATTTCCGCACTGACTCAGCCGGTGGACACCATGCAGTGCGCGGTCTCTTAAGCATCGAGGTATTACCAATGCTGTGTGCTGTTTTAAGACCCTGTAACCAAGTTTATGGGTAAAAGGGTGCGGGAGATCCTTTAAAGCTCTTAAACGGCCGTTGTGGAGAGCCCCGGTTTTTCTGCTATTCGGAGAAAACTAGACCAGGTGACCAAATCTTTAGAGATCCCTCGGATCTCGGTCGCTGTGTCCGGTTCCTTGGTTGAGCGACCAGACTGAGCGATCGAAGCCTTCTTGTTTAAAGGTCTCTTTGGTCACCTGGTCTGGTTTTTATACTGCCGAGCGTGCAAACTTGGCAATCGTTGCGGCGAACTCCGCTGGATGCTCCAAATAGGGCAGCTCAAAGCCACCGGGAATGGCAATTGTTGTCATGGCTCCTGTGACGCGAGCTCTGGCGGTAGTGGCCAGATGCTCCCAACGCCTCGTGTTTGTTTTCAAGATCAGCACCGGTGCAGAAATGGTGTTCCGTGCATTTTTGCTCGGTAGACCTGCGACCAAATATCGATTGGTGCGGATAATCGGCGTGGTGGTGTGATCGATGGACAGGGCTTTTTTACGCAATCGCACAGTATCGGTGAAGGCGTTGCTGCGCTGATAAGACGGGGAGGTGTTGTTGGCGATTTCTCGCCGTGCCACACGGGAGACGGAAAAATGAAATGCTTTGTGGAGCAACGTCGGAACGCGGAAAAGAAGCAAACGGCCGATATCTGCCAGGTGGAGATAAGGTTTGCGTCGGATGGCGCGACGCATATCCAGGGGGTGGATGGCGCCGAGGGATACCAGTCCGTTGACTCGCTCTGGGTATATCGAGGCGGTAGCCCATGCGATGCTAGCACCGGTGTCGGAGCCGACCAGAAACGCATTATCATGGCCAAGAGCTGCGATAAGGCTGCTGATTTCACCGGCGGCGTGGCGGAGATCGTAACCAGTTGGGGGCTTATCAGACATGCCGTAGCCGCGGAGATCAATGGCTGCGACGTGGAAACCTGCATCTGCAAGTGGTCCGATGACATCGCGGAAATCGTACCAACCGCCAAAAGCCCCATGGATCAAAAGAACCAAGGGGTTGGTGGGGGAGCCTGCCTCAGCTAGATGGAGGCGGATGCCACGGACGGAAACGTGGTCATGGGTGAATGGTCCATCGAGGGCAACGATTCCAGGGGAACGCTCAATTGAGGCGATCGTGTGGGCAAGGCGCCGTTGGGCGGTTGCGGTTTTGGAACGGTTGCCGGGGATGAAACGGGTGAGGGGAGACGTCGACAAGCTAAAAAGGGCCATCGAAGTCTCCTAATTTTTAGTGCTTGTCGGTTACAGCGCCAGGGCTGTGGAAAGATGCAGCGGTGTAGAGGCCGCGCTGGTTAGCGCGCTCTAGCTTCTCGGTGGCCTGACCTGGAACAAGGTTCTTCAGCTCATTGACCGATTGGATGGTGTTTTTCGGTGCCCCCATCTTCTTCACCTTGCGCCAGCCGAACAGCGCCAGGGAAGCTGCGATAACGAGCATGAACAGGAACACGATCAAAAATGCTGCCCACGGCTTAATCCAGAGGCACAGCAGCGCTGCGACGAAGAAGAAAAAGAAGAAAGAGCTGTACAAAGCGATAACTCCAGCAACGCTGAATGCACCGCCGCCGATAGCAGCTTTCTTTGCTTCGCCTGCAAGTTCAGTCTTAGCTAGCTCGACTTCAGCACGGAAAAGGCTGGACATCTGGGATGTTGCGTTGGACATCAGTGTGCCAATTGAGGCTTCACCGCTCACGCTGGTGTCCACATCGCTGAGGGGAATTGAGTCTACTTTCGGTGCAAAAGTGCTGCTACCGTCTGTAAAAAGGCCATCTTTGTTGCTCACGTGGAAGCTCCTCCAGTGTTTAAAATTAGCGTTCGTTATTCCCAATCGTGCCACGAAATCTCATCTTGGGTGAAGTTTATCGTGACCAGACATTCGAAATACATATTAATCCATGCTTGTCGACGCACCCACCCACCATGCCCTAAGGCTTGTACAGGTGAGGTTTAGGCCGAACCGTGCCGCGCGCGTCTCATCCACCAAATACTACCTGCAGCTACCGCTGCAATGCCCGCGACCACTCCGGTGCCGATGCTGACCTCGCGAGTACTGGGCATTTGAAACAGTGGTTCGGGGTTTTTGAAGCTTAAGATTTTCCATCCGCGTTCCAGGGCGATCTTTTTAAGTGCGCGATCTGGGTTGACCGCTGTCGGATTTCCGACTGCTTCTAGCATGGGGAGATCGGTGAAGGAATCTGAGTAGGCGTGGCTTTGGGAAAGGTCGTAATTATGGGCTTTTGCTAGGTCTAAAATGGACTGCGCTTTGGCAGCGCCTTTGCAGTAGAAGAGCACGTCACCGGTGTAGAGACCGTCCTCGGACTCCAAAATAGTGGTGACAGTTTTTTCTACACCAAGTTCTTTGGCGATGGGCTCCACGAGCTCTTTTACCGATGCAGAAATGATGATGACATCGTGGCCGAGTTCTTGGTGGTGTTCGATCAGTTCACGTGCTTCCGCATAAATAGTGGGCGTGACCACCGTATGCATGGTCTCCTCAGCGATGGAACGTACTTGTTGCACATCCCAGCCACGGATCATGGCAGTGAGCTGATCGCGAGTGTTATCCATTTGTTCGCTGGTGTGGCCGGCGACCATATAGGTTGCTTGCGCGAGGCTTAATTGCAGTGCTTCCACAGGTGAGATGAGCCCGCTGCTCATAAATTCACGGCCATAGGCGTAGGTGGAGCTCATCGCAATAATTGTTTTATCCAGATCAAAAAACGCAGCCACCTTTGTGGGGGTGCTGGTATCTAGGCCCTGTGGTTTCGGGGCTGGATCTGGCTGATTCACATGGCACAGTTTAGCGCCTTTTCATAACTTTCCAAGACCTCAGCTGAAACTCATGTGGCCAATGTGATTCAAGTGACTTCCTTTTGGGCGTGCTGTGGGGCTGTTTGGAGCGTGATTTGCAGCAGTCTTTATGAATCACATTATTCGAATGAATAATCGGGTTTGATGTTGTCTTGTGGCGTTTGATATGCCATAATTTCAGGTGCAAGGCCCCGATATACTGTGTGGCCTGCCCCGGCACAATCCCCCCGTTGCCGGGTTACTGACGGCCCGCGCACACCCCCCCCGAGGCGCGGGCCGTCCCTTATTTTCTAGTAACATTCCAGATTTTCCTAGCAGATTATCTGCAGTCATGTATCTCAACGTAGAAATTATCCACAGGCTTGGGGCTGAAAAGAGCTTAAAGAGTAAGTTATCCACAGCCCTGAGATAGCAACGTTGTGGGAACTTAAACGCCGCAGCACAGTGGTGGCTATGAACAGCACGACGAACCAAGCAATACTTATCGCAGTGGAAGATCCAGTCCTTCACCCAGAAGCAATGCATGTGGCTGCGGCAACGGGACGGCCAGTTATTGAAACAACACATATTGGAGATATCACCAGGCATTTTCACCGTGCCTCAGCGGTTCTTATCGATGCAGCGGTGGCAGCGCAGATAAACAATGCGAAGCGGCGCAGCAGAGTCTTTTTGCTGGATTCTGATCCAGGCCCCTCCGATTGGAAAACAGCCATGGCAATCCATGCGGAGCAAGCGATACTGTTGCCTGCCCAAGCGGGAGAATTGCTGAGTGCTCTAGGCCGAAATGATAAACAGATTGCGGTTGCCGCAGGCCACATGATTGGTGTGGTTGGGGCAGTGGGTGGAACCGGGGCAAGCACCTTAGCTGCAGCATTAGCGAAACGCCGGGCAGTATCGGCCACCACGGTGTTGATAGATGGGGTTCCTTCCTCCGGGGGTATTGATCTGTTATTAGGGGTAGAAGATGCCCCCGGCGCGCGCTGGCCGGATGTGGGTGTGCGTCGGGGCACTGTGCAGGCTGCTGATGTACTGAAAGCGTTGCCGAGTACTCCTGATTCTGTGGTGGTGTTATCTACGGCGCGTTCTACTATTTTGGATCCTTTTGTGTTGTCTTCGCAGGATGTTTCTGCAGCTATTGATTGTTTTGTGGAGGCGGATCAGCCGATTGATGCGATTGTGGATCTGCATGCAGAGCAGCTGGATGAAGATCTTGTGGGGCGATTGACGCATCTTGTTCTAGTTATTCCGGCAGAGGTGCGGGCTGTTGCTGCAGCTCGGGCGCTTTATCTGGAATTACAACAATTTCATGTGCCCATCACGTGTGTGTTGAGGCACCGCGGTTGGTCTGGTTTGGATGTGTCAGAAGTCGAGGAGATTTTGGGTGTGGAGATCACTGCTGAAATCGGTTCTATTCACAAATTGGCTAAATCGGTAGAAATGCATGGTTTGAGTGGCTCCTTGCCGCGGGTGTTAAGCACCGCGTGCGATGCCGTCCTGGGGGAGGTGTTGGCGTGATGGTGGATATTGATGGCGTGGTGGAAGCGGTGCAAAGAATTATTGCCACTCAAAAGGAGGCGCCCACATCGGCAGAAATCGCCAGTATCGTGCGGGAGCACGCCGGGGTGATCATCAGCAATGAAGACATTGTGACAGTGTTGCGTCGATTGCGGAGTGATTCGGTTGGCGTTGGTCCGTTGGAAGCTTTGCTTGCTACTCCTGGGGTGACAGATGTGTTGGTTAATGGGCATCACAGCGTGTGGATTGATCGAGGTCGTGGGGTGGAAAAGACCGACTTGGATCTTGGCTCCGAAGATGCCGTGCGCCGGTTAGCTACGCGGTTGGCGTTGACATGTGGCAGGCGTTTGGATGATGCGCAGCCTTTTGCTGATGGGCGTATCTCCAGGGATGATGGCAGCGTCCTGCGTATCCACGCGATGTTGGCACCATTGGCGGAATCCGGGACATGTATTAGTTTGCGCGTGCTGCGGCAAGCACGTTTAACGCTCGACGATCTCATCCACAACGGAACTGTTCCAGAAGATATTGCGCTCGCGCTGCGAAATATCATTACACAGCGGCGTTCTTTTCTGGTCGTTGGTGGCACAGGAACAGGAAAAACCACCTTGCTATCTGCGCTGCTCACTGAGGTGCCGCATGACCAGCGCATCGTCTGCATTGAAGATACGGCCGAGCTGCATCCATCCCACCCCAGCACAATTAACTTGGTCTCGCGTCAGGCAAATGTGGAAGGTGCAGGAGCCGTGACCATGGCGGATTTGTTGAAACAATCTTTGCGCATGAGACCGGATCGACTTGTTGTTGGTGAGATTCGTGGTGCTGAGGTAGTGGATCTACTCGCTGCCATGAACACAGGGCATGACGGTGGGGCGGGCACAATTCACGCCAATTCCATTGCAGAAGTCCCCGCCCGCATGGAAGCCCTGGCGGCAACGGGTGGTTTGGGCCGCATGGCACTGCACTCACAACTTGCTGCAGCCGTAGACATTGTTCTTGTCATGAAGCACACTGCTTCTGGCCGGCGGCTTGCCCAGCTGGGAGTTTTGCAGGGCAATCCTGTTACTGCCCAGGTGGTGTGGGATATCGACCATGGTGTGTACGAAGAAAACGAGGCCACGGCATGGCTTATGCACTAGGAATTTTAGGATTCGCCGTCTGGATATCTGGCACTGGCTCAACAGGTCCGAGCCGTCGTACCACCTCTGTGAGACCTGGAAATAATATCCACCTTCTCGCACTGCTGGCATTATTTGCCCTGGCGACAACACTGTTTATCGTTGTCGATGCCTACACCATGACAGCTGGCATTATCATCGCCGCAGTCTTGAGCTGGTACCTGCGCAGCACCCACACGATGGCACGTGATGCTAAACAATCTCACCTTCTCGCAAGTTTCCTCGGACTGTGTGCCGGCAACCTACGCGCCGGGCTCACCATGGTTGATGCGATGGATTACGCACTGGCTAATACCGCGCAAGACAACCACATCGGCCCAGTGCTCCAGACCGCAGCGCGGCAAGCGCGGTCGGGTGGAAGCGGTCCGAAAGTGCTTATCGACGCCCCCGTCCCCGATCTACAACGCCTCGGCCATCTCTGGGAAACCTCCGAAAGACACGGCATTCCGCTCGTCGCTCTCATTGATCAGATGCGTTCCCGTATTTCTTCCAAACAACGCCATCGAGAATCTACCAAAGCAGCGCTCCAAGGTCCGCAAGCTACTGCAGTGATCTTGACAGTGTTGCCACTGGTAGGAGTGCTCATGGGCACTGCGATGGGCGCGAACCCTTTGGGCATACTCACTGGTGGAGGGATTGGAGGCTTACTGCTGGTGGTGGGCGTTGGGTTGGATGCCGCCGGATTTGTGATCACCCACAAGATTTTGCAGAGCGCGAGCCCATTATGAGTTCTCTGTTCATGGCGCTGCTGCTTGCCTCCATCAGCATGGTTGTTTCGGCCCCTCACCCTGGAAACCGTGGTGGATTACTTCGCCTCAAACGATATAAAAACCTGCGTATCCGAGCTGGCCCCACAAAGCTTCGCATTGCTGATCCCATAGATGTCTCCGCAGATATCGAATTGTTTTCAGCATGTTTGGATGCGGGATTAAACACGCGTGATGCAGCCCAAGTGGTTGCTCGTGTCGCAGCAGTATCCCACCGGCAGATATGGACACATGTAGTGGCGTTGTTATCGATAGGTGTGAGTGCCCCACAAGCATTTTCATTAATGGCTCACATTGATGGACTCGATGAAGTAGCCAACCTTGCTACCGTGTCGCATCGTTCCGGCAGTGCATTGAGCAGCGGGTGCAGAAACATTGCCGTTGCCCTGCTGTCCTCTGCCGGTGATCGCAGGACAGCAGCTGCCGAACGCGCAGGAGTGTTCATCGCACTGCCACTAGCGCTGTGTTTCCTTCCCGCATTCATGATCGTTGGGCTGGCGCCAGTGGTGCTCAGCTTGGGTACGCAACTCATCAATTTCTAAATCACAAAAATCTCAAGGAGAAGATCCCACATGTCCATTCACACACACCAACTTTCCCGTCGAGCACGCGCAGTATTAACCCAAGAAGACGGGCTCACCACCGTCGAATACGCCCTCGGAACCCTAGCTGCGGCAGCTCTGGCAGCAGTGTTGTACATGGTAGTCAATAGTGATGCCGTGTCTTCTGCATTTGAATCCATTATCAACGATGCTCTAAGCGCGAGACCATAACTGATGCGCGACCAGAACCAGCGGGATCCTCCACCACGACTGCGCAGCGATGACGGATCAGTCAGCGTCGAGGCTGCGCTAGCGCTGTCTTCCTTGGTTATCGTGTGCGGATTGATTATCGCCGCAATGGCAACCTTGGCAGCCTATTTGGCCGCAGTGGATACTGCGGGAGCAGCTGCCAGGGCCCATGCCATTGGGGAACATTTTGAACCCACACGAGGACAACTCGACGTACAAGAAATAAGCGGCATGCTCACTGCCACCGCCACCATCCCAGCACCTTTTGGCGAGGTGAGTGCACGTGCGGTTTTCCCAGTGGAAAACTAACGAAGACGGCTACATGACAGTTGCCAGCGCCGGTATCGCTGCGATCTTAATCAGCCTTTTTGCCGCACTTGCCTGGCAAGCCGGAAACCTCGTGGACAAAGAACAAGCACAGGTGGCAGCAGATCTCTCCGCTGTAGCTGGCGCCTATGCCTTTGCCCGCGGTGACCTGCCGGCGGTTGCCTGCACCACTGCCCAACACATCGCTGAAGCCAACAACGCAGAGCTACACACCTGCACCACTGCTGGGGAGGATCTCACCGTGGTAGTCGCTGTACGCGGACAACACGCTCGTGCCAAAGCCGGACCGCTATGACGTTCCCAACAACGTCACCAGCGCCCCCAGCAACTTCATGGCACCAGCCTTATCCAGCGGATTATTTCCATTGCCACATTTGGGAGACTGCACACAGCTAGGACAACCCGATTCACAACCACAGCTGCGCACCACCTCAAATGTGGCCTCAATCCACTGCGCAAAACGTCTAAAACCAGAATCAGCAAAACCAGCCCCACCGTCCATGCCGTCATAGACAAAAACCGTAGGTAAACCCGTATCCGGATGCAGCGCTGTGGAAACACCGCCAATATCCCAACGATCACATGTGGCAAGCAACGGCAACATACCAATTGCCGCATGTTCAGCAGCATGAAGAGCACCAGGAATAGCAGCCGGAGAAATCCCCATCGCATCAAGAGCAAGTGGATCAATCGTGTACGCAACCGCACGCGTATGCAGAACCTGAGGAGGTAGATACAACGGAGTCGCATCCAACGTGGTCCCATCCGGAAGCTTCGTGACATAGCCAGTCACACGATCCGTGACCTGAACATCCACATTGGCAACCCACAACCCACCCCCGGCATCAAAGACTTCCTCATCTGTAGGAGCCGCAGTGATACGAATATCAGTGTCACTGCGCGCATAGGTGGTGTACTCCGGCAACTCCGGACGTGCCAACACCAAATGCTCCTCCAAATCCAGCTCATCAATCACAAAAGATTCACCCTGGTGGAGATATACCGCGCCGGGATGGGTTTGTGACATGGCTTTGGCGGAATCGATGGTGCCTAAAAGACGGCCATCGCTGATATCCACGATCATGAATTCAGTGCCGGAACCACCACGCAGGCTGACTTGTTGGTGCGCGACATCAGGACTGAGTTCATCGGCGTTATCTGTTGCGGGTTTTTCCACCGCGAACCATCCGCGAGGGCGGTGGCGGAGGAGCCCTTCAGCTTCTAATTCTGCCACTACTTTTTCGGCACCAAAGGCTGCGATTTCAGGTTCTGTGAGGGGTTTTTCCACCGCAGCACAGTAAATATGGCCACGGATGACATGTGGGTTGGTGGGATCAAAGACCGCTGCTTCCACGGGTTTGTCTAAAAGCGCTTCAGGATGATGGACCAAATAGGTATCCATCGGTTCATCGCGGGCCACTAAGACGACAAGGGAACCTTGACCACGTCGGCCGGCACGTCCAGCTTGCTGCCAAAAGGAGGCGACAGTTCCAGGGAAGCCGGCGGTGACAACAGCATCGAGTCCGCCCACATCAATGCCGAGTTCTAAAGCATTGGTGGAGGAGACACCGAGGAGGGAGCCGTCGTCAAGCATTCTTTCCAATTTGCGGCGGTCTTCTGCCAGGTATCCCGCCCGGTAGGAGGCGATGCGGCGGGCAAAATCCGGGCGCCCCAGGGTGCTGAGCTCTTCCTGCGCGCGCAGGGCCACGATTTCTGCTTGTCGACGAGACCGAACAAATGTAAGTGTGCGCGCTCCTTCGGCAATCAACGTGGCCATGATATTAGCCGCTTCGGTGCTGGCAGCACGTCGCACCGGAGCACCATTTTCGCCTTCGGCACCGTCGATGAAACCGGGTTCCCACAACATGATCGTGCGCTCACCAGTGGGAGCGGCATCTTCGGTGACTGCGATAACTGATGTGCCAAGCAACCTGGATGCATGAATCTCGGGGTCTGAGCTGGTCGCAGAGGCGAGAATAACCGTTGGGTGGGACCCATAGAATGCAGCGATACGCAGCAAACGGCGCATCACCATGGATACATTCGCCCCAAAAACACCGCGATACGCATGGCATTCATCAATCACAATGAACTTCAAATGGCGGAGTACACGTGCCCACCGTGGATGATTAGCCAGCATGGACGCATGAATCATATCGGGATTGGTGAACACGAAACGGCTGAGCTCACGAATGCCGGATCGTGCCTCGCCCGGGGTATCGCCGTCATAGGGGGCAGGATTGATGGGGTGAAAATCCGGGATATCTTGAAGCAGCGCGGAGATAGAGGTTAATTGATCTGAACCAAGTGCTTTGGTGGGAGTTATATACAATGCACAAGCCGTGGGATCGGTACCCAATGCTGACAAAATAGGCAGCTGATAGCCCAGAGATTTTCCTGAAGAAGTACCTGTGGCAACCACAACATGCTGGCCAGACCAGGCGAGGCTTGCAGTGCGTGCCTGATGGGCAAAGAGGTTTTCCACACCACGATCCTGCAACGCACAACGAAGTGTCGAGGGCACCCAGTCGGGCCAATTTTCGTAGGTCGCCTTCGACGCGGGGAGTGTTACCAGATGGGTGAGTGAGGATTCAGAATAACGCTTGGAAATGACCTCTGAGAGCTCTTCTCCGAAGAGATAAGAGACCTGCTTTATACCGTGATTCTTTTCCTGCTCAAAATCGGGGGTATTCAAGGTTTTACCCCTTTCGTTAAACTGTTTAAACCGGATTGACCTGCCAAAACTTAAAACAAATTCAATATAGACTATCGCTCGGGGTGTAAACATGACAGACTTGTTCCCAGGTCGCAGTTTCAATGCGCAGTGTTTAACGCTCGCAAGGATAGACGTGAGCGTTCGATATTTATACCGTCAGCGTTCGTTTAAAAACGGCCAGATGCTGCACTTCTCGCATGGCAAGGGTGTCGCATCGAACCCGGTAGTAATTCCAATTAGTAAAGGTAAGACATATGGCACAGGGCACTGTTAAGTGGTTCAACCCAGAGAAGGGCTTTGGCTTCATCGCTCCTTCCGACGGATCCGCTGACGTTTTCGTCCACTACTCCGAAATTGAGGGCAACGGCTTCCGTACCCTCGAGGAGAACCAGCTCGTCGAATTCGAAATCGGCGAAGGCGCAAAGGGTCTCCAGGCTCAGGCTGTTCGTGCAGTCTAATCCCAACTGATGTGAAAACCGGTAGCTTATGTTGCCGGTTTTTTTAATACCCAAAATGGCTGTAGAAGATGATGGGCCGCAGGCTGCTTTGGGCGTTTTTTTGAGTGGGTTGTCTCATCGATGTGAGGGGTCAGATTCTGAAAACCGGACACAGCGACCAAAAGGAACCCAGCATCTGACTTCTTGGTCGCCCTGTCTGGTGCCGAGTTGTGGATACCAGACAGGGCGACCAAAACTTGGCCCGGAATCCCCATTTTTGGTCGCTGTGTCCGGTTTAGCCAAAAAGCACTTTTGCAGCCTAAGAAAAGTGTCCCTCCAGAATCGATTTTAAGCGCCTCCCGCGATCCTTTTGGTGCGGCTGCCCATTCTTGAAAATTGACCCCTTAAATCGGCGCGTGCCAACACGCAGGTGACATGCATGAGAAAGCCTAACTGCGGGGGTAGCAAGCCTCTGAATTACTAGGATCGCGGGAAAAACTCTAGAACTGTAGGAAAATCGCAGGAATTTGCCTAGGGTGTGCAGGAGACCCTATTAATACTGTGTACCGTGTTAGGGAAACACGACGTATAAAAGTGTCGGGGTCCAACAATTTAAAGTGGTGTGCTTCCCCCATGAAGGGCACCGGATTCAGTGAAAGCTACACACTTGTGGTTATGCTTTCCAAGAGTGAACGTTTACGTGTTCGATAAATTTGGGCACAGTAGGTAGAACACACGCAATAGTAAACAGTGTCTTTCTGGGTGTTGTACAAGACTCAGCGAGGCAAGGCAGTTAACGAGAGGGATGCATTCCCGTGGCAGACACCGCAGGTAAAGCAAATGCAGTGGGCGAAAAAGGATCGAATAAGAAGTACTTGGTGATCGTCGAGTCGGCGACCAAGGCTAAAAAGATCCAGCCCTACCTAGGCAACGACTACATCGTCGAAGCCTCGGTTGGTCATATCCGCGATCTGCCGCGCGGTGCTGCTGATATTCCTGCGAAGTACAAAAAAGAGCCATGGGCGCGCTTGGGTGTGGATACCGATCATGGTTTCGCGCCGCTGTATGTGGTCAGCCCTGACAAGAAGAAAAAAGTCGCGGATCTGAAAACCAAGCTCAAGCTGGTTGATGAACTTCTTCTGGCAACAGACCCCGACCGTGAGGGTGAAGCTATTGCCTGGCACCTCCTTGAGGTGTTGAAGCCAACTGTTCCTGTGCGCCGCATGGTGTTCAACGAGATCACAAAGCCAGCAATTTTGGCGGCTGCGGAAAATACTCGTGAACTAGATGAGAATCTGGTGGATGCGCAGGAAACCCGCCGTATTCTGGACCGTCTTTACGGTTATGAAGTTTCTCCAGTGCTGTGGAAGAAAGTTATGCCACGGTTGTCTGCTGGTCGCGTGCAGTCGGTAGCAACACGTGTGATTGTGGAACGTGAACGCGAGCGCATGGCGTTTGTGTCTGCAGATTATTGGGATCTCTCTGCAGAATTCAGTACCGGTGCAAACACTGCGTCGGATAAGGATAATCCTTCTGCTTTCACTGCGCGTTTGTCCACGATTGATGGGCAGCGTGTTGCTCAGGGACGCGATTTTAATGATCGGGGAGTGCTGACCTCGGAAGCAGTTGTCGTCGATAAGCAGCGCGCTGAGGCCTTGGCTCAGGCTCTGGACGGACAGGAAATGGCCGTGTCCGGGGTGGAAGAGAAGCCTTATACCCGTCGCCCTTATGCACCATTTATGACTTCTACGCTGCAGCAGGAAGCCGGCCGCAAGCTGCACTTTACCTCTGAGCGCACGATGCGTATTGCGCAGCGCTTGTATGAAAACGGCCATATTACCTATATGCGTACCGACTCCACGTCCTTGTCCGCGCAGGGGTTGAAGGCTGCTCGCGATCAGGCGCTGGAGCTTTATGGCCCGGAGTACGTTGCGCCGAGTCCGCGTACTTATGACCGCAAGGTAAAAAACTCCCAGGAAGCGCACGAAGCGATTCGCCCAGCTGGCGAAGCTTTTGCCACCCCAGGTCAGCTGCACAGCCAGCTGGATGCAGAAGAATTTAAGCTTTATGAACTGATTTGGCAGCGCACCGTGGCCTCCCAGATGTCCGATGCCAAGGGCACGTCTATGAAGGTCACCATCAGTGGCACCGCAACAAGCGGTGAAAAGACGGAGTTCAACGCAACTGGTCGTACCCTCACTTTCCCGGGCTTCCTGCGCGCATATGTGGAAACCACCCGCACCGCCGATGGCCGCGATGTTGCAGACAACGCCGAAAAGCGCCTGCCCCTGCTGTCTGAGGGCGATCTGCTCAAGGTTCTTGGTCTCGAAGCCGATGGACACAGCACCAACCCACCTGCGCGTTTCACTGAAGCATCGCTGGTGAAGAAGATGGAAGATCTCGGCATCGGTCGACCTTCCACCTACGCCTCGATTATTAAGACGATCCAGGACCGCGGTTACGTCTACTCCCGCGGCAACGCGCTGGTCCCATCCTGGGTGGCATTTGCCGTGGTTGGGCTGCTGGAAGCCAACTTCACCTCCCTGGTGGATTATGATTTCACCTCCTCCATGGAAGACGAGCTGGACAATATCGCCGCCGGCCGCGAGGGCCGTACCGAATGGCTTAACGGTTTCTACTTCGGCGATGCCGACGCGGATGATTCCATGGCGGAATCAGTTGCGCGACAGGGGGGCCTCAAGGCGCTTGTCGACGCCAACCTGGAGCATATCGACGCCCGCTCGGTGAACTCACTGAGGCTTTTCGACGACTCCGAAGGCCGTGCCGTCAACGTTCGTGTTGGACGTTATGGTCCATATATCGAACGCATCGTAGGCACCACTGAGGAAGGCGACCCAGAATTCCAGCGCGCCAACCTGCCAGAAGAAACCACACCTGATGAGCTGACTCTTGAAGTGGCAGAAAAGCTCTTCGCAACCCCTCAGGGCGGACGTGAACTAGGCACCAACCCGAACAACGGACGCACCGTGGTGGCTAAGGAAGGGCGTTTCGGTCCTTATGTGATTGAGCAAGTCACCGAATCTGAACGCGAAGGTGCAGAAGCCCAAGCCGAAGAAGTCGTTATTGCTGAACGCAAGGCTGAAGATGAACAGCGCGCCACCGATGGTATGCGTCCAAAGAATTGGGAAACCAAAACGGCCGCAAACCAAAAAGAAAAGCGCATCAACCAGTTGGTAGAGGAAAACCTCAAGCCAGCAACTGCGTCCCTATTCACCGGGATGGAACCAGCAACTGTCACGCTTGAAGAGGCACTCAAGCTGCTGTCCCTGCCACGCGAAGTGGGCGTTGATCCTGCCGATAACGAAGTCATCACTGCCCAAAACGGTCGCTATGGCCCATACCTGAAAAAGGGTAGCGATTCTCGCTCGCTATCCAGCGAAGCACAGATCTTCACCATCACTCTGGATGAAGCTCGCCGCATCTACGCTGAACCAAAGCGCCGTGGACGTGCAGCAGCACAGCCACCATTGAAGGTACTGGGCGATAACGATGTCTCCGGCAAGCCAATGACCGTCAAGGATGGTCGTTTCGGCCCTTATGTCACCGACGGCACCACCAATGCTTCGCTGCGCAAGGGCGATGTTCCAGAATCCTTGACCGATGCGCGAGCCAATGAGCTTTTATCTGAACGCCGCGCCAAGGAAGCTGCCGATGGCGGTGCTCCAGCGAAGAAGACCGTAAAGAAGGCTGCTAAAAAGACGGCTGCGAAGAAGACGGTAAAGAAGGCGCCAGCAAAGAAAACCGCTGCGAAGAAGACGGTAAAGAAGGCGCCAGCAAAGAAAACCGCTGCGAAGAAGACGGTAAAGAAGGCGCCGCCAAAAACCACTAAGAACGTGGTGAAGGCCGGCACCAGGAAGAAGTCTTAAACAATGTTGAACGGGTTCGTGACCAAGACACGCCAGGGCGCAACTGCCTTGGTGAAAGCCGTAGCCAAGTCTGCCTCTGAACCCGAGCGAGCTGCTTTTGTAGCAGCTGCCAGCATCAACATTGGCGCAAGCCTACTCGGAGTTGCGCGAGCGAAGAAGCTAAGCAAACCAGTACTCATGCCACTTTTAGCAGGCAGAGTACTGCGTTCTTCCCACACACCAGGTGAAAAAGCCCTCGGCATCGCTGGACTTGGCGGCGGCTGGGCAGGAGATCTGGTGTTGATGAAACCCAACTCTTTGCCCCAAGGTGCTGCCGGTTTCGCCATCAATCACGCTGCATACATCACGTTATTGCTGGCTAAAGGTGCACGACCAAGCACGCTGCGCACCACCATTCGAGCTGTCCCTCTAGCTGCCGCAGCCGGATTCGCCGCACTTCGCGAACCCAAACTAGTACCCATGGTGCTGAGCTATGGTGGCCTGCTTGCCACGACATCATTGCTTGCGGATGATCCCCACCTGCACGATTCTTCAGTCCCAGCAAGCTTTGGTCTTGGACACGGAGGAAACTTGTTCCTGATCTCTGACGCAGTCCTATTTGCCCGTGAAATGTTCCTTTCAGAGGGCACGCCTGCTGCACAATGCGCCGATGGCATGGTCATGGGAACTTATACGATTGCGCAGCTGCTTTTAGTAGACGGATTGTTTAGCAAGTAGAGCTTTTCTTTTAGGCCAAACAGGGTGGCTAAACAGCCCAGGCGACCAAAACTTAGTCAGAATTTTGATCTTTGGTCACCCAGTCTGGTTTCAGAGAGTCGAACCAACCCAGGTGACCAAGAAGTCAGATGTCGGGTTCCTTTTGGTCTCTGTGTCCGGTTTGTAGAATTCACCTAGTCTGTTGCATTAAAAAATCCCCTCGCCGAACACAGCGAGGGGATTTTTATAACACCAAAAAGCTAAGAACGGTCCGCCAAAGTAGGGCGGATTGGGCGCGCGATCTGAGTCATTTGACCGCGTCCGCGTAGCTCTACGGATTTCATGAGAGTCCAGCGAGCTTGTTCTGCTTCATTGGCTTCACGCAGGGTGGCTGCATTGGTGACGGTGCGGCCAGGAGTGGTTTTGGCGATTTCAGTTAGTCGGGCTGCCTGGTTTACTGCATCGCCAATAACGGTATATTCAAATCGAGCATGCCCGCCGATGTGTCCTGCCACGACATGGCCAGTGGCGACACCGATTCCTGCTTTAAGTTGAAGATCTTTCAGTTCTGAGCGCAGTTCACGAGCAGCTGCCAGGGCATGTCCGGTGGCATCGGAAAGAGGTAGGGGAGCGCCGAAGATTGCTAATGCAGCATCGCCCTGGAATTTATTGATAACGCCCTTGTTGCGGTGTACAACTTCTACAACGTGTTCAAAGAACTCATTGAGTGCTTCCACGACTTCTTCTGGGGTGTGGTTGACCGCAAAAGTGGTGGAACCAATGACGTCGACGAAAAGGACAGCTACCTTGCGGTCTTCGCCGCCCAAAGTTGGACGTTCTTCTAGAGCACGGCGTGCCACTTCTGTGCCCACATAGCGGCCGAAGAGGTCACGCACACGTTGGCGTTCACGCAGACCACGCATCATTTCATTGAAACCAGCTTGGAGAACGCCGATTTCGGAGCCGTCATAAATATCGACCTGGACATCGTGTTCGCCGCGGCGCACGCTGTTGATGGCTTCTTGGAGTTCACGGATGGGATCCACCACAGAAGACACCACGAGCCTGTTTCCTAGGTATCCGGTGAGCAGCGAAGCAATGGCCAGTGCTGCGATTGCGGGCAAAATCTTCGAGGCGTCTCCGCCGAATACGCCTTGAGTATGGCCGAAAATGAGCAGCAAAATTCCGAATACTGGAATGCCTAGAGTTAGCAGCCATGTCACGCGCAGACGTTGGCTTACTGGTGGTTCTAGGGTGGAATCTTCAAAACGGCGAGCCAGTGCAGAAGCCGCGACGGGACGCACAAGACGTTCTGCTTCCAAGTATGTGAGCAGCACGACGATAGCGCAGGCCATCAGCGTGGACGCAGCGATCACCAACGCCAGGCTTGTCGATACACTTGCTGCGATTCCTGTGGCGATCGCAATACCAATGAGCCATACCACCGCGCACAGAATCGCCTGGTAGATGGGGATGCGCATGACCAAATTGCGCACCATATTCCGGTCATGGTCTTCTGGATGTCGTTGCCAATCAAGTACCGGGCGGAACATCAAAAATGTCACCACTATGCCAGCCACGATGGCAAAGGCAAGGTAGGCGAAACCTACCGCAGGTAGATAGGAGATCTCGGCATTGAAATTGGATGCATCTGGCTGCGGAATGAGGAAGCGCACAAACAGCATAATTGCCAGTGCGCCAAAGACATTCGTGCCAAGTACCGTCGCAGCATACAGTGGCCACGAGGTACCCCACAGCCATTTCAGTGCTTTCAGCAATCGACTCATGCCAATACTCTAACGTGCCAGTGCGACATCGCGAGGAAGTAGCAAGGAAGTAGTGTAGAGATCGTGACTAATTCGAGTGTGTTTGACAGTCTCGCCGGCTCCAAAATAGTGGCTAGAACGCTTTTCGACGCGGCCTCCAGCGCGCGTGTCCTTGTCCACGCCCGAACCACTGAGCGTGCCCGTGCACGGGCAGCCAATGATAATCCCGAAATGATCCACAACTCTGGTTTTGCTCAGTCGTGGCTTTTTACTGGCCCTCCGGGGTCGGGTCGTTCTGTTGCCGCAAAGGTTTTTGCTGCCACTCTTGTGTGCTCGAATCCAGATGTCGTGGGTTGCGGTCAATGTGAAGATTGTCGTGCTGCCATGGGTGGAAGCCATCCAGATATTGAACACATCGTTCCGCAGCAACTATCCATTGGTGTGGAAGCTGCTCGAAAGGTCATTAAAGCCGCAGCAGTGAGCCCAGTGTCAGGTAACTGGCGCATTGTTATTTTCGAAAATGCCGACCGTTTAACCATGCAGGCAGCGAATGCCTTGCTGAAAACGGTAGAGGAGCCGACCGAAAGTACCGTGATGATTTTGTGTGCTCCCACCACAGATCCCCGGGATATTGCGATTACGTTGCGTTCTCGGTGCAGGCACCTCTATATCCCGACTCCCACTAACGCTGAAGTAGCACGCATCCTGGTTGCTGAAGGCAATGTCAGCCAAGCGGATGCAGAGCTGGCATCAGCAGCCTCTGGAGGTCATATTGGGCGGGCGCGACACTTAGCCCATAACAATGCAGCGCAACGCAGGCGATCGAGCATCCTGAACTTGTCTGAGCTGATTTTCCACGGCGATACGGCATTCCGAGCTGTCAACACCCTAGTCAAGATGGTGGAAACCGAAGCCAAAGATAGCAATAAGGATAAAGAAGAAGCAGAGCTGGAATCCCTCAAAATTTCACTCGGCATGGGTGCCAAAGGAAAAGGCGTCCACAAAGCTGTGAGGGGAGGCGCTGGTGATTTCAAAGCTTTGGAAGATCAACACAAGCTCCGTCGCACCCGTTTCCTCCGCGACAGTCTTGATCTTGCCCTGGTAGATCTTGCTGGCATTTACCGCGATGCCTTGATTCTGGCGTCACAAGCTCCAGTGGGCCTTACTCATCCAGATATGGAAGGTCTGTCTCAAGAGTTGGCAACCAAAGTGACTCAAGAAGGATTACTTTCTTGTCTTGATGCAATCTCTAAATGTCGAGAATCTTTTGGCTTCAATGTGCGCCCCATCGTGGCGATGGATGCGCTGGTAGGACGCCTGCGCAAGGCCTATAAAGTGTCCTAACCGCCCCGAATTATTGAACTCAATATCTCATCGGGTAAAGTGTCCAATCGGTATAGATACCGTGCCGCTTTAGCTCAGTCGGTAGAGCGTCTCACTCGTAATGAGAAGGTCTGGGGTTCGATTCCCCAAAGCGGCTCCAATAAAGTCCCAGCTCAAGGTCACTCTCCAGGAAAAGGGGAGTGACCTTAGCTCATTTTGGTACACACTCAGTACACACCGACCACACACCATGAATATTCCAGGGTAAAAGTTTCCTATTTTGGGAGTACCGACAGTACTATGCGGGGACGTGTAGATTATGTGGGCTCTGGGCATTACGCCAGCCGTATATCAATTATTGGATGCTTAAAGTTTTTTCAATAATGACTAAGGAGTTGAAGTGGCGACGCGTCAGGAACAGTCTGCGATTACGCGCCAGAGCATCATTGATGCAGGGTTTGAGCTTTTTGCTGAGCTTGGGTTCGAAGCGACAACTATTAGTCAGATTGCTCAACGTGCTGGGTTTAGTCGGGTGACTGTATATCAGTATTTTGCTAATAAACCGCAGATTATTCTGGGTCGTTTGATGCAGATTCAGCCGGAAATCCATCGGCCGTTTGAGCCTTTGTTTGCGCGCAAGGTGCATACCGAGGAATCCACTTATGAATTTCTGATGGAAATGAAAAGTTTGTGGAATCGCTATGGGGTGGAGTTCGCTGCCATTGAAAAGGCGATGACTAGTGATGCGGATATCGCAGCGCAGTGGTTGGAAACGCTGCGGAAATTGAGTTTGGAATTTCCTGGGGTGGCGCTTGATCCTGCGAATGCACAGGAGTTTACGGCGCTGGTGATGAGCCTCGACCGTAATTTTTATTTCCTTTACGGCCGAGGTCATGACGAAAATGAGGATGGGGTGCTGCGTGGACTGGTCAAGCAGTGGATGACACTGCTTGGGCCAGTCTCGGAAGCTGCCGAATTAGCGGGAGAGAACTAGCTTCGGGCAGCCTTGGGCAGCGCGGGAGACGCAGATCATGGCAGTGGTGTTTGCCTCTTGCTCTGCTTCTGTGAGGATGGAATCTCGGTGGTCTACTTCGCCGGAGACCACGGGGGTTTCACAGGTGCCGCAGGTGCCAGTTTTGCAGGAAGAAATAACGGTTAAACCAGCCTTGGCGGCAGCGTCGAGGATGGATTCATCGGCGCTCACGGTGAGGGTTTTTCCGGATTCGGTGAATTCGACTTCGAAGGCTTCATCCTCGTAATCGCGAGTGATTTCCTTTGGTGCGAAGCGTTCTAGGCGTAGGGAGTTTTTCTCCCAGTGGCTAGCTCCAGATTCCACGGCGGTGAGGAGGCCTTCTGGGCCACAGCAGTAAATCAGGGTGTTTTCTGTTGGCTCACCAAGCAGTGAGTTCAGATCGATATTGCCCTTTTGATCTGCGGGGATCAGTTCCACTCGTTCGCCATAAGCTGCAAGTTCTTCGCGGAATGCCATTGTATCCAGGCTGCGCCCACCGTAGGTCAGGTTCCAGTTGGCGCCCTTTTCTTCGGCTTCTTTGATCATCGGCAGAATTGGTGTGATTCCGATGCCACCCGCGATGAACGTGTAGTTCTGTGATGCGGTGAAGCGGAAGTTATTGCGTGGCCAGGACACTGTAATGCTATCGCCGGTGTGCACGCTGTCGTGTGCGGCTTCAGAACCTCCGCGACCAGCTACTTCGCGCAGAATTGCAACGCGGTAGCTGCTGCGATCGTGTGGATCGCCGGATAGCGAGTACTGGCGCACGGTGGGGTTGCCGTCTGCATCCTCGAGCGGCAGATGCAGATCAATGTGGGCGCCAGGCTTCCACTGCGGCAGCTGGCCGCCATCAGGGTGGACCAGACGCAGTGAAATAACGCCGTCAGATTCTTCGCGGCGCTCGGCGATGCTGAGGTTCAGCGTACGCACCTGTTGCTGCTTAGAGCGCTCGATATCTGCGATATCCCAATGCACCTCAAGCGAGCGGCGCGCAGGCAGCAGGGCAAATTTAATGAAGTCCACGGCTTCCGGGTCGTCAACGCTTATCGACGGCAACCTCTCGTACAACACCTTCAGGCCAGTCGGACCCTGTACTCGGGCTAGGGGATTGCCGAGGCACTTGTGTCGGCCCGTCGAAAAGCCTAAGTGGTCTTCTGAGTCTGGGCGGTGGATATCGAAATCAAAAGGATTTGGGGTGTGGCTTGGATCGGTGTTCGCACCGGTCAAAGCAACGAGTACGCGGTCATTGGCCTTGATTTCCACGTCCCCGATCATGACATCTTTAGTAGCCTGACGCGCGGTGAATGTGGAAGAATTGCGGCGGCGGATAGTTTCTTCGAAGACTCGTGGCCACAGCTCAGGCTCTAGAAGTGCATCATTTTTGGCTTCTGGATTTGCCTGCAGGAATAGAATCGCATTCGCCATCGCTTGCGCGGTGGTGTCCGTGCCGGCAGCCGCGAACTCGGTGATGTGCACGGCAATTTGCTCAGCGCTGAGAATATATTCGCCAGCGTCGTTCTTTTGCTTCGCCATCATGGAGATGATGTCGCGGTCTTCGGAATTGCGACGTGATTCAATAATTTCACGCAAGCGCAGATTGCCTTCGGTGTAGCGAGTCCACACCTGGGAGCGCAGTGGTTCTTCAAAAGGCTCATGCGCAGAGGAGAGCACCATGAAGAAATCATCACGGAGGTTCTGCACGAATTCTTTTTCTTCGTAGCCAAGACCAAAGTGCGCAAGAATAGTTTGGGTGGTCAGCTCTAGGCAGTAATCTTCCAGCAGGTTGCCGGAGCCCTGAGCTTCAAAGGTGTCGATGATGCGGTGCGCGCGGGATTCAATCTCCGGGCGCAGAGCTTCCATATCGGCCTGCAGGAAACCAAGCTGCGCCACACCACGAGCAACGGTGTGCCCATCTGGATCAGAACCGAGAATAACGCGCGACATCAGTTCACTGGAGATCTCGCTCTGGTATTCCTCAGGAACACTAATGGCAGATGCCTTGGAAGAAAAACGCTGCCAATCAGAGAGCACATCAACAGCATCGTCATATTTGGTGACGATCCACGCGTTCATGTGTGGGTAGAAGAACGTGGGAGTTTCTTCACTGAAACGCTGCAGGTACTTTGCTGGGTCGATGTAGTAATCATCGGCCATCGCATCGAAATTATGGGCGACGGGGCATTTGCCGGTGGTCATGGTCATGGTGTGTGAGGCTCCTTGTTACACAATCGCTGCGGCGACCATGGTGGAAATGCGCTGGAAACGTTCGACGTTGTCTGCTTCGTCGAGCACGCCGGAGGATAGGAAAGTGAAGGTGACGTCATTGACTGGATCAACCCAGTAGAGGGTGGAACCTGCACCGTTGTTGCCAAAGGCTGCAGGGTTCACGAATGGGCCGAACATATTTGGTGCGTGGCCTTCGCCGGAGACGACAACGCCGAGCCCGATATTGCCCTTTGGTGCAGGCCAGCCGCGACCCTGGTTGACCACGGTGTAGAGGTCATTCATCATGTCGCCGGTCTGAATGCGTGCGGCTTCTTCAATGATGGACTTGCCGATGAGCTGCTCGCCGTTGAGCTCACCCTTGCGACGCAGGAGTTCTACCCACTTGAAGGTATCGTCGATGGTGGTGGTTGCGCCGACCCATGGCATTTCATTTTCGCCGGCGATGACATCGTTGAGGCACTCAATATCATCTGCGGACAGGAAGCCTTCTGGATCGACATAAACCTTGAGCGGAACGACGCGGTCTTCGCGTTCTGCAGGGAGACCAAAGGCGGTGTCGGTCATGCCGAGTGGCTCAAAGATGAGGTCATTGGTGAGGTCGCGGAAGTGGTCGTAGCCGTAGACACGACGAGCCATTTCACCCATGAGTGCGTGGTTGATAGATGGTGCGTAATTAACCTGAGTGCCAGGATCGTGCACAGCATCGACAGCACCCAAAGCTGCAATAACGTTGGAGAGGTTTCCGAAACCATCTGGTCCAAGTCCTGGGTTTGGAGTGGACGGCATACCGGAGGTGTGGGTGAGCAGGTTCCAGAGGTTGATCTGATCCTTGCGCATCATGTGGAAAGGATCGGTGCCCATGAACTCTGGGATGATATCGATGACGCGAGTAGATAGCGCCAGCTTGCCTTCGCTTAGTGCGCGGTAGATGACACCGTTTGTGAAACCCTTAGACAGGGAAAGAATGCGGTAGACATCGTCGCGCTTGGATTCGCGGCCGGTGGCGCGCTCTGCGAAACCATAGGTGCCCTGAAGTGCGATCTCGCCACCTTGGGCAACGATGATGTTGACACCATCATTGAAGCCGCGGTCGATATCGCGCTGGATTTCATCCTCGACGCGCTTGAGTTGCTGCTTATCAAATGCCATTTTCTTATCCTTAACGTGTGTTGAAGTGGTGGTTGCTTAAGCGAGGTACGCTCCGCCGGAAGGCGAGAGAATCTGACCGGTGTAGTGGGCGCCATCATTAGAGGAGAGGAAGATCAGCGTCTGAGCGATTTCTTCTGGTTCTGCAAATCGCTTGAGTGGCTGCATCATGAGCAGTGCATTGGCGTGGTCTTCGCCAGAACCCTTGAGCATGGCGGTGTTGATTCCTGCTGGTGCCAGCGCATTGACGCGAATATTAAATGGTGCAAGCTCACCTGCGGCGGCGCGTGTCATGCCGACAACCGCGGCCTTTGACGCTGGGTAATACGCGGGCATGGGGAGTGCCACGAGGCCTGCGATGGATGCGAAGTTGGTGATTGCTCCGCCGCCTGCTGCTTTGAGCAGTGGAATAGCCTCACGGATCATGTAGAAGGTGCCGTAGAGATTGATGCGCATGGCGCGATCAAATTCATCATCGGTGATGCCGCCGAAGAACTCTGGGTTATAAACTTCACCCTTTTGCATTGCTTCAACCATGGCGTGGTTGATGGCATCTACTCGTTGGGTGGACTCGCGGGTAGGCATTGCGACACCAGCAGCATTAACCAAAATGTCGAGCTTGCCGTGGTCTGCGGCAACCTGCGCAAAGACTTCCTTGACTGCTGCGGAATCAGAAATATCGAGCTGAAGGGCTGTGATATTGGTATCTGCGTATTCTGCGTCGAGCTTCTCAATCGAGATATCTGTGGCATATACAGTTGCACCTTCTTGTGCCATGGCATGAGCGGTGGCATTGCCCATTCCGGAGCCTGCTCCAGTGATCAGAGCGATTTTTCCGGCGAGTCTTCCTGTCTGCATTCTTTCTCCAAGCATGTGTTCTGAATTACTTTTCTGGCGATATGAGAGCGACTCTATACTATTTGCTTTACATGTGTAAACCCTTTTAAGGTCATATCTTTTCCCCTGATGTGGGGTGCTGGTGAGATTGCTTTCTCTATAGGGGAGGAACTATTCTTTTGCGAAATATTGCCTACTACCCCCGTTAAGTTCGAGATCACGTTGTCGAGTTCTTAACTACAATTTCGCATCTTCGAGAGCAGTCACTTTTTGTCCAAAAACCGAGTGAAATTGAGGACAAGAAATTGAGCACGAGATATCGAAGGTGTGATCTCGAACTTTGGCCCCCAAGGCCTGAAATATGAAAACGGCGCACATGATAAAAACTGTCTCTGATTCCATTGATTGGCATCCGCAGCGCATTGCGATAGCTGGAGTAAGTGGCGTTGGAAAAACCACGCTTGGCCAAAAGATTGCGGAGCTTGCAGGCTTCCCGCGAACAGAATTGGATGGCCTTTATTGGGGAGGGGATTGGACTCCGCGGGATGATTTCCTTGAGGAAGTTCAGGCCTTTGTTGGGGGCGAGCGGTGGGTAACAGAATGGCAGTATCGAAAAGTGCGTCCGCTGATTGCTGCCCGGGCGGATACTATTGTGTGGTTGGACTATTCCACGCCACGGCAGATGTTCAGGTTAATAACTAGGACTGTGTCCAGAAGTGTGGCTAAGAAAAAGCTCTGGAATGGCAATGTTGAGCAGCCGTTATGGACAATTTTTAACAACCCGGACCATATTCTGCGGTGGGGATGGAAGACGAGAAACTCCTTGAAGGAGCTTGTACCCACACTTGAGGAACGCTTTGCGCCGTTGGCAGTGGTTCGTTTAAAGAGTCCTAAAGAAACAAAGCGCTGGTTGAGGGCATATGGGGAAAGCTTGAAACTCTGATATGGTGCCATATCCATGGCAGAAAGTTTTATAGAGGTCTCCGCGGGGCATGCGGGTCGGAGATTGGATAAGTTTTTGCGGGCACAGCTAAAGGGCGTGCCCGCTTCGTTGATTTTCCGGCAAATGCGCAAGGGTGATATCCGGGTCAATGCTCGGAAGGTGGATCCGAGCTACCGTTTGCAAGAGGGAGATCGTATTCGAATGTGGCAGATGGATTTGCCGGCAGATTTGCCGCCACCGGTCGTCGATAAGCGTATTTTTAATGCTGTTGCAGACAGTGTGCTTTTTGAAGACGATGAGTTGTTGGTGGTTAATAAGCCAGCGGGAATTCCTGTGCACGGTGGAACGGGGCACGGCGGTGGCGTGATTGAGGCGCTGCGCCAGAAGTTTCCACAGGAACGTGATCTGGAATTGGTGCACCGTTTAGACCGGGATACGTCCGGGTTGTTGTTGATTGCGAAAACTCCGCCCGTGTTGCGTGAGTTGCAGGAGATTTTGCGGGACCGCGAAGAGGAAATTTTTCGGGGATATTTGCTCAAGGTTGAGGGGACTTGGCCTGGGCATCTGCGCCAGGTTGATATGCCGTTGAAGCGCACTGAAACCACTGTTGTGCCACATCCGCAGGGATTGCGTGCGCGTACATACTTTGAGGTGGTCAAGCGTCTGAAGGGCGCAACATTGATGAAGGCGCAGCTGGCTACGGGGCGCAAACATCAAATTCGTGCGCATGCGCAATATGCAGGCCATCCGATTGTCGGTGACCGTAAATATGGAGGCCGTGAAGCAATGTCGGCGAAGGCGATGCATTTGCATGCGGCGGAGCTGATCGTGCCGAGAGCTGCGGGGAAGCAGCAGAAATTTGTGGCGCCAGTACCGGAGGCCTGGCAAAAATAAGCATGAGAAATAACATGTTTTTGGCGGGGAAAATTGACTACGATGGTAGGTGAACAAGGAAAGGGATTACCATTATGTCGAAAGAGCAGCCTCAAATTGGCACCCGTCTCTCCCGTTTCATCGAAAAAGACGGCCTGCAATTCCGAGATTTAGACGGCGACGGCGCACTTGCACCTTATGAAGATTGGCGCCTAAGCGCAGCGCAGCGCGCCGCTGACCTTGTGAGCCGCATGAGCGTGGAAGAAAAAGCTGGCCTCATGGTCATCGGTTCACACCACCCGGGCTATTCGCCGATGCTTCCAGACCACGAAGGTAAGGACGCTGATAAGTGCGAGCCTTTGCTCAACCCCGCCGACGTGTGGCGCGAAGAAAATCCCATCACCGGTGTCCCGTTTGCCGAGCCAGTGCTGGTAACTTCCTCCACTGATAATGCCATTAGCCTGCGTAATCAGCGCTACTTGGTGGTGCGTGACAACCTTCCTGCTCGCGAGCTTGCCACCTGGACCAACGCGGTGCAGGAAATCGCAGAAAACTCCCGCTTGGGCATTCCAGTGGTGTTCGCATCTAACCCGCGCAATCACGTGGCACTTGTCGCGCAGTTCGGTGTCAATGAGTCCGCCGGTGTGTTCTCTGAATGGCCTGGCGAGCTCGGCCTTGCCGCCCTGCAGGATCCAGAACTGATGGAAACCTTCGGCACAGAAGCAGCCAAGGAATGGCGGGCAGGTGGCGTGCATAAGCTCTACGGTTACATGGCTGACCTGGCTTCCGAGCCACGCTGGTCCCGCTTCAACGGCACCTTCGGCGAAGATCCAGAGCTGATTTCTGACTACATTGGCGCGGTTGTGCGCGGTCTGCAAGGACCTGAGCTGTCCAAGGATTCCGTGGCCACCACCATCAAGCACTTCCCAGGCGGCGGCGTGCGCCTTGACGGCCACGATCCGCACTTCCACTGGGGTCAGACCAACGAGTACCCCACCGAAGACGCGCTGGGTAAATACCATCTGCCACCATTCCAAGCGGCTATCGACGCTGGCTGCGCCTCGATCATGCCTTACTATGCACGGCCAATGAACAACTCGGCCAAGCAGCTTGACCAGCAGCTCTGGCAAAACCCGACCACCCAGTTCGAAGAGGTCGCCTTCGCCTACAACCGCACCTTCATCCAGGATTTGCTTCGCGACGCCATGGGTCACCGTGGCTACGTCAACTCCGACTCCGGAGTCATTGACGCCATGATGTGGGGTGTGGAAGAGCTCACCGAAGCAGAACGTTTTGCTGCAGCTGTCCGCGCAGGTACTGATATCTTCTCCGATATGGCCAACCCTCGCCGTTTGCTTGAAGCAGTTGCCGAAGGCCATTTGGAAGAAGCAGAACTGAATCAACCTGTGCAGCGCCTGTTGGAAGAGATTTTCCAACTCGGACTGTTTGAAAACCCATATGTCGTGGAAGACGATGCAGAAAAGATCATCGGTGCTCCAGCAGTAGCAGCACTAGGTAATAAGGCACAGCTGGATTCCGTCACTTTGTTGCGCAACAACCCAGATGTGTTGCCACTAGATCCTTCCGTGGAGCTGAAGATCTACCCATTGGTAACTGGTCGCACCAAAATCGATCAGGTACAAAGCCAATTGGAAGAAGCCATCCGTGCGGAACTTCCAGGCGCTACTTTGGTGGCTTCCGAAGCAGAAGCAGACTTAGCAATCGTGTGGGCGCGGCCAGAAATCGCGCTGTTTGAAGATGACCTTGATGGCGTAGCCCTCTCTGTGGATCCGCGCGCCAACGGAGTCGATGTGGAACGCGTCCAAGCAATTGAAGCTGCCGTGCCAACCATCTTGGCGGTCAACTTCACTAACCCGTGGGTGCTCTCTGAAATCGAGCCAGGTGCCGCAGCCATTGTGGGCACGTTTGAAATCAAACCAGAGTTCTTGCTCAAGGCACTTTCTAATCAAGATGGCGGACCAAAGGGCAAGCTGCCATTGACAGTTCCAGCGTCTACAGAAGCAATCGCAGACTCACCACGTGATGTCCCAGGCAAGTTCTTGGATGATTCCTATGTCTACGTAGATTCTGCAGGGGTGGCTTATAAGTATGGCCATGGACTGACTTTCTAGTTTGTCGGTAGTCTCGTGGACACAACTGAAATCTTAATGAAAAGGAGTGTCCATGAGCACTGTCGTTCCTGGAATCGTTGCCCTATCCAAGGGTGCACCTGTTGAAAAAGTAAACGTCGTTGTCCCAGATCCAGGCGCTAATGATGTCATCGTCAAGATCCAGGCCTGCGGAGTATGCCACACAGATTTGGCCTACCGCGACGGCGATATTTCCGATGAATTCCCATACCTCCTCGGACACGAAGCCGCTGGCATCGTGGAGGAAGTAGGAGAGTCCGTCACTCACGTTGCCGTGGGCGATTTCGTGGTGCTCAACTGGCGTGCAGTGTGTGGTGAATGCCGCGCATGTAAGAAGGGCGAGCCAAAGTACTGCTTCAACACCCACAATGCTTCCAAGAAGATGACCTTGGAAGATGGCACCGAACTTTCCCCAGCTCTGGGAATTGGTGCATTCATTGAAAAGACTCTGGTCCATGAAGGCCAGTGCACCAAGGTCAACCCAGCGGAAGATCCAGCCGCAGCAGGTTTGTTGGGCTGTGGCATCATGGCTGGTCTTGGCGCTGCGGTCAACACTGGTGAAATTCAGCGCGGCGAGTCCGTGGCAGTCTTTGGTCTTGGTGGCGTGGGTATGGCAGCTATTGCAGGTGCCAAGCTTGCTGGCGCATCTAAGATCATCGCTGTTGATATCGATCCAAAGAAGCTGGACTGGGCTAAGGAATTCGGCGCTACCGACGTTATCGATTCCTCTCAGCTCGGCGGCGAAGGCGATGCTTCCGAGGTCGTTGCGAAGATCCGCGAACTCACTGGTGGCTTTGGCACCGACGTCTCCATCGATGCCGTGGGCATCATGCCAACCTGGCAGCAGGCGTTTTACTCCCGCGACCACGCAGGCCGCATGGTCATGGTCGGCGTGCCAAACTTGACCTCCCGCGTGGATGTTCCAGCGATTGATTTCTACGGCCGCGGTGGCTCTGTGCGCCCAGCATGGTACGGCGACTGCCTGCCAGAGCGTGATTTCCCAACCTATGTGGATCTGCATCTGCAAGGCCGTTTCCCATTGGATAAGTTCGTTTCCGAACGCATCGGACTTGATGATGTTGAAGAAGCTTTCGGCACCATGAAGGCCGGCGACGTACTGCGTTCAGTAGTGGAGATTTAACATGGCACACGAAGGATTGCGCGTAGAAAACATCGTCACCTCCGGCATTTTTGCCCTTGATGGTGGCGAATGGGAAGTAGATAACAACATTTGGTTGGTCGGAAATGATGAAGAAGTGTTCATCATTGATGCTGCCCACACTGCTGCTCCGATCATTGAAGCAGTCAACGGCCGCACCGTGAAGGGCATTTTGTGCTCACACGCGCACAATGACCACATCACTGTGGCACCAGAGCTGTCCAAGGCCTTTGATGCGCCGATCTTTGTGCACCCAGGAGATCAAATGCTGTGGGAGGAAACTCACGGCAACCTGGCACACGAAGACTTGGCAGATCAGCAGAAATTCCAGATTGCTGGAACAGATCTGATTGTGTTCAACACCCCAGGACATTCACCTGGATCTAGCTGTTTCTACTTACCTGAAGCAAATGAACTCTTCTCTGGAGACACCTTGTTCCAGGGAGGACCAGGCGCAACAGGACGTAAATACAGCTCCTTTGACACCATCATTGAGTCCCTAAAGACCTCAATTTTGGATCTTCCAGCGGAAACCACCGTGCGCACCGGACACGGTGATCACACCAGTGTGGGCGCAGAAGCTCCACATTTGGAAGAGTGGATTAAAAGGGGACACTAGTTCCTAGATATCTCAGTAGGCTTGTGCCATGGATCTGAAACTTCATGGACAAGTCATACTGGTTGTCGGCGGTGCCGGCACGATCGGTGCACAAGTTGTAAAACTCTTAACGGAAGAGGGAGCTGTGGCGCTAGCGGCGTCGAGAAGCACTCCCTTATCTCTTGATGCCTCGGATGAGGCATCAGTGCGCGCGGCTATTGATGCCGTGATCGCAGAACACGGTCGATTGGATGGAGTCGTGGTGTCTTCGGCACCCAACGCTCATTCGCTTCGTCCAGAAACTGCAGATGATCCCGATGCAGTACTTGCAGCCATTGATGGAAAAGCGATTACATTCTTGCGCGTTGCCACCGTTGCTCTAGAGAAGATGTGCGAGGCTGGTTATGGTCGCATTGTGGCGCTTTCTGGGATGAATTCCTACCTGACCTTAAGCACAGCTGCATCGGCGCGTAACGCAGCACTTAATGTGGTGGTCAAAAACCTGGCGGATCGTCATGCAGGTACGGGAATTACTGTTAATGCCATTAGTCCGGGATTCGTGGTGACTGAACCCGGCGCGCCTATTGATCGTGCGCAGGGAGATACCAGTCTTGCAGAGGTTGCGGAAGCGATTGCGTTTTTGGTATCGCCTCGCACGGCATCTATTTCGGGGGAGATTATCTCTGTGGGGCACAAGACCAAGGGCGTGATTTTGCCTTAAGTTCTCTTAAGATCACCCCCAGGTGAGGGCATAACGGCCGTCCTATCTAGATTGGTCTGGCCAAATCCATTTTGTGAGATATAAAGGCGTTTAACATGTCTGACATGGTGGAGAACAAACGGGCACAACACAAAGTCTGGCTGACGGTTGCATTATCTATCTTCACCGTCGCATGGGGTGGCAATGAGTTCACCCCACTGCTGGTGTTCTACCGCGGTGAAGGATTTTTCAGTGATCTTTTCATCGATATGCTGCTGGTGTTCTATGCCATCGGCGTAGCTGTCGGCCTGCTAGCTGCAGGTCCCTTATCTGACCGCTACGGCAGACGTGCAGTCATGCTGCCTGCACCGTTGCTGGCTATGTTGGGGTCAACACTCATTGCCACAGGTGAAGAAATGGCACCGCTGATTGGCCTTGGGCGCGTGTTCTCTGGCATCGCGGTGGGCATGGTGATGACCGCCGGTGGTGCGTGGATTAAAGAACTCGCCACTCCTCGGTTTGAACCAGGAGTAAAGCCTAGCGCTGGTGCAAAACGAGCCTCAATGTCTCTCACCGGTGGTTTCGCGCTGGGTCCTGCTGTTGCTGGTGTGATGGCACAGTGGCTGCCATTACCTGGGCAATTGGCGTATATCGTGCACATTGTTCTTACTCTTGTGCTTTTGCCATTGCTGTTTACCGCACCGGAAACACGACAATCAGCACACCTAAAGACCAAAGGATCCTTCTGGGCAGATGTCTTGGTTCCCTCTGCGCTGTCACCACGTTTCCTCTTTGTTGTGGCACCTGTGGGACCATGGGTATTCGGCGCAGCATTCACCGCTTATGCAATTTTGCCAACACTTTTACGCGATATGGTTGCCGCGCCCATTGCCTATTCCGCACTGATTGCCTTGATCACGCTTGGCACCGGATTTGGTATCCAACAATTTGGGCCACAAATCATGGGTACTTCTAAAACTCGTGGACCTATCCTGGCAATGGTCGCCACTGTGGTTGGCATGGTTGGCGCGGTTATTGTCTCCTTGCATCCGCATCCGTGGTGGGCACTGCTTGTCTGTATGTTCCTCGGTCTGTCCTATGGCCTGTGCATGTTTATTGGACTGGCTGAAACACAAAATATTGCACCACCTGTAGATATGGCTGGACTCACCGGAATTTTCTACTGCCTTGCCTACTCCGGCATGGTTTTCCCCGCCATTATGACCTGGCTTAACCAGTGGCTCAGCTACCCAATTATGTTGGGATTCGGTGCCGCCATGGCCACGTTATGTTTGCTCATCGTGAGTTTTAGTACACGTAAAGTCTAAGAAAGAACTACAGTTGCTCCCATGCGCACAGTAGTAACCGGCGGTGCCGGCTTTATCGGATCCCATCTTGTTGACCTCCTAATCAAGGAAGGCCACGAAGTAGTTGTCATTGATAACCTCTCCCGTGGGCGCCTGGAAAACCTCACTGATGCGTTTGAGACTGGCAAACTTACCTTTGTTGAGGCTGACCTCTTGGAAGTAGATTTCAACGAGTTCCTCGGACAGTTCACCCCTGAGGTCATTTTCCACCTCGCGGCTCAGATTGATGTCCGCCACTCTGTGGTTGATCCTCTCCACGATGCCGAAACCAATATTTTATCCACCATCCGCATCGCTGATGCTGCTCGCCAACACGGTGTCCGCAAGGTGGTATTCACCTCTTCAGGCGGATCCATCTACGGCGAGCCTTCCGAATTCCCAGTCTCTGAAGCAGTGCCAGTAGATCCACACTCCCCATATGCAGCATCCAAGGTATCGGGCGAGATCTACCTCAACACCTTCCGCCACCTCTACGGCCTGGATTGCTCCCACATTGCTCCTGCAAATGTGTATGGCCCACGCCAGGACCCACATGGCGAAGCCGGAGTCGTGGCGATTTTCGCACAGCGTCTCCTTGACGGATCAGACACCAAGGTATTCGGCGACGGCGGCAACACCCGCGATTACGTCTACGTCGGAGATGTTGTCCGTGCCTTCTACCTGGCCTCCGGCGAAATCGGTGGGGGAGAGCGCTTCAACATTGGCACCTCAGTAGAAACCTCCGACCGCCAGCTCCACGCCCTTGTTGCCACTGCAGCCGCATCCAAGGATGACCCAGAATGTGCTCCTGCACGTCTAGGCGATGTCCCACGCAGCGCACTCAGCTTCGCCAAAGCAAAAAAAGTACTTGGTTGGGAACCAGAAGTAGATATCGCGCAAGGCGTTGCTAATACCGTGGAGTATTTCCGCACCCACTAGGTTTTGCCGAGGGCGGATGTGGGATGAGCGACTTCGCATATTCGACTTCTCACCAACGACTTCACTATGAAAATTACGAAAATCGTAGTGAAGTCGACTATGAGAAGTTGAATGTATGAAGTCGTTCCCGTGAAGTCGAACTGTAGGACTTCTGAAGCCTTGTCTGGGTGGGGGCTGCTCTTTTTAAGTTCGACTTCATAACAGCGACTTCATAACAGCGACTTCTCACCAACGACTTCACTATGAAAATTGCGAAAATCGTAGTGAAGTCGACTATGAGAAGTTGAATATGCGAAGTCGTTCCCGTGAAGTCGAACTTAAACTCCAGGACCCTCATAAAAATTAGGCCCCCAGGAAAACCCTGAAGGCCTAAAATCAACCACTAAAACCCAAAACCAATTACCAGAAGAAACCTAGTCCTTAACATTCTCTGGCAGCACAGCGTTTTGTAAAGCTACTGCGCGGGCGAGCTTTGAGTAGCGAAGTTCTTGTTCCCTAAACCGCACGTAGCTGGACAGTGTGGTGAACATGAATGCTACGACCAGGGCGTAGAGCATGAGGTCGGTGCCGCGGTCTACACCAACGAAATTAGCGATCGCGGTGAGATCATCGGGGCGGATGACTGCCCAGACTGCGGCGAAGATGAACACAACAAAGCCAATTTTGACCCACGCTTTGGCACGAGCCTTGCGGCGATTCCGAAGGAAGTACAGTGCAAGAGCAGCGGTGGCCAGCAGGAGCAGTATCTGAATGATGATTTGTGTGGTGGACTGCGTCATGGGAGTCTCCTTGCGAGGAAGCCGTCGGCCAGGATATTTACGCCGTTGATCAGGGATTGTCCCTTGCTCATGGAGTATTCGGTGTAGAGGATATCTACGGGTTCTTCGGAGATCCGCCAACCGCGTTCGGAGATTTGATCAACGATTTCCGATGCATGCGACATGCCGTTCATGCGGATATTGATCTCTTGCGCCACTTTTTGGTTGAACACGCGCAGACCATTGTGGGCATCTGTGAGCCCTAGCTTGCGGGTCTTTGGTGACAACATGACAACGATGCGCAGCACGATGCGTTTGATCATGGGCACCTGATCGCCTTCCTGGCGTGGGCGGCCAAAACGCGTGCCGACGATAATGTCCGCGTCCTCGGCACGGAGCCGGGAGACCATCTTCACAACGTCTTTGACCTGGTGCTGACCATCGGCATCGAAAGTAACAAAGTACTTTGCGCCAGGTTGCGCACGGGCATATTCAATACCAGTTTGGATCGCAGCGCCTTGGCCCAAGTTGACCGGATGATTAACCAGGTGTGCGCCCGCGGCATGAATTTCTTCCGCGGAGTTGTCTGGGGAGCCATCGTTGACCGCAACGATATTGGGGAATGTCTTGAGCGCGTTTTCAAGAACTTCTCGGATAACCGTCCCCTCGTTATAACAAGGTACGACTAACCATGTGTCTTTGAAGTCGCTGTTTTGTGATGCATCCATGATAGAAGTAGAGCCTAGTGCATGCGGGCCGATTTTCCTGTTAGGTGCTGCCGACGCCAGTGATGATAACTTGATTGTCATGAAATCCCTTGATCTTGAGCAGCTTGCCGGTACACAATCGCGCACGTATCAATCGCGCAAGATCACCGATGACATGATTGCCCGTCCAGTCCATGTGGCGATCGCGTTGTGGGAGGTGCCATGGGAATCTGCCGACTCGGGAAAAATTGAGGGTTGGGTGATCGCCGTTGACGCACCACGAGGGCGGTTTGTGCGCAGCGGACAAACTAAAAACGGCGATGTTGTGTCACGAACTGTGTCAATGTTGAAAGCAGCGTTGAAAGGGGTGCGCGGGAAGGCATGGCTTGTGACGGGGCGTCGACAAGCAGCTTTGCGCGCGGAATTGGTGCGCCAAAACTACCTGGTTACAGGGAGTTTCGCCGAGCAGAATAGAGCCGGCGTGAAAGCCTCGGCGATCTCGCGCCGCGCCGAACAAGCAGCCCTTTACAAGGCCAAAAAAATCGGCGAATTCGCCGAACGCGCACCACGCGTCAAAGAACGCCAAGAGGCACATTGGTGGCCACAATTTGCGCGCGCGGAAGGAGCACTAGGCGTTTTACGCTTAGCGACGGACGCCTCCACCGACGGCGTCTTCCGCGGAGCCATGTGCTTCGTAGCCTCAAACGGCGACTACCTTTTAGATACCCGCGACACCACTGCCAGCTCCGATGAACTAGAACTCGAAAGCATCACCCATGCCCTCCGCTACCTCAAAAAAATTGGTGCGAGCCAGGCACGAATAGAATCAGACAGCAAAGCAGCACTCGAAGCAATCGACTTCATCTTGGCCACTACTCCGCGCCGAGGCCGATGGCGCGGAATTACCGCACGTGCCCGTAACCATTTCAAAGAAGCCTGGGAAGAACTCGAAGGCGCCTGCACCGTGGAATTATCACGCGTCTTGGGGCATGCCGGCGATCCGCTGAATCAAGCCGCAGACCAAATCGCGTACATGGGAATGCGCGCCGTAATTTTCGAGCAAAAATCCGCACACCCAACGCTGCTTAAAGGAATTGAAAAAGCATTACACAAGGCGGGGTAGTGTGGGTGAGAGTCTTTTAGATAAATGAGGATTATTTGATGAGCAACAAACGTATCGGCGTGGTTATTGTTTCCTATGGCCACGAACAAGACGTTGCCAATTTGGTAGACACATTTGCAGACCAGCTAAAAGATGGTGACCGCGTGGTCGTCGTAGACAACCGCAAGCCGTGGGTGTTGAAAGACGCCGTCGGTGATCGCCTGGAAAAGCATGGTGTGGAGATCATCGACCACGACAACGGTGGCTTCGCCGCTGGTTGCAACGTGGGTGCTGCACGCATTGTGGATGATGTAGACCTACTGTTTTTCCTCAACCCGGACACTGTTATTGATGATCCAACGCTGTTTAATTCACTGCGCCGCGTCGATGAACAATGGGCGGCATTCATGCCCTACCTGCTGCTTCCTGATGGAACTGTTAATTCCGCAGGCAATGCGCTACACATCTCGGGGCTGTCCTGGGTAACCGGACTGGATGAAAAACCAGTGGAAGGCGAAGCAGAAGTTACCGATATTTCCATCGCTTCTGGCGCCTGCCTAGCCGTGCGCGTGGACTGGTGGAAGCGCCTGGGTGGCATGGAAGAAATGTACTTCATGTACCACGAGGACACGGATTTCTCTGCACGTTTATTGCTGGCAGGCGGGCGAATTGGACTCTTGCATTCCGCTTATGTCACCCACCACTATGACTACGCCAAAGGCGATTACAAGTGGATTTATATTGAACGCAACCGGCACGTGTTATTGCTAAGTGTCCTCCCACTTCCATTGCTGCTGGTGTTGCTGCCACAGATTCTGGGAGCAAACCTTGGGCTGTGGGCAATCGCTGCTAAAGAAAACCGAGTGGGACTCAAGATGAAGTCTCTGCGCCTCTTGCTGCGTGATGCGCCAGCAATTTTTAAACTGCGCAGTCGGACACAGAAGCTTGCCGAACTCACACCTTCGCAATACCTGAGCAAAATGGAATGGCGTCTAGACAATCCCAATCTTGGCGATATCGGATCCAATAAAATTGTTGCCACTGTCTATGGAACCTATTACAAGGTGTGTATGAGCATCCTGAAATTACTCGCATAATGCCCCCTATTGAGGGTGCTTAGTTAATTCCCGGTGCGGTGCGGGTGAACAATATTTAAATATTACCTTTCGCTAATGGAAAGCCCCAGCTCAGAGAAATTCTCATTGGATTTAATTGCTTCGTTAACTAAAACCAGGTTCTTTCCAGGAGAATTTAATGAAGAGGCTTTCCCGCGCAGCACTTGCTGTCGTCGCCACCACTGCCGTCAGCTTCGGCGTCATCGCAGCCCCTGCTTCTGCGCAGGAGAACAACGTTGAGCTGAACATCCTCGGTGTCACTGACTTCCACGGACACATTGAGCAAAACCTTGAAGATGGTGAAATGGGTGCAAGCGGACTCGCTTGCTATGTTGCATCCGAGCGTGCAGCAAACCCAAACACCAGCTTCGTCACTGTTGGTGACAACATTGGTGGCTCCCCATTCGTATCCTCCATCCTGAGGGACGCGCCAACCCTTGCGGCTTTGAGTGCAATGGGCGTTGATGCATCTGCACTGGGCAACCACGAGTTTGACCAGGGCTACGAAGACCTAGTCAACCGCGTCTCCCTAGATGGCACCGGCAGCGCAAAGTTTCCATACTTGGGTGCAAACGTTGAAGGCGGAGATCCTGCTCCAGCTAAATCTGAAATCGTTGAGCTTGATGGCGTGAAGATCGCCTACGTTGGTGCAGTAACTGAAGAAACCGCCACTCTGGTTTCTCCAGCAGGTATCGAAGGCATCACCTTCACCGGTGATATTGAAGCCATCAATGCTGAAGCAGATCGCGTTATTGAGGCTGGCGACGCAGATGTAGTGATCGCATTGATCCACGCAGAAGCAGCACCAACCGATCCATTCTCCAACAACGTTGACGTTGTTTTCTCCGGACACACCCACTTCCCTTATGTGGAATCTGGCGCAGCACGCGGCGATAAGCAGCCACTCGTAGTCATCCAGGGACATGAGTACGGCAAGGTTGTCTCCGATGTAGAGATCTCCTACGACCGCGAAGCTGGAAAGATCACCAACATTGAGGCACGCAACGTTTCTGCGGCTGATGTTATTGCAGGTTGTGAAACTCCAAATGAAGCAGTTGACGCAATTGTCGAGGCAGCCGTTGGCGCAGCTGAAGAAGCTGGCAACGAAGTTGTCACCACAATCGAGAACGGCTTCTACCGTGGAGCAAACGAAGAGGGCGCAACCGGCTCCAACCGTGGTGTCGAATCCTCACTAAGCAACCTCATTGCAGAAGCTGGTCTGTGGGCAGTCAATGACGCAACCAATCTGAACGCTGATATCGGAATCATGAACGCAGGCGGCGTCCGCGCTGACCTGGAAGCCGGCGAAGTAACCTTCGCAGAAGCTTATGCAACCCAGAACTTCTCTAACACCTACGGTGCTCGCGACCTTACCGGTGCTCAGTTCAAGAAAGCTCTTGAGCAGCAGTGGAAGGAGACTGGTGACCGCCCACGTCTAGCACTTGGCCTGTCCAACAACGTGCAGTATTCCTACGATGAGACCCGCGAATATGGCGATCGCATCACCCACATCACCATCAACGGTGCACCAATGGACATGGATGCCAGCTACCGCATCACCGGTTCTTCCTTCCTCATCGCAGGTGGTGACAGCTTCACCGCATTCGCTGAAGGCGGCCCAATCGCGGAGTCCGGATTCGTGGACATCGATCTGTTTAACCGCTACATCTCAGCTCACTCTGACGTAGAGGTTCGCGCAAACCAGTCCTCCGTAGGCATCAACCTCTCCGGAGCTGGCCTTGCAGAAGATGGCACTCTCATTGCAGGTGAAGAACTGACTGTTGACCTCTCCTCACTGTCCTACACTGGACCAGAGGCCAAGCCAACCTCCGTTAAGGTCACTGTTGGTTCCGAGTCTAAGACTGCTGAAGTAGACACCACCATCGTTCCTCAGATAGACAGCACCGGTACCGCATCCGTAACCCTGACTGTTCCTGCAGGAGCAACATCTGTTGACATTGAAACCGACAACGGCACCACCTTCTCCCTGCCAGTTACCGTTGAAGGTGACGACAACGGCAACGGTGATGACAATGCGGATGATCAGGCTTCCGGTTCTTCCGCTGGATCCCTCGTAGCAGTTCTCGGTGTACTTGGTGCGCTGGGTGGCCTGCTTGGATTCTTCTTGAACTCCGCGCAGGGTGCTCCATTCATGGCACAGCTACAGGCAACTCTTGCTCAGTTCATGTAAAAAGTACGTAATTCAGTAAGAGGCCGGGCCTCACCTTTGGGATTCATTTCCTTTGGTGGGGCCCGGTCTTAGCATTAGATAAAGGATCTTTGTTGCCACAGTGAGAATGCGATGGATTTCTAGATAATTTTTCATATAGAGCCCAGGGGCTCTCCTTCTCACATGAGTGGAGAAAGTATACGGCAATCAAAGTGATGCGGGAGGCAGCAATGATGCTGCATTAGTCAGAATCTAGTTTCTGAAATTCTTGGTAGCGCTAGATTGCTTTCAATTCGATTTATCAAATAATTTCTGAGATAGATTTTGGACCCTAAATCAGTAATAAAATGAGGTACAGTACTAGGCATAAGTCACCGGCCCCCTCTGAACCAGATCGTGAGATCAAGTAAGGGGTCGGTTTTCTAATTCTTGTGGTGTTTTGAAGTGTACAAAGCGAAACAAGAGGTCACTGTCCTCCACTGGATCCCTCGTAGCAGTTCTCGGGTGTACTCAGTGGGTTGCTTGGATTCTTCCTGAACCGTGCAGAGTGCTTCATTCATGGCGCAGCTATAAGGAAATGATTATTCAGGTCGTGTAGAAGTTAGTACTTATCCTCATAGCTAGGAGCATTCTTGAAAAGAGATCTACTCTACGAAGTGGTCTGAACAGCCTTAATATTTTTGATGATTGCATCGGGAATATTTTAGTGAATGAGATAGAGACCATCCCCACCTAGGCGGGGAGAACGCTCTGTATGTGGTGAGCCCTGCGGTTCCATCGGGACCATCCCCACGTGAGCGGGGAGAACCAAAAAGCTGATTCGGTCTGTCGCCCGGCTTAGGGACCATCCCCACGTGAGCGGGGAGAACACTAATTAATCAGCAGATATTTTGGGTCCAAAGGTCATTTTACATCACTTTGATTTTGAATCTGTTGCTTACTATTCCATCAATAAATAAGAATGATTCCAAATTTCATCCGCCGAATAATAGATCCCAAAAGCAGCGCCAGAAAAGCGGCGCCGGAATAGTCTGTACAACCCACGTAACCGGCACCGCCCAAAGTAACTCCCAAAGCCAAAGCTAGGGGCCAAAACTAACTCCAGGCCCCTAGCTCCACTCAAGAAGTAAAAACTAAACCGCTTCAGCCTCTGCAAATGAAGCTGTGTCAATGACAACGCGGAACTGCACATCGCCAGCAACAACGCGGTCATAAGCTGCGTCGACATCGTTGATGCCGATGGTTTCGATCATGGCGCCGAGGCCGTGCTGTGCGCAGAAATCGAGCATTTCTTGGGTTTCACGGATGCCGCCGATATTGGATCCGGTAAGTACCTTGCTGCCGGAGATGAGGTTGCCGAAGCCGACTGATTGCTGCTCTGGTGGGAGACCAACAACAGCCATGACACCTTGTGGTTTGAGCAGTCCGAGGTACTTGTTGACTGGGATTGATGCGCTAATGGTGTTGAGGATGAAGTCGAATTCTCCGGCGTGCTCTTCGAAGAAGCTGTCGTCAGCAGTTGCGAGGGTTCGGGCTGCGCCTAGTTCCTTGGCGAGTTCTGCCTTGCGCAGGGATCGTGAAAGTACGGTGACGTCTGCGCCCTTTGCTGCAGCGATTTGGACACCCATGTGGCCGAGGCCGCCGAGGCCCATGACGGCTACTTTGTCTCCTTCTTTAACGTTCCAGCGTGCGATTGGGGAGTAGCTGGTGATACCTGCGCAGAGCAGTGGTGCGGCCACTGCAAAATCAATTTCCTCTGGAATACTGCAGAGGAATCGTTCGTTGACCACGACTTTTTCAGCGTAGCCACCTTGGGTGATGGAGCCGTCGACATCGTCGGAGTTGTAGGTTCCTACGTTGCCGCGGAGGCAGTAGTTTTCAAATCCGGCAACGCACTGTTCGCATTCGCCACAAGAGTTCACCATGCAGCCGACGCCAACGCGGTCGCCAACTTTCCACTTGGTTACGCCTGTTCCAACGGCAGAGACCACACCTGCGATTTCGTGGCCTACTGTGAGTGGGAAATGTGCCTCGCCCCATTCGTTGCGGATGGTGTGGATATCGCTGTGGCAGATGCCGGCAGCTTTGATATCAATAACCACATCATCTGCGCGTGGGTCGCGGCGTTCGATGATCTTGACCTCGAAAGGTGCATCGGGGCCGGTTTTCTGAAGTGCTTTTACTGGGATACTCACCCGCGCCATGGTACCGATTTTTCTTGGTCAGAAAAGATCAAGAAGCAAAACATCAACGAAATTAGGGTTGTGCATATGTTGGAACTGAATCGGATTATTCAAGAGATTGAGGATGATCTGGAAGTGGACGTCGATAAGCTGGCGCGTCGTGCGCTGACCACCGAGTATCATCTGCGAAAAATGTTTGGCACCCTGGCCGGGATGTCGCTTGCGGAGTACATCCGCAATCGGCGCCTGACGCTGGCGGCGGCGGATTTAAAAGCCGGGCAGGCGGTGCTCGACGTCGCGATTAAGTACGGTTATGCCTCTTCCGAGGCCTTCGCGCGCGCTTTTCGACGTTTCCATGCGGTCAATCCTTCCCAGGCCCGTTCAGATTCCATCATGCTCAGTTCTCAGCCACGGCTGAGATTTCATATTCATGTTAAAGGAGTGACAGATTTGCGATACCGCATTATAGAAAAAGAAGCCTTCTATCTCACAGGATTTCATACCCAAGTGCAGTTGGTATTTAAGGGAGATAACCAGGGCATTGTTGATTTTGAGAAGTCTTTAGGCAAGGATCTCAAAGCTCGGTTGCTATCTCTTAATGACATTGAGCCCAAAGGTGCGCTTTCAATTAGCGATGAGATAGAAAACCAGCAGGCAGAAGGATCAACGCTGGATTATTGGCATGCAGTGGCCACGAGTAACCCTTCGAAAGAATTCGAATCCATGGAGGTTCCAGCTGGAACCTGGGTGATGTTTGAATCCGAGGGAGCATTTCCGGAAAGCATCCAGCAAATGTGGGCGGATGCAGCTACGGAATGGTTCCCCGCGAACCCATATTCATGGGCGCCGGGGCCGCAGCTGCTGCACACGGAATATTCGGAGGATTTTTCCACCGCATCGGCGCAATTATGGTTGCCGATTACGCGGAATAGTTAATTTCTACACAGCCCTCAGGAGATAGTTTCCGTAGCCGGATTTCTTCAGTTCCTCACCAAGCACTGTGAGTTCTTCAGCTGTGATGAAACCCTCGCGGTACGCAGCGACTTCGGGGGATCCGATGATGTTGCCGGTACGTTTTTGCAGGACCTCAACATAGGAAGACGCCTCGGACATGGAATCGATCGTGCCGGTGTCCAGCCAGACGTCGCCTCGGTCTAGGCGCTGCACAGTTAAAGCACCTTGCTGGAGGTAGGCATCGTTAACGGAGGTGATTTCCAGTTCGCCACGCGAGGAAGGCTTGATTGACTTGGCGATGTCCACCACGCGATTGTCGTAGAAATATAGTCCTACCACGGCAAAGTTGGATTTTGGCGCGGTGGGCTTTTCTTCAATAGACACCGCCTTATTAGCAGCATCAAATTCCACCACGCCATAACGCTCAGGATCGGAGACCTCATAAGCAAAGACAATGCCACCGTCGGGGTTGGAGCACTGCTTTAGTGCGCGGCCAAGTTGTGCGCCGTCGAAGATGTTATCGCCAAGCACCAGTGCCACATCATCATCACCGATGAAGTCTTCGCCGATGATAAACGCCTGGGCTAGTCCGTCGGGGGAGGGCTGGACGGCGTAGCTGAGATGAATTCCCCAGGAGGAGCCGTCGCCAAGCAGTCGTTCAAAGGATGCGCTGTCTTCTGGAGTGGTGATGATCAGGATGTCTTTGATGCCAGCCTGGATGAGCGTGGTCAGTGGGTAGTAGACCATGGGCTTGTCATAGATCGGCATGAGCTGTTTAGAAATGCCCTTGGTGATTGGGTAGAGCCTGGTGCCAGAGCCGCCTGCGAGGATGATGCCTTTCATTTAAAGCTCCTTGAGGTAGTCGTTGAGGCGGGTATTCCATGCCGGCGCAGTGAAGCCGGTGGCTTCAATTTTGCCGAGCTCCAAAACGGAGTTCAGTGGGCGTGGTGCTGCGTCTTTGCCGGCAAAGTATTCGGCGGTGCTCACACCAGTGACCTTGGCAGGATCCGTAAAGACTGCACGCGCAATATCTGCCCAGCTTGCGGGTTCGCCGGTGTTGGTGAGGTTGTAAGTTCCGTATGCTGCACCCACATTAAGAAGGTGTGCGATGCCCGCGGCGATATCTTGTGTGAAGGAGAGTCGGCCGATTTGATCATCGACAACCGAGGGGGCGATGCCACGTTCATCGAGTGATTTCATGGTGCGGACGAAGTTGTTGCCATCGCCGATAACCCAGCTGGTGCGCACAATATAGTGGCGTGGTGCGGTGGCGGCGGCGATATCACCGGCTGCTTTGGATTGTCCATAAACACCGAGCGGGGAAAATGGTGCGGTTTCAGCGTAGGAAGATGCGGTGCCATCGAACACATAATCAGAGGACACATGCACGAGGGTGATGTTGTTCTCGCGTGCGATGACCGCCAGGTTGGCAACGGCGGTGGCGTTGATGGCCCAGGCTGCGCCACGATCATGTTCAGCCTGGTCAACGGCAGTATAAGCAGCTGCGTTGATGATGGTGGAGTACTGTTTCCACGCACGCGCATCAGTAAGATCGGCGGTGATGTCTAACTCGTCACGGGTGACAAATTCTGCCTCTGGGAACTGCGCGCGCAGCGCGGTTCCCAGTTGTCCGCCGGCGCCGAGGACTAAGACCTTGCGGTCGGGCAGGGGGGAGGCGTCGATAAGTGCGGGATGTTTTTTGTCTTTGTCGGAGATCTCGGTGATCGGGAGCGGCCAATCAATCATATCGAGATTGACGTTGGCGTAGTGCGCGTCCGGGGACCAATGATCGTTGACGAGGTAGGTGTAGAGCGTGCCATCCTCGAGGGCCTGGAAGCCGTTTGCCACACCACGTGGGACGTAAACTCCCACGTCAGGGGTAATTTTTTGCGTGACGACGTTGCCGTACGTGCTCGAGCCTTCGCGCAGATCCACCCACGCGCCGAAAACAGAACCAACCGCGACGGAGATGAACTTATCCCACGGCTCGGCGTGCATGCCGCGGGTGGTGCCGGCGGTGGCGTTGAAGCTCATGTTGTTTTGGACTGGGCCGAAATCAGGCAGGCCGAGGTTGACCATTTTGGTGCGTTGCCAGTTTTCTTTGAACCAGCCGCGGTTGTCGCCGTGGACGGGGAAATCGAAAATCAGCAGGCCATCGATGTCGGTGGTGCGCATGGTGAGTTCTTTGTTAAACATTATTGGCCTTGCTGTGCGTAAGTTGCTTCGACGTTGTTCTTGGTGCCGCGCCACCACGCTTCATTGTCGCGGTACCAGGCAATGGTTTGCTCCAAACCCTTGCGCATGCCGGAATCAGTGTCGGTATATTTCGGTTCCCAACCAAGTTCGGTGCGTAGTTTGGTGGAGTCCATGGCGTAGCGCATATCGTGGCCGGGGCGATCGGCGACGTGCTCATAAGACTCTGCGCCGATGCCCATGAGTTCACAAATAAGCTCGATGACTTCCTTGTTATTCACATGATCATTGTCGGCGCCGATGATGTAGGTGTCGCCAATTTTTCCTTCTTTGAGGATCAGGTGCACGGCATCGTTGTGGTCATCGACGTGGATCCAGTCGCGTACCTGCTCGCCGGTTCCATACAGCTTTGGTGTCAGGCCTGCCAAGATATTGGTGATCTGGCGGGGGATGAACTTTTCAATGTGCTGGTACGGGCCATAATTATTGGAGCAATTAGACATGGTTGCTTGGATGCCGAAAGAACGGATCCAGGCGTGCACGAGGTGATCAGAGCCAGCCTTGGTTGCAGAGTATGGCGAGGATGGTTTGTAGGCGGTGGTTTCGGTGAAACGGTTTGGATCATCGAGTTCAAGATCGCCGAATACTTCATCGGTGGAGATGTGGTGGAAGCGTTTATTATGCTTGCGCACCGCTTCTAGCAGGGTATATGTGCCGATGAGGTTGGTGTGTACGAAGGGGGTGGGATCATTGAGCGAGTTATCGTTGTGTGATTCCGCAGCGAAGTGGACGGTGATGTCATGGTCTTTAACTAGGGAATCCACTAGCTCGGCATCGCAGATATCGCCCTCGATAAGGGTCACTTTGCTTTCGGGTAAACCTTTAAGATTATCGGCGTTACCTGCGTAGGTGAGTTTGTCCAGCACCGTGATCTGGGTGTATTCCGGATGCTGCTCAACAGTTTGGCGGACGAAGTTGGCACCGATAAATCCGGCACCTCCGGTCACAAGCAAAGAAGTCATGCGGACTAGCTTAGTTCGTTTGGAATATCTGGCTGAGTTGCAACGTGCAAGGATGCACGTGTGTCTTCATCGGTGGCGTTTGAACCCAAACCACAAAATAGACTGCTTGGTCTGAAATTTCTAGACATGAGCGTACTGTGTGGTCTATGTTTGAGGAAGCTTAAAAGTCTCTACCCTTAAAAAGCTGGTTTCCCATGATTATCACCGGACTCGCCGTCGGTGCTGTGCTCGGTATTGTGATGCAGCGAGGAAGGTTCTGTGTCACCGGCATGCTGCGTGATATCTTCCTGCAGCGTTCTTGGCGCACTTTCGTCGGTTTGTTAATTGTCATCGCTGTGCATGCCGTGGGTATTGCCGCACTGACTTCAGCCGGTGTCATCACCCCGACTTATGACAACTTCGCTCCGCTAGCAGTGATCGTCGGTGCCTTCATCTTCGGTTTCGGCATCATTCTTTCCGGTGGCTGTGCTTCTGGAACGTGGTACCGCTCAGGTGAAGGACTGGTTGGCTCCTGGATCGCTCTGGCCACCTATGCACTGTCTACAGCAGCGATGAAGACCGGCATCCTCAGCGGTTTCACTGCAGCGATGAGCTCTTGGGAGACAGAACTAACTACACTGCCAGCACTTTTCGGAGTGTCCGTCTGGTGGTTCGTAGTTCCTTTCGCAGCTCTAACTGCTTACCTCACCCGTCACTTCATGATCAAGGAATCTAAGCGTCCAAAGATCGCCCGACTTGGTAACCAGCCAGCGTGGAAGCGTCCTTTGCATGTCTATACCGCCGGTGCTCTCATTGGTCTGATCGGTGTTATCGCTTGGCCACTATCTGCAGCTGCTGGACGCAACTCCGGCCTGGGTATCACCACCCCAACCGCACACACCTTGCAGTACATCACCACCGGTGATGAAAGCTACCTCAACTGGGGTGTCATGCTGGTCCTGGGTATCCTCGCAGGCTCCTTCATCGCGGCGAAGGCCACCGGAGAATTCCGTATCCGCGTTGCTGATGCCACCACTTCAGTCCGCGCAGTAGCTGGCGGCACCATGATGGGTGTAGGCGCTTCCCTTGCAGGTGGCTGCACCGTGGGCAACGGCATGGTCCAGACCAGCCTGTTCAGCTTCCAGGGATGGATCGCCCTGCTGTTCATCGCAATCGGCGTTGGCGTAGCAGCCAAGATCTTCCTCAAGCCTGCGGCCGTGGCCAAGAAAACCAATGCACAAGAAGGTACCTACAGCACCGAACAGAGCATTGCTAACGAGTCCGTGACTTCCGCTGAAGACCGCGTCCTGCCTGTGACAACATCCCAGGCGCCAGTATCTCTTGGTGGCGTAAAGGTAGCTACCGGACTAGTAAGCCTCAAACCAGCAGTCAGCGAGAAGCTGCGCGATCTCGGCGATGGCTACTACGCCTTAGATTCCCTTGGCGCAGTCTGCCCATTCCCACTCATTGAAGCCAAGGATGTAATCAAGACCTTGGATTCCGGCGAGCATCTTGTCATCGACTTCGACTGCACCCAAGCCACTGATGCCATCCCACAGTGGTGTGCCACCGACGGCCATGAAGTTACCGATTTCAAGGAAACCGGAGATGCCTCCTGGCAGATCACAGTGAAGAAGGGCTAGTAGTTCTTCATTCTTAGTTGGGGTGCACCTGTAAAAGGGTTGCACCCCAATTTTTTGTGACTGTCTGGCTGGTGCCACAGACCTTCTGCCTGAGCCGTGAGAATCAAGAAAGCAGAGGTGAAGCTGTCATCCTGCAACGTTGCTTCGCACGCCTGCTGAAGACAGTAGCTATTGATAAAACCAGCAACTCGTTCGACGCGTTCTGAACCAAGAATTTCTTCCAAATCCTCAGATTCATTTTCTACGCGTGCAACTGAAATGAAAGTTACTGGGGCAGTGTTGCGATGCCAATCAAAGCAAGGGTTTTATTAGCTTTGTGGGATAGTTTCAGGCTGGATGAAAAACTTGACATTTGTGCAGGTCAAGGAACTATCGGTTTTCGCTTTAGTATTTTCTACTCAAACTCGAAATCGAGCTCAATTTTGGTGTCATCGTATAGTTCTTCATCAAGTTTTTCGGTGAATTCGTTTAGTAGATCGTTGTAGAAATTAGCTGCTTGATCTTCCAGTATTTCTCGGTTGGTATCTATTTGTGCAATGAAGTTTTCAGGGCTCATGATCTCGGTAACTACCGCCGCGGTATCAATATCTTCAGTACTGAAACTGATCCAACCAGCATCTTCGGCTAAAGTTTTGAACTTTAGATCGTCATATCCGATGAAGATAAACTCGGGGATAGTGATGGAAAATCGGTTGTCACCTGAGGATTTGATTTCAACATCTGAGGCATCAATTCCAAGTTTTCCGGTGTAGCCGTATTGGATGTGCACAGTTTTTTGCGTGCCAGGAATTCTTTTACCACGAATCGTGCGTTCAATGCTTTCTTCATGGATTCCAATAGCTCCGGCGCTTAAAAGTACAATTTCTTCTTCGCGCTGAAGAGCTTTGATGACCATGGTGTTATTGACAGTTGTTCGGGTTGAAGACGACGCCTCTTCATCGCTTTGTGAGTTAACCATCAGCACAATTAGGCCAGTTATTAGACCAATCAATGCGACTAGCGCGAAGAGCATGAAGAATAGCCTGTTTCGAAGCATTTGTTATTGCTTTCTTTGAATGGGGAGGGCATTCAGGCTTCCGCGTTCTTCTTGCTGTGAAATTGCAGTGGGTGTGTGGAAACTTAATGCGACGATGTGAGGAATAGTAGCAACTTATATAACAAAGTAAAAACTGAATCACTACGGTATTCACAGGAAATTTTAATCCTCTAAAGAGTCAGGATTCCTGAACCAACCCAAATTAAACCCCAACCAAAGCCCGTTCCCTACGTGCCCCACCAATAAACGCACCCATGTGCACAATCAAGCCACACAGCGGTCCAACAATGAGCGCGAGACCTGCAGCGACACCTAGATCGAATGGTCCGAGAAGGAATCCCACGGCAACGACAGTGGCAACAACCCAGCCGCCGAGGTAGATTCCGTGGCGTTCAAAAGCAATCGCAGCGCAACCAGAGATCATGAGTGAAGCAGTAGTGGTTGCTCCCAAAGTAAGTAATGCCAATAGCCAGCCAGGAACTGCGAAGAGTTCTTTTTGGAGGACAACATCCAAGATCCATGGGCCAACTAACCAAGCTAAACCGGCACCCACAATGCCGATGGCCCAGACAAGCGCTAAAGGCCCAGCCAGAGTTTTCAGGGGACCGGAAGTGCCTTTAACAAAGCGCACGATGATCGCGGATTGGAATTGCTGGAGAGGCACCAGCAGGGGAGCGCGGGTCAAAATAACAGCGTAGGACACAGCTGCCATGGACACTCCGCCAGCGACAGCTGAAGGGTTCGCAAATTTCAGCAAGGTGGGGAAGCCGGTAATCAATACCGCCGTGGCACCAGATGCAGCCATTGCAAGCAACGCTTGGCGGATAAAAGTTCCACGTGGAACATCGGCAACTGAACCCAAAACGGAACGCACGGAACCAAAGCACATCACGATGACCAGCCACGATACCGAACCCACCACGGTGATCACTAAGAATGCCAACAATTGATAACCCAGCAGCCACGCAATAACCGCCAATACCATGCGGATGCCGGTATCAAGTGAAATCAGCGCAGCGTATTCTTTCCACAACTGACAGCCGGATAAAATTCCAGAAATTGTTGCTTGGATCGCGTAGCTGGCAAGTCCAACCGCGAGGAGTGCAACGCCAAATCCTTGCAGACTACTGAGCAGCTGCCCGATCCAAAAAGGCGCCGAAACGCCAAGCACTACGAGCATAACTGCGGCAACGCCAAAGCTAAACAGAAACGGCTTAAACGGCCGAAAACCACGAGAGCCAGAATCTCCAGCAACACCCGCAGCAGCAGAACCCGAAGACCTAGCAGCTCCTGCAGCCCCAGCAGTCACCGCACGAGTGGTCTCCTGCGTCAGGCCCGTTAACACACCGGTGCCAGCGAAGAAGAGCCCCCAATAGGCAGTGAACTCTTCCGTTAATATGCCAGATTCACCGAGCGCCCAGGCTGCGATGATGATGACCACGAAGCCGGAGAGTCCAGCGATGATCGTGGCGAGGGTCAGGTATTTCATTAACGGAGGAACTCCGGGCGCCAAGGCCACCTTGGCTTTTCGACGCCCCCACCCAGCTGGGCAGGCTCAGTGACCTCAGGGGTCTCTACCGAAACCTCAGAAACCTTAGAATCACCAGAACCAGGGAACTCCGGCAACACGAGTTCTTTTAGCCAAGAATTCCACACAGCATCCAAAGCAGCGTGGTCTTTAGATACTTCGTAGAGGTGGCGTTTGAGGTCGCGTGGTTCGACGAGGGCATGGCGGCCTTCGGAAACGTATGCCTGAACAGCCTTAAAGAACGCGGCATCACCAAGCAGTACCCGCAACGCGTGAACGGTCAGGGCGCCGCGTTTGTACACGCGGTCATCAAACATATCCTTCGGGCCCGGGTTGGACAGCAGAATATCCTGGGGCAGCGCAGCGAGGCCTTGGTAGAATTCCCACGCGCTATCTGCAGCCGATTTAACACCAACAGATTCGAACCAGAGCCATTCGGCGTAGCAGGCGAAGCCTTCGTTGAGCCAGATGTCGTTCCATTGGGCAAGACCCAGGGAGTTTCCGAACCATTGGTGGGAGAGTTCGTGGGCGATCAATCGTTCCCAGGTTCCTTGACCAGTGGCGTGGTTGGCGCCGAAGCTGGAGAGGCCATGAGCTTCGAGTGGGATTTCGAGTTCGTCTTCGGTGATGACTACGCGGTAGGTGCTAAAAGGGTAGGGGCCGAAGTATTTTTCATAGGCGTCGAGCATATCGACTTGTTTGGAGAAGTCCTGCAGGATCCGTCCACGCAGCTCGAACTGTCCAGCTGGCACATACGCATCTACGGAAACCCCAGATGCAGACACTCCCAATGGCACCGTGTCGTAATCTCCCACGTGCACGGCTGCGAGATAGGTGGCCATGCGTTCGCGGGATTGGTAGTGCCAGGTGGTCATGCTTCCGCTGACCTGTTTGGATTTTAAGTCTCCGGTGATTACTGCAACGTATCCATTGTCGGTGTGGAAGTGGACGTCGAAAAGCGCCTTCTCGTCGGGCGTGTCGTCGCAGGGGAACCAGCTCGGCGCGCCGCTGGGTTGGGAGGCGACGAGGGCGCCGTTGTTGAGTTCTTCCCAGCCGATCATGCCCCATTCGCTGCGCACTGGGCGCGGGTTGCCGCGGTAGCGGATGACCAGCGAGAATTCCTGGTCGACGGGGACTTGGTTGCGGAAGGTGACGCGCAGTTTGCGGTCGGTGTGGCGGAAGCGCGCGACTTGGATGCGGGTGCCGGCGGTGCCGATGGCGGTGACTTTTTCCACGCGCAGGCTACCTGCCAGGTCGAGGGTGAGGAAGTCGAGTGGCTGGTAGTTGTCCATCTGCAGCGTTGCGGTGCCCATGAGCAGGTTGGGTGCTACGCGGTAGGTGAGATCAAGGTTGTAGCTTCTGATGTGGAAGCCTAAGTTGAAATCGATTCCCGTGTAAGAATCGCGTGTACCAGGGACTGGGGTGGAGCGCATCCTTCGCATAATCATAGATACCAAATGCTACCTTGCTGTTCTAAAGTCTTCTCGATCCAGGTGTAAATCAGCGATTCCATGAATGCGGATTGCTTGTTGTCGGCGGCACCGGCATGCCCGCCTTCGGTGTTTTCGTAATAATCCACGGCCTGCCCGGCATCAAGCAAAGCTTGCGCAAAAAGGCGCGCGTGCGCGGGGTGGACGCGATCATCGCGGGTTGAGGTGGTTACCAATGCAGGCGGATAAACCTGCTTATCGACGCCCACCACCTTCTGCACCGGCGAGTACTGCTCAATCACCGCCCGTTCCTCGGCAACATCAGGGTTGCCGTATTCCGCCATCCACGAAGCGCCTGCTGACCAGGTGTGATAACGCAACATATCCGCCAACGGCACCTGGACTACTGCTGCTCCAAAAGCTTCTGGGTACTGAGTCAACGCACCACTGGTGAGCAAACCACCGTTGGATCCACCGCGAATCGCGATCTGTTGCGGGGTTGCGTAACCGCGCTCCACAAGATCTGCCAGCACTGCGTGGTGATCCTCCCACACCTTCATGCGGTTCAACTTAGTTGCCTGTGAATGCCATTCCGGACCGAATTCACCGCCGCCACGCAAATTAGCTTCGACAAAGAAGTAACCCTTTTCCAACCACGCGATGCCACGCGTAGGGGAGTGGCTTGGAGTAAGTGAAACCTCGAAACCACCGTAGGCGTGGACCAAAGTTTTCCGGGGCTCTGCTGTAGAGAAGGTTCCGGTGATGAAATACGGAATCTTCGTACCATCCGCAGAAGTGGCCCAATGCTGACGAGTTTCCTGCCCCGCATTGTCAAATTGCAAGGGCGCACGCTTTACCGAAGACAACGCCCCCGGAAGCTCAGCCCGCAGCAACGTTGGTGCTTCCGTGAAACTTGCCGCCTGCACCCAAATTTCATCGCCATCCAGTGCAGAGGTAGCAACCACATGCGCGGTGACATGGTCGGGGAGTTCCATATGCGTCGGCGCAGCAACCGGATCAGTCAGCGGTACCGTGAGGATTTCCGTAGACACATTATTTAATAAGGTAAGCACCAAAAAATTCTTCGTGGTGGCAAGCCCCTGCAAAGAAGTAGCCGCAGTCGGAGTAAATACTGCAGCAAAATCACGCGCACCAGCCAAGAAATCATCCAACAGCAGCACACCCAAACCACCAGCCGGAATACCCGCAAAATCAGTACGCGGATTCACAAACAACCACTGACGCTGCACAATCACATCGCAATCAGTCGGCACCTCCAACAACACCAAACCATCAGCTGTATCCAAGTACGTCTCTGAGTTATAAAAATCCACCGAACGAGAAGCAAAAATACGCTCAAACCCAGGCGTCGAATCCCGCCACGCATGCGTCGCCACATCTTGAAGCGAGCCCTCAAAAAACACCTCCGCCTGCTCAATCGGCGTGCCACGCTTCCACTTCAACGCGCGCGCCGGGTAGCCGGAATCCGTCAGGGAACCTTCACCGGTATCCGTGCCGACCAACAAGGTATCCACATCAATCCAGGTGACATTCGATTTCGCCTCAGGCAATGCAAACGCGCCAGCTCCTACGAATTCCCGCGCGACCAGATCAAATTCCCTAATCACCGTGGCATCGGCACCACCGCGCGATAATTTAATCAGCGCTAAATCTCGTTGTGGCGAGCGCACAACCGCGCCCTTCCACACCCAGTTTTCATCCTCTAATTCCGCCAATGCATCCACATCAATGAGCACATCCCACTTCGGCTGCTCCGATTGATAAGACTCAAAAGTGGTCGTGCGCCACACACCACGCGGATGCTCGGCATCACGCCAAAAATTATACAACTTCTCCCCGCGCCTGCTCACATAAGCAATGCGATCATCGGTGTCCAACGCAGCCAGCAGCCGCGCTTTCAGCTTGTCTTTGCTTGAGCTTTTTAGCTTTTCGACGCTTTCCCCCGACCACTTCTCCGCCCACGCGAGCGCTTCCGGGGTGTCGATATTTTCAAGAAAAGAATAATCAGTCATGTAGTTAAGACTAGTGATGTGTCTGGAGTGAGGTATGTGCACGTGTGTTTGCACCTGTGTTTATTAGCCCTGGTGGCTGGAAGTGGTTGTGAGATGTGGCGGGCTAATTACTAAAAGATAAACACCATGGCGGTGTAGTAATTTTCACCATCGGTATCCACAAGAGCTGAAAATTGTGCAGGTTCTGACGAAGCGCTGTTTTCTACACCTTGGAGCATTGATTGGGCCTGAGCGATCTCAAAGTCAATGTTCTCTGTAGGAAATACTGAAACCGAAATGCTTGTGGAATCATAATCTTCGTTATAAGACATTCCTTCAAACAGCGGAAGTTCATCATTCATGGCACGGTCAAGATGGTCCTTGGCGATACCTTCCACTTCTGCAGTGGCGGTCATACCACCTTGGGTCATGAGTTCGTTGAGCAGATTTTCAAGGTGAGTTGCTTTGGCATCTTTAGCCGGCGGAGCTTCAGTTTCGCTCGAACTTGAACTGGAGACAAAACTTGATTGAGCTTGAGTGGCGCTAGCCGGGAATAGCAGAACACTTGTAACCGCTATGGCCAGGGATTTATATAAAAGTTTCTGCACAGGTAGAGGGTAGCTTACTGCAGTGACAGATGGGCGGTTTAGAAAGTCTATGAATTTTTCATATCTCTTTCATATTTATTCGACTGCTACTATTTGGATCTAACGAGGCGTTGAATTCAAACTAATTAATTAAGAAAACAAGTTTGAAAATAAAATCCGATAAAATACATAAATCAACTAATTTGCGAGTTTCCTTGTATATACAGGGATGGTTCTTAGTGAGTTTGAATTTTGTAAAATGGTTGAGATCCATGCAAGAGCAGGGAAGCTAAATGCGGAACATAAAGTGATTAAAAACCTTAGTCAGTGAATTGTTATGAGCTGGTAAATTAGTGTTTTCCCCGCATGGGCGGGGATGGTCCCTCACCACCTGCAAAATCGCCATTCCTGATCTTGTTTTCCCCGCATGGGCGGGGATGGTCCGGCTGGTTTGGTAGGGGTTGTGAGTGGCCCTGTGTTTTCCCCGCATGGGCGGGGATGGTCCAAGGACGGAGCTCTACCAACTGAGCTACACACGGTTTTCCCCGCATTGGCGGGGATGGTCCCCAGCATCGACGCTAAAACCTGGGATTCAGAGGGTTTTCCCCGCATGGGCGGGGATGGTCCCACACCTTCAGGTTTCGACGCCAACCACCCCTGGTTTTCCCCGCACCCGCGGGGATGGTCCGCGGCCGGTAGCTCCCACCGCGCAGTAGTCGCAGTTTTCCCCGCACCCGCGGGGATGGTCCGATACGCATCCTGCGGAGTGGGCGATGAATCAGCGTTTTCCCCGCACCCGCGGGGATGATCCGCAAATCGTACTCAACCGCTAGACGAAAATCATGTTTTCCCCGCACCCGCGGGGATGGTCCCACCCTGACCTGCAAGAATATTCCGCACACCCTGTTTTCCCCGCACCCGCGGGGATGGTCCGTGTTTGGGTTGACACGCTTTTTGCAATGTTTGTTTTCCCCGCACCCGCGGGGATGGTCCCTCACTGCGTGACGCGTCGAAAATCTTGCGAGCGTTTTCCCCGCACCCGCGGGGATGGTCCACATTATGGCTCCTACGGGTTCAGGGTGAATGAGTTTTCCCCGCACCCGCGGGGATGGTCCCACGGGATCAATGCCCATCAGAACGGCATACGGGTTTTCCCGCACCCGCGGGGATGGTCCGACGCGGGACTTGCGGGCGCTCCAGGAGCTGCTTGTTTTCCCCGCACCCGCGGGGATGGTCCCGACTGACTCAAATTCAGCAGTCTTGGTGGCAGTGTTTTCCCCGCACCCGCGGGGATGGTCCCAGATTGGGGCGAATATTGCGTTTATGCCAGCCCGTTTTCCCCGCACCCGCGGGGATGGCCGGAAAATCCGCGCCTAGTTTTCTCGCACCTGCGGGGATGATCTCAAATATGGTTGCTCCCATAGCAAGCACGCTCTTTGGCAAAATGTGGATCCTTATTTCGACAGTGACATGCTACTTAGGGAGCCAACCTAATTACATTGTGGTCTGAGACTTGTTCATGAATTAGGCCTCCGACGGGGAGGATTTGCTCAGCTTCAGAGCGGAAAAAATCCACTACGGCAAGAGTCGCTGGGCTTGGATCAATATTGTCAGGGATACACACTACTGTGAAGTTTTCTCGGCCGATATCTCTGATGGGAACTGAACTGAGTTTCTTGCCAGAGATGGTGTGAAAGTGTTGGTTATAGCTGTAGAGAAGTGAAATGCCTAGGCCACTTCCTACCAGTTCCTTGACTGTTTCAATACTGTCGGAGGTCCATCGAATTCGGTCTTTTAGGCCGTGCTCTTCGAGGATTGCGGTCATGTGCTGACGTGCTGGGCTGAGACCGAGTCGGATGAAATCTTCATTGTGTAGTTGATGGAAGCTGATGTCGGTTTCAGCAGCTAGAAGATGATCAGTGGACATGAGTATGTAGGGCTTGAGGCGTCTGATAGGGAGGGCTTGGACACCTGGTCGTAGCTGATTGCGCTGTGCCAAAAACATGTCAATTTCACCAGCAGAAAGAGCAGCGGTAAGGACGTCGTAGTCTCCTTCGATGAAATGTATTTCAGTCTCTGGATGGCTCTTTCTGAAATGCGTGATCAGAGGCGGAATGGTGGATGCCGATAGGGAAGCGAAGGCGCCGATGCGAACAGTTCGGCCAATAGTGGTGGATTGGGCATCGATGAGGAGAGGTAGCTGTGCGACATCTTGGAGAATTTTTCGTGCTTGTTCTGCCACTGTTTCTCCAGCTGGAGTGAGGCTGACTCCTTTTGCACGTACTCGGTTGGTGAGCGGCGTGCCCAGAGCTCGGTCTAGTTCTCCTAGTGCATGGCCAACTGCGACAGGGGAGACCATGCAGATGTCTGCAGCTGCGTTGATCGTTCCGGTTTCGGCCACCGTAACTAGATATTCCAATTGGCGGAGTGAAATATTAAACATAAATTTAATTTAGTTTAAATCAATGATTAAACAAGTTTTTCTTTTACAAATCACTCTGTATCGTGACTTTCATCTCAAAGACATTCTTTTGTGAGGCAGATTTTATGCTATGAGTTGGAGGAAAATAATGGAGAAACCATACGTCATCACCCTTGGTACTGCGGGTGGGCCTCGGGTCTGGACGCCGGAAGATGGTGCAGAACCGCGCTGCGGCATTGCGACAGCCATTGTGGTGGGGGATCGTTGGTACCTCGTGGACTGCGGTCAGGGGGTATACCGGCAGATCTGGAAAGCTGGGCTGGATTTAAAAAAGCTTGCCGGAATTTTCATTACCCACCTCCACTCTGATCACGTTGTAGACCTCACGAATGTCTTGGTTTTAGCCTTCCCAGAATTTGCGAAGCTGGGAATTCAGGTTCCAATTTATGGACCTGGAGATCGCGGCTTCCTTCCACCTGTGAACAAGCAAGCAACAGGACCTGTGAATCCGGTATATCCGGATAACCCAACACCGGGCACTGTAGATTTTGTTGACCTGGCTTTGCGTGCACATGCAACTGACATCAATGATCGGGTCATGGATTCGCTGCGGCCCTCTCCTCTAGATATTTGGCGTCCGAAGGATATTGCCTTGCCTTCGGAGATCGGTTTTCATCCGAATGACAATCCTTATCCAGAGATGGCACCTTTTGTTATCCATGAGGATGACTCGGTGAAAGTGACTGCCACTTTGGTTATCCACCCGCCAATTGCTCCAGCGTTTGCTTTCCGCTTTGATACTGAAGCTGGAAGCGTCACGATCTCAGGCGATACGCGTTTTTCTGAGAACTTGCGTACTCTTTCGGAAAATACGGATCTTCTCCTCCATGAAGCCATTGATTTTGAGTGGGTTCACCGTTTCAATGATGAGCACACAGAAACTGGTCGTGCTGTGATTGAGCATCATCAAAAATCGCATTCATCACCAGAAGATGCAGCCATTATCGCTGAGGAATCGGGTGCGAAACAGTTGGCATTGCACCATCTCGTGCCAGGTACAGCTCCGGCCTCTGTTTGGCATGCTGCCTCCAATACTTTTGGCGGAAAGCTTCATATTCCTGTTGATAATCAGCGAATCTCCCTTTCAGAAAAGATCGGAGATGAACATGCGTAAAACACTGATTGCGATGATTTCACTCATGGGCGTTTTTCTCGCAGGCTGCAGCACTGGAGATTTTGAGTACCCGTCTAAGAAGATGGAGCTCATCGTTGGTTATGGCGCAGGTAGTGCTAATGACACAATTGCACGCTCCTATGCCTCAGCTTTGGAAGAAGTTTCTGGAGCCACTGTGTTGGTAGTGAATCGACCGGGTGCAGGTGGAATTATCTCTGCAACAGAAGCGATGTTGGCTCCTGCTGATGGCTACAGCCTGTTACTTGCTCCAATTTCTGCATTTACTACGGCGCCCCTAATGCAGGAGGTCTACTATTCACCGGAGGACTTCCGAACGGTATCTGCGCTGGCTGAGCAACCTTTTGCTATAACCGTGGCTGCTGATTCTCCTTATGATTCTTTGGAAGACCTTGGGAAGGTGGATTCACTAACCAGCGCCATCCTTGGCGAGGGGCATGCCAGCCAGGTCGTTATCGGCACCATCATGCAGCAATTGGGAAGCCAGATTCGAAGTGTCCCTTTTGATGGATCTGGCGCAGTTCTGCAGTCGGTGATCAGTGGTGAAACTGATGTGGCCATTACTGATGCCAACACTGCCTATCAACGAGTGCGATCTGGTGAGCTGAAGGCTCTTGCGGTTACCGGTTCACAACCAATGGAAGTCTTTCCAGGGGTACCTACAGTAAGTGAAGCTGGTTTTCCTGAAGCAGATTACATGGTGACACAGGCGCTTGCGGTTCCTGTTGGTACTCCAGATGAGATTGTAAAAAAGCTTGAGGAACTATCTGATCGAGCAGTGGGAACTGCAACCTATCAGGACTTTCTTGCAGCTACTAATACCTTTGTGCCAGAGATGGAAGGTAGCGAATGGATGGAGAATTACGCACCTTCTGAAATGGAACGTTTGAAGAAGGCCTATACAGAACTGGGAATTGGTCCAAAATGAGTAATATTTCGCAACCAGACAGAATTACAGATGAACAAGTTCAGCTGAGTGCAACCAAGGTTGACACCGTTGACAAGGAGTCTGAAATTTTAGACTCCCCGCATGAACCATTGCACCTGGAATCAGGCAGCCCCATCCTCTATCGAATTGTCATCGGGGTGTTGACGATTGTTGCTCTCTTCCTTGCTGTTTATTCCTGGAATCTAGGTATTGGATCCTTTAGGAAGCCAGCACCTGGGCTATGGATCTTCGTTGTTTCCCTCATGATCTTGGTATCGATTCCGGGTGCGATCCTTGTCAAAGAAAAATTTGAAGTTTTTAATATCGCTGACGTGAGCCGCTCTGTGATCATGGCTGCTGGACTTGGTGCTTTTGTTCTTCTTTATCCATGGTTTGGATTCTTGATTGCCGGAGCTGTGTCTCTAGTGATCATTACTCGTTATAGCGCGCTGGAAACCTGGCGCAATACCTGGATCATCGCTCTTGGAACACCTGCGGTGTTGTATGTCCTCTTCGGAGTTCTTTTCCAGGTGTCTTTCGTTCCACTACCCACGTTCTTTTAATCCCGTACGTTAAGAAAGGAACCTTCCCATGGATACTCTCAGTGGATTGATGTCGGGATTTGAAGTTGCCTTCAGTCCCTATAACCTGCTGTTTGTTGGTCTTGGAGTCCTCATCGGCACTGTAATTGGTTTGATTCCAGGCTTAGGACCTGTCACAGCCATTGCACTGCTGCTCCCGCTAACTTATGAGCTTGAAGCAACCACATCAATCATGATGCTTGCTGGTATTTATTATGGCTCGATGTATGGTGGCCGAATTCCTGCGATTCTTCTTCGGCTTCCCGGTGATGCTTCAGCGGTGATCACTACCTTTGATGGTTATCCGCTGGCTAAACAAGGTAAGGCCAGTGAAGCTTTATCGTTGACTGCTATTGGTTCATTTATCGGTGGCACCATCGCCATCGTAGGACTAACTTTCCTTTCTCCATGGTTGGCCACACTGGCTACCAACATCAACTCAGCAGATATGTTTGCATTGGCTTTCGTAGGCTTGCTGATGATTGTTTTGATGGGGTCTGGTTCTAAGTGGAAAGCTTTGATTATTGGTTGCTTGGGCATCCTGATCGCAACGATTGGTATCGATCCGGTCAGTGGTACTTCTCGACTTACTTTCGGCAATCTGGAATTGCTAATGGGCATCGATATCGTTGCTGTTGCCGTTGGTCTTTTCGGTATTGGTGAACTGATTTACAACGCTGAGCATGGCTTCCACAAGGGTATGAAGGATATGAACGTCAAGCCGAAGATGCCAAGTCGAGCAGATTGGGTGCTCTCCCGGTTTGCCATTCTGCGTGCTTCTATCATCGGTTTTTTCATCGGTATCATTCCTGGCGGCGGTGGTCCAGTATCCTCTGTTGTCGCTTATGGAGCGGAAAAGCGTATTTCCAAGCGACCTGAGAAGTTTGGTAAGGGCGCCATCGAGGGATTGGCTGCAACTGAGACTGCAGATAATGCTTCATCGAACTCTGCATTCATCCCACTGCTAACTCTCGGTGTTCCTCCGAACCCAGTATTGGCATTGATTTTCGGTGCACTCATGCTGCAAAACATCACGCCTGGTCCAAATCTGATTAATGAACACCCAGAAGTATTCTGGGGTGTTATTGCATCCATGTACATCGGCAATGTGTTGCTGTTGGCTCTGAACTTGCCGTTGGTGGGTGTGTTCGTGCAGATGCTGCGTATCCGTGGCAGCCTGATGGCACCAGTCATTCTCCTTGTAGCTCTATGTGGTGTATTCAGTGTCCGTAACAGCCTCTTCGATGTAGCGACCTCTATTGTTTTCGGTTTCGTTGGATACGCACTGCGTAAGGCAAACTTTGAGATGGGTCCATTCATCCTGGGATTCATCCTTGGACCAATCCTAGAAGTTCAGTTCCGTCGCACCATGCTGGTATCTGATGGAGATTTCGGAATCTTCCTAGAACGCCCTCTAGTGCTGGCCATTGGTCTGGTTATTCTTGCAATAGTCGCGGCTTCTGTTGTAGATCTCTTCAGAAAGAGGCAGAAAAAGCTGCGACAACTCGCGGACGACCCCGACCACACTATGTATATCGGCTAGTCAGAGTGCTATTTCAATGACTGAAACACTAAAATCTGATGGACGTGGCTGGTTCTCACGATTCGTATTCCCGGATGGTGAGGAACCAGATCCACGATTCACTCTGGCTAATGAACGTACTTTTTTAGCCTGGACACGTACTTCACTAGCATTTCTTGCCGGTGGCATCGCGTTTGAGGCATTCCCGATTGACTCAATTGATCCGACTCTGCGTACTGGAGTTGCGGTGTTCATTATCGCTGTGGGCATGCTGATCGCAGCTGGTGCAGCAGGCCGGTGGGTGAATGTGGAACGGGCTATGCGTCATAAAAAGCCCCTTCCTGTCCCCGCGATTGTGCCCCTGTTATCACTGTCGGCTCTAGTCGCAGCGTCTACTGTCCTTGTCCTCTTTGTTATTAAGTAAAAGGCTATGTCTTCCTATCTCGCACCGCTTCATAGTGATCCCGGCTTGCAACCTGAGCGCACGATCCTTGCGTGGAACCGCACGACGGTGTCTATGGCGGTGTGTACTGCAGTGATCTTGCGGTGGACCAATTTTTATGGGGCAGCCATCCTAATTCCTGTTGCTTTTCTCGTGGGATTGGCGATGTTTATTTTGGTCACGCAGAAATTCCGGTATCACCGTCAGTCTCTGGGGCTCGCTAATGAGACGATATCTCCGAACCTGATCGGTGTGACCACTATGACGCTTACGTTGTTGCTTTTCGGTGGAGCCGGCGTATTTTTTGTTGTCGTCAACTAAAAAGGGCAGATTTTCCCGAGATCATCTAGTACTCCAAGACGATTAATCAAGCCATATGAATAACGGCATAAAATAAAAAGAGGCGATGAGTGCACACTTCACTCATCGCCTCAATTAATTAGCCTTCAGGGTTTAATAAAGCCATATAAGCCCCAAGCCCTAAACCCCAAAAACTAACCCTACCTAGGGCGTGATTCGCAACCCACGCCATCGCGATCGCGGTCAAGGTGGGTTCCATAGCCTGGCTCGCCTTGGCGAATTGATCGGCCTAGAACGCGCCAGACTTCAGTGCAGTTCTTGTAAGAACGGTTGGTCTGAACTGGAGCAGGCGCAGGTGCTGGGGCCGGGGCAACACGCTGAACCGGAGCCGGAGCAGTCGCAGGAGCTGGGGCAACTGGCTGAGGAGCTGGTGCCGGCGCAGGAGCTAGGGCAGGTGGGTTCGGAATGATTCCTGGCAATGGGTTAGGGATCATGCGCTGCTGGACTGCCCAGTGCACGCCGCCTGCGATAAGTCCGCCAACCGCTGCGATTGCAGCGATGCCGAAGATGATTTCGCTATCGGAGTGCTCGGAGCTTCCGCTGCTGAGCTCTGAGGACTGTGAGGCGTTTACATCTGATTCAACGGTTTCGGCCTGTACTGGGGAAATCGCTGAAAAGGCGATCGCAGTGGTCGCTAGGAGGGTGACGATTGTTTTACGCATGAGGCTAATATTGGCATAACCTGGCAGTTTTCATACTATTTTCTGGCAACGCTCCCCGTTTCGGGTGTATTGGAGGTGCTATTTAAAAATCTCCCACGTCAACCCGCGTAAACCTACAAAGTCTCGAAGATGCAGGGGAGCGTGCTCCCGCACTGGAGCCTTAACAAGATCGCTTTTCGATGCCAACCTCCACGCGCCCCAGCCTGCCAAAACAAAAACAAGGCCTCACTTCAGAAGAAAGAGATGGGGCCTCGACATGGTCCCAATTAGATATTAAGAAGCAAACAAGCGCTCCAAGTCTTGATGGGAATTACCCTCTTGCTAGCCATATGGGTGGCAAGCGACCTAAGGGCCACCAGAGTTTTAGGGGAGCAGCTGTAGCGTGGCCCAAGTTGAGCCATTAGCCCCATAAACGATACCTATGCCCATAACTGAGTAATTGCCATTGAGCATGTTTCTGTTGTGCCCTGGTGAATTTTTCCAAGAGGTGAAAGTTTTTTCCGCTCCAACGGAATTGCTTGCCCAGAAGATGTTTTCGGCTACATTTTGACCAGAGTGGCGAAAATTATCTTCTCGGGACATCGTTTGTGACCAGCGTTTGGAATTTTCCATTAGGTCGGTGCGTATTTGGGCTGGTGCTACGCCGTGAGCTGCTCTGTGCTTATTGATTAGGTCGAGGACTTCTAGTTCCACTGAACTTGCGTTGTTGTTTGTGGGGTTTGTGTTAGTTGCTGGCGAGCTGTTGGTGAAGTTGCTAGATAGTGCGGAAAAGGCATTTGCGTTAGGGATCACGCTTAGGGCAAGTGCGAAAGGTAGGGTGATTGCTGCTATTTTTCGAGTAATTTTCCACATACTTAAGATTCTAAGCTAGGTATTAAATTTTTATGTGAAAAAACTTAAAGCCGTATAGGTTTCACCCTGTTTCGGAGGTGGGTTTGAGCTATATGGAAAGTATTTATAAGAAATTGGATTAATCAGATTTTTGTTATTGCTGAGATATCGCCCCATTTTTCTACCCCTTATCGCGGGCTATTTGTGCGGAACCTGAAAGCCCGTCTTATCAGGGAGGGCCCTACAAGATTGCTTTTCGACGCCCACCTCCACACCCCAGCCCCCACCCAAGTGCAACCAGGCGTTCCCAAAAAAAACAAAACAAAAATAAGGCCCCATCTCCAAGAAGGAGATGAAAACCTCGCTACGAGCTCATTCACGAGCCCAGCTAGAAAACCAAATGAACCCGAAAAATTATGGGAGTGGAAATCGTACTCCAGCGGACCCTGCAAGAAACTTTTGTTGCAAAAGAATAGACGTGGGACTGGATCACTCCCTAAAAGGGATACAACAGATACGATCCTGTTCCTCTAGGTGTAAACATGCTAAATAGTAAGGGCTGTTAATCGACCTTGATTGAAGTATCTGGCATGTAATTTCCAGTGATCTCTGGAGAGTAGTGCGCTGCTGCTAATTAGTAGATAATACTTGTGGAATAGTGTTTGCTGTTGAAACCCTTATTCGTAGAGGTGCTAAAAAAGCAGGCCAACGAAAACTCCAGCTACAAATAGCAGGAGTCCAAAAATTAAAAATATCGTGACACTCCGTTTGGGGCCACCAAGCTTCTTGATCGACTTTGTTGCAGTGATGTAGCCACCAAGATTACTCATTTTTTCTCTTTTCAGCTGAGATTTTTGACTAAGAGATTGCGCGGATAAGGGTTGACATAGGGGTAATGAAATAAAGCAGACACGAGGCCTGATAGATATGAATTCGACCAAGAAAACATACAACACCCAGGAGCACTCGTGCCTGCCCTGCCATCATCTATCATCGACCCCCTCTGGCACCAATTCTCCAGGTTAATCCCACCACTGATCGACACCCACCCACTACGCTGTCACCGCCCACGCATCAGTGACCGGATCATCTTCGACAAACTCATCGCAGTTCTCGTCCTCGGTGCCTCCTATCTCAAGATCTCTGATTCCACCTGCTCAGCGACCACACGTCGGGCACGCCGGGATGAATGGATCACCGCCGGAATCTTCCACAAGTTGGAACAGATCTGCCTAGAGTCCTACGACCGTATTATCGGATTAGCCCTGGACAACATCAGTGTTGATGGGTGCATCGTTAAAGCACCGTGTGGTGGTGAGATAGCTGGAAGGTCTCCTGTTGACCGGGGAAAACAGGGCACGAAACGCTCCCTGATGGTTGATGGTAACGGGATTCCTTTGGGGTGTGTGATTGCTGGGGCGAATCGGCATGATTCAATTTTGCTGGCCCCAACATTAAAGACATTATCGAGGTTTGGGGATCATCTACCTGGTCGCATTACGGTGCATTTGGATGCTGGGTACGATTCGAAGAAAACCAGGAGTCTGCTGAGCACATGTGGTTACACGTGGGTGATTAGTGCCAAGCTTAGCTCCGTGTGTCGGAGTTGTAGATGATAGGTGGTGTGGATAACACCAGAGCTATTTTCTCGCCTTGTGCCGGGGGCAGCTTGGATGCATTCGTGTTCGCTGTGTGACCGGTTAAAAGGCTGGTCATTATGGTGCATTGATAGTCTTTGGCTCATGTTGTCACAGTGGGGTGTCGGTTTAAAAATCTTATGATGAAGTTGATGTCGATGTTGCCATTGAACAGTAGGAATGCTTCTGCTTTGTGTTTGGACGAGGCCGAATCGGGAGTGTTTGTAGCTTTTGAGGATAGTTATTACATCGTTGGTGAGAGCAATTTTCGGGGTTGCGGACATAGTTTTAGCCCCAACAACTCTAGTGAGTCCAATCAGCAGTCAAGCATGCTTATCCAGAAGCTTCTGATTTGTGAGAGCTGAATAATGACACTTCTTCAAATGGCAGGGAAGCTATCTAGACAATTGCGTGGAATTTAGTCATCTTGTTCTGTTTCTTCCATTTTGCGAGTAGCTACGGTGTCATCAACAAGTGCAGAAAGGTGGAACAAACTGGTGAGGAGAGATCCATAGATAGGCCAGGCTTTAGAGCTTAATTTTTGATCCTCACTCATCTCACTGGAGAGCTTCGCGAGCCGTTCGCGGATGGGATCTATTTGCTGTTTCGGATCTGACAGAAGACTTCCGGCATCGTGCACCAGCGCTACCCATTGCTGTTGGAATATTGGATCCCAATCGGAATCTATATTCGGGGTATCACGAAGAGTGCGGGCAAGGTGGCGTAAATGAGCGATTCCTTCATCAATGCGCGTGAGGTTTGCTTCGTAGTTTATTTCCGTTGGCTGGGGGCGGCCACGTTGGATACGGATTTTGCGAGGATTTACACGACGGCTTTCTCGGGCGAACCGTACTGAATTCCACGCTTTTTCCAGTTCGTTGTTAATAGAATTGATTTCCCGAAGCCATTCGTCTGCATTGTCTATATTCCACTTTTCTGAAAGATCATCAGCAATTTTTTGCAGAATCTCTCCCATTCTTTGGTCTAATCCATCTACGACCATATTGGCCTCCCGGTCGCGTAGCGGCGGAAAGATGATGAGGTTGATGCCGATGGCAATAGCCACGCCGAGAAAGATCTCTAGAACACGGTCAAGTAAGAGTGGCTGCTGATCGTCAAAGCCGGCGGCAAGAAGAAAAATGGATGTAGTGGCAATTCCGATTCCTTCAGCGCGTAGCTTTGGTATTCGCGCGCCTATTAGACCAATGACCATTGCCAGACCGAAAGTCCATACATTGACGTCTAAGTATGTGCCTATGACAAAAGAAAGTCCGACTCCGATGACAGAAGCGATCGCTGTTTGGATCCCACTGATAACGGTGTGGTAGAACGTGAATTGCATGGTCATCAGAGCTACCCAGGGGGCTAGAAAGGGTAGTTGAGAGTGTAGAAGGTTGACAGAAATCCACCAGGTGACTGTCGCAGCAAGTGCTGCTTTGAATACCTGCAATACGTCTGATTGGAACGCGGGAGAGCTAATTTTTTGTTTTAAACGGGCAGCGACTTCAGACATAGGTCTCTCTTCGACTGGAATTGTTTTACAGAATCCTATCGGAGGCCATAAGAGAAAGGTGGTCTTAGTATGGAGGTGCAGAAAGAGAGGAAAACCGGTTGCATTTCACATGTGAAATGCAACCGGTTTTAAGTTAAACCCTAAATCTTAAGCATTAAACGCACGGTTGAAGGTTTCCCATGATCCGCGGAGGTCGTCCTGCCACCAGCCCCATGAGTGGGTTCCAGTTGGGCGGAGGTTCCAGTCGGCTGCAATGCCGGCGGAGTCAAGTTTTGCCTTCAGATCGTGGGTGCACTTGTTGGTTGCGGCTTCAATGATGCCACCGGTGATTACAGTTTCGGCCATTGCGATGGACTGTACCTGCTGGTTGAGTCCTTCGAAGCGTGGGCTGTCTACGGATTCCCATTCGCCGGCAAGTCCTGAGGCGTTGGAGACGTAGAGTTCGGTGCCGCGGAGTTTGTCGGAGTTGATCAGGGCGTCGTTGTAGACGTTGTATTCGCCGCCGCGTGGTCCCCACATTTGCTCTGGGGTTGCGTTGCCGCGGTCGAGGGTGAGTTTGAGGTATTCCCATGGGAGGATGCTGGAGGTTGCTGCGCATCCGGAGAAGGAGGCTGCTGCGTCGTAGAATCCTGGGTAGTGCTGTGGGAGTACAAGGGAGGAGGTTGCGGACATGGACATGCCTGCGATTGCGCGCTGGCCGTCTGCGTTGAGCTTTTCCTCTAGTGGTCCTGGGAGTTCCTTGACTAGGAAGGTTTCCCACATTTGCTTGCCGCCGAGTGCTTCGTTCTCTTCTACCCAGTCGGTGTAGTAGGAGAATTTGCCTTCCATTGGGATGACTACATTGACGTTTTTGTCGAGGTAGAACTCGAGTGCGTCGGTTTGCATGACCCAGTTAGCTGCGCCTTCGCCGCCGTCGCCGCCGTTGAGGAGATAGACCACTGGGCGTGGTCCTGCGGACTCATCTGCGGTGATTACTACCAGTGGAACATCGCGATCCATGGATGGGGAGTATGCCCACATTTCTTTGACGCGTTCATCCGCTGCGTTGACGTATGCGCGCCAGCGAGGGCTTTGTTCTGGGTACTTGGCGCCTTCTGTGATGGTGGAGAGCGCGGTATCACCGGCGACGTCTGCTGGGGTTAATTCGGCAGCGCCTGCAGCGGTAGGCATGGTAATGGTGGACATTGCAATGCCTAGCGCGATGGCTGGTGTGGCGATGCGGCGAAGAAGCTTCATACGTCTTTCCCTCGTGAACTTGTGGTTGGTAGCCCTGACCTCGCGATAAATGAGCAACCTAAACAGGTAACTAATAGACAGCTTGTGCGGGACTGCAGGGCGTAAACCCACTTATCGACAATATAAACCAAAGCTGGGCTAACAGCCCGTTGTGCACCGCATCTTGGAATAGAATGTGGCGCACCTTTCATTTACATCGAGAACTTAAGCAACAACGTTAACAGGCTCATTAAGATTTCGGAATCGATCCCTACAAAATTGCGGGACCAATTAAATTCAAATTTCAAAATCAATACCATCGGTACAATGTGTGCCCATAGTATCGAACGAAAACTAAGGTAAATCTAAGTATTAACTAAATATATTTTAAGTAAAAATGTTCTTTGAATAATGTTCTACCCCACGAATTTGTGCTTTGTGCTGAAGCGTAGCGATTTTCACGCTAGATTGAAGAATCTAAGATTCAAACTTATTAAGGGCTGGTTAATTTCTGGCATTTTCTTAGTAGCCGTAGTGTTGCTAACCTTGATAGATTGTTAAAAAATCATCTGCAAAAAGGCGCCAAAATATGGAATTACGGGAATACGCGACAATCTTAATAAAGAATTGGGTGCTTATTGTTATTGCAGCCATTCTTGGAATTGCTGCAGGTGCGGGCTTTTCGCTTTTGGCAACTCCGGAGTATCAATCGCGTACCCAATTGTATGTTTCTGTGCGTTCGGGTGCGGGTACTACCTCGGACATGGTTCAGGGTGCTAATTTTTCTCGCCAGATTGTTAATAGTTATGTAGATGTCATTAAAACTGGTGTGGTTCTGGAGCCGGTTGTTAATGAGCTTGGTCTTGAAATGTCTGCATCTGCGCTCGCGAGCCATGTTACGGCTGCTTCTCCTGCAGATACTGCGTTGATTAACCTCACTGTTACTAGTCCTTCGCCGCAGCAGGCTGCAGAGATTGCAAATGCGGTGGGGGAGAGCTTCAAAAACGTTGTTCAGACGGAGTTGGAGCCTGACCAGGAATCAGGCATGAGCCCGGTTAACCTGACTACCACTCAGGTGGCTCTTGAGCCTTCTTCACCGGTCAGCCCTAATGTCACGATGAATATTCTTCTGGGCTTGCTCGTCGGTCTTGCCGTCGGTGTGGGAATCGCGGTTCTTCGTTCAGCTCTAGACACGCGCATCTATTCTTTGCGCGATGTCGAAGCAGTGACAGATAAGCCACTACTAGGTGGAATCCTTGAGGATCAAGATGTTAAGAAACAGCCTCTTGTCATCAAAGACAAGCCTCAAAGCGCCATCGCTGAATCATTCCGTACTCTGCGCACTAACTTGCAATTTCTTAACGTCGGTGGCTCATCTTCGGTATTTGTTATCTCCTCCGCAAAGCCTGGTGAAGGTAAGTCCACCACGGCAGTTAACCTTTCTTTGACTCTTGCAGAGGCTGGTTCTCGTGTGGCTCTTATTGAGGCCGATCTTCGCCTTCCTCGCGTGAGCAAGTACCTTGGCGTGGAGGGCGGTGCTGGTCTTACGGATATTTTGATTGGCAACGCAGATTTGAATGATGTTCTGCAGCGCTGGGGCAGGACTCAAATGTATTATTTGCCAGCCGGCCGCATTCCACCGAACCCAAGTGAATTGCTGGGCTCTCCGGAGATGGACAAGGTTATTGCGGAGCTCGAGGAGAGCTTTGATTATGTCATTATTGATGCCCCTCCCGCACTAGCCGTAACGGATGCTGCAGTTGTCGCTCACGGAAGGGCAGGAGTCTTGATTGCTGTTGCTTCTGGATCCACTAAGAAACCTGAGTTGCATGCAGCGCTTTCGACTCTTGACAATGCTGATGCCAATGTCGTCGGTGTAGTAGTTACTATGCTTCCCGACAAGGCCGTTTATGGGTATGGCTATGGCAACTATGGATATGGTGATGCCGCAAATGTTGATACAACACTAAAGGCAGACAATGAGCACTAGCTTCACTATTCTCACTGTCTGTACTGGAAACATTTGTCGCTCTCCGTTAGCTAAGCAGCTACTTGAGCTTGAGCTTCCGAGGGCAGATATAATCCGCGTTGATTCTGCCGGTGTTCAGGCGATGGTTGATTCGCCTATGCCGGAGCAGTCTTTAGAAATCGCACGTAAACAGGGTGTCCTAAGCCCTGAGGGCCACCGCGCCAAACAGATTACCGAGGAGCTGATTAACCAATCTGATCTGATTCTTGCGATGGATCGGGGGCATCGAAAATCCATTGTCCAGCTAAGTCCGCGTGCAACCCGTAAGGTTTTCACTGTTGTTGATCTTGCCAGGTTAATTGAGGCAACAACTGATGCTGATCTGCAGGAAGAGCTCAATCTGGCAGGGGATTCTGTGATCGAGAAGCTGCATGCGACAGTTGAGGCTGCTCGTCTTAGCCGCAGTGAATTGAATCCTCTGGATAACCTCGCAGATGAAGATATTGTTGACCCGTACGGAAAGAGTCAATCGGTTTATGAGGCATCGGCGAGCCAGCTAATTCCAGCTATCCGTTTGATTGCTTCTTATTTGAACAAAGCATGGGAGTCCGCGTAATGGCGAGGAAGTATCAGGTAGGCCAACGCCAACGTGGATGGCCCATATGGTTAAGCATTCTTGTTATTGTCGTGCTTTTGGTTGGAGCTGGAGCACTTTCGCTTTTTGCTCTTAAAAGCGTTAAAGAAAGCGATAAAAACGAAGGCTTTTCGACGACTAAAGCTGCCTCCGTAGAGCAAATAAGCGCTGAAACTACTGAAGAAGCCGCCGAGGAAGTGTCGGCAGAAATTTCGGAGTCGGAAGAAACCTCTGCTGAGCAAGCTTTGTTACCGCTTGTGGCACCACAGCGTCAGATTGCACAATTTGCAAATCTAGCTGTGCGATCCCAAGTTGGTACGTGCACTGATCCTGGAACGCTCGAGATTTCCACTGATGGTGGACAAGCTTGGTCTGCATCAGAGTCATTTGCAGCAACCACCGCAACGCAAGTACTTCGGTTGATTCCGGTGAGCACTTCAAACATCTTTGTAGTCGCACTCAACGCTGATTGCGAGCCTCGGATTTACGGAACAGCCGATCAAGGTGCAACGTGGCAACAACCAGTTTCAGCAGTAGGAACCTGGTACTTAGATCCTTCTAACCCAACGCAGCTGCCAGCTCCCGGTGGGGCTAAAGCAATTAGCTGTGAGGCAATTTCAATTGCTCCAAGAACTAACAGCAACGTTGATGCGCTTTGTGCAGATGGTTCATTGACCTCCACCTCTGATGGAGGTGCAACATGGTCAGACCCTGTGGCTGGAGATGGTGTGTTGAATGTTGCGCACTCAAATAGCGATCGATTGCTGATCACTCAAAGCCCTGATCAATGCTCAGGAGTTCAACTGAGTGCCAATGTTCCTGTTGCTGAGGGAGCTACATGCGTGCATGCTGAACTCGGTGAATCCGATGCCGGTCAAATCGCAGCAACTCAATTTGGAGATTCAATTTTAGCCTGGGTTGGCGAAACCCAATTTATTTCAAAAGATGGTGGACAAACATGGCAATAAGCACTGGTAAAGCAGGTCAGAATTTAAAAGGGTCAGTGCCTATTGGAAAAGTTCTTTTCCTCATTGATGCCATTGCCTGGATCGCTGCACTATTTATCGGTGTGGTTTTGCGGTATGAATTCAATTTAAGTTCCATCAATTGGAGTGGATTCGCATGGTTCGGGCTTGCTGCAGTTATTTTGCAGTTTGTTCTCGGACTTTCTCTCCACCTTTACCGTAAAGGATTACGCCACCCTTTCGGTAGTTTCGAAGACACCCTGAATGTATCTATTTCAGTCATTGTTGTTGGTGTTGTTCTTTGGATCGCATCACTTTTTGTTGGTCAGCGTTGGGAAATTTCACGCGGTGTCATGCTGCTAGTTATCCCGCTTGCTCTCGTGTTTGTATTGGCAGTACGTTATCTCGCGCGTATGCGATTCGAGCGTCTTCGCCGTCCGGCTGCAGATTCCACACCAGCATTGATACTTGGTGGTGGATACATCGGCACTAACCTGATCCAGTGGATGATGTCCGACCCTAAGTCACCTTTCCGTCCTGTCGGCGTTATTGATGATAATCCTGAATTAGCATGGCAGCGCGTACGCGGTGTGCCTGTTCTCGGAAAATTTGAAGATATCGCTCAAGTTGCATCAGATACCGGCGCAGAGCTCCTTATCGTTGCTATTGGTGATGCCAACTCTGCTCTTTTAAGGCGTGTCCAAGATACCGCTAATAAAAATGGTCTTTCAGTCAAAGTGATGCCAGCTATTGACCGCGTTGTTTCTAAGGGCGTTCGTGGTAATGATCTTCGTGATCTGTCGATTGAAGATTTGCTTGGACGTCAACCTGTTGAAACTAACGTTTCAGAAATTACTGGCTATCTAACAGGAAAGCGTGTCCTAGTCACCGGTGCAGGTGGTTCGATCGGTTCTCAGCTGTGTACAGAAATTGCTAAGTACGGACCTGCTGAGCTCATGATGCTTGATCGTGATGAGACCGGCTTGCAACAAGTTCTGATTAATGTTGCTGGTAACGGTTTGTTGGATACGGATGCTGTGGTTCTTGCAGATATCCGCGAAGCGGACGCGATGAAGGAGATTTTCCTCAAGCGAAAGCCAGAAGTTGTTTTCCATGCGGCAGCCTTAAAGCACTTGCCAATGCTGGAGCAGTATCCCGATGAAGGCTGGAAAACAAACGTCTTAGGAACCCTCAACGTGCTTGCTGCCGCAGAGGCCGTTGGAGTTGAAACTTTCGTTAATATCTCTACTGATAAGGCCGCGAACCCAACTAGTGTTTTGGGGCACTCAAAGCGAGTCGCTGAGAAATTGACTGCTTGGTACGGGCAGAATTCCACTAGTAAATACCTATCAGTTCGATTTGGAAACGTCATTGGTAGTCGCGGATCGATGCTTCCAACTTTCACCAGGCTCATCATGGAAGACAAACCATTAACAGTGACGCACCCAGACGTTACTAGGTTCTTTATGACAATTCCTGAAGCTTGCCAACTGGTTCTTCAAGCTGGCGGTATTGGACGTTCTGGTGAGGTTCTCATCCTCGATATGGGTGAACCTGTAAGTATTTTGGAGATCGCCCAGCGAATGATTGCGATGTCCGGTAAAGATATTGACATTGTGTTCACTGGTCTTCGCGAGGGGGAGAAGATGCATGAAGAGTTGGTGGGCGATGGCGAAACTGAGGATCGTCCATTCCACCCAAAGATCTCGCATGCGCATGCGGAGAGCCTCTCCCCAGAGAATTTAGACCATAATCAATTTATGATCCGAGCAGGCAAAACTAATGCCACGATCTAAAAGCCAATATTAAACAATGGCATTTTAAACTTATTTAGACCAACGGTAATTGCCTCTTGGTATTTGAAGCTTATATGAGAACGTACAAAAGCTTGGATAGTTGTGATGCATATGAATTCACCAGTTGGGATAAATTAGAGATTCCGAGAAGATGAAGCAAGGAGAGCGATACACGATGTATGAACAAATTTACATGTCGAAGCCAGACGTTACTGAACTTGAAGAAAAAGCGGTTTTAAAAGCTATACGAAGTGGCTGGGTTGCTCCGACAGGGCCAGATTTGACTGCATTCGAAGAAGAAATGGCCCAGCGGGTAGGGGTTAAGCATGCAGTAGCTTTAGGTTCTGGTACTGCTGGTCTCCATTTAGGTCTCCTATCGCTGGGGGTCGGACCAGATTCTGTAGTTGTCACGTCTACGATGACTTTTGCTGCTACTGCGAATGCGATTTCATATACAGGTGCTACTCCTTATTTTATTGACGCAGATCCCGTCTCAGGAAATATGGATACGGATTTGCTCCTCGAGGCGTTGAATGAGCTTCGGGAACAAGGGATAAAAGTTTCGGCTGTTGTTCCCGTTGATTTGCTGGGGAAAGCAGTAGATTACACAACGATAGAGTCCATTTGTGCAGAGTTTGGAATTCCCTTACTGGCAGATGCTGCTGAATCGTTAGGTGCGTCTCACAAAGGTAAAAAGGCTGGCTCCTTCGGATCAGCTTCGGTTGTTTCGTTTAATGGAAATAAAATTATGACGACGTCAGGAGGGGGGATGTTACTGACTGATGATAAAGATATCGCAGACCGCGTTAGGTATCTTTCTACTCAGGCTCGCCAGCCTGTTGTGCACTATGAACATATTGATATTGGCTACAACTATCGGTTGAGTAATATTCTTGCTGCTCTTGGACGGGCGCAGCTCACACGGCTCGATTCAATGATTACCAAGAGAAAACATTGGCGTGAACGCTATAGAGATTTGTTTGGCAAAATTCGTGGTGTCGAAATTTTTGGTGGAGAAGACAGCGAAGATAATTATTGGCTGACTTCAATTATAGTTAATTCTACAGTTGCAGGCTCGACAGCAAGTGAATTGCAAGACGCTCTCAAGCAAGAAAATATCGAATCTCGTCCACTATGGAAGCCAATGCATCTTCAACCCGTTTTCGAAGGACTTCAGGGAAAAATTAACGGAACATCGCAGTCTATGTTTGAAAATGGGCTTACTTTACCTAGTGGTTCTGGAATGACTGAGGATCAGTTTGAGCGAGTGTTGAAAGTAATCTCGAATCATTTTCAAACAGCAGCATAGATGCCAGAATGCAATTCAATATTAGGGAATCATTATGAGAAATATATTGCTTTTAAGCTCAGGTAGAAGAGTCGAGTTGATTCAAAGCTTCCAGCGTGCCTTTGCTAAGAAATCACCAAATTCAAAAGTTGTTGCTGCAGATGCTCAGCCTTTGGCTCCAGCATTATATTATGCAGATTCTTCAGTTGTACTACCTAAAATCTCAGAAAGTGGATACAAAAAGGAACTAATAAAAGCCATTAAAGAACGCAATATTGATCTGGTTATTCCGACAATTGATCCCGAACTTCCTGTGCTTGCAGCAGCTAAGACTGAAATTGAAGAGGTCACTGATGCAAAAGTAATGATTGCAGATCCTTGGGTGATCAATATTTGTAATGATAAAGAGCTTACGCATAGTCATGTAACCGAAAAGGGTCTCATCGCTCCTGATCTTTACGACACTGAATCTGAACTGGACGATTCAAACTTTCCTTTGATCTTGAAGCCAAAATCAGGTAGTTCAAGTATTGGCGTTAATGTAGTGAATTCCAATGAGGAATTGCAGTTCCTTCTTCCGCGAACTAATGATCCAATGATTCAAGAATTGATTTCGGGTGAAGAATATACCGCAGATTGTTTCTGTGATTTTGATGGCAAAGTGATTAGTATTGTTCCGCGGCTTAGGATTGCAACTCGCGGTGGAGAGATTCTAAAAGGGAAAATTGTCAAAGATATGGAAATAATCAATTCAGTTCGATCTTTGCTAGAGACTTTACCTATGCCTGGGCACAGCACTGTTCAGTGTTTCAAGACAGAACGAGGTATTGAGTTTATTGAGGTGAACCCACGGTTTGGTGGAGGAGCTCCAATGAGTATTGCAGCTGGAGCGAACAGCTGCGAGCGACTCATTGATTTACTTGCAGGTAAGACTCTAGATTATGACGAAGGCTACGAAGATGGACTGTTGTTTTTACGTTTTGATCAGTCTATAGTTTTGCGTGAAGAACAGTTGAAAACTGGGCTGAAAAATTGATTAAAGCCGTAGTTTTCGATCTTGATGACACCTTGATTTCCGAGTCGGAATATCAGCGAAGCGCAAATAATGCAGTTTTCGGTCATCTTTCAGATTTGACCGGATTTCCAATTTCGGTAGTTAGGGATCATTCGGCGAGAGCATCACTTGGACCACGAACTGAGTATTTTCAAAATTTGCTGCCGATGCTCGGACTTGAGGTCAATCAGGACTCAGTTAGCTCTTTGATTTCTTTTCATCGAGAACACACTCCAGAATTAAACTGGTATCCAGATGTTCTAGAAGTTGTTAGTTGTCTCAAGAATGAAGGCGCAAAACTTGGGATCATCACTGATGGTTATTCGGTTGTACAACATCAAAAATTGAAAGCAGTGCAAGCTGAAAAATTTTTCGATGTGGTGATGGTATCTGATGATCTTGGTAGGGAATTCTGGAAACCACACCCTCGTGTTTTTAATGAAACTGCTTTGAAACTCGGGATTCTTCCCCACGAAATGTTGTATGTAGGAGATAATCCCGCGAAGGACTTTTACATTTCGAAGACTCTAGGAGTGATAACTGCCCGGGTAATTAGAAATGATTCTATAAAGGCAGATCTAGAATATTTTGAAGATGTCAAGGAGAATTTTCCGTTAAAAAATTTTCAGTCTGTAGTTGAATTATTTAGGAATCTAAAGTTAAATTAGTGTTTTTATCTGAATAATGTGCGAATTAATATGCTTTTGGTTTTAATCAGTATTCTGAAGACTCGTCTTCATTCGCCTCAATCGGCTTGATATCAAACTATTGAGAAATTTCCTGGTTTTTATTTCACACTGTTTAAGGTGTTTCTAGCCGGATCCGATTTTTCGATAAACACTATAAGAGCTTTTTAAATAGAAACCTTCAATCGAACGAAAGGATATTTGGAAATGGTAGCGAGGAACAGAGTTTATGATTTTGGTAAGCGATTGATCGACATATTTGTTAGTTCGATTGCCTTCGTTATAACTGCACCTTTACAAGCGTTAATTTTTCTAATCGTAAGATTCACGCTTGGTCGTCCAGTCTTTTTCAGACAACGGCGACCGGGGAAAAACGGAGTGATCTTTGAGATGATAAAGTTTCGAACAATGCGCGAAGCTACGAATAATTTAACAACTGATGCTGAACGATTAACAAAAATTGGCAAAATACTTCGTGCGTCTAGCTTAGACGAGCTACCGACATTGTGGAATGTTTTAAAAGGGGATATGAGCTTGGTAGGGCCAAGACCTTTGCTTGAAAGTTATCTTGAAAAGTATTCTGATGAGCAAGCTAGGCGGCATGAAGTTAAACCTGGCGTTACCGGGCTAGCGCAAGTTAGGGGGAGGAATTCGATTACCTGGGATGAGCGTCTTGTTCTTGATGTTGAGTATGTTGATCGGCGTAGTTTGAAGCTTGATTTCAAAATTCTCATTGAGACTATCAAAGTGATCATAAAAAAAGACGGCATAACTCATCAAGATCATGCGACTATGCCACTATTCAAGGAATAAAATTGATTACTTGTCCGTAAAATGCAGGTGCCTTTTCATTTTGCCTACCAGGTACAAATATGAATCGCAGGAATTCCAGGTGTGGATATCTCGCATGTGCGGTGTTTGAAGCTCAAGCTTCTGATGTGCTCAAACGTGCTTCCTGATTGTTCCGAACGTGCATTTTGTAGCGCAGTGGTGAGTAACTCGTAGCACGAAAGTGAGAAAAGTGTAGCACCCCGGCATAATCCGATACAGGATTCCTGGTATCACCCAACAACCCGATTGGGTGACAACCAGAAAGGCAACCACCGTGATCAAATACCGGTTGGTTATGTAGCAACTCCTAAAGGGCTGCTCATATCGTGACATACACGGCCGATACACAGTGTCCCACTCCACGACCGCCAAGGCAGGAAAAGCCCTTGCCGATAACAACATCACCACTATCGACTAGTTCAACGGCTGCAGTGGCGATGACCTTGTGTCCCTTATCAGTGATCGCCGGACCGTTATCGCTGACGACTTCGTCGCTATTGATATCGAAGCAGTGCCGATTATGGTGGTTTGGTACCGGGATTCCGGAAAGTTGGTACCGCATTCTGATCACATTCTGTTGTGTGCCAGAGGGTTGTGCACACTCAGTGTCATGACCTTGTGCATGCATAGTGTCATGACCTTGTGCACACCCCAGACCTACACCACAGGCATAGTCCTAGGCTGCTCACAATTGAGATCATGCGCTCGTTAAGTTTTTGAGACAGCTTGATTGATTTTTCTTCTTACGCTGCTGCTAATCCATACTGCTGCTGATATGCGGTTAAAGCACTAGCCGGTGAGAGCCCCTGGTTATTGCTATGCGGGCGGCGCCGGTTGTGACCTGCCCCTCGATGTACTCCATCACCGCGGTTCGGGCCGACAGGTGATTCTTAAAGTCGTAGTGGTGATACATTTCGGTCTTCAAATGTGAGAAAAAAATTCTCCGCGACTTCCGTTATCCCAACACACCCCGGTCAATCTCATGGATTGGGTGATCTTGTTGCCGGCGCACCATGTCTGGAACTGCTCGGAGGTGTATTGCGATCCTCTATCGGAGTGAAAAATTGCGCCTTCAGGATGAAGACGCCCATGATTACGTGCCATGGCCAGCGCGTTGATCACCAACGGTGTGCGCATAGTGGAATCCATAGACCACCCCACCACCATCCGCGTAGCCAAATCGATCACGGTAGCCAAGTACAGCCACCCGGAACCCGTCTTTAAGTGCGTAATGTCACCAACGAGCCTGGTTCCAGGCACGGTAGCGGTAAAGTCTCGTTTCCCGTGGCTATCGAGCATATGATTTTTAATATGCTCGGTCCGGGCAGAAGGGTCACTGACCGTGGTGTTCTGCCAGGCCCGCATTCGTCTGGCACGCACTCCTCATTCGTTCATAATTGATCCCACAGTCCCAGTAGAAACTGTGACACCACGCTGGTTGAGCAACGTGGTCAGCTGATCCCTACCCGCCATCTGGTTGCTTTTTCAAACTCCTGGGCAACCTCAGCCCTGAGTTCTGAATGCCTTATGGCTGTCGGAGTCAGACCCGCAGGCTTGGCCCACCGGTAATACGACGCTCTGGACACGCCCAACTTTCTGCACATCCATGTAATGGGAAACGACGCCTTCTCTTGCTCGATGAACGCTGAGAGATCCTCTACAGGTGCTTCGGCTTCCAAAGAAGGCGCTGGCTTTTCCCAAAAACTCGTTTTCCCGTTTCAACGCGGCGTTCTCAGCCTGCAGGGCCTTGTATTTCGCCCATTCGACTGGGCCTGGTTCATCCACACCGGCGTCTGGATGCTCGGACCTCCAGGTTCTTACCCACGCACCCAATGTTGCTTCTTGGATGCCTGACTCGGTGGCTGCATCTTTGATGTAGTGCCCGCATGACACGACGAGTTGCACAGCTCCTGCTTTGAATTCTTCGGTGAAGATGACGTGCGATTCGACATGGAACTAATTCTCCTAGACCCTGTCTCAAATCACCATACGGGCGCAACCTAGTGGGATCGGGCGTGTACAAGGATATGACATTGTGTGTGCACAACGTGCTGACACTTTACATTCTGATCACGTGGTACCGGCAGAAACCCCACAACGACAGGCCCTACCGGCACCCGTTTGGCAATCAACTAGTCAGTTTCCACCACAGCTAACCGCTTCCGTTTCACGATTGTTACCAAGCCGCTTCAAAAAGCACGTTCCTCACAATCAGACCAAAATGACCTAAGTTCGGCTGGAGTCTAAAGCCATTAAAAATGGTAGGAAATACTCTAGTCCATCTTCTTAGCACAGGAGAGAATAACTTACTTTTTTAACCCGGCACTGAGCTTTCGGAAAGGAATCTTAATAAATCGAAGTACACTTTTTGCGATGGAAAGGGAAGCGGCGAAAAGTAATTGTTGTAAACTAATAACATTCTTTGAATAAAGGCTTTTAAAGGTGGCTAGCTCCCCAAGTGCCATAGCAAACATATTTGAAGAAAGTCCTGTCCCACTGAAAGGTTTCTTGAAGAGGACTGCGGTTGGAGCGTCGAGCCGAACGGCAAGATGATCACTTGCAACAATTTGAAGCCAGAGTTGGAAATCTTCCGAATAACGCCTGCCTGTAGGAAAGCGAAAAACCAATTCAGATTTCACCATAACTGTGGGCGTTGCAAATCGGTTGCGCACAAGAAGTTTGTTTATGGAAATTGGAGATGAAGAACTATTTGATAATTCAGTTTCCATAAAATCTTGACTATTATCTTCAATGACTTTCACGGAGGAGCCCACGAGAGCTAGCTCATCCCCATATTCATTAACTGCATTTAATTGTAATTCAGTTTTTTGAGGGTGCCATGCATCGTCTGAATCCAAAAAGGCGATCCACGTTCCAGACGCCTGACTCCATCCGAAATTTCTCGCGCTAGCAGGGCCCTCATTTGTATTGAGACGATAGACTTTTACTCCACTATAATCAGAAACGAGATCTTTGAGGCGCTCGAAACTTTCAATGTCCGAACAATCATCAACAATAATAATCTCCGAGACTCGAACTGTTTGGTTCCTAACAGAACTAACAGCACGCAATATTGTGGCTTCAGAATTATAATATGGAATCACTACACTAATTGAATCCTTCGTCATGATGTAATCCTTTATTTTGTGTTTGAATTTCAGAGCCCAAATCCTTTTATATAATCCTACTGAAAAGCACTATATGTTGTTAGATGTCACATTGGCTAAGTGTTAAAAGATTGATTCCACCGCTCGGTCAGTTTAAAGAAGCAAAATCTTTTGAGATTCAAGGACCTGACCCCTGTTTGGTAGATACCTAATATCCCAACATTCTGGGACAGAAAGGTAACCTACCGATCATGCCCACCAAGACTTACCCCGAGGAGTTCAAACGCGACGGAAGTTGCTTTGTACGAGAACTGAAGATGGGGCCTTAATCCAACAGATCGCCAACGATCTCGGCATCAACCGAGTGACCCTGAAAAACTCTGATCAATAAATACGGTGCGCACGCCTCGACCAACACCAAACAAGCAACAGCCATGTCTGAAGCTGAACAAATCCGACAGCTGAAGAAGGGAAACGCGCTACTGTGTGAAGAGCGAGACATCTTGCGTAAGGCTGCTAAATATTTCCCGGCAAGAGACAAGACTTATGAACCGCTTCCGGTTTGTTGATGACGTGCGAAAAACCTATCCGGTTAACCGGTTATGCGAAGTGTTGAAGATCAACCGCTCGTCCTATTACAAATGGAAAAAGACTGCCCCGACCAGGAACAACCGCCTGCTCAGCGACGCAGTCCTAGGAGCTAAGATCAAATCCATCTTCACAAAAGAACGCGGATGGTACGGTGCGAAACGCATCACTGCCGAGCTAAATGACGGGCCGGATACAACAACCCGGGTTAACCACAAGCGAGTCGCTCGAGTGATGTCGTCGATGAAGCTTGATGGTTTCACGAAGAAACGCAAGGTCATCACCACAATCCCAGCAGCAATAAAGCCGGTGTTTCCAGACTTGGTGAAACGTCATTTCAACGCTTTGGCTGCTAATGAAGTCTACGTCGGTGATATTACTTATCTGCCGATTGCTGATGGGTCGAATATGTACCTAGCCACGGTCATTGATTGCTATTCCCGCAGGTTGGTGGGTTTTGCCATCGCGGATCATATGCGTACGTCATTGGTTCAGGATGCTTGGGTGTGATGATTCTTGTTGACAGGGAAACCCGTATACGACAAGGATTAAGAATATGCTGCGCTCGTTAAGTTTTTGAGACAGCTTGATTGATTTTTCTTCTTACGCTGCTGCTAATCCATACTGCTGCTGATATGCGGTTAAAGCACTAGCCGGTGAGAGCCCCTGGTTATTGCTATGCGGGCGGCGCCGGTTGTGACCTGCCCCTCGATGTACTCCATCACCGCGGTTCGGGCCGACAGGTGATTCTTAAAGTCGTAGTGGTGATACATTTCGGTCTTCAAATGTGAGAAAAAAATTCTCCGCGACTTCCGTTATCCCAACACACCCCGGTCAATCTCATGGATTGGGTGATCTTGTTGCCGGCGCACCATGTCTGGAACTGCTCGGAGGTGTATTGCGATCCTCTATCGGAGTGAAAAATTGCGCCTTCAGGATGAAGACGCCCATGATTACGTGCCATGGCCAGCGCGTTGATCACCAACGGTGTGCGCATAGTGGAATCCATAGACCACCCCACCACCATCCGCGTAGCCAAATCGATCACGGTAGCCAAGTACAGCCACCCGGAACCCGTCTTTAAGTGCGTAATGTCACCAACGAGCCTGGTTCCAGGCACGGTAGCGGTAAAGTCTCGTTTCCCGTGGCTATCGAGCATATGATTTTTAATATGCTCGGTCCGGGCAGAAGGGTCACTGACCGTGGTGTTCTGCCAGGCCCGCATTCGTCTGGCACGCACTCCTCATTCGTTCATAATTGATCCCACAGTCCCAGTAGAAACTGTGACACCACGCTGGTTGAGCAACGTGGTCAGCTGATCCCTACCCGCCATCTGGTTGCTTTTTCAAACTCCTGGGCAACCTCAGCCCTGAGTTCTGAATGCCTTATGGCTGTCGGAGTCAGACCCGCAGGCTTGGCCCACCGGTAATACGACGCTCTGGACACGCCCAACTTTCTGCACATCCATGTAATGGGAAACGACGCCTTCTCTTGCTCGATGAACGCTGAGAGATCCTCTACAGGTGCTTCGGCTTCCAAAGAAGGCGCTGGCTTTTCCCAAAAACTCGTTTTCCCGTTTCAACGCGGCGTTCTCAGCCTGCAGGGCCTTGTATTTCGCCCATTCGACTGGGCCTGGTTCATCCACACCGGCGTCTGGATGCTCGGACCTCCAGGTTCTTACCCACGCACCCAATGTTGCTTCTTGGATGCCTGACTCGGTGGCTGCATCTTTGATGTAGTGCCCGCATGACACGACGAGTTGCACAGCTCCTGCTTTGAATTCTTCGGTGAAGATGACGTGCGATTCGACATGGAACTAATTCTCCTAGACCCTGTCTCAAATCACCATACGGGCGCAATGCCAAAAGCCTATCCGCCACAGTTCAAGCAGCAATGCGTTGATGCGGTACTAGTGCTGGGAAAGACGGACCTGACCCCTGTTTGGTAGACACCTAACATCCCACCAATCTGGGACAGAAAGGTAACCTACCGATCATGCCAAGCAAGACCTACACAGAGGAGTTCAAGCGCGACGCCGTGGCCTTGTACGAGAACTCCCCGGAGGCTTCAATCCACACCATCGCCACCGATCTCGGGATCAACCGGGCTACCCTGGCGAACTGGGTGAAAAAGTATGGAACCGAAACCCGTGCCACCAGCCCTGCGACTGAGAAATCCCCCTCTGCTTCAGTGACCGAAGCTGAGCAGATCCGGCAACTACAACGCGAAAACGCCCGACTGAGGGAAGAGCGTGACATCCTGCACAAGGCAGCAAAATATTTCCCGGCAAGAGACGAACTGGTGATCCGCTTCCGGTTCGTTGACGACACCCAGAAGAACCATTCGGTTAAGCGGTTATGCGAGGTCCTGGGCCTCAACAGGTCCTCGTATTACAAATGGAAAACTACCTCTCCTGGGCGTGAGAAACGCCTGATCAACGATGCTATTCTCGGTGCTCGAGTCACTGCCGTATTCACGAAAGAACGTGGCTGTTATGGTGCCAAGCGCATTACAGCTGAACTCCAAGACCAGGTGGGGCATGAGCCGGTGAATCATAAGCGGGTCGCGCGAGTCATGAAGTCCTTGAAGCTGTTTGGTTACACAAAGAAACGCAAGGTCACCACCACGGTGTCGGACAAAACCAAAACAGTGTTTCCTGACCTTGTCGGCCGGAAATTCACCGCTGACAAGCCCAACCGCCTTTACGTCGGGGATATCACCTATTTGCCGATCGCAGACGGATCGAATATGTATCTGGCCACCGTTATTGACTGCTATTCTCCACGGTTGGTGGGGTTTGCCATCGCGGACCATATGCGGACCAGCTTGGTTCAGGACGCGCTGACCATGGCTAAGGGCCAGCGCGGGAGCCTTAGAAGTGCGATCTTTTACTCGGACCACGGCAGCGTTTATACGTCCCGCGCGTTCCAGAACACCTGCACAGAGTTAGGTATCCGGCAGTCGATGGGAGCGATTGGTATCAGCGCGGATAATGCTTTGGCCGAGTCTTTCAACGCCACGATGAAACGGGAAGTGCTCCAGGATTCCAAGACCTTTGCCAACCACTTGCGCTGCCGCCGGGACGTATTCCGCCGGCGCACCCGCTACAACACGGTGCGCCGGCATTCCTGGTGTAAATATCTCGTCCCTGCGGTGTGTGAGGAGTGCGGTCCTGCTATCTTGAAATCTGCTTCCTGATCAAATCCCCTGTGTCCACTTTCCGGGGGTCGGGCCCTTACTCCACTCACGTAACGTCCTCGCAAATCTGGGATCCAAACATAGTAAAATTACCTTGGAACCTGCCTGCCGGGTCATTGTGGATAAGAAACTAGCCCCAAATTTGGCAGTGATTAAGCGTATCCAAACTGATATCCTGCATAACACTGCCCTTGAAGTTGATCCGGGGCTGACCCCTAATTCAAATGGATTTACGCAATGTGAATTCTGCCTTATCGACAGATCAAAATATTTTTCCGGTATGCTACCTTTTCTCAAATATCCAAGTAAAGTTACTTAGATCATCTGTCTTGGTGATTTCAATAAAGAAAAATATTGCAAAAAGAACAATGAGTGCGATTCTTAAAAGAATTCTTTCCTTAGACTTTGGAATAGAGGTCGTGTACGCAAGGCCTAATACGACGAAAGGTAATGGGTAAATTGTAAATCGTGCAACCATTGCGCTGCTTATAGAGGCCAAATAGGTAACGCTAAAGACCAACATCATATTTACATAGAACCAAGCTTGTGAATCCTCGATTTGTTTTCTTGAATTAAATAACCAAAATAAGAGAATTGGTATGAATGCTGTGAAAACTCTTAGTGGATTTACCGAGCGGGATGCATAGTTTCCCTGCCATTGAGAAACATCTCCGGTCACATTTACAAGCATATCAAGAATGAAGCCCATACTGAGCATTGAAGCTATACCGATAATTATGATAACCAATTGATACTTGGCGCTTGTCTTTTTTGTCGGTATGAAATAGAAAAGAATAGCAACTACCGCGCTGACGTGAAAAAGAAATGCAAGGCAGACTATAAGTAGCCATTTTGCAAACTTACGTTCTATGATTAATCGATGAGCTGCGAATAATATGGCAACCGCTAGGTATTGGCGAACAGCATTAAAAGATCCAGTCCAGCCCGCGTATAGAATATAAATGGCAATAGAAAAAGCAAAGGCCGGGCTCCATCGCCAAATGGTAATTACTATTAGTCCGATAGTGATAATTGCTGCAAAAGCGAACATTATTTGGCTGCTGTCACCAAGCTGGCTTGAGAACCAGGCGAGAATTCGGATTCCGGGCTCGTTTGTCAAACTAAGATCATAAGGAACTTCGGATGCATATACCCTAAAAAGGGTATGGTATGTAGGGTAATCTGTTCCTACATTCCATCGTAGAGCTGACACAGAAATTAAAATCACAGCGACGAATAGTGCGCCAAGTGTTGTAGTCCTTGGATATGTGTTGCCTTTTCTTCGACGCCAACTGGCTTCTGTGATGCCAGAAACCAGTACAGACGCGAAAAATGCAATAGTATAAACGGTCAAAATATTTACCTTAGCGTTCTAGATAGAAATCTCTGAGACATGTTAATGGACTTCGGCATGCTGCGCTGAAGTTATACTCTAAAATGTAATTCTGAATGTATCTCTACCTAACAATTCTCTAGTTAATAACTCAATGGGACGCTATCAAGCAATTGGAGAAAATCTCGATACTCAAAGAGTGATCTCCCCCCCAGATGTCTTAAGCTTAAGGGTAGATTGCACTGGGGCAATGGAAATGTTCGAAATTTGAGTCGAATTCAAACCGTAAAGGAATTTTATGAGGATCGGTCTTATTACAAGCGTTGGAGCAACCCTGAACGCGTTTTTTCCTCCAATTATTGAGCATTGGGAATCTATGGGGCACCAGGTATTTACCGCAGCTTCAGATTCTTTTAGGTTTGAGCGGCATACGATCTTGAACGCCGTGACTAGGAACCCTTCGCCGAAAAATCTAGGAGCTCCATTTCAGCTTTCCAAATGGGCTAAAATGAACAATCTGGATGTAATAATCACCAATACCGCGACTGTTTCTTTCCTTTCTCGAGTTGTAAAGATGCCGGTCCCAGTGATCTATTTTTGCCATGGCTTACATTGGAATTCTGGAAATGAGAAAGCCAGTGCAGTCTGGAAAGGGTTGGAGTATCTGTCACTCCGTAACACCGCTGCAGTGATCACAATTAATCACGATGATGAAGCATGGTTCAGGGAGAAAGCTCCAGGTGTTCCTGCGTTACGAATCGCAAGTGGCGTTGGAGTGCCAATAGATAAATTCCCAAGAGCAGAGAGGCTTCCAGTTGATGGTGCAGTGAAGTTAGTGTGGGCAGGAGAATTTTCTAAGAGGAAGCGTCCCTTTTTGGCCATCGATGTCGTGCGTCAAATGGTTGAAATGGGAGCGCCTGTTCATTTAACAATGTGTGGTCGGGGGGAGTTCTTTGAAGAAGCTAAGAAAATGATTAAAGACCAAAAATTGGAAAATCAAATTTCATTAGAAGGTTACACTAAGGAAGTTCACAGATTCTTGAGTGAGTCTCATGCGCTGTTGATGACTTCGGAGTGGGAGGGGCTCCCTCGAATTGGTCTAGAAGCACTTGCAATTGACCGTCCTATTTATGCATTTGACGTTAAAGGAACGAGAAGTCTGCCGTTAGTTAACACTGTTACTGAATATGATGTTGAGTATCTTGCAAAACTAATAATTCGGGACGCATCGATACAATTTGCAAATAATCTAACTGTGAACCCGGAAGATCTAACCCCAGATTCAGTAGCAGAGGAAATCTTAAGAATTGTATCTGTTGGTGTTGAGGAAACTAGAAAATAAGTGGAAATTCCTTTAGAACGCCACTTGCAACTTAAATAAGTAATTATTTTTAAGCTGATGCGCTGTTTTAATGTAGGCACTTTGAAAGCCAGTGTAATATTAAGAGATTTCAAAATCCCAGACATTGCATCCTGGGCCATTTTAGGTTTTGCTTTAAATTTTGAATTTAGTGTGGAGCATCTAAAGAGAAAAGTACTTTAGAAGCTATTAATGACCATTTACCTTGGTTAGTTATTAGGAGAAAAGATGAAAAAGAACAGAATCAACAAACTTTCTTTTTATGAAAGTGTCATCAGCAGTGGATTCGATGTGAGAAGCGGAGCTTTTGCCGTGCTTAATTCGAATATTCAGATGTGCTTGAATGAATACGGGGAGTTTGAATCAACTGCGCTTAGTGAGTCTGCATTTGAGGACCCTATGCTGAGAGAAGTGTCAGCAATGACGAGTAGCGTCAATGAGGATGACGTTGCATCGGAGCTTTTCGGAGCAGTTGCAGGAATAAAGTATCGAGAAGTTATTGGATACTACAGTGGACTGTACGCGGGGCATGTGGTTGAAGGGGATTTTCGAAAAAATGCTAGTTCTGGTGGCCTCACGACTTGGATTTTGAAAGAACTCTTTGAGAAAGACCTTATTGATGGAGTCGTGCATGTCAAGAAAACTGGACAAGGTAGTGAATTATTATTCGAGTATGGAATTTCGAACAGTGTAGAGGAGATCCTTGCAAGTTCGAAATCTCGTTATTATCCAGCTGAGTTTTCTAAAGTGATAACAGAAGTGAAGTCTCGCCAGGGACGCTTTGCTTTCGTAGGGATTCCGAGTATTTTGTTTGAGCTAAGACTTCTTTGCAGAGTTGACCCTGAAGTAAATAAAAAAATTAAGTATATGTTTGGCCTGATCTGTGGACATCAAAAAAGCACCAAATATGCGGAAAGTATTGGATGGCAATTTGGAATTGCGCCGGGGCACCTTACTGATATTGATTTTAGAAAGAAAGTACCGGGATTGCCAGCGAGTTCTTACAGTACAGAATTAACTGGATTGGTGAATGGTGTTGAAAGAACGGTATCGAGGTTCCAGGATGATATTTTTGTATCGAACTGGGGTCACGGAATGTTTAAGACCAAATTTTCAGATTTCACTGATGATGCATTAAATGAGACTGCGGATGTCTCATTGGGTGATGCATGGTTACCGGAATATGTTCATGATAGCGGCGGGAATAACGTTCTAATAGTGAGGAATCCAGACATCCAGCGGATTATTGAAGAGGGGGTGTTCAACGGCCAAGTGAATTTAGATCAAATCAGCGAGCAAACGGTTTTAGACTCGCAAAAAGGTCTGATCAATCATACTCGGAATGAGCTTCCTTATCGGATTTCTAAGTATGATGAGAATGGACTGTGGCGCCCTAGAAAAAGAGTCACCGCAGATATCGAAGAAATTACCACTCATAAACGGAAAGTCCAGGATAGCCGAGCCAGAATACAAGAATTATCTAGTCGGGCGTATAAGGAGGCTGTGTTCTCTGGGAATTGGAGTCAATTCGAAAAAATCATGGTTCCTGAAGTTGAAGCTTATTCGCGACTATACAGAAAAATGCGACTTAAACGATCCTGGGCGAATGGTCCATTCTGGGTAATTAGGAAGCTTGGGTCAAAGCTGTCTCACAAATGGCAGAAGTGGCAAAAGAAAGCGTAATTGAAAAGTTCTATCGATATCTAAATGAACCAGAGTAGCAATGAGTTGTTTCGCTTAAGTTGTGGTAGCTGATAGAGAAGTAGGGGATGGCAGGAAAATTGTCTTTAAATATTCATTCTGGAGAGTCAGATAGTGCGGTTTATAGCACATGTGAAAAGGTACTTATTTCAACCCTCTATCCATTAGGGAAAAACTACGGTGGAATGCTCCAAGCATTTGCGCTACAACAAGTCCTAAAAACGATGGGGTTTGAAGTACAGACCATAAACTCTAGCCTCCAGAATAATAAGGCGAGATTTTTGGCTAGCAGAGTAAGGTTTCAATTAAAGAAACTTTTAAAAAAGGATCCTGGAGTATTCCCGCTCAGTGATGAGCAAACCAGATCAGTTTATCGAAAAACACTCACCTTCGTTTCTCGGCATATTGACACTGTTGATCTTTTTGAAATGTCAAAAAAGCAAAGAGTGCGATACTTAGAGCAGTGCAAAGCTATTGTGGTCGGTAGTGACCAAGTCTGGAGAGGCGGTTATGCTCATATACCTACACAGTTATTAGACTATGCGAAGAATCTTCGTCTTTTAAAAATTTCATATGCAGCATCGTTTGGGGCTGACTCTCTAATTAGATATTCTTCACGACTGAAGTCAAGAGCAAAGGAATTAGCTAGTCATTTCGATGCAGTATCAGTCCGTGAGAAAAGTGGGATACAGATATGTCGCAATGAATGGGATGTTGAAGCTCAATTTCATATTGATCCGACGCTTCTGTTAGATGCCACCGTGTATTTAGATCTTCTTAAAGATTCTGGAATCGAAGTGTCGTCTCATGATGGAGGTGGCCTAGTTTCGTATATTCTGGATGAATCTGATGATAAACGAGCCACGGTGACTGAGTTGGCTAACAGAATGAATCTTTCATTTGATGAGATTCTTACTGTTCGCCCAGAGGGGGGAAAAGAATGGATGAAAGATCCGAACAAATTTGTAGTTCGTTCAGTTGAAGAATGGCTAAAGAAATTTATTGAAGCGGATTTTATCGTTACTGATTCTTTTCATGGAACCGTATTTGCGATTTTGTTCCAGAAGCCCTTTGTTACAATCGGAAACCCGGCACGAGGTCTAGCTCGATTTGACACTTTATTATACGTATTTGGTCTTGAAAATCGACTAATGAAGGTAGGAGAATCAATAGATTCGCTAGACCTTTCAGGACCAGATTGGAATAGAACAAAATTGGTGTTGGATGCAGAACGAGCCCGAGCGTTTTCTTATTTGAAAGCGAATTTAAGCAATTCCACTCGAAGCACTACCTAGAAGGTTACTGACTTTGTTGACGCCGCACTTGTCTATTTCTCTTGGTAAATGACAATTCGGACATCAGGAGATCTAGATAATGAAGCAAGTTAGAAACGTTGGTCAAGCAGGAATGCTATTGACTGCGGGAAGCATAGCAAGTGCTATTGCTAAGTGGTATTTAGTCTGGTTGGCACAGCGAATTGGGGGGCCTGAGACTCTCGGTACCTATGGAATGATTCTAGCAATCGCAACTCCTATATTCGTGGCTGCACAGTTGGGTCTTCGGACGGTCTTTTTAACTCTCAGGCAAGCTTATCCGTGGAAAAACTATTTGGAGTTAAGATTCTTCGGCTTGGTTTCTGCGACAATTGCTTTGCTTCTATTCTTGTTTTCTTCCCCACAAGAAATGTTTTATTTAGGCTTGGCAATATTAAGCTTTAAAATTGTAGATTCTTTACAAGATTTGAATGTTGCAAGAATTCAATACGCAAACCGGCTAAAGGTAGTTGGGTGGATATCCATTGTTAATGCTATTTTTTCAATTGTTTGTTCTACACTGATTGCGATAACAACTGGGTCATTTATCTTTGCAATTATCGGTGCTACAGGATCCTCTCTGGTGGTAGCAGTGGTTGCACGGCATATTGCATTAAAGAATGCCTATATTCCAGAAACGCTCCTTAATGGAAAACGTAAAATTGTTCAAGCTAGTTTCCCTGTTACGGTCGCTGAACTGTTATCCACTCTGTTGCTATATTTACCAGTTTTTGTAATGAGTTTGAGCAACGACTTGAAAATAGTCGGTGTATTCACTGGTACAGCTTATGTATTGACTGCAGCAAATCTTGTTGGAGCGAGTCTTTCAAAGATTCTTATCTCACCTTTGAAACATCGGTTCAAACAGGGGGGGATCAGTTCATTATATAATTTTGTGCAAAAAATTACATTATTTCTCTTTGTTAGCTGTGGATCTGTCTCTCTCATTTTTATTGCTTTTGGTGGCCCTTTATTTGAGACGGTTTATGGATCTGAATTTGCATTGACGTATTTTGAATTGTCGATTTATTCGATAGCCTCGGTTTGCATTATTTTGTCTCTAGTTCAGTCTGTGGCTTTGAGTGTCATGAATAAATACTATGCAGTAACCGCAGCATTTATAGTAGCGTGCATAGTTTCGTTAGTTTCGGGCCTCATCTTCATGGAAATGTCTGTTGACTTACTGATGGTGGGTATTGGTATGTCGGCGGTGGGTTCTGTTTGTAGATTTATAGTGCTTTGGAGTATTCTGTTTTTTAGTAAATTTAGGAGAGGTAACACTTCGTCTTCTATATTGAATTAGTGCTTTGGCTTTTTCTTTTCACGCGGAAGATAGATCTGACCTCTTTTTATAGACGCCTAAATTTCCAACAATTCGGGATGGTAAGAAAACCTACTGATCACGTCAAACAGAACCTACTTCGAGGAGTTGATAAGCGACGCCGTCGCCTTGTATGAGAACTTCGTTGGGGGTCTCATCTCCGGCAGATGGCTAACGATCTCGGAGTTAAGCGAGCGACTCTGCGCAACTTGATCACTAATTATACATCCATCCCCAACACATAAGAATCAACCCCCATTTGTGGCGGTATCTGAAGCCGAGTAAATCCTGCCGGCAGCTGAAAAGGAAAAGGCCTTCTACGTGAAGAGTGAGATATCCTGTGTAAAGGCACTTGAATATTTCTCAGAAGAGTAAAGCTTGTGTTCTCAACAGTGCCTGATCAGATATACTCAGTTGCCGTGCACACCACTTCAAAAACGTCTTCATTAAATATCGCTAATCGCCTCGATTGGGTTGACGCAATTAAAGGCGCAACCATCTTACTCGTAGTTGCGGGACATGCGACGAACTTTGCCATGCCATATCATTGGTATGGAAGTATTCCCGATGATATTATGTCGGCATTTAGATCCTTCAGAATGCCGTTGTTTTTCATGTTGTCAGGGTTTTTCTTCTTGCGTAGGGTAGAAAAACCCTGGTTTTGGTGGATAAAAAATCGGGCCTATATGCCAAAAGTGGTGTCTGGCGGCGTGTCGGGGTGGGGTGTTTAGCGGATGGTTCCTTTTCTGATTCCTACTGAGTGGTTGTATTCGGTTGGGATAGCATTGTCGTAGAGGGCTGGCCTTCCGGTTTCGTGGTTGGTGTGGTTCTCGGTGTGGGTTAAGACGTGGACTTTGGCGAGTTGGTCTTTTCCCCAGTTCTGCTGTCTGGCGATCTTGTGTGGGTCGTCAGGCAGTGGTGTTTTGTTGTAGAGCCACCATTCGAGCATTTTTCTTTGCCGTTCCCCGCCGCGTCCGCGGTGGCAGCGAGCGATGAATTTCAGTTGCGAGTTGATGCCGCCTTCTAGTCTGTTGGTATTTGATGCCCAAGATTTTTTGTCTATCGCTTGTTTTGGTGGGGTGAGGTAGATAAATAGGTGTCCCTTTTTGTGCAGGTTAGTCAGCGAGTTATAGGCGCTGCGGACTCTGCGGTGGGTGAATTCATAGCGTTTGCCGGTGCGGTCTATTTCTGGGGGCAAGGGGGTTTTCTCGTTGAGGAAATCGTGGTGTTTGATTCCATATTTGTGGAGGTCGACGGCCCATTTTCGGGCTTGTTGCACGGTTTCTCTGCTTGTTAGTTCTAAGGCGAGATTATAGATTTCGCGTCCGGCTTCGGTGCGTGGCCGGGAGGTGACATAGCGGCGAACAACTCGTTGGGCATGGATGAGGCAGCGTTGGATCAAGGTGTTAGGCCAGAGCTTTTTGATGGCGGCTTGAGCACCTTGTCCACCGTCGAGTACCACGCATAAGGGTGCTGCGAGTTTAGAGAGTAGCTGTGTGTAGGCGTGGGTGGTTTCGTGTTTGCACCAGTGCCAGCACAAGACGTGGTCGGAGGTTGAGGCTATGAGTAGACATCCGGCTGCGGTGTAGGTGCCGTCGATAAAGATTTGGTCGTGGATGCGGTGTCTATCGGGGTTGTTGGGTATTTCGATAAGCCACAGTGGCTCGAAGTATCGGTATACGGTGCGGGTGGATACTTTCATCAGCCTGGCGCATTCGGTGATTGGGTAGATGCCAGTGACGTGGTTGTGGAAGTAGGTGAAGTGGTGTTTGGCAGTGATATCTGGTCGGTAGGTTTGTTCGGAGACTCCGCAGGTGGCGTTTTTACAGCGCCATCGGGTGCGTGCGTTTCTTTTCCCATTTTTCTTCATTTCCCCAGCGCATAGTGGGCATTGTGGTCGTATTTCGGACATGAGAAATACAAAACCGCACCTGTTAGCACATGTGCGGTAGAAATTCCGGGATTGACCGAAAAACTCGTCTGTGCAAGCTTTTTGACCTTGCAGAGTATTGATTTAGCTATTGAGAGCTGCGGAGGCTGCCGGATCTAGACACCACTTTTGTCACATAGCCCAAAAATCGAACGTTACCTTTCATCTACCTTTTTACTCTTTGGACTGCCATTTGGATCCTTGTTGAAAAGTTTGCCCCTTGGGAAAGGCTAACTAGTAGTTCTAATATTTTTCAATCATTTACAAATCCAAATGAAGGCCCCTGGTTTATCATTGCTTTAGCAATATATTTCACGCTAATGAAGATACTGTATTTCTTCCCAATTTGGATGCAGTTCGCATGTGGTGCCATCATTTCTCTACCGATAGCCACAGGCTTCGCCTCAATTAATCCAGGTTGGGATAATCTTTTCACCTACTTCATTATGTTCCAGATTGGTGCATACGGAAGAAATTTGATTACTTATATCGCGGACAACTCCAATTTATGGTGGTTAATATCCACTGGTGCAGTCTGGGCTGGACTTTCTGGCATTATGCTCCTGCAAGGCGGAGTGTTTTTATCCCCTATGCGAATTCCTGTTTCCATTGCGGGCGTCACAATGGGAGTAGTTGGTATTACCCTATTTAATAAATGCGCGCCCTGGGTGGGGCTCGCATGGATAGGAAAAAAGACTCTTCCTATCTATCTACTTCACTGCCCACTAATTGGAGTTATTTATGGAATTAGTCCAGCCTGGCCCGAAAACTCCGCCTTAATCCAGTTCATGGTTCCTCTCATCACAACGATCGCGGTTGTAATCATTTCCCTCCTTCTTGAGAAACCACTCAGAGCGATTCCGGGAATATTCACTGCCCCGTGGAGAGGAGAAGGTGTACAAACTCTTCAATCTGCTAACAAATGACTGTAACTGACAAAAATTCTGTCTCTCTTTCCAAGATTGTTGAAAACACCCAAAATGAATTTGTGGCGGGCGGTAGACGGAGACTAATCGGTGTGCTAAAAATCCTAAACTTTAACTAAAAGCAAAGGTACTGCTAAGCATTGGTTAAAAATAGAGAATTATTTTTGCCCCAACAGCTTGTGGGAACCTGCCCCACACAATCTTGTGCGAGGTCTTGAAGAATTGTGGAACCCACGAAAACTTGAGTCTTTCCGCGCCAACGGCTGATTAACCGGATCTGGGTGATGAAAAGCGAAGTCGAGGCTACCCGAGGACGGCTCTTTACCCCGCAATCTGAATTTGTGAAACTTTCTAGTATCACAAGTGCATGCAATTAAAACCTTACAGGGATATGTGCTCCATTTGAAGAAATCGTTGCGATGGGAATCGAGCTTCCAACGGTCGGGCCCAGTCGGATTACAGCAGTGTGTACACGTCGTAAGCGCCGTTTTTCGATAGAGTAGGAACTCGTTTCAATCGGTTGCTAATGTTTGCAAGACATTGAACGATTGGACAAGTGACTATCTAGGTTTTGATGCATAATATGTATTAAGGCTAGCGACAAAATCGGCTATATAGAAACTATTAGTCGGAATCACTATATTTTTTAGGAGTTTTACAATGCAGTTCTTAGAACCAATCATCTTCTTTATTAACACAATTCTTGGATACGGGTTACACGCAGGGTCTTCCGCCTCAAGCAATCTATCTCACAGTATTGGTCTTTTCTAAGAGATAATTCCTTCGTGAATCCCGCGAACATTTGTTCTTCGAAGATCGCGGGATTTATTTCCCCCTATTTGGTGTACAAGGACTGTTCGTATACCCAGATAGACGACAGCTTCGATGTAACCACGTATCCTTGAATGCGTGACTGAACATTATGACGTAGTAGTACTCGGAGCTGGCCCCGGTGGCTATGTCTCCGCCATCCGCGCAGCCCAGCTTGGCAAGAAGGTTGCTGTTATTGAAAAGCAGTATTGGGGTGGTGTCTGCCTTAACGTTGGCTGCATCCCTTCTAAGTCTCTGATCAAAAACGCTGAGGTTGCCCATACCTTTACCCATGAGAAGAAGACCTTCGGCATTAACGGTGAAGTGACTTTTAATTACGAGGATGCTCATAAGCGTTCCCGTGGTGTTTCCGACAAGATCGTCGGTGGAGTTCACTACCTGATGAAGAAGAACAAGATCACTGAAATTGATGGTTTTGGAAACTTCAAGGATGCAAAAACTCTCGAAGTGACCGATGGCAAAGATGCTGGCAAGACCATCACTTTTGATGACTGCATCATCGCAACCGGCTCGGTTGTCAACACTCTGCGTGGGGTTGAATTCTCTGAGAACGTGGTTTCTTACGAAGAGCAGATTCTTAACCCTGTTGCTCCAAAGAAGATGGTCATCGTTGGCGCAGGCGCGATCGGCATGGAATTCGCCTACGTTCTTGGCAACTATGGCGTAGACGTAACTGTCATCGAATTCATGGATCGCGTACTTCCAAACGAAGACGCAGAAGTCTCCAAGGTGATTGCAAAGGCTTACAAGAAGATGGGCGTTAAGCTTCTTCCTGGCCATGCAACTACCGCAGTTCGTGATAACGGTGACTCTGTCGAGGTTGATTACCAGAAGAAGGGCTCTGACAAGACAGAGACCCTCACTGTTGATCGCGTCATGGTTTCCGTTGGTTTCCGCCCACGCGTTGAAGGCTTTGGTCTGGAGAACACCGGCGTTAAGCTCACCGAGCGAGGTGCAATCGAAATTGATGATTACATGCGTACCAACGTCGATGGCATTTACGCCATCGGTGACGTGACCGCGAAGCTTCAGCTTGCTCACGTTGCAGAAGCACAGGGCATTGTTGCCGCAGAGACCATTGCCGGTGCAGAAACTCAGACTCTCGGTGATTACATGATGATGCCACGCGCCACATTCTGTAACCCACAGGTTTCTTCCTTCGGTTACACCGAAGAGCAGGCCAAGGAGAAGTGGCCAGATCGTGAGATCAAGGTTGCTTCCTTCCCATTCTCTGCCAACGGTAAAGCAGTTGGTCTGGCCGAAACTGATGGTTTCGCAAAGATCGTTGCCGATGCTGAATTCGGTGAACTGCTCGGGGCACACTTAGTTGGTGCAAACGCTTCAGAGCTCATTAATGAATTGGTTCTTGCTCAGAACTGGGACCTCACCACTGAAGAGATTTCTCGCAGCGTTCATATCCACCCAACGCTATCCGAGGCAGTTAAGGAAGCTGCACACGGCATTTCCGGACACATGATCAACTTCTAATATCCACCTAATTGGCCCTGTTTCCATATGGAAACAGGGCCAATGCTGATTTTCAATCCAAACCAAGTGCTGGTTAGTGCTCATACTCACATAAACTTCTCGAGTATCAAAGAGAATTATTTCTAAAATTCGGTATCGTCTAAGAAATGAGTTTGCCAATAGCTCAGCATCAAAATGCTGTAAAAACTGTCGTGGTACCAGCTGCAGGAATGGGAACACGGTTCCTTCCTGCAACAAAGACAATTCCTAAGGAGCTTCTTCCTGTAGTTGACACCCCAGGTATTGAGCTCGTTGCTAAAGAAGCAGCTGATCTTGGTGCAACTCGATTAGCAATTATTACTGCGCCAAACAAAGACGGAATTCTTAAACACTTTGAGGAGTTCCCTGAGCTCGAGGCAACTCTTGAAGCTCGCGGTAAGACTGATCAATTGAACAAAGTCCGAGCAGCTCGAGAATTGATTGCCACGGTGCCTGTGGTTCAAGAAAAGCCACTCGGTCTTGGACATGCAGTGGGCCTAGCAGAGTGTGTGCTTGATGAAGACGAAGACGTTGTCGCTGTCATGTTGCCAGATGATTTGGTACTGCCTTTTGGTGTTACTGAAAGAATGGCGGAAGTTCGCGCTAAGTTTGGTGGATCTGTTCTAGCTGCAATTGAGGTGGCTGAGGATGAAGTCTCTAGTTACGGAGTTTTTGAGCTTGGGGAAATCGATGCGGAATCTGAAAATGAAGGCATCCGACGTGTAGTAGGAATGGTTGAAAAGCCTTCTCCTGAAGAGGCTCCGTCAAGGTTTGCGGCTACTGGTCGTTATCTGCTTGATCGTGCTATTTTTGATGCTCTTCGCCGTATTGAGCCTGGTGCTGGTGGAGAACTGCAATTAACAGATGCCATCGCTTTGTTGATTGAAGAAGGTCACCCAGTCCACATTGTGGTTCATGAAGGTAAGCGCCATGATCTAGGAAACCCAGCGGGATATATTCCGGCTGTTGTGTACTTCGGACTTCGTCACGCAGAGTACGGTTCTAGAATTCACCGCGCAGTTAAGGAAATACTCGCAGAGTTTGAAGAATAATTAGGAAACCGCCCCTTACATTGTAAGAGGCGGTTTTCTCATGCGGGTAAAATCCTATCTCATGGCTAAGAAAGTTGATACTTCAAGTGCTACCCCCGCGCTCACCCTGCTTACGGAAAAGCAGATTCCTTTTGAGCTAGATGTCCATGATGTGGATCCGAAGTCAGCAAAAGGGTTCGCGTTGGATGCTTCGGAAGTAATGGGTGTGGAACCCGAAGTGGTGTTTAAAACGTTGATGGCCGACATTGATGGGGAGCATGTAGTTGCTATTGTTCCGGCCAACAGCACGTTGAATTTAAAGCAATTGGCTAAGGCTGGCAAAGGAAAGCATGCCAACATGATGGATCGTAGTCGAGCTCAGGTTGTTACCGGGTATGTCCCTGGTGGAATTTCACCAATTGGGCAGAAGAGTAAGCACCCCGTGTTTTTAGATGAATCGGCGATTCTTCAAGATCGTATTTATATCAGTGCGGGCCGCCGTGGTTGGTCGCTGATTATTGCCCCAGATGATGTTTTGCTCGCTACTGATGGGGTTTATGCAGATATTGCAGATCATTCTTAGCGCGAGCGTAGACAAAATGGCTATTGAGAAAGAATGGATCAATGAAAAGCCAATTCAAAAGACTAGTTACATTAATTCGAACAAAGGAAAAATATTTACCCCTGTTGAAAGACAAGTGGAAGTATTTAATTGCTTTGTTCTTGATTTTCGTTACTAAAGATACTTTTCCTGTTCTTGGCTACTTTATTTCTGGTCTAACATTCTTAGTACTGATTCACGACACTTTTGAAGTTATCCGCTTTGTTCGAGCTATTGACCTTATAGCCAATGATAAAGACAAAAACAGCTTTCCTTTTTCAAGTGTTCCTCGAAAGCCGAGCACCGGAGAGCCCACAAATGGGAATCCAGAGATACTAAATCTTGTGGCTTTACAGCAAGGATGCGAAAGGGAAGAATACACGTTTGAAAAGGTTTGGTTTGATGACTCTATAAACAAAATCTTGTGGGAATCTTCTGAATTTATAGGTGTTAGCGTACATAAGAAAAAGTATCTTTTGCCCCCGGATCTAGCAGAAATAGCAGCACCGGTGATAGCACAAGCAGGACGTAAGGCGCAGGGTGGCGTTCGCGGTCAGCCTATTTGTTCAATGGGGCACGCGCTAGGTTGATGGTGGATCCGAGTGACCTAATAGCTAATCCGCACGGAGAGTTCTGGTTTTAAAAAGCGATGTACTTTGACTTGTTGTCAAGTAATCATTTGTGGCATTACAGTCGTGATATTTCGATCCCAGAAGGCGGATTCAGGATCCCATTGCAGCATACAGTGGATTTTGAGAGGCGACTGTTGAGTCTCGATGAATCGAGATTGGCTAATACTGTTGGTGTTTCTTGTTTGGTAATCACTAAAGATGGCTGGTTGATTTTTGTAGTGCAGAGTGAGAGGAATGCTATACATCCCAGTGCAATTGCTCCTAGCGGGTCAGGCTCTTTAGATTGGTCTGATGTTCTCCAAGAAGTGCGTTCGCATGCAAATTGTGAAACTAGAAAAGCATCCCTTCAAAGTTTGTTGTTTCGAGGCATGTTACGAGAGTTGGAAGAAGAAACTACAGCGTCTGTTCATGCAGTGCCCCAAAAATCGCATGTCGTTACATCGTATTTTCGTTGGCTATCGCGTGGTGCTAAACCGTGAATTCACGGGTTTGGCTAAGTCTGTACAAAGTTGGGAGGAGATATGCCAGAAGCCAATTCAAATTGATGAAATGATTTATACAAAAAGCAGAATGCGAATTCCGTTGAGCTTTCTTTTGGAAGCGGTGAATCGAGAAGATGATTTTGAAGAAGCCGCGGAAATTAATCGACTTCGGGACAAGCTAGTTGAGGTTGCTTCGTCCCATATAAGCTCCCACGAAGTTGGAGTTGGGCCAGCGAGTATTTCAGTCAGTACGGGTCTTTCATGGCTAGCTGCCATTAAATTCTTGAAGGAAAATCCTTCGTATCTGGACGAGTTCCGATTGTAGAAACTCCACCGGCACAGTCAAGTACCAGCGGAGCAACCATCAGAAAAGATAAAACCCACCCCCGCAGGGAAACGTCGACAAGCAGCCCGCAAGGCCCAGCAACCTTGCTCCCCCCCTACCGCCGCAACCAGGCGCCATGTAGGCGAGCGTCGATAAGCAATCTAGTAAGGCGCGATCGTCGATTCGTGGGCGTCGATGTTGATGCGGCCGTGGACGGATGGGAATGCGCGCTGCGCGCAGTTTTCGCGGGTGCACACGCGGCAGCCGGACCCGATCGGGGTGGCTGTGGAAAGGTCCTGGAGGTTGAAACCGCGGGAGTAGATGGTGCGATCGGCGTGGCGGGCTTCGCAGCCCAGGCCGATGGCAAACATCTTGTCCACTTCACCGAACCGTGCCTCGTGGTGTCGCACGGTGCGTGAGATCCACAGGTAGTTGCGGCCATCAGGCATTTGCGCGAATTGGCGCAGCACCTGGCCGGGGTTGGTGAAGGTTTCAAACACATTCCACAGGGGGCAGGTGCCGCCGTAGTGGGTGAAGTGGAAGCCGGTGGCGGATTGACGCTTGGACATATTGCCGGCGCGGTCCACGCGCACGAAGGTGAATGGAATGCCGCGGAGGTTGGGGCGCTGCAGGGTGGATAGGCGGTGCGCGGTGGTTTCATAGCCCACGCCGAATAGCTGGCCTAAGAACTCGATATCGTAGCCGGATTTCTCAGCCTCGGCGTGGAAGATCTTGTACGGCAGCATCACAGCGGCGGCGAAGTAGGAGGCCACGCCGCGGATGGCGAGGGTGCGGGCTTCAGGCGTAGACCAGATGCCGTCATCAACAATGCCTTCGATGAGGTCATTGGCTTCCAGGTAGCCCAGTTCGGTGGCCATGCGGAAAGCTTTTTGTCCGGGGTTTAGGCGTGCGTGGACGGTGAGCAGGCGCGTTTCCGGGTCAAAGTGGTGCAGCGTCCCGGATTCCTCTTTGGAGGTGGTGATGGTGACATCGTGATCCATTTGCAGGCGGCGGGCGATCGAATCTTCCATGGCACGCGAATCGTACGGCTGCCAGCCCAGTTGCGCGGCGATGGCTTCGGCGCGGCGATCGAGCGCATCGAAATAGTTCTGGCGCGCATAAATGAAATCGCGGACCTCTTCATGCGGCATGCTTACCGCTTCCGCAATTGGGCGGCGTTCCTCAGGCGTATTGGTGCGATTATCCACCGCGATGGACAGCTTATCGCGCACATTTCGGTAGCGCTGATGCATTTCCACCATGGCGCGCGCCAGCTGCGGGTGGTTGTACACCATCTCCGAAAGTTCTTGCAGCTCCACGGTTGCCGGGTTGATCTCGCGGTCCAGCATCACGTCCTGGACTTCGGCGAGCAGGCGGGAATCATCGTCGCGGGAGAAAAATGTTGCGTCCACGCCGAACGCCTCGGTGATGCGGAGCAAAACTGGCACGGTGAGTGGCCGCACGTCGTGCTCGATCTGATTCACATAACTAGCAGATAAGCCCAGCGTTGCTGCCAATGACGCCTGGCTCAGGTCTCTTTCCCGGCGCAGTTGGCGCAGCCTGGACCCCACATATGTCTTTCCCATGAGAAGACTATAGCGTGATGGCCATCACCTTAGCCAATGTTGGCAATTTGGTGTTGCAAAGTTGTGGATTTTCGCTTTTCGACGTCGCCCGCCACCCGTAGGTGGCAAGGTGGTCTGGCCACACGCTGTCGGGAACTATTTAGGCACCTACGGTGCAGGTGTTTGGAATTGTATGTCACCTGCACAAAGCCTGTCTGTGGTGGGAGAATACTTTGCGTCTAAACTTTTTGGTTGATACCAAACGGGGTTAGTGGGCTTGGGTAAACGCAGCTTGTGAGCAAGCTCACCTTGGCTTTTTAATGTTGGGGGCGACTCACGTTTTCGCAGGTAGATCATAGTTGATTCGATAGGTGTCTTGTAGTGACAAAGCAAGGCTACCCTAATAATTGGCCTGAAAGTGTATGGGAACGCTAATTGGTGCGAGTGGGGGAGGGCCGTATAACTAGTGAATGCGATCATCTGGGAAGTAAGGTGACTACGACACTGGAGGTGCCATGACTGTTAGAAATCCCGACCGTGAGGCTATCCGTCACGGAAAAATCACGACGGAGGCGCTGCGTGAGCGTCCCGCATACCCGACCTGGGCAATGAAGCTGACCATGGCCATTACTGGCCTAATCTTCGGCGGCTTCGTACTTGTTCACATGATCGGAAACCTGAAGATCTTCATGCCGGACTACGCAGCCAATTCTGCGCATCCGGGTGAGCCACAAGTTGATGTTTACGGCGAGTTCCTGCGCGAGATCGGTTCCCCGATCCTGCCACACGGTTCCGTCTTGTGGATTCTTCGTATCATCCTGCTGGTTGCATTGGTTCTGCACATCTACTGTGCATTTGCCCTGACCGGCCGTTCCAACCAGTCCCGCGGAAAGTTCCGTCGCACCAACCTCATTGGTGGCTTCAACTCTTTCGCAACCCGCTCCATGCTGGTTACCGGACTCGTTTTGCTTGCGTTCATTATCTTCCACATCCTCGACTTGACCGTTGGTGTTGCACCTGCAGCCGCAACCTCATTCGAGCATGGCGAAGTGTATGCAAACATGGTGGCATCATTTAGCCGCTGGCCTGTAGCAATTTGGTACATCATTGCCAACCTGGTTCTGTTCGTTCACCTGTCACACGGCATCTGGCTTGCAGTATCTGACCTGGGAATCACCGGACGTCGCTGGAGGTCAATCCTGCTCGCCGTCGCGTACATCGTTCCTGCACTGGTTCTGATCGGCAACATCACCATTCCTTTCGCTATCGCGCTCGGCTGGATCGCTTAGGTAAAGGTAGGAAGAATTAATGAGCACACACTCTGAAACAACCCGCCCAGAGTTCATCCACCCAGTTTCCGTCCTCCCAGAGGTTTCGGCTGGTACGGTCCTTGACGCTGCTGAACCAGCAGGTGTTCCCTCTAAAGATATGTGGGAATACCAAAAAGACCACATGAACTTGGTCTCCCCACTGAACCGTCGTAAGTTCCGCGTTCTCGTCGTTGGTACCGGTCTATCCGGTGGCGCTGCAGCAGCAGCACTCGGCGAGCTCGGCTACGACGTCAAGGCGTTCACCTACCACGACGCACCTCGCCGTGCGCACTCCATTGCTGCACAGGGTGGCGTTAACTCCGCCCGCGGCAAGAAGGTAGATAACGACGGCGCATACCGCCACGTTAAGGACACCGTCAAGGGTGGCGACTACCGCTGCCGCGAGTCCGACTGCTGGCGTCTAGCCATCGAGTCCGTTCGCGTCATCGACCACATGAACGCCATCGGCGCACCATTCGCTCGCGAATACGGTGGAGCTTTGGCAACCCGTTCCTTCGGTGGTGTACAGGTCTCCCGTACCTACTACACCCGTGGACAAACCGGACAGCAGCTACAGCTGTCCACCGCATCCGCACTACAGCGCCAGATTCACTTGGGCTCCGTAGAAATCTTCACCCACAACGAAATGGTTGACGTCATCGTCACCGAGCGTAACGGTGAAAAGCGCTGCGAAGGCCTGATCATGCGTAACCTGATTACCGGCGAACTGACCGCACACACCGGACACGCTGTTATCTTGGCAACCGGTGGCTACGGCAACGTGTACCACATGTCGACCCTGGCGAAGAACTCCAACGCCTCGTCCATCATGCGTGCATACGAAGCAGGCGCATTCTTCGCGTCTCCTTCCTTCATTCAGTTCCACCCAACCGGCCTGCCTGTGAACTCCACCTGGCAGTCCAAGACCATTCTGATGTCTGAGTCGCTCCGTAACGACGGCCGCATCTGGTCACCAAAGAAGGAAGGTGACGATCGCGATCCAAACAGCATCCCTGATGAAGAGCGCGATTACTTCCTCGAGCGCCGCTACCCAGCATTCGGCAACCTCGTCCCACGTGACGTTGCTTCCCGTGCGATCTCTCAGCAGATCAACGCTGGTCTCGGTGTCGGACCTCTGAGCAACGCCGCATACCTGGACTTCCGTGACGCCACCGAGCGCCTCGGACAGGACACCATCCGCGAGCGTTACTCCAACCTCTTCACCATGTACGAAGAGGCAATTGGCGAGGATCCATACTCCACCCCAATGCGTATTGCACCGACCTGCCACTTCACCATGGGTGGCCTCTGGACCGACTTCAACGAAATGACGTCCATCCCAGGTCTGTTCTGCGCAGGTGAAGCATCTTGGACCTACCACGGTGCAAACCGTCTGGGCGCTAACTCCCTGCTTTCCGCTTCCGTCGATGGCTGGTTCACCCTGCCATTCACCATCCCTAACTACCTCGGCCCATTGCTTGGTGTTGAGCGTCTGTCCGAGGATGCACCAGAAGCAGTTGCAGCGATTGACCGCGCAAAGGCACGCATCGACAAGCTGATGAACATCCGCGGCGACAACCCACACGGACCTGATTACTACCACCGCCAGCTCGGCGATATCTTGTACTTCTCCTGTGGCGTTGCACGTAACGTAGAAGACCTCCAGGACGGCATCAACAAGATCCGTGCACTCCGCGAGGACTTCTGGAAGAACATGCGCATCACCGGCACCCCAGATGAGATGAACCAGGTTCTCGAGTACGCAGCACGCGTTGCTGACTACATCGACCTTGGCGAGCTCATGTGCGTTGATGCTCTCGACCGCGACGAGTCCTGTGGCGCTCACTTCCGTGACGACCACCTCTCCGAAGACGGCGAAGCAGAACGCGACGACGCAAACTGGTGCTTCGTTTCCGCATGGGAGCCAGGCGCAAACGGAACCTTCGTCCGCCACGCAGAACCACTGTTCTTCGAGTCCATCCCACTGCAGACAAGGAACTACAAGTAATGAAACTTACACTTGAGATCTGGCGTCAAGCAGGCCCAACTGCAGAAGGCAAGTTCGAAACCGTACAGGTTGACGACGCCGTCGCGCAGATGTCCATTCTGGAACTGCTTGACCACGTAAACAATAAGTTCATCGAAGCAGGTAAAGAACCATTCGCATTCGCGTCTGACTGCCGCGAAGGCATCTGTGGTACTTGTGGCCTCCTCGTGAACGGCCGCCCTCACGGCGCCGACCAGAACAAGCCTGCCTGTGCGCAGCGCCTGGTCAGCTACAAAGAAGGCGACACCCTCAAGATCGAACCACTGCGTTCCGCCGCATACCCAGTGATCAAGGACATGGTCGTTGACCGTTCCGCACTGGACCGCGTCATGGAACAGGGTGGCTACGTGACCATCAACGCAGGTACCGCACCTGACGCTGATACCCTTCACGTCAACCACGAAACCGCTGAACTCGCACTTGACCACGCAGCCTGCATCGGCTGTGGAGCATGTGTCGCTGCTTGCCCTAACGGCGCAGCACACCTGTTCACCGGCGCAAAGCTTGTTCACCTCTCCCTACTCCCACTGGGCAAGGAAGAGCGCGGACTGCGTGCACGTAAGATGGTTGATGAAATGGAAACCAACTTCGGACACTGCTCCCTCTACGGCGAGTGCGCAGACGTCTGCCCAGCAGGTATCCCACTGACCGCTGTTGCAGCTGTCACTAAGGAACGTGCGCGTGCAGCTTTCCGAGGCAAAGACGACTAGTCTTTAATCCAAGCAAGTAACGGCCAAAGACAGCTAAACCAGAAAGACGAGTGAACACCATGTCCTCCGCGAATAAGAATTCCGCCCCGGAGCGTATGCACTACATCAAGGGATATGTACCCGTGGCGTACAACTCTCCACATTCCTCCCTCGAGCGCAGCGCAACCTGGATGGGCATGGGCTTCCTCCTGGCTGCACTCGCAGGCGTTGGAGCAGTGCTCTTTGCAGTAGCTTCCAACAGCGTCGGCCAGCAGCAAGAACACTGGGTAACCTACAGCATCATCGGTGCTGTATTCGGTGTTGTCGGCCTGATCATTGGCACCGTCCTGATCATCAAGGGACGTGCACCTTACAACCGTTACGTTAAGGAAACCGGCCGTACACAGTAATTCTGTGGCCAGCCCACTTCCTTAAAGGATTTTTGGAGCACCTCCAATAACACCCTCTTATCCACTTCGGTGGATAAGAGGGTGTTATTTTTTAGGGGTGCTACTTGGTTTCATCCGCCACAACGAGCACAGGTGACAACGGAATGATGCGTTTCCAATGCTCAGACAAGTTGTCGTAGTTATCGATGATCAGATCCACAATGTCTTCACCAGTGAGTAATCGAAGCCCAGATTGCAGTCGTTCAATACTTCTGGCAGCCGTACTATATCCACCAAGCGTGAAAAATAGACACAATTCCCCATTGCTCAAAGTGCCGATGAGCTGATTAACCTCCGGAGATCCAATGGTGGACATCTTTTGCTTGCACTGCACTTTAATCTGCGGTGGTTCAATTCCAAGCGGATCCTTGTGCGCAATAACATCGATGCCACCATCTTGGAAATACTGCGTTACTCGCGCTTGGTATCCAATTGCTCGAAGTAGGGCAGCGGAGAGCTCCTCAAATTCGCGAGGAGAAATACGACTGGACAATACCTCCAAGATGAAGTCACGGGTATAGCGCATAATTGTCGTTGCTCGAGGCTGCTCTGGTTCTTGCTCATCTTCCGGATCATTATTTTCCAGTGGAGCACGCAGAATATCTATGGTCTCGGCGATTTCATCAGCGTCATCAGTCGTGCTATTCAGAACCGTCAAAAACTCATCAGTGTTTCGATTGATCTGAAAAAGCGTCAGCATAGATCCCAACGTATAGAGCGCTGCTTGGGAGAACACTGCGCGGGGAACATTAATTTTTCTCCACTGAACTGGACGCCTGTGCTTATGGCTGCTTGCGGAAGCATCGTAATAGTAATCACCTGTGACCACTCCAATGTTGATGGTGCTGGTGGATTTGTCTGGGGCAACCACAATATCTTGGGCAGCAATAACGTGCGCGAATCGATAAATTACACCTGCCTGACTAGAAATACTGCGCGGCTTGCTCTCGGGATCCGCAACGCTGAGGATCCGCTTAATTGCTTCACGATCATTCGGGATCGAAGCAAGTGAGGAGACATCGTCCCACCCAATGCTGATGAAGCCCTCGCTAATCAATTCATGACTAAGCCTGTCATTATGGATTCCCCACATTTGTACTGTCATGAGATTTCACCTTAGCGTTCGCTTTGGTCGGCAGCGAGAAAACGTAGCCTCCTTCAAGGGGGTAGATCTATATAGAATTCTATGTAGAATCTCAGTTATGAAAACAATGGGAATTACAGAAGCTTCCCGGACTGGCATTTCGGGGTTGGTATCAGCGGCTGAAGCTGGTGAATCAGTGGCAATCGCACGGCATGGTCATGTTGTTGCAGAGCTCATTTCTACACTCGAAATTGATCGGCTACGTAAAAGCCAAGAAGACCTTTTGGAAGCGCTGCTCGTGATGTCACGGTTCATCGCAGATGATGGCTACCGAACTGATTTAGATGTGGTGATCAATTCCTTGGGATTTGACCGTGAAGAACTCGAAGCAGAATTAGCATCTGAATTGGAAAGCGAGAACCTTGATGGTGATGCCACGCGCTCGGGTGAGATTAACTAGGGAAGCAGAAAAAGATCTCCTTCGGCTTGCTAAGAAAGATCCACAGATAGTTCGTGAAGTTCTGAAGAAGATGCTTCTCTTGCAATACTCACCCGATGCGGGGGAGCCGCTTTTGGGCACTTTGGTGGGATTCCGCAAGCTCACGGTAGGCAACCGGGCATACCGAATTTCCTGGAGGAAAACTGTTGATGAATCCTTTCAGCCAATTTTAGAAATAGCCGAAGTATGGGCAATTAGGACAAGATCAAACAGTGAGATTTACAAAGAACTCATGCGCCGTGTGGAGTCTTTAGGAAAATCTGATTCTCCAGATATTCGAACCCTTCAATCTGTGATGGACAGATTGAGCAGTTCGATTGGTGAGAGCAAAGTTCTTCCGGAGCCGGAACAAATAGTTAAATTACCGCAATGGCTCATCGAAGCTCTTCAAGTAAATCTCAATTTATCTTTGCCGGAGATCGCCCGATTGACTCAAGACGAAGCACAGCAGCTGTTGGCAAAGCATTGGAGCTAACCAAGCAATTGACGTGAAATTGTTTGAACGAACTATTTCGATGCTGAATAGATGCTCTCGATCTACCACAGGGGTAGGATCATTCATACATTAAGTAGCTTTTAACCAAAAGGAGGTGACAAGGATGGCCTTTGATCTTTATATGACTCAGTACCTCACAGGAGTGACTGAATCACAGCTTCGCGGATGGTCAAAGAAAGGAATCCTTGTCCCCGAAATTAATGAAGCACGACCCATGCTGTACTCGTTCCGTGATGTGGTTGCACTAAGAGTTATCGCAAAATTTCGAGCAGAACTCTCTTTGCAGCGGATTTCTGCGGTACTAAGAAATCTTGAAGAGAATGAATTCACGGAGCACTTATCTGAATATCGTTTTGCCTTTGATGGGAAATCAATCAGGGTAAAAGATGGAGATAGCTGGATGGATATTGATCAACAATCAGGTCAATGGGAATTTATTAGCTTTGAAGATGTCTACCAAGCATTCAACAATTTTAAGGGTGAAGTCGTTCCTGATCTCCTTAATCCAGCGCCAGGAATCGAAGTTGATGCCGGAACACTGGGAGGTGCACCGAGAGTGGAAGGCTCAAGAATTCCTACTGACGCCTTAACAGAATTACTTCGTGACCCAGATACCTCCGAAGAAGAAATTCGGGAGTTCTATCCAGCTCTGCGAGCAGTTGATTTAAAGAACGTCGGAAAATTTGACTCAGTTGTTTATGGTGCCGCTTAATGAATTTCCTGATCGATGAGAATTTCCCCGCTAATTCGCTTGGATACCTGAGCCAAATGTATCGGGGGCATTTCTTTGATCATGTTGTGATGGGAAATTACAAAGCAGGCATCGATGACTTGAGCTTATTTACAGAAGCTAAAAGGCAAGGCATCGATGTTTTGATAACTGGAGATATTAGACAAATAACAGGTCAAGATCGATTGAATGAACGGAAAGCTTGTAGACAAGCTGGTTTGCACTGGTTAGGTGTGCCTCAAGTCTTAAAAGCTCGGGGCAAAGAGGGCAAATGGGCACAGACGAATTCCTTGCTCTCAAATATGCGTTATGCCTTACCTGTATTTGAATCTGCGACTTCTCCAACAGCCATTCTCCTTCGACCTGGGTCTATTAAGCTCCAGGCCGAGAAAGAATTTCCGCAACTTTTATAGTTGATGAGTTCTGTCAGCACTAAACTGGCAGCGCTTTGTCTTGGATGTATCACCCTTTTGCTTCACTTGTATCACCCTGGATGATACAAGTGAAGCTTTTTAGGGAATTTCAGCGTGGTTTATGCCAGCCGTTCGAGCTTCCTGAACTAAACCGGCAGCGCCTCGCCCTGGATAACTTTGAATGGTTTAAACACACCGTTTTTACCCGGGCCGATGCTGAATAGATGCTCCCGATCCATCACATGGCTGCGGTCGGTATAAGACAGTAAATATTCATCAAAGGCGGGGAGTATGAGCTCTGGTGCCAGCGCAGCTGCAACTTCTGCGTCGGTGACATCGACAGCCCAGGTAGGGATCCACATTTCTTCCCCCTTGGGTCCTGTAACTGCTTGGATAGATCCTTCAGCTGCTACCAAGGCGATACCCTTTTTCACATCACGCACAGTCAGGCCAGTCCACCACACGAGGTCTTTCACAGTGGCTGCGCCGCGGGAATGAAAATAACGCCTCGTCATTTCTATCAGGGCCTCTTCGCCGCGCAGCGCCAGCGAGAGGGGACAGATGCTATCGAGAAGAACAAAACAATCTTCATTCCCAACAGGTGGACCTTGCACGATATCGCCTTCGCCCCCGAAGTGTCGCAGGAGATGTTGGCCTCGGTATTCGCCGGGATCCACATCCACTGAGCGGAAAAGTTCATAGGCCTGGGTTCTGGAAACTGGGGATTTTTCGGCGGCCGTGACCAGGGCGTCGCGGGCGCGCTGGACGGCGGCGTCGTCAAGCGAGAGGCTTGAGCGACGCTTGGTGGAGGCTGCAACGATGCGTGGGGAGCACAGCAGTGTCATCCAGCGGACGTCTTCGGCCGCCAGGATTTGGTGGGTACCGCGCTGCGTCCAGCTGCGGATGAGCAAGGAGTTTTCGACGGCCGCCCGCGCGTTGGCGGTATGCGCACGCGTATCAAGCGCGATGATCGCCGAACCGCGTTGCTGCGCCTGGCTGGCCAGCATATGTTTGGCCACATCCACAGAGGTGGCCTCGGCCTTGAATTTAAGCGCCTGCGACGGCGCAAGAAGCTGCGCAATGAGGCGCAGCGCACGGAGACGATCTAGTGAAAGTGCAGGCATAACCCCTAAAATACCCTGATTATTAGCAACCGTGTGCCCCCGTGTCGCCCCCTGCGTACATAATGGAGAACATGGGAAAACATGAAACCGTTCCGGGAGGTATTCCGGGAGGATCTCCAGAAATGGAAGCGCAGCGGCGCAAAGAATTACGCAAGCATAAAGCGATTGCTACAGGCTTGCTGATTTTTGCGGCCGTAGTTTATTTTGCCTGCCGTTTCGTGGAAACCCGCCAGGGCGATACCGGGGCGTGGGTTGGTTTTGTGCGCGCGGCTGCAGAAGCCGGCATGATCGGTGGTTTGGCTGACTGGTTCGCTGTGACCGCGCTGTTTCGGCACCCGCTGCGCCTGCCCATTCCGCACACCGCCATTATTCCCCGCAAAAAAGACCAGCTGGGTGAAGCACTGAGCGGATTTGTGGGAGATAATTTCTTAAATGCCCAGCTCATTACTGAAAAAGTCTCGCAGGCGCAGATCCCGGAGCGGGTGGGCGAGTGGTTGGCGCAGCCGGAGAACGGCGAAAAAGTGTCCAAAGAAGTGGGTAAACTGACCGCCAATATTATCCGCGCGATTGATCCAAAAGATGCGGAAGCGGTGATCAACTCCGCGGTGATCGATAAAATCGCCGAACCAATTTGGGGCCCGCCAGCTGGCCGTTTGCTGGAACAACTCCTCGCAGAGGGCAAGGCTGAGCCGATCGTGCAGGAATTGGCGCACTGGTTGCATAAAAAAGCGCTCACCTCTGAGCCGCTGATTGATCGTCTGCTCAATGAGCGCCGCCCGATTTGGGCGCCGAAATTCACCGCGCAGCTGGTCAGCGGCAAGGTTTATGATGAAGTGGTCAAATTTACCGAGGCCGTCGCCGCCGATGAAAACCACGAAGCCCGCCAATCGCTGCGCCGCTTCCTCAACAAATTGGCGCAGGACCTGCAATATGACGGCGATATGATCACAAAAGTCGAAGAAATCAAGCGCGATATCATGGGCTCCGGCGCAATTGCGCAGGCAGCACCGACGATCTGGGCGTCCGCGTCCGAGTCGCTCATCGATTCCGCCACTGACGAGGCATCAATTCTGCGCCGCAAAATCGCCGAAGCCGCCACGAGTTGGGGTCAAAAATTGCTTGACGACGCCTCCCTCCGACAATCCCTTGACACCCGCATTACCGGCGCTGCAGCCTTCCTCGCGGATAACTATGCTCCGGAAGTCACCAGCATCATCTCCGAAACCATCGAACGCTGGGACGCGGAAGAGGCCTCCGAGAAAATCGAACTCATGGTGGGCAAAGACCTCCAATACATCCGCCTCAATGGCACAATTGTGGGTGCACTAGCCGGACTTGTCATTTACACTATTTCTCATCTGCTCTTTGGCGCCTAACTAGGAGTAACAACCATGTCTGACCATTCTAAAGACGATTCCATTCTGTCCAAGTGGGGCAACGCAGCCTCCGAACTCGGCGAAGCCGTTGGCAAAGTGGCCAAAAATGTTCGTGATGAACTCTCCGACAACGACACCTTCAGCAAACTCAAAGCAGAAGCCTCCGAAGCCGTCGATCAAGTAAAGTCCGGCTCTTATGTCGAGGCTGGTAAAGAATTGGCTCGTGATGCAGGTTCCATCATCAAAGATGCCGCCAGCAGCGTCAAAGGCGCAGTCAATGACGCCGATAAAAACGATGTGAAATCAGCTTTCGGATCAGCCGTGGAAGCCTCCCGCGACAAGTTCGATGACACCCTAGAAAAGCGCAAAGCAAAGAAAGATTCCGCAGAACCAGGCGATGAGGATATCATCGATGGTGAAGTAATTCCTCCGCAGAATTAAGGAAGTCGGTTTTTTATCCCATGGATATCTCCATGCTCAGCATCATGACCAATTACGCCATCTGGGCCATCTTTGGACTAATCGGCATCTTTGGCTTCGTTGGCGCCTTCTTTGCAGCCACCACCAGGGAAGATGCCTTTGAAGTGGCTGATCGCCAGAAGAAGATGATCTGGGTGGCCATGCTTGTCGCTTCCGGATTTGTTCTCACTGTGCTCGGCCCTACAGTTCCAATCCTTCCGTGGGTTGCGATCATCATGATTGGCCTTTATTGGTTCGATGTTCGTCCACAAATCAAGGGCATCCTTGAAGGTGCTGGCGGTTGGTAAAAACCCGTTGAAGTGCATAAATCCTCCTACTTTTTGTAGGGGGATTTTTTCGTCCCTCATGTGATTGTGAGCTACCGCATTGGTGGTGTTTTGAGCCTTTAATTTCACTCAGTGCAATATTGCACTCGGTGTAAGTTTGCACTAGGTTTACTTGAGTGGATATTGAAGAGCAGCCCTCATTAAGGGAAATTAAGCGCCAAAAGACCCTGGAAGCGATCGAAGACAACGCGACCCGGCTCATTTTGGAGCGCGGTTTTGACAATGTCACAGTCGAAGACATCTGTGCCGAAGCGGGAATCTCTAAGAGAACCTTCTTCAACTATGTGGAGTCTAAAGAAATCGCTGCCATCGGACGTTCCGTGAGGTTTCCCGAGGAACAAGAGCGAGAAGATTTCCTCTCCACACAGCACGAAGATGTTTTAGAAACTGCCTTCGATCTCGTCGTTAAACTTTTTGGTAACCATGACAGTTCCACCGCAGGGATTGCCGGTGTTATTTTGCGGAGACGAAAAGAAATCCGCAGCAGGCACCCCCAATTGGCGCTGCAGCACTTTGCCACATTCCACCAAGCCCGCGCAGAACTCGAAGAACTACTCAGTGACTATTTCGTTCGCTGGCCTAACTCCCAACGTTTGGATGATCCTCCAAAAGTTGAAGCCATCGCCATCATCGGCGTGCTGATCACCTCGATGTTCCAAGGTTCACGCGAGTGGCATGAAAAGCCCGGAGCCGATCAAAACGATTTCCGTGACTGCTGCCAAAAAGCACTAAACAATATTTTTCTTCTTAAAGGTGGAGCACCACAATGAGTTCAGATTTTAAACCGGAGGACGAACGTCCGGTAACCACAATTTCAAAGAGCGGAGCACCTTCCGCTCACACGTCCGCACCTTATGGCGCAGCAGCAACTGAAGAAGCCATTGAAGAAAAGACCAATGGTCGTGTCGGTCTAATCATCGGCGCCCTCATGCTGGCGATGCTTCTCAGCTCCCTGGGGCAGACCATCTTCGGTTCCGCCCTGCCAACAATCGTTGGTGAACTCGGCGGCGTTAACCACATGACCTGGGTAATTACAGCCTTCCTGCTGGGTCAGACAATTTCTTTGCCAATCTTCGGCAAGCTGGGCGACCAGTTCGGCCGCAAGTACCTGTTCATGTTTGCCATTGCACTCTTCGTGGTGGGCTCCATCATTGGTGCACTCGCACAGAACATGAACACCTTGATCGTGGCTCGCGCACTGCAAGGTGTTGCCGGCGGCGGTCTGATGATTCTGTCTCAGGCAATTACCGCCGATGTCACCACCGCCCGCGAACGCGCAAAGTACATGGGTGTGATGGGTTCCGTATTCGGCCTTTCCTCCATTCTTGGCCCATTACTTGGCGGCTGGTTCACTGATGGTCCAGGCTGGCGCTGGGGACTCTGGCTCAACGTGCCAATCGGTATCCTTGCACTTGTTGCGATTGCTGCTTTGCTGAAACTTCCAAAGCGCGAACGCGGCAAGGTCACCGTTGACTGGTTGGGCAGCATCTTCATGTCCATTGCAACCACTGCTTTGGTGCTGGCTGTCACCTGGGGCGGTAATGAATACGAGTGGGGTTCACCGATGATTATCGGTCTGATTCTCCTGACGATTATTGCTGCGATTGTGTTTGTTTTCGTCGAAAAGCGTGCTGTTGACCCGCTGGTTCCGATGGGCCTTTTCGCAAACCGCAACTTCGTGCTCACCGCTGTCGCCGGTATCGGCGTCGGCCTGTTCATGATGGGCACCTTGTCCTACATGCCTACCTACCTGCAGATGGTGCACGGCTTGAACCCAACCGAAGCCGGCCTCATGCTGATCCCAATGATGATCGGCCTGATCGGTACCTCCATTGCAGTGGGCAATATCGTATCCAAGACCGGTAAATACAAGTGGTACCCATTCTTCGGCATGACCGTCATGGTGCTTGCGCTCTTCCTGCTGTCCACCCTGACCCCATCCGCAAGCCTGTACCTCATCGGCGTCTACTTCTTCGTCTTCGGTTTCGGTCTCGGCTGTGCAATGCAAATTTTGGTTCTCATCGTGCAGAACTCCTTCCCAATCACTATGGTTGGCACCGCAACCGGTTCAAATAACTTCTTCCGCCAAATCGGTGGAGCAGTTGGTTCCGCAATGATCGGTGGCATGTTCATCTCCAACCTTTCGGACCGTTTCACTGAAAATGTTCCAGCAGCTGTGGCCTCAATGGGCAAGGAAGGCGAGCAGTACGCGGCAGCAATGTCCGACTTCTCTGGCGCATCCAACCTCACCCCACACCTCATGGAAACCCTGCCGCAGGCACTCCGTGAAGCTATCCAACTTTCTTACAACGACGCACTAACCCCAATCTTCTTAGTGCTCACCCCGATCGCTGTACTCGCTGCGGTCTTGCTATTTTTTATCCGCGAAGAACACCTCAAGGAAACGCACGAATAATGTCAGATAACTCTGCGCTCCCGACGCCTGAAAAGGTTAAAAAGCGTCGGACAAAGAAGGAAAAACTCCCTTCCTCCATGACACCAGAAGAGCAGAAAAAAGTTTGGTGGATCCTCAGCGCGCTGATGGTAGCCATGATGATGGCTTCCCTTGACCAGATGATTTTTGGCACTGCACTGCCCACAATCGTCGGTGAACTCGGCGGCGTGGACCACATGATGTGGGTCATCACCGCATACCTGCTGGCAGAAACCATCATGCTGCCGATCTACGGCAAACTCGGTGACCTCGTTGGTCGCAAGGGCCTATTCATCGGAGCTCTTGGTATCTTCCTGCTGGGTTCCGTCATCGGTGGACTTGCTGGAAACATGACCTGGTTGATCATCGGCCGTGCCGTTCAAGGTATCGGTGGCGGTGGACTCATGATCCTATCCCAGGCGATCATCGCCGATGTTGTACCCGCACGTGAACGTGGCCGCTACATGGGTGTCATGGGTGGCGTGTTCGGACTCTCTGCAGTTCTTGGACCACTACTGGGTGGTTGGTTCACAGAAGGTCCCGGCTGGCGCTGGGCATTCTGGATGAACATTCCACTGGGCATCATCGCTATTGGTGTCGCTATCTACTTCCTGGATATTCCAAAGAAGAACGTGAAATTCCACTGGGATTACCTGGGCACCTTCTTCATGATCGTTGCCGCAACCAGCCTGATCCTGTTCACCACATGGGGTGGATCCCAATACGAGTGGAGCGATCCGATCATCATCGGACTTATCGCCGCTACAGTTATTGCTGCTGCGCTGCTGGTATTTGTAGAACTCCGCGCCAAGGACCCACTGGTTCCGATGGAATTCTTCAAGAACCGCAACTTCACCGTCACCACCATTGCAGGCCTCATTTTGGGTGTGGCAATGTTTGGCATTATTGGCTACCTTCCGACATACCTCCAGATGGTCCACGGAATCAGCGCCACCGAAGCCGGCTACATGCTGATCCCAATGATGGTTGGCATGATGGGTACCTCCATTTGGACAGGTATCCGCATCACCAAAACTGGTCGATACAAGCTGTTCCCACCAATCGGCATGGTGATCACTTTCGTGGCGTTGATCTTCTTCGCCCGCATGGAAGTATCCACCACACTGTGGCAGATCGGCCTCTACCTCTTCCTCCTCGGCGTTGGCCTGGGTCTCGCGATGCAGGTGCTGGTTCTGATCGTGCAAAACACTTTGCCAACAGCCGTCGTGGGTTCCGCAACAGCTGTGAACAACTTCTTCCGACAGATTGGTTCCTCACTTGGATCCGCATTGGTTGGTGGCATGTTCGTGGGTAACCTGAGCACTCTGATGGGCGAGCGGATGCCAGTTGCCATGGCAGAACTATCCCCAGAAGAACAAGCAGCCATGGCGGCCCAAGGTGGACTTGATTCCAACGAGCTGACTCCAGCTATCGTGAATCATCTGCCAGCACCACTTCATGATGCCTTCGCAAGTGCATACAACGATGCGCTCATCCCAGTGTTCTACGTGATGATGCCATTGATTGTTATCGCGCTGCTCCTCTTGCTGTTTGTCAAGCACGAGAAACTGCGTGAGACCACAACGGACTAAACAAATAACAAAAGAGACCAGCCCTCGGGTTGGTCTCTTTCGGTTTGGGGAAGCGTCGAAAAGCTAAAAAGCTTTAATCAAAGACAACCGTGCGGTTACCGTAAACCAGCACCCGGTCCTCGAGGTGGAAACGCAAACCGCGAGCCAGCACCTGCTTCTCAGCATCGCGACCAAGACGCTGCATCTCCGAAGGAGTGTCCTTGTGCGTCACGCGAATGACATCCTGCTCAATGATCGGACCATCATCCAAATCATGAGTCGCATAGTGGCAAGTCGCACCAATCAACTTCACACCACGGCTATACGCCTGGTGATACGGGCGCGCACCCATAAATGACGGCAAGAAACTATGGTGAATATTCAACACCTTGCCAGACCACATCTCACAAAGATCCGGCGGCAAAATCTGCATGAAACGAGCCAACACAATCGCATCCGGCTCATAACCATTCACAATCTCAGCGACCTGATCAAACGCCTTCCGCTTACCAACCGCATCCTTAGGGAACGGCACATGGAAAAACGGCACATTATGATTCTCCGCAATATAACGAAGATTCTCATGGTTACCCACAACCGCAACAACTTCCATCGGATAATCATTCTCCGCCACACGACCCAACAGATCATGCAAGCAGTGTCCCTCCTTAGACACCAACAACACAGCCTTCTTCACCTGTGCAGTATCAGTGAATTTCCACGTCGCCCGTGGACCGAACTCTTCTGCAATCGGAGCGAACTCCTCCCGCAACTGCTCAATGCTGGCATCAATAGATTCCGCACGAATCGCCTGACGAGTAAAGAACCAATTTGAATCAGGATCCGTAAAATAACCGGCCTCAGTAATCCAACCCCCACGCTCCGCAAGGAACGAAGACAACTTGGCTACAATTCCTGTGGAGTCAGGACAGCCGAAAGTAAGCACAAACTGACGCTCTTCAGGCGCTGTGCTTGGACGATTACGGATTTCGGGAGAACTCGGGGTCATTCGTCGCATTCTACATTGGAAATATCCCATGTCTAAGTAGGGTATGGAGTATGACGATTTCCCCATCAGACATGGCCCGAATCCTTGACTACACTATTCTCGGCCCTGAAGTTTCCCAATCAGATCTATCCGCTTTCATCGACTCCGCCATCGAATTAGGCGTGGGCACAATTTGTGTTCCCAACAGCATGGTCGGACTCACCCTAAAAGCCCAAGACGCTGGTATTCGAGTAGCCACTGTCGCCGGATTCCCACACGGAAAAACCCCCGCTTTGGTGAAAGCCGCCGAAGCTCGCCTTGCAGTCCAATCTGGTGCCTCTGAAGTAGACGTAGTTTTGGACATCGCAGTAGTAAAAGAAGGCGACTCCAACCGACTGCTACAGGAAATCGTTGCAATTAGGGAAGCTGTACCGCATCCAGTGGTGCTGAAATTCATCCTAGAAACTGCCGTTGTTAGTGATGAGGCCATTGGGATTGCAGTGAATGCGCTAATTGCTGCCGGTGCTGATTACGCAAAAACTTCCACAGGATTCCACCCAGCTGGCGGAGCAACTGTGGAAGCTATTGAAGTAATGGCTGCGGCAGCTAAGGGGAGAATTGGCATCAAAGCCTCCGGTGGAGTGAAAACTTGGGAAGATGCTGTTGCACTTGTTGCTGCGGGCGCGACACGTATCGGAACTTCCAACGCACAGGCCATTTTGGAGGGTGCGCCTGCCTAGTTTGGGGTGGACCTCAACGCGGGTGCAAATTTTCGTTCTAAATGTGAACCCACCAGTGATTTGGAACGAGGATTTGCATTGTTGGGAGCCAATAATGCGAATACTCGTTTCATTTTTGGGGTAGAGACGGCGGATGGAACGAGAATTTGATCAGGGAGTTCACAGGCAGAAAAGCACTCAAAATATCGGCGAAAAAGTGACGCTTTGTATGGCGTTTTAAGGGCTTTGTAGCAGGGGAGTGACACATAAGGTCATTTGGGGATTTAGGTGCCTTAAACGCGAGGGAACCAAATGGTGAAAAACGCAGTCTAACCAAGTATGAAGCCAGTTAGATATGAAGACGTAAAACACGAATTAAACAGAAGGAAATTCGCTGCTAAATACACAAAAGTAGTGGGCACGTTGTGGATTAAGAATGAACATATCCAAAACCCACTGGCTATAGCGGATGCCTTATTGATGAGATTTCCAAACGGTGTGATTAGGGGTTTTACAGCGTTATCTTTAAGAGGCTATTCATTGTTGGAGGAACAATGGGTGCCGGAAATAAGTGTTGTTAAAAAGAACAGCAGCCTGATTGTGCATTGTGGAAACGTCATACTCCGAAAAACCCCAGAGGTGTTTTTAGTAAAGGGGAGGCGGTGCGTTAGCGAATCCCGGGCGCTGCTTGATGAGTTGCCTAAAATGCATATTGAGCAGCAGGTTGCTTTAGTGGATTATTTGGTACGACAAGAGGAAGAGCTCTATTACCGCTTGAAACAGGTGGAAGAATTACAAGAAGTAATTGATTTGGTGAATCCGATGGCGGAATCGCGGCCAGAGTCGATGCTTAGAGTAAGGCTTGTGCGCACGGGAGTTTTGGGGTTTGAGCCGCAGATGCCAGTGGGATGTGAAAGTGGCACTCGTTATGTGGATTTGGGGAATCCTAGGCTGAGGATTGCGCTGGAGTATCAGGGCGCTGTGCATTTTGAGAATGCGGAGAAGCGCTCGCAGGATAGTGCGCGGGTGAATGAATTACGGGCTGCGGGGTGGGTGGTGATAGAGGTGACCTGGCCAGATCTTAGAGATCAGGCCAGGTGGGGGAGGTTTCTCAAGGAGTTGAGGAGGCAGATTTCTCGGGCGGAGGATGCTCGGAAGGTGCGGAGGATCGTGTTTTAAGTCTTGGTGAAGCGGGCGATGGCGTCGGAAACTTCTTTGAGTTTTGCGTCGAGGTCTTCGCCACCAAGTTCGGCGGCATCTTTGACACAGTGGGCGAGGTGATCGTCGAGAAGTGCGAATGCCACGTTTTTGAGGGCGGAGTTCGCGGCGGAAATTTGGGTGAGGATATCGATGCAGTATTCGTCCTCTTCGATCATCCGGTGAATGCCGCGAGTCTGGCCTTCGATGCGTTTGAGCCTGGCTAGGTAGCGTTTTTTATCGTCAGAATAGCCGTGTGACATTAGTTGCTCCTTGCTTTGAATCCTCGCAGACGCAAGGAGTTAGAAACGACGAATACGGAACTGAACGCCATGGCGACGCCCGCGAGCATTGGGTTGAGTAGTCCGATTGCCGCAACTGGGATTAGTGCAACATTGTATGCGAAAGCCCAGAAGAGGTTTCCTTTGATGGTGCCGAGGGTTTTTCGGGAGAGTCGGATGGCATCGACGGCGGAGCGCAGGTCGTTGTTCATGAGGGTGATGTCGGAGGCTTCGATGGCAACGTCAGTGCCGGCGCCCATGGCGAGTCCGAGGTCTGCTTGGGCAAGGGCTGCGGCATCGTTGACGCCATCACCAACCATGGCTACATTTTTGCCTTCTGCCTGGAGGGATTCCACTTTGGCGACTTTTTCGTGGGGGAGAACATCGGCGATGACTTGGTCAATTCCTACTTCTGTGGCTACTGCATTCGCGGCGCCTTGGTTGTCGCCAGTAAGAAGAATTGGGGTGAGCCCTAGTGCTTTGAGTCCTTTGATAGCTTCGGCGGAAGTATCTTTGACGGTGTCGCGGACGGTGATGACGCCGGAATCTACGCCGTCAATCGTGACGACTACGGGCGTGCCGCCGATTTTTTGGGCGTGCTGGAAAGGGTGAAGGAGGGCGTCGATAAGCGTGCTTGAAGGCTTGCCGACGCGTACCTCATGCCCGTCTACCCAGCCCGTGACACCCTGACCTGCGGTGTTTTGAAAATCGCTGACGCCGGGGTGGTCGCTGGCCTTGGCGATTGCCTGCGCGATGGGATGCTCGGATGCGGATTCAACGGCAGCAGCGAACTTGAGGATTTCGGCCTCGGTGTAATTGATGGCGGTGACATCAGTGACGGACATGATTCCGGAGGTGACGGTGCCGGTTTTATCGAGGACGATGGTGTCGACTTTTTTCGTGGATTCCAGGATTTCTGGGCCCTTGATCAACAGGCCAAGTTGCGCGCCACGGCCAGTACCGACAAGAAGTGCGGTTGGAGTTGCGAGGCCGAGTGCACATGGGCAGGCGATGATCAGCACGGCCACGGCTGCGGTGAATGCGGGGGCAAGACCTGCATCTGTGAAAATGAGGTGGCCGAGCAGCGTCAGAATGGAAATAACGATGACAACAGGGACGAACACCTGTGAGATTTGATCAACAAGTCGCTGGACAGGGGCCTTTTTAGACTGCGCATCTGTCACCAATTTAGCCATCTGCGACAGTGTAGTATCCGCGCCGATGCGGGTTACTTGCACCATCAAACGGCCAGAAGTATTTAGCGTTGCGCCAGTAACTTTTGCACCTTTAGTGACTTCAACCGGAATGGATTCGCCAGTGAGCATGGATTCATCGACAGCAGAGGAACCTTCCACCACTTCACCATCTGTAGCGATTTTCTCGCCGGGACGGGTGATAAATACCTCGCCTAATTTCAGCTGGCTAATCGGAACGCGGACTTCCACACCATTGCGCAGCACAACCGCATCCTTTGCGCCCATATCCAAAAGTTTGCGCAGAGCTTCGGAAGACTGGCCCTTTGCTTTCGTCTCAAACCAGCGTCCGAGCAACAGGAATGTAATAACTACCGCGACAGTTTCCAGATAGATTTCATCCATCGTGGAGCCAGAGGGGAAAAGATGCATTTCCATTTTCATGCCGGGATGCCCCGCATTTCCAAGGAACAATGCCCACAGTGACCAAAGGTATGCAGCAGCGGTGCCCAAAGTAACCAGGGTGTCCATGGTGAAGGAACCATGCTTTAGGTTTGCCCATGTTGCTTTATGGAATGGAGCGCCACCCCAGAAGAAAATTGGGGTAACGATCGTGAGAACTGCCCACTGCCAATTGTTGAACTGCAGCGCAGGAATCATGCTGACCAGCACCACAGGTATAGAAAGCAGTGCTGAAATGATTACGCGGTGTTTTAAATCGGAGGCTTCATCATCGCGGGCGGCATCGATGCGGGATTGGCCGCTGTCTGACTCGGGAACTTCCGTGGCCATGGTAAAAGCGCCATAACCTGCTCCTTCAACAGTTTTAATCAACTGTTCCGTGTCTACTTTTTCGGGATCGTAGCTGACTTGAGCTGATTCAGTTGCGTAGTTCACGGTTGCTTCGACGCCATCGAGTTTGTTGAGTTTGCGCTCAACTCGGGCGGAGCAAGAAGTACAGGTCATGCCAGTTACGCCGAGATCGACGTCAATGAAGTTCAGTGCCGCCGGAATGGGGGTCTGAGACATGGGGATCATCTCTCCTTCTAGGGGGTCTGTATAAACCCCACCATATACCCCCTGGGGGTATCGGTCAACCATGGGCGAGGCCGATGAAAAAACTAAACCGCACTGCCACTAATCCACAAGGAAAAGCAGCAGTGCGGTGTTATCTGGGAGCGAAAACTACTGGACGCTCTCCAGGGTGCGAACGTTGATGTTTTCACCAGTCAGCGTCACATTGATGCCGCCATCAGCTACCTCAATATTGTCGATCTGCAGCCCACCAGCAACTTCTTCGATGGAAGCCTTCACACCGTCGGTGAGCATTTGGGACACCTGATCAGGGAGTCCGAAACCGAAAAGCTGAGAATCTAGAACCTCAAAAGCCAGCTGGCCGTTCAGCACGATCGGGCGCAGAGATGCCCGCGCTGCACCATCAGTGAATTCCACTTCGACAGATTGGTTCTCCGCATTGGAGGTAACATCGGTGATTTTCACCAGTTCCTGAATGATCTGTCCTGCAAGTCCTGCAGATTCGCCGTTTCCGCTGGCTGCCTGAGCCATTTGCTGCTGGACAGTCGCAAGGATGAAATCATCCGGTGCAAAAGTGGTCAGAGTTAAGTTCTGAGCAACTGGATTATTAGTGTCGCGAATAGCCAAGCCCTTGAGCTGAACATTCGCCTCAGGGGTGCCGCTGATGGCAGGGGAGCCATCTTGGTTGGAAATCGACAACGTATCTGGAGTATCAATTGTGACTTCATTGATGCTTCCCTTGGCAAGACCCAGCAGTAGCGGGCTCGCACCAAAGCTGATGGAAGGTTCTTCCGTGGAGGTGATCCCTTGATCGGATACCTGAGCTTGGAATTCGTCCTTCAGCTGTTTGCCGATCATAAAGCGCAACCCAAACTCGGCCACCAGCACGAGTAGGAGCAGGATGACCACGATTGTGAGCAGGACTTTTGGAAATGCAGATTTTTTCGTTTTAGCCACGATTACCAGTGTTCCTTATTTAGCTAGAGTTGGGCGGTTTTAAACCGGAAGAATTGCCTGAAAGCTTCCTGTGAACCGGCAGGACCGGCAGGACCAGCCAAGTCCGAAGAAAACTAGGGCGCCACAGTTTCCCACGGCACCGTGAGTAGGCAATCGCCCACGCGACGTCGGGATACTTTGATGGGCCAGCCTTGGTCGATGAGCATTTCTCGGGCTTTTTCCCAGCGGACTCGGGGGCCGTAGGGCTCCCAGCCGGCGGAATGGTTCCAGGCCAGGTCGGCAGCGGTCAGTAAGGTATGAATTTTTTCACCTGGCACGTTTCGGTGGATCAGGATTTTGGGAAGTCTTTCGGCTACATCAGATGGGGTGGATACTCCCCAGGGGTCCCAAGCGAGGGTGAGTTCTTTGGGGCCGGTGGCATCGAGGGTGATCCAGGTGCAGCGTTTGCCCAGTTCATCGCAGGTGCCTTCGAAGAATAATCCGCCGGGGGCTAATCGTGAGGTAACGGTTTCCCAGGCTGCTTCAACTTGGTCGACGTCGTATTGACGGAGCACATTGAAGGCTCGTACAAGTTGGGGTTGGTATCCGGCGAGTTCGAATCCGCCGAGTTCAAAGGACACGCCGTGTTGAGGTTCTAGGACGCGTTCGGGGTTGATCTCTAGGCCGATTACTCGCATGTCAGGGGAGAGGCGGTGCAGCCAGCGGCCCCATTCTACGGTGGTGGTGTGGCTGGCGCCGTAGCCGACATCTAAGGCCAGGGAAGAGGCGTCGAGAAGCGATCGTACTTCGGAATGGTGAAAGCACCACCGGTCGAAGCGCCTGAGGCGATTCACACCGGTGGTGCCGCGGGTGATCACGCCGATTGGCTTCTGTTTTCCGTTTGTTCCCAAGCGGAAAGAGGCGCGCAGATTGTGGGCGTGATCAGCCATGTTTTATAGATTTAGAGGTTCTCGGAGATCCACTTTTCGGTGAGGGCGCCCTCGTTTTCGAAGAGTCCACCGAGTGCGTCTGCAACCTTAGGCTCGATAGCAGGGCCCATGAATGGGATGTTCACGGAAACTTCGTTGTTGTACTCGAAGGTGGTTGCGGAATCGTCGCCGTTGACTGCGATGGTGCCCTTGAAATCAACAGGGGTGCCCTTGACGTCAGCGTTGTAGGTGATGATTGCTGCATTGTTGGTCAGTGCAGGAACGGTGATCTCACGCTTGACCTTCAAGGCCTGGCTGATCATTGCGCGAACTGCCTCTGGAAGGACCTCAAGTGGGAGGACCTCAAAAAGGGTTGCGTTTGCGCCGCCATCAGCTGCGGTGAACTCGTTGACCTCGCCCGCTTCTGGGGAAAGGTTCTCTGCAATGTAGGCCCAGTATGCTTCGGTGGTCAGTGCTTCGTGGACCTTGCCGACGGGCTGATTGATCGTAATGGTGTTTTCTGTACGCGTTGCCATGAGGTTAAGACTACCGTTAGTGGTGTGTTGGATTCATCGCTAGCCCAGGAAATTGCCGAGATCGACGGCGTCGTACTTGATTCAGACGTCACTTTTGCCGATTTAACCACCCTCCATATTGGTGGAAAACCCCGCGGCGCAGTGCGTTGCCAGACCATCCCAGCGCTGGTCAGTGCTATAAAATTGCTTGACGACGCCTCCCTCCCCCTCCTCATCGTCGGCGGCGGGTCTAACCTCGTCGTGGCAGATGGAGATTTGGACGTCGTGGCCGTCATTATCGAAGCCGATGATGTCAGCATCAACCTCTCCGATGGTTTACTCACCGCCGAAGCGGGCGCTGTTTGGGACGATGTTGTCCAACTTTCGGTGGAGGCTAGCCTCGGTGGCATCGAATGTCTTTCCGGCATCCCCGGTTCCGCCGGCGCCACCCCGGTGCAAAACGTGGGTGCATACGGAACGGAAGTGTCCGATGTCCTCACTCGCGTACAACTTCTTGATCGTGCCACCTACGATGTGGAATGGGTCGAAGCCTCTGCCTTGGAACTGTCGTATCGCTATTCCAATCTGAAATTCACTAATAGAGCCGTCGTGCTCGCCGTTGAGCTCCAATTGCTCACCGATGGTTTGTCCGCGCCGCTGCGATTTGGTGAGTTGGGGCGTCGATTAGCAATTTCGGAGGCTGAAGACCACCCGCGCCGCCCAGTGGGTATCGTGCGCGACACCGTGTTGGAACTGCGCCGTGCAAAAGGCATGGTCGTGGACCCTAGTGACCACGACACCTGGTCCGCCGGCTCATTTTTCACCAACCCGATTGTTACCCCAGAAGTTGCCGACGCAGTTTTCGATACCGTCGGCGAGCCAACCATGCCCCGTTTCCCAGCTGGTGAAGGCAAAGAAAAACTCTCCGCAGCCTGGCTCATTGAACGTGCAGGCTTCAAAAAGGGACATCCTGGAGCTGGCGCAAAAGCCTCATTAAGCACAAAGCACACCCTGGCGCTGACCAATAGGGGAGAGGCGGATGCTGCTGATCTCGTGGCATTAGCTAAAGAAATCCGCAACGGCGTCTTTGCGTCCTTCGGGGTTTCCCTAGTTCCGGAGCCAGTGTGGATAGGGATCAGCATCGATGACTGATTATTCCCAAGTTTCCGGCACCGCAGCTCCATTGCATAGGGCTTTGATGGCAGCAGGCTACCCAGAGTTGGAATCTTTGAATGGCGTTTCCTATGAGAGTTTGATTTCTCTGCATGGTGTGGGCAAAGTTGGGCTTGACAGGGTGCAAGAGGCCCTCAAAGAGCTCGGGATGTCTCTCACGTTCCCATAGCTGGTCTGCGGTGCAAATTCTCGTTCCAGAATCGAATGTTTCAGCAGTTTGGAACGAAAATTTGCATCTCACTGGCTTTCAAATGCAAATATTCGTTCGATTTACGGGATTGTGGCGGGGGCGGAACGAGAATTTGCACAGGATCCTCCCAGCCGCTAAAACTGCCCCAAAACATCGCCCTCTAGAATCGCCTCTCCAGCCTCGATAGCCCCCAACCCATACAAATACCCATCCCAGGTTTCCTAACCCCTTAAAACGCAAAAATTCCCCGAACCGCCAACTCAATCCGGGGAATTTCCTAACGCAATTACTTGCCGAGCTTCTTCAACAACTCAGCCTGAACTTCACGACGCCTAATCTTGCCCATCTGATCCCGAGGCATTTCCTCAAAATGGTAGAAGGTGCGTGGAACCTTGTAGCGAGTGAGGTTTTCGCGGGCGAATTCCTTCAAACCTTCCGGATCAAGCGCAGCACCTTCCACCAAAGTGATGGCAGCAACGACATTTTCGGAACCATCTTCCCGAGGAATGCCCACGACTGCAGCATCTTCAATATCTGGGTGCTCGGTGAGTACTTCTTCCACCTCAGCAGGATAAACATTGAATCCGCCGGTGATGATAACTTCCTTGATGCGGGCAACGAGACGAATGAAGCCGTCTTCTTCCATTACTCCCACATCGCCAGTTCGGTACCACTCGCCGTGGAAGCTATTTTTGGTAGCTTCTTCCTGGTTGAGGTAGCCCTTGAACACCTGTGGGCCCTTCACAAGGACTTCGCCTTCGGTGCCGTCTGGGACGGTTTCATCGAGGTTTTCTGGGTCTGCGATGCGCACGATGGTGTCTGGGAATGGAACACCGACGTAGCCTTGGCGGCGGTGATCACTCATTGGGTTGCCCACGATCACTGGTGAGGTTTCGGTCAGTCCGTAACCTTCGACAAGGCGTCCGCCGGTGTGCTTTTCCCAACGTTCCACGGTGCGCTGAGAAAGAGTGGATGCGCCGGAGAATGCATTGCGGACACCCTTGATTGGGATGCTTTCTTGCTCGGAGGCGTCGACAATCTTTTCATAAAGTGTTGGCACGCCTGGAAGCCAGGTTGGGGTGTGCTTTTTCATGATATTCATGATCAGGTCGATACGGGGGGTTGGCAGGAGCACCATTTCGCCGCCGATGAACACGGACAGTGTGCCAACCATGGTCAGGCCGTATGCGTGGAACATTGGCAGAGCTGCGAGCATACGTTCTGGTTTATCGCCAAGTCCTGGAACCCAGCTTTTGCCCTGCAACAAGTTGGAGAACAAGTTGCCGTGGGTTAGCTGCGCGCCCTTTGGACGTCCGGTGGTTCCGGAGGTGTAGAGAATCAGTGCGACAGTTTCTTTGGTGACAGTTGGCTCGGAGACGACATCCTCGCCTTCGCCACCCATTGCTGCGCTGGTCAAAGTTTCAAAAGGAACCGTATTTGGTGCAGCTCCGGACAGTGATTCACGGCTTTTGCGCAGCGCTGGGATAGGTAGCTTCAGCGCGAGACGCTGGAGTGTAGGCATCGCGTTGATCATGTTGACCGACACGATGGTTTCCAGCTGAGTTTGGCCACGGAGCTTTTCCACAGTGGGGGAGGCTTTATCCCACACGATGGCCACGCGGGCGCCATGATCCTTGAAAGGTTCGAGCAGCTCATGGGTGGTGTAGAGCGGGTTGTGTTCAATGACAATCGCGCCGAGTTTCAGCACTGCATAGAACGCTGCGATGTGCTGCGGACAGTTCGGGAGGATGATAGCTACGCGGTCGCCGGGGCGGACGCCTAAGGCGCGGAGACCAGCGGCGGCCTTGCGGACTTCCTTATCCAATTCGCCATAAGTTTGTGAGCGACCAAAAAAGTAGGTGGCTGGCTTATCTGCATTGATGGCCAGGTTGTTGTCATAAACGTCCAGGAGCGTGGTGTCGCCGTACTCCAGCGTGTGTGGAGTCCACTCTGGGTAATGCTGGAGCCAGGCTTTGGTTTCGTATGCTGACATGGTGTCCCTTCAAATACGTCTAAGTTCGTTGCCCCTAAGTATATAGAGACGCCCCAACACACACCGTGGTCATGTACTGGGATCTAGAATGGCTGCATGCGCGTAGCTATGATTTCCATGCACACCTCCCCGTTGCAGCAGCCGGGTACAGGTGATTCAGGCGGTATGAACGTCTATATCCTGTCCACTGCAACTGAGCTGGCGAAACAGGGTATTGAGGTGGATATTTATACCCGGGCCACCAGGCCTTCGCAAGGTGAGATTGTGCAGGTGGCTAAGAATTTGCGGGTCATTAACATTGCCGCCGGACCTTATGAAGGTTTGTCTAAGGAGGAGCTGCCTACTCAGTTGGCGGCTTTTTCGGGCGGTATGTTGGTGTTTACGCGCCGGGAGAAGGTTACTTATGATCTGATCCATTCTCACTATTGGCTGTCGGGGCAGGTGGGGTGGTTGATGCGTGATTTGTGGCGGATTCCCTTGATTCATACGGCTCATACGTTGGCTGCGGTGAAAAATTCTTATCGGGATGATTCGGACACTCCGGAGTCGGAGGCGCGTCGTATTTGTGAGCAGCAGCTGGTAGATAATGCGGATGTGTTGGCGGTGAATACGCATGAGGAGCTGCAGGATTTGATGCATCACTATGATGCGGATCCGGAGCGTATTTCTGTGGTGTCGCCGGGTGCGGATATTGATTTGTATAGCCCTGGTAATGATCGTGCGACGGAGCGTTCTCGCCGCGAGTTGGGCATTCCTTTGCACACTAAAGTGGTTGCGTTTGTGGGTAGGTTGCAGCCGTTTAAGGGGCCACAGGTGCTGATTAGAGCGGTGGCGGAGTTGTTTGAGCGAGATCCGGAGCGCAATCTGCGAGTGCTTATTTGTGGTGGGCCTTCTGGTCCAAATGCGACGCCGGATACGTATAGGGCGATGGCTGTGGAACTGGGCGTCGAAAAGCGAATTCGCTTTTTGGATCCGCGCCCGCCGAGCGAGCTGGTGGCCATTTATCGGGCGGCTGACATCGTGGCCGTGCCAAGTTTTAATGAATCTTTTGGGCTGGTTGCCATGGAGGCGCAAGCCAGCGGCACGCCGGTTATTGCGGCCCGGGTGGGCGGTTTGCCCATCGCAGTTGCAGAAGGCGAGACCGGATTGCTTGTCGACGGACACTCCCCGCAAGCCTGGGCCGACGCCTTGTCCACTCTTTTAGACGATGATGAAACGCGCATCAGAATGGGCGAAGATGCTGTTGAACACGCCAGAACTTTCTCCTGGGCAGCCACCGCAGCGCAATTATCGTCGCTGTACAACGACGCCATCACCAATGAAAGTGTCGATGGTGAAACGCATCACGGTCAAGTAACCGCGCGTCGTGCAACATAAAGTGGCAAACTGTTAGTTATGACTAACGGAAAACTGATTCTTCTTCGTCACGGTCAGAGCGAATGGAACGCATCCAACCAGTTCACTGGATGGGTCGACGTCAATCTGACCGCACAGGGTGAAACCGAGGCTAAGCGCGGCGGCGAGCTTCTCGCTGATGCCGGCATCCTCCCCGGCGTTGTTTATACTTCTTTGCTGCGCCGTGCGATTCGCACCGCAAACCTTGCGCTGAATGCAGCGGACCGCCACTGGATCCCAGTCATCCGCGATTGGCGCCTCAACGAACGTCACTACGGTGCACTGCAGGGCCTGGACAAGGCTGCCACCAAGGAAAAGTACGGCGATGACCAGTTCATGGAGTGGCGTCGTTCTTATGACACCCCACCACCAGAGCTTGCCGATGACGCCGAGTTCTCCCAGGCTAATGACCCTCGTTACGCGGACCTCGATGTAGTTCCACGCACCGAGTGCCTGAAGGACGTTGTGGTTCGTTTCGTTCCTTATTTCGAGGAAGAAATCCTGCCACGCGCGAAGAAGGGCGAAACCGTCCTCATCGCAGCCCACGGAAACTCCCTGCGTGCGCTGGTTAAGCACCTCGATGGCATTTCTGATGCTGATATCGCGGAGCTCAACATCCCAACCGGTATCCCACTGGTCTACGAAATCACCGAAGACGGTTCCGTAGTTAACCCAGGCGGAACTTACCTTGATCCTGAGGCAGCAGCAGCCGGCGCGGCCGCAGTAGCAAATCAGGGCAATAAGTAGTTATTTGTAGGTGAGCACTCTTCTTGCTTTCGTATCGGGCGCGGTCCTCATGGGCCTCGCCCTACCTGCGTATACGAAAATTAAAGATCGGATGCGTCGCCACAAATCCGCGGTCACCCTGTCCGAAAATCAGGTAACTACCGTCGGGCAGGTCCTTCACCTGGCGATTCAGGGCTCCCCAACAGGAATTACAGTTGTGGATCGCGCCGGAGACGTCATTTTATCCAATGGTCGTGCCCACGAACTGGGCATCGTCCATGAACGTTCCGTGGATAGCAACGTGTGGCGTGTTGCGCAGGAAGCTTTCGAGGATCAAGAAACCCACTCCTTGGACGTCCACCCAGACCGCAATCCGCGGCGCCCGGGTAGTCGCATCACTGCGGTGCAGGCGGTGGTCAAGCCTTTAACGCTTATCGACGATCGCTTCGTTATCATCTATGCCTCCGATGAATCTGAAAATGTTCGTATGGAATCGGCCCGCCGAGATTTCGTCGCAAACGTCTCCCACGAACTGAAAACCCCAGTCGGCGCCATGGCTCTTCTCGCAGAAGCTCTCATGGAATCCTCCGAGGATCCGGAACAAGTGGAATACTTCGGTTCCAGACTTCACCGCGAAGCCCACCGCATGGCCGACATGATCAATGAACTGATCTCCCTTTCTAAACTTCAGGGCGCCGAACGACTCCCCGATATGGAACCCATCAAAGCGGACCTCATCATCGACGAAGCCATCGAGCGCACCCAACTGGCAGCAGACAACGCCAACATTGAAATCATTCGTGATGATCGCACTGGCGTATGGGTAGAAGCCGATCGATCTTTGCTGGTCACGGCATTAGCCAACCTGATCGGCAACGCGATCAACTATTCCCCACAGTCCGTCCCAGTATCCGTTTCTCAAAGCATCCGCAATGGCGTCGTGATGATTCGAGTTACCGACCGTGGCATCGGCATCGCCCCCGAAGACCAATCCCGAGTTTTCGAAAGATTTTTCCGCGTAGACAAAGCCCGTTCCCGCCAAACCGGCGGCACTGGCCTTGGCCTTGCCATAGTCAAACATGTCATGGCCAACCATGGCGGTAGTATTAGTTTGTGGTCACGGCCTGGCACAGGCTCCACATTCACACTTGAACTCCCCGTATATCACCCAGAGTCCAAGGAACCGGCAGAATCTAAGCAGGGACCTAGTTTGGATTCACCCATTCGCACGACTGCGTCCAATAAAACACCTGGACGCCGAAAGGAAAAACCATGACGACAATCCTGATCGTTGAAGATGAGGAATCGTTAGCAGATCCTTTGGCCTTTCTTCTTCGCAAAGAAGGTTTCGACACCATCATCGCCGGTGATGGTCCAACCGCCCTTGTGGAGTTCAGTCGGAACGAAGTCGACATCGTCCTGCTTGACCTCATGCTTCCCGGAATGTCCGGCACTGACGTCTGCAAAGAACTCCGTAACGTCTCTACCGTTCCTGTCATCATGGTGACTGCCCGCGATTCCGAGATCGACAAAGTAGTGGGCCTGGAACTAGGTGCAGATGATTATGTCACCAAGCCTTATTCTTCCCGCGAATTGATCGCACGCATCCGTGCAGTGCTGCGCCGCCGTGGCGTTTCCGAGAGCGAAGCCGAAGATCTAGCTATGGACGAGCAAATCCTCGAAGGTGGCCGAGTCCGCATGGACGTGGATTCTCACACGGTGACCGTCAATGGCGAACCAGTGAGCATGCCCCTGAAGGAATTCGACCTTTTGGAGTACCTCCTCCGCAACGCCGGTAGGGTACTGACCCGCGGACAGCTCATTGACCGAATTTGGGGCGCAGATTATGTCGGCGACACCAAAACTTTGGACGTCCACGTGAAACGGTTGCGTTCCAAGATCGAAGAAGAGCCATCTCGCCCCCGTTACCTCGTCACCGTGCGTGGATTGGGCTATAAATTTGAGCTGTAGGGCCTAGCTCATCGCAATACCAAACCACACTGCCCACGAGACTGTTTTTCAGCCCTCGTGGGCAGTGTGGTTTGGTTAATAGACCTCAAAACCGGTCACAGGTGCCCAAAGATCAAGTTTTAGGAGTCCGTGGGCACTCTCGTTTGGTCGGCTTCAAAAAGCGTGCAGGGCCCCAGAAAAATCGACTCACTGTGTGGCTGTTAGACGGCTTAGCCCAAGCCCATCTAGGGGAACGTTCATTCGAAAAATTGAACCTCTTAAATTGGCTCCTAGCGCTTGGGAACCTTTTGCGTAGATGCGCAGTCTAACCAGGTATGGACAATTATCATTCTTACCTCTGGCCAGTAACCTATGAAGAGCTTTCCCATGAAATAACCAAGTGGAAGTTCTACAAACACTTCACCAAAATATCGGGCACAGTCTTTTTAAGAAATGACCTCATCGATGATTCTCATTTAGTCACCCAAGCTCTCCTTAAACGGGTGCCCAATGGAATTCTTCGAGGATACGCAGCGCTAAAACAGCGAGGTTATGAACTTCTCGATGATGACTGGATGCCCTTCATCAGTATTTCCGGAGATCGCACGAAAAAATTAGCATCAAAGGGAACCATCATCCGGAGAGAAGATCCAGAAAAGACCCTGCGCAGCGGTGACATTACTTTAGTTACGGACTCTCAGGCACTCATCGATATTTTCACGCTGCACAAACTCCACAACTTTGAGAATCAGATCGCGCTCATTGATCATCTACTCAGGCAGCGTCCAGATTTGTACCAAGAAATCGCAGCGGAGCCTGAATTACAAAAACATGCCGAATTTGCCGATGCCTTTGCGGAATCTCGGCCGGAATCACGACTGAGGGTACGACTTCATCTACTGGGGTATCGGAATTTTATTCCACAGATTCGGGTCGATCATGAAGGCTCTGTATTTTATTTAGATTTAGCTGATCCGGTGTGGAGAATTGCTCTCGAATACAACGGTGGGTGGCATTACAACTCTGAGCAGAGGGCACGGGATTCTTATCGGAAGAATGCGTTGAAAAGTGCAGGTTGGGATGTTTTTGAGATCACAGCAAAAACTTTAAACAACACTGGAGAGTGGGAGTATTTTCTGCAGCAGATAGGCGTGACGCTTAAAAGGAAACAAGCGGAACGCCGACGCAGATTGCCAATGCAAACGGTTAGCTGATTGCTTCCAATGGCGAAACTCTTGAGGCTTGGTTGGCTGGGATGAGGGCAGCAATTCCTCCGATGATGATCGCGGCAAGCAGCATGAACCCGATTTGGGTCCAGGGGAATTCCACTGGAGCCATGCCGCGGGAACGTAGACAGCTCACGATTGCCCAGCCCACAAAGGTGCCAAGGAAAAGTCCAAGGATGGCGCCGTGGATGGATAAAATTACGGATTCGAAGGTGATCATTGCGCGGATCTGGCCTCGTTGGACACCGGTTGCTCGCAGGATTCCGATTTCGCGGGTGCGTTCACTAATGGAGAGGAACAATGTGTTCACAATGCCCAGAACTGCGATGATTACTGCGAGTGCCAGGAGACCGTAGACGATGCCCAGCAGCTGATTGATTTGGGTGCCGAGGCTGCCGTGAAATTCTTCTTTAGATTTTACTTGCACGATGAGGAAAGAGGAGACGGCGTTGACGAGGATATCGCGTAGATCATCGTTTGCGGTAGAGCCATCGCCATTGACGAAGATTTGGGAGCGATGGTAGGCATCGGCTGTGGTGATCACTCGGTTGGTGGCTGCGGCGTTGACCATGAGGTGTCCCACGAGGTTAGTTTCTGCGTAGATGCCGGTGATAGGAACGCGGATTCCATCTTCGGAGCCGTAGGGGTTGACGGTGACGGTATCGCCAACGTCGAGGTCGGATTGGTCTGCGTAGGTGGTGGAGATCATCACGCCGGGTGCATCCCCGGTGAATGCTTCGCCGGAGCGGACGGCGAGGTTGAGGAATGCGGATAGGTTGCCGTCGAAAATTGTGGTGGATTCATTGTCCCAGCCGTTGACTTGGATGGGGCCGGTCATAAGCGTGCCCACGGAATCGACGCCTGGTGTTTCTTCAACTTTGGTGGCGACAGTGGATGGCATGGATAGCGATCGGGAGCCGCCGGCTGGTTGGCCGGGGGTCATGGTGCCACCGATGCTGTCGAGGACATAGGAGGATTGGATGGTGGATTCCATGGAACCGAATACGCTGGCGCGGGTGGTGGCTCCGATGACTCCTACGCAGGCTACTAGTCCGACGCTGAGGGTCACGGCCAATGCGGTGGTCGCGGACCTGCGCGGATTGCGGAGTGTATTGCGTTGAGCAAGCTTGCCGACGGTTCGAAACGGTGCCATTAGCGTCACGCCGAGTGATCTCGAAGTAGCCATGATCAACGCCGGACCGGACAGCGTGAGTGCGAAGAACATCAGAAGTAGACCAGCGCCGATGAGGCCTAAACGTGGTTCTGTTTTGAAGTCATCGCCATTGACCCCGGATACAAGGGCACCGGCAACAGTCAGGCTGATACCTAAAGTGCACATCACGGCGCTGATGAGGAATCGAATTTTACCGAGGCTGTTGCTGCGTGCATCGGAAGATTCAAAAGCCTGAACTGGCGGTAGATTTCCGGCGCGGTGGGCTGGGGCAATCGCGCTGAGCACCGTGGCAGTGACGGCGAAGAGGACGGGGATAACGAAGGATCCGGTGTTGTAAATGATGGTGATGGAAGAGAGGGCATCACCGAGTTGGTTTAGTACCTGTACCAGGGCGTTGACCACACTGAAGCCCACAGCAATGCCGATTAAGCCACCAATTAGACCAATGAATACTGCTTCCATGATGACGGAGAATCCGATTTGGAATGTGGAGACACCGATGGAGCGCAGCAGGGCGAATTCGCTGGTGCGCTGTGCAACAATCATCGCGAATGTATTGGCGATGATAAATGAGCCCACGATCAGAGCGATTGCTGCGAAAGCAAGGAGCACGTATTTCATGAATTCCAGCTGGGTGGCGGTATCCCCGGTGGTTTTCTCAATGATTTGTTCCGGCAGCAGAGGCATCAGATCACGGTGGGCTTTGCCAATGCGATTGCGCACAGATATCGGATCAGTGCCATCGTGCACTGCGATGGTGATCTGGCTGGCGTGGCTTCCGTTGGTAAAAAGTTCCAAATAGCGAGAAGGGCTAAAACCAACACCGACCCAGCCTGCAACATCTGAATTAGATTCAAAAATGCCTGAGAGGGAGGCCTCAACGCGCTCAGTTGGGGTGATGATAGTTAATTCATCACCGACGGACAGCCCGCCTCTTTTTGCTGCCGAAGCATTGACCACCACTTCATTAGCGTCGGAGGGGAAGTGGCCGTCGATAAGCGTGGGCTCGGGGGAGACCCACTGACCTTGTGGGTAGATGGCCAGCGGGTGCGTGCCAGAGCTGCCGGCTTGGAGGGGATCGCCGTGCGAATCGGTGAGGATGAGCGCGGATTGGCCGGTCATGGTGGTGCCGGACGGCATACCTGGGCCATCACCGATCACGTTGACCGCGCGGACCTCAGGGAAATGCTGAATTTCAGCGATGACCTCAAAGGGCACCCCGTCAGGGTTGTTTTGTTGCGCGATAACGCCCAAATCAACGCCTTCAACGCCGGCATCAACGATGGAGGAAAATGTGCGCTCCAAAGAATTAGTGAGCAGCAGGGAACCACACAAAAATGCGGTGCCCAAAACCACCGACAGCACAGTTAACGCCATGCGCAGCTTATTTGCTACAACACTGCGCCAAGTGATGGTGCGCAGTGGCGAATTTAAAAAATCCTTTGCTGCTTTTAAGCCGGTGATAATGTCCTCCTAGAAATTCTCCTTAAGTTTAACCGCGAGGGGCGACATCATCATTACGCGCCGACGCGGGATGCTGTGCACGCAGGTGCGCGGGGATTGCAGAACGCGCTTCCAAATAGTCACGCAACAGCTCATAAGACTCCGGTCCCATCAGCGCGCGCAGCTCAGCTTCCTGTGTTTTCCACATCGGATCGGCATCCGTATGGCAGCGTGGCGCCGTGGTGCAATACCAATCAAAATCCTCGCCACCATTGCCCCAACCGCGACGATTATATTCAGTAATCGTGGTGCGCAAGATTTCTTGCCCGTCCGCCCGCTCCTCCCACGCCTCCAGGCGGCGCAGCGGCAGCTGCCAACAAACTTCTGGCTTGACGACGGTTAGATCCTCCCCGGCGTCCACTGCCCATTGATGCAAAGCACACCCCGCGCCGGTTTCCCAACCTTTGCGATTCGCGAAAATACACGCACCATTTACGACAGATGTTTTCAACGCAGGCTCAGGATTACCATCTTCATCATCAAGCTCATCCCACGTTAGCCACGGCTCAATTTCTGTTGCATCATCAGACGCTAAAAAAGAATCAGTAGAAGACGGACGTAACTGCCAATACTTTGCCGGCATCTTGGCCACAGCATCATAAAGTTGGTCCCTATCGGTCTCATCCGCAAGGAAAGCACCGTGACCGCAACAGCCAACATCCGCGTTGTCGGCATCAATGCCTAGACAATCGGGGGTACCAAAGGTGCAATTCCAATTGGACTCAAGCCAAGTTAGATCGATGCTAAATACATGCTCCAAATCAGTAGGATCCGTGAATTCATACCATTCACGTGGGAAATCAGGAGGGAGCTCTTCCCCTGAACGAATCGAAGCCGCAGCCGGAGAAGATTCTGGAAAACCTAAAAACACTGAAGAAGAATTTGACCGATTCACACTTTGTCACCCTAGACCGTCTAACCTTTAAGGTGTGAGATTAGGTGTATTAGATGTGGGCAGCAATACTGTCCACCTAGTTGCAGTAGACGCGCGTCCCGGTGGTCATCCCACCCCGATGAGTAATTGGCGCACCCCGTTGCGTCTCGTCGAGCTTCTCGATGACACCGGGGCAATTACCGAAAAAGGCATTAACAAGCTGACTTCCGCAGTCAGCGAGGCTTCAGACCTGGCGAAAACCCTGGGCTGCTCCGAACTTATGCCTTTTGCTACATCGGCAGTACGTTCCGCCACTAACAGTGACGCCGTCCTCGACCATGTGGAAAAGGAAACAGGCGTGCGCTTGTCCATCCTCTCCGGTGAAGAAGAAGCACGGCAGACATTCCTTGCAGTGCGACGTTGGTACGGATGGTCCGCAGGGCGTATCACCAACCTCGATATCGGTGGAGGCTCCCTCGAGCTGTCCTCCGGCACTGACGAATCCCCAGATCTGGCGTTCTCCCTAGACCTGGGCGCTGGCCGCTTGACCCACAACTGGTTTGACACAGATCCACCAGCACGTAAGAAAATCAACCTCCTGCGCGATTATATCGATGCAGAGCTTGCAGAACCCTCCCGCAACATGCGCACCTTAGGGCCCGCACGTTTAGCAGTAGGAACTTCCAAAACCTTCCGCACTCTGGCACGACTCACAGGTGCAGCACCATCATCCGCAGGACCACACGTAACCCGAACCCTCACCGCGCCGGGTCTGCGCCAGCTGATTGCATTCATCTCACGAATGACAGCAGCTGACCGTGCCGAGCTGGAAGGCATCAGCGCCGATCGTTCTCATCAGATCGTTGCAGGTGCGTTAGTTGCGGAAGCTGCGATGCGTGCGTTGGATATTGAAAAGATAGAAATTTGTCCTTGGGCACTTCGTGAAGGTGTGATCCTTACCAGGATCGACAAGGGACTCGAATAACATTTAACCGGAAAGGAGTTGGCGAAAATGAGTGAAGAGAAACTCACAGTCGCTGAGCTGATGGCGCGTGCCGCGAAAGAGGGGCACTCCACTAATGCTCCCCGCCGACGCAGGCGCCGCAGCATCGAAGACGGTGGCGTATCCGTTGCTGAGCTGACCGGCTCCATTCCTGCTGTTAAGGAAAAGCCCGTAGAGTCCAAGCACTCGAGCGTGCCAATTGACGCTCCAGCTGAGACTGAACCAAAACCCGAGCCAAAAAAGCCTGAGCAGGAGTCTAAGCCGGAACTGAAAGCCGTTCCAGCACCTGCAAAGGTTGAGAAAAAGGTCGAAGAGGTTCCGAAGAAGCCGGAAACTCCTAAGGCTGTTGAGCAGCCCAAGGCAGTTATTCCGCCGAAGCCTGCTGCACAGCCTAAGGCTCCCGCACAACCTAAGGCCGCCAAGGTGGCTGAAGTTGTTGAGGTGGAAGGCGACGTCGAGAAGCAAGAAAATCCGGTGCGTCCGGCTCCGAGCAACGATGAAACCATGGTGCTGAGCATCGTGGATGAGAAGGATCCAATCAGCTTGACCACGGGGGCATTCCCAGTGGTTCCAGCTGTGGCGGCGAAGCCTACGCCGGTTGTGCGCGCTGAAAAGGAGGCAGATGCGGAATCTGCTGTGCAGGCCGAGTTCGCGCCGGTTGCAGTGGACAATGCAGAAACCACAACTTTTGATGTCAGCGGCATCGAAGAAGCGGAAGAAGCTGAATCAGACAATAAAATGTCGATTGCTTCTATCCTCTTGATGGCGATCGTCGGCATCGTGTTGGGCGTTGTCGTGTTCCTCGGTTTTGAGATGCTGTGGGAGCGCCTCAATAAGTGGCTAGTTGCGGTTCTTGCCGTCGGCGTCACCCTAGGAATGGTGGGCGTTGTGCATGCTTTGCGCACTTCACGCGATGGTTTGAGCATGGTGCTTGCCGGTATCGTTGGCGCTGTTATGACATTTGGTCCGCTGGCTATCGTTATGTAAATGGTGTGAAAATGGCCCCCCGCTGCTGCACGATTGGGGTGATTAGTGGCAGTGTGGGAACCATGACAACAATTGCTGTAATCGGTGGCGGCCAAATCGGCGAGGCTTTGGTCTCAGGTTTGGTCGCGGCCAAGATGAATCCACAAAGTATTCGAGTCACAAACCGCACGGAAGAACGTGGCCAAGAGCTCCACGATCGCTATGGCATTGTGAATATGGCAGACAACGCCCAAGCCGTAGATGAAGCTGATGTGGTGTTTTTGTGCGTGAAGCCGAAGTTCATCGTGGAGGTGCTCTCTGAAATTACAAGCACCCTGGATAACAACTCCGCGCAAAGCGTCGTGGTGAGCATGGCAGCAGGCATCAGCATCGCCGCCATGGAAGAAAGCGCTTCAGCAGGCCTTCCAGTTGTGCGCGTGATGCCAAATACTCCAATGCTGGTTGGCAAGGGCATGTCCACTGTCACTGGCGGTCGCCATGTTGATAGTGCGCAGTTGGCACAAGTGAAGGAATTATTGGGCACCGTGGGAGAGGTGCTTGAGGTTGCAGAATCTGATCTGAATGCAGTGACTGCGATGTCAGGTTCTTCGCCTGCGTACCTCTTCCTTGTGACTGAAGCGCTCATTGATGCTGGAGTGAACCTAGGACTGCCTCGTGCAACCGCCAAACAGCTCGCTGTGGCTTCCTTCGAGGGCGCTGCAACAATGATGAAGGAAACCGGCAAGGAGCCCTCAGAATTGCGTGCAGGCGTTTCTTCTCCAGCAGGCACCACAGTGGCTGCGATTCGGGAGTTGGAAGAAAGCGGAATTCGAGGCGCTTTCTACCGTGCAGCCCAAGCCTGTGCGGACCGTTCCGAAGCACTTGGAAAACATTAAGGATTGTTATTTGTCCGTTATCGGTCTGTTGTTTGGGGTGAATTTGGTGAAATCGTTTCTCCAAACTCACTCTTATGACCTGCAGTTTCACAACTGAAACTTTAGATAACGGGGGAATCAACCGCGTGTTTAAGTAACAATTGTCGCATTATTCACATAAACCACGCTAAGCTGAACCAGGCAAAAGCGTGATCGTACTGCGGGAGGGGAAGCCCGCAGCGCGCGAATTGCTGAAGGGTATTGATAGATATGGCTAGAGAAGATAACGGAACCTTCTTGACTGTTGCTGAGGTCGCGGAAATCATGCGCGTCTCTAAGATGACTGTCTACCGATTGGTTCACTCCGGAGAGCTTCCGGCAGTTCGCGTGGGACGATCATTTCGTGTCCACGAGAAGGCAGTTAATGAGTACTTGGACTCATCCTTCTACGAGGCTGGTTAAGCTCTACAACAGCAAAAACCTCTTTACGTAACTCTCGGATTTCACTTCCGAAAGTAACGTAAAGAGGTTTTTCTGATTCTTGGAACAGGCAGCTGTTTTTGGTGCTCAATAGTCTTAAAGGTAAGATGGAACAATCGTGCCAGCGCACACCCTTGGAAATGCCATCGCGGATACTTCCGGTGGTGTAGCACGCGGGTTAGATTTTTTGCTCGCGATCCGAAAGTGCACTTCGGCAAAAAGTGCTGGCAGGTTTTGTACGTACAACATCGATTTTAAGCGAGGGAAACCGTAATGGGTTCTGTCATTAAGAAGCGCCGCAAGCGCATGTCCAAGAAGAAGCACCGCAAGATGCTGCGCCGTACACGTGTTCAGCGTAGAAAATTGGGCAAGTAAGCCTTCAAATTAAGCACCGCCTTTCGGGGCGGTGCTTTTTTATGCGGATTTTCGGATGGTTCTCGGTGGTTCTCGGTGGTTCTCGGTGGTTCTCGGGTGATTTGAGGGGGCTTTGGGCGCTTGGGGGTCTTTTTGGGAGCTGGGAATGGCGATCTGAGGGGTCGGATTCTGAAAACCAGACAGGGCGACCAAGCGAGGGATAAAAACCAGGGAGCTTGGTCACCTGGTCTGGTTCCTCAATCGGGCAACCAGACCAGGCGACCAAAAAGTTGCACTTAGGGGTTGGTTTTGGTCGCCTGGTTTGTTTTATGGAATTGACCTCGAAAATCAGGCCACGAACCCAGAAAAAGTGCCCTCACAGAATTGCGTTTAAGCCACTAAAGTGCCCTAAACCAGAGGAATGCTTATTCAATAAATCCAACCTCTTAAAATGGCTTCTGGAGGCTATTGCTTCTCCACCTGCGGCGTAGCCTCCAGCCAGTCACGCTAAACGCTGCAGTAATCAATGCGGGCAAACCAAATGCGCGGGTTGCTTTGCGGAAGCTTCGGAAATCCCGAACATCCCAACCGCGGCTGAGAGCTTCTTTTTGAAGTTTGGAATCGGGATTCACAGCGACAGCGGTGCCCACCATGGAAAGCATGGGGAGATCATTGATCGAATCGGAATAGGCCGTGCACCTGCTTAGATCCAACTTTTCGATGGAAGCAAGCGCTGCAACCGCATGGCGTTTGCCGGGGCCATGCAAAATATCGCCGACTAGTTTTCCAGTGAACACGTCATCCTTAGCCTCTGCGACAGTGCCAATCGCACCAGTGAAACCCAGGCGCTGAGCCAAAATTTGAGCCAATTGCACAGGTGTGGCTGATACCAGCCACACCTGATGCCCAGCCGCGATGTGCATATCGGCGAGCTGCTTAGTTCCAGGCCACATTTTATCGGTCATGCGCTTATCGACGATTTCCTCGCACAGGTCAACCAGTTCCTGAACAGATCTGCCCTTGATGAATTCCAAAGCCTGTTCGCGTCCGCGGGAAACATCTTCGGCATTTTCTGAGCCGGTGAGTTTGAACTTCAGCTGTTTCCAGGCCACTGGGAGGATTTCTTTGATGGTAAAGAACTTCTTTCGGAAAAGTCCCTGCGCAAAAACAATCAGCGAAGAACCCTGAATGAGGGTGTTATCTACATCGAAAAATGCGGCAGCCCCAACGTCCTGGGGGACATCTGGATCCGGAACACTGACATGGATTGTGCCAGCTGCTTCGATGGCTCCAGTAACAGCATCTACACCGGCGTTAAAATCATTGAGTTCCATGCCGTAAATGGCTGCAACAGCTTGTGTGGCTGCTGCTTCACCTGCTTGGCGCTGTGCTTCATCATTGATGGGGGCGGCTGCGTGGTCCTCAAAGAAGCGACGCAAATTACCGCGGGACGCGCTCCACGTAGCTAGGAAATCCTCTGGGGTGCCAATGGCTGCAAAATCCCAATTTTCGTTTAAGCCTCCGGAGCTCATGAGATAACAAAAACCTTCCTGGTCTCTGAGCGCAAAAGACGCCAAACCGATAATGGATATCCCCATTGAGTATCGTATCCATGGTAAAGCTTTCGTGGTGCACATGCTTGCGAAGGGTCTTGGAACACGAGGAAGTGAGCGCGCCCATGGGCCATTCAGTGGAGATCATTGTTCGAGATAACTGTGGATCCTGCACGCGAGTAAAAGCCCAAATTTTGCCAATTGTAGAAGCCGCGGGAATCAAACTCACCGAGCGAAACGTTGACCAAGATGCAAGCCTAAACATGGAATTCGGGGATCGGGTGCCAGTTATTTTGGTAGACGATGAAGAGTTTGCATGCTGGGAAGTGGACAACGATGACTTAGCTCATGCTTTGTTGTGATGTTTGCAAATGAAAGCTACCGTATCTTAGTTAACTAGGATTCATCCTTTTGGTGGATCAAAGGTTCCGTTGAAAGTCGGGTGGAATGGTGAGTGTACTCATCGTAGGGATGTCCCACAGGTCTGCACCTGTGGCGCTTCTTGAACGTCTGAGCATGGATGATTCAGTACGTGGTGAAACAACTCAGGCTCTCTTAGAGAGGGCATCTTTAAGCGAAGCTCTTATTGTTTCTACATGTAATCGGCTGGAGGTCTACACCGTCACCAGCAGTTTTCACACTGGCGTTAATGATGTTGTGGAAGTTCTGCACGAGATTAGCGGTGTAGATATTGAGACGCTTCGGGGATATTTGTATGTCCGATATGCAGATGCTGCCGCTGAACACATGCTGGTGGTGACATCAGGACTGGACTCCATGGTCCTTGGTGAACAGCAAATCATTGGCCAAGTCCGCACTGCTTATCAAGCAGCTAGTGAAGCCGGATCTGTTGGGCCAGCGCTGCATTCACTCACACAGACTGCTCTGCATACAGGCAAGCGAGTGCATACTGAAACTGCCATCGATGATGCAGGCTCCTCCATGGTGTCTTTCGCTGTCGATCGCGCATTGGTGCAAATGGGCATTGACCCTCAGTCCGAGGCTCCTCTGGCAGGTAAAACCGCATTGGTGTTGGGTGCTGGAGCAATGAGTTCTCTTGCTGCAACACATCTGGGTCGTGCTGGAATTTCTTCCCTCATCATGGCGAACCGCACGTTGGAACGGGCGGAAAGGCTTGCAGAGCACTCGGTGGAAGCGGGCGTTCCTGCAGAAGTTGTGGAATATGAGCAGCGCGCATCGGTATATAGCCGCGTTGAATTGGTTGTTTCTGCAACCGGTGCAGATAATTTCACCATCGAGCCTGCTGATATTCCAACCGGCGCTTGCCTGATGTTGGTGGATCTATCGATGCCACGAGATATCGATGATGCCTGCGCAGATCTCCCAGGCGTTGATCTGGTCAATATTGAGCGCCTGGACAAAGCTTCTCGCGAAGGCAGCTCTGGGATGACAGCAAGCGAAGAAGAAGCACTGATGATTGTTCGCGAAGAGTTGGATTCATTCACCTCTGAACAGCGCATTCGCGGTATCGTCCCAGCTGTTTCTGCTTTGCGAAAGCAAGCTGCCTCAGTGGGAACTGATGAACTTGATCGACTTCGCCAACGCGTTCCTGGGGTTTCAGAGACGGAATGGGCAGAGGTGACGAGAACAGTGCGACGAGTCGTCGATAAGCTGCTTCATGAACCCACTGTGCGCGTCAAAGAACTGGCGGCCCGGTCCGGCAGCATCTCTTATGATTCAGCTCTGCAAGAGCTGTTCGGTTTGGAGTACGTCGCTACAACGGCAGCACCAGCGACAACATCAGTTAATGCGTCAGAGCTTCCGGATGCGGGTATCGTCGCTTTCGTGAATGCGTCTTCTGTCACACAAACGAGGGAGTAAGATGACTTTAAAAATTGGTACCCGAGGATCAAAACTAGCAACCACCCAAGCTGGCACCATCCGAGATCAACTAAAGCATTTTGGACGTGACGCCGAACTGCATATCGTCACCACACCTGGCGATGTCAACATGTCACCAGTTGAGCGCATCGGCGTTGGAGTATTCACTCAAGCACTCCGCGATGTTTTGCACGCTGGCGAATGCGATGTGGCAGTACATTCCATGAAGGACCTGCCAACCGCCGCTGATCCACGTTTCCACCTCGTGGTTCCTCCTCGCGCTGATGCTCGCGAAGCACTCATCGCCCGCGATGGACTGACCCTAGCTGAGCTTCCTGAAGGTGCAAAGGTCGGAACTTCTGCTCCACGACGCATCTCCCAGCTCAAGGCTATCCGCCCTGACCTGGAGATTCTGCCACTGCGCGGAAATATCGATACCCGCATGGGCAAAGTGGCCTCTGGTGAACTCGACGCCGTGATGCTTGCTTACGCAGGCCTGACCCGCGTGGGAATGCAGGATCGCGCCACCGAAGTTTTCGACGCCGACATCATCATGCCAGCACCAGCTCAAGGTGCACTGGCGATCGAATGCCGCGCCGATGACGCCGAGACCATCCGCGCGCTCAATATGCTGATGCACGCCGATACTTTTGTGTCCGCAGTGGCAGAGCGCGTAGTGCTCAACCGCCTCGAAGCAGGGTGCACCGCACCAGTTGCAGCGCACGCCACTTTGGGTGGGTACTCCGGCGACATGATGGTTCTCACTGCTGGTGTTTATGCACTTGATGGCTCTGAGCGGTTGGTATATTCCGCTGAAGGCGATGGAGCTCGCCCTGAAGAACTCGGCGAATTGGTCGCGCAGCAGCTCATCGAAGCTGGCGCCGCTGAACTGTTGGGTGATCGAGGCTAATTTACTGCTTTGTCTTAAACCAGACTTAAACCAGACTGCGGTGACCAAGATTTTGCTGAAATGCGAAAATCTTGGTCACCGCAGTCTGGTTTTATTTTGGAGAGGGGCCGGACACACAGACCAAAAGCTGCTGAAAAAGTGGTGCTCTGTAGGGCGATTTAAGAACTAACAGGGGCGTTTGGGGCTCAGATCTACTGCTTTAAGAGAGAACCGCTTAAATTGGCGCATTGTGTTAGTAAAATTTTCGGCAATACTTATGCGACTCGCAGGTATTTACAGGAGTTACGTGCCACAATTGGTGGGATCAATTAATCGCCGTTTTCGGCAGGAAAGAGCTTGATTTTTGTGGCCGAGTTAAAAATCAATCATCGCAGTGTGACTGTTCATTTGTCATGGTGGGAGAAGTTGAGTGCACGACGAAGCCATCTGACGATTCCGCGTAAGGCGATTCGAAAAATCCACGTGATGGACAACGTCATTGATTCGGTTGATCGCCCCATTAGGCGAACTAGCCGTTTGCGGATCCCTGGTTTTCTTGTCGCCGGCACGCATGCGTTTATCCATGAGGCATCTCATGAAAATGAATTCAGCATGTGCCGTAAAAATGTACCGGGATTGGTTATTGAATTAGAAAATATCAGCATCAATCGGATTGTTATTTCAACACCGAATGCTCATCGATATGCTGATGAGCTCATGGTTGCGGCCTAAATTTCTCCGATAAATTTTTGGATCAAGGCTTTTACCTCGGGGGAGGGTTGGGGGTTCCAGGTGATCCAGGTTCGGACAATAAGGTCATTGCCGGAAGCATCTTCTCCTTCGAGGGGGATCCACTGCCAGCTGGGGAAGTTGGTTCTGGCGGATTCCTCGGTGGTGAGTGCGACATCAGCTTTAACAAGATCTGCGATGAGCGAGCTGTATTGGCCAAATTTGCGGAAAATCCAGGTGGCACTGACCCCTGCAGAGAGCATGGCATTTTTGAGGATTTCTTCTTGGATGCGGACTTCGCCACGTGAGTGTGCAAGCACGCGGAGATCTGCCAAATCAAACAGGGTGGCTTTGTCGCGGTCTTTCATAGCGCGGTGGCATGGGGAATCTTTTCGGACGACGATGCCCAAATCCTGTTGTTGGACAAGAGATGTGGCAAAAGACTCACTTTGGCGGCGACACAAAGCGATATCGAGCTCTCGTTGTTTGAGTAATTTGAGCTGATCATCGGTGGGGGATTCTATAAGTGAAATTCGGATATGGGAATCCAAATCAACTAATTGGCCGCGTAGCCAATCAATGGGGGTTCCGGGTGGTACTCCGATTTTTATGCTGGTAATTAAGTGCTCGCCTGATTGGATTTCATCGACCACTGATTGCATACGGCTTAAGGTGCGGAGTGCTTCCTCATGAAGGATTTCTCCAGCCTTGGTGAGTGATACACCTCGGGAATGACGTTCAAATAGTGGTGCGCCGACGGACTTTTCCAGCGCTGCGATTTGCCTGCTGAGGGCAGGTTGAGAAATGAGCATTTCTTCGGCAGCGCGGTTGATTTGTCCGTGTTGGGCAACAGCGATGAAGAATTCGAGCTGGTTGAGGTGCATATGGGGTGAAGTCTCCTTGAAGTCTTCTTGAGGTATGCGGTAAACGTATACCAAGATTAACTTTTATGCATTTGTACTATAGATCACAGATGCTTATTGTTCTCGGAAAGGGTCATATTCCCAACCCTTCTGAGAAGTTAAAAGTAGGGAAGCCGACACAATCGGCTGAATCAGAGACTTCCATTAACTTCATACAGCCCTTATTTACTCTGCTGTGCATATCAAAAGTGCCCAGCACAGTAAGAATTTTTGAGGAACAGGATTTACATGAGCGAACAACTTCAGGGTGCAACACACCCCGAATCAACTTCGGGCAAGACGCCCAAGAAAGCAGCACTATCCAGTTGGATTGGCTCTGCCCTTGAATACTATGATTTTGCCGTTTATGGCACGGCAGCTGCGTTGGTTCTCAACCACCTCTTCTTCCCAGCAGATACTTCACCAGGTATCGCAATTTTGGCTGCAATGGGCACTGTCGGTGTGGCTTATGTGGTTCGTCCACTGGGCGCGCTCATCATGGGACCACTGGGCGATCGCTACGGACGTAAATTTGTCCTCATGCTGTGCCTCTTCCTGATCGGCGCATCTACTTTCGCAGTTGGTTGTTTGCCAACATTTGAGCAGGTTGGTTACTTGGCTCCTGCACTTCTCGTGCTGTGTCGCGTGATCCAGGGTCTGTCTGCATCTGGCGAACAGTCCAGTGCAATTTCTGTTTCCTTGGAACACTCCGAGGAGCACCGTCGCGCATTTACTTCTAGCTGGACCTTGCATGGCACCCAATTTGGTACTTTGCTGGCAACTGCAGTGTTCATTCCGTTCACCATGTTCTTGAGCGAAGATGCACTGATGTCTTGGGGCTGGCGCGTTCCGTTTTGGCTTTCCGCGGTAGTGGTTCTGGTTGCTTTCCTTATTCGTCGCGGCTTGGAAGAGCCACCAGCGTTCCGTGAGAACAAGGCTGCTGTTGCAATTTCTCCTTTGACAATGACTTTGCGCTACCACAAGGCTGCTGTTGCTCGCGTGGCTGTTGCAGCGATGATCAACTCTGTGAACATTGTGTTCACCGTGTGGGCGTTGTCTTTCGCTACCAATATCGTTGGTTTGGATCGCTCAAAGGTATTGCTTGTTCCGGTTGTCGCTAACTTGGTTGCTTTGATTGCTATTCCACTGTCTGGAATTCTGGCGGACCGCATTGGCCGTCGACCTGTGTTCATCATGGGCGCAATCGGTGGCGGTTTGGCTATGAACGGCTACTTGGGTGCTATTTACGCCGGCAACTGGACCATGATCTTCTTGATGGGCATTGTGATGTCCGGTTTGTTGTACTCCATGGGTAATGCAGTGTGGCCAGCGTTCTACGCCGAGATGTTCCCAACTTCAGTTCGTGTTACCGGACTGGCGCTTGGTACTCAGATTGGTTTCGCCGTTTCTGGCGGTTTCGTTCCAGTTATCGCATCCGCACTTGCTGGTGAACAGGGCGATGAGTGGATCCGCGTATCCATCTTCGTTGGCGTTGCCTGCCTGATTGCAGCTGCTGTGGCGTTTACTGCGAAGGAAACCAAGTCGCTCACTCTTGATGAGATTGATGCGCTTCATACCGCTCGCGGTGAAGCAGCTGATCTGGCCAAGGCTGGCGTCAGCGTAGCTGCTAAGTAAAGAAAGGAATCATTGAACTAATGCGTACATCTATTGCCACAGTGTGTTTGTCTGGAACTCTTGCTGAGAAGCTTCGTGCTGCTGCAGATGCTGGTTTTGATGGTGTAGAAATCTTCGAGCAAGACTTGGTGGTTTCTCCTCATTCCGCAGAGCAGATTCGTCAACGTGCACAAGATTTAGGGCTTACCCTGGATCTGTTCCAACCGTTTCGTGATTTCGAAGGTGTGGAGGAAGAACAATTTCTAAACAACCTGCGCCGTTTAGAAGCGAAATTCCAGCTGATGAACCGACTGGGCATCGAGATGATTTTGCTGTGCTCCAATGTGGGTACGGCAACCATTAATGATGATGATCTTTTCGTAGAACAACTGCGCCGTGCTGGCGACCTCGCAGCACAGTACAACGTTAAAATTGCTTATGAAGCATTGGCGTGGGGCAAGTTCGTAAATGATTTCGAGCATGCACATGCGATTGTGGAAAAGGTAAACCACGAGGCTGTGGGCACCTGCTTGGATACTTTCCATATTCTTTCCCGTGGCTGGGCAACTGATGCTGTAGAAAATATTGCTGCGGAAAAGATCTTCTTTGTGCAGCTTGCTGATGCTCCAAAGCTGAGCATGGACATTTTGTCCTGGTCCCGTCACCACCGCGTTTTTCCTGGTGAAGGCGATTTTGATCTGGTGAAGTTCATGGTTCACCTGGCAAAGAGTGGCTATGATGGCCCGATTTCTTTGGAGATCTTCAACGATTCTTTCCGCAAGGCTGATGTAGGACGCACTGCGATTGATGGTTTGCGTTCACTGCGTTGGCTAGAGGATCAAACCTTGAATGCTCTTAGCGTGGAGGAGCGCCCAAGTGCTTTGCAGCTGCAGGCTCTGCCTGAGGTTGCAGAACCAGACGGAGTGGATTTCTTGGAGATTTCCACCGGCCGTTTAGGGGAGACCATTCGTGTGCTCCACCAATTGGGCTTCCGCCTTGGGGGACATCACTGCAGCAAGCAGGAATACCAGGTCTGGACTCAGGGCGATGTGCGCATTGTGGTGTGCGACCGCGGACCAACAGGTGCCCCAACAACCATTGCTGCCATGGGCTTTGACACCCCAGATCCGGAAGCAGCGCATGCACGTGCAGAACTACTGCGCGCGCGAACCGTAGATCGCCCGCACATCGCAGGTGAAGTTGACCTGAAGGGCGTGTACGCGCCGGACGGTGTGGAGCTGTTTTTCTCGGCCTCGAGCTCCGATGGATTCCCCGAGTGGCTGGTGGAATTCGGCGTCGAAAAGCAGGAAAAGCCGGACATTCCGAGCCTGATCACCGCCATCGACCACGTCAACCTGGCACAGCCATGGCAACATTTTGATGAAGCTGTTTTGTTCTACACCGCCCTGATGGCGTTGGAGACCGTGCGTGAGGATGAATTCCCAAGCCCAATCGGTTTGGTGCGCAACCAAGTGATGCGCTCGCCAAATGATGCGGTGCGTTTGCTGCTCAGCGTGGCTCCAGAAAACGGCGAGCAGGGGGATTTCCTCAACGCCGCGTACCCAGAGCACATTGCGCTGGCAACAGATGACATCGTGACGGTGGCTGCGCGTGCCCGCAAGCGTGGGTTGAACTTCCTGCCAGTTCCGGACAATTATTTCGATGACCTGCAAGCGCGTTTCGATCTGTCCCCAGAATTCCTGGAGACATTGAAGGAAAACAACCTGCTCTATGACCGCGATGAGCACGGTGAATTCCTCCACTTCTACACCCGCACCTTGGGCACATTGTTCTTTGAGGTTGTCGAGCGCCGCGATGGATTTGCCGGCTGGGGCGAAACCAACGCGCCGGTCCGTTTGGCTGCGCAGTATCGTGAGGTACGGGACCTCGAACGAGGAATCCCAAGCTAAATACACTCAACATTAAGGAACTTAAAATGGCTGGAAAAATTCTTCTGCTCAATGGACCGAACCTGAACATGCTCGGCAAGCGTGAGCCAGAAATTTATGGACATGACACCTTGGAAGATGTCGTCGCGCTTGCTGCTGCAGAAGCCGCGAAGCATGGCTTAGAGATCGAAGCGGTGCAGAGCAACCACGAGGGCGTGCTTATCGATGCACTCCACAACGCCCGCGGCACCCACATCGGTTGCGTGATCAACCCTGGCGGATTAACCCACACGTCCGTGGCATTGCTGGACGCTGTGAAGGCATCTGAGTTGCCTACCGTTGAGGTGCATATTTCCAACCCGCATGCTCGCGAAGAGTTCCGCCACCACTCCTACATTTCACTCGCCGCAGTGTCCGTTATCGCAGGTGCAGGCATTCAGGGCTATCGCTTTGCGGTGGATATCCTGGCTAATCTTCACAACTAGAAAGCAACAATATGAACAACAGTATTCTTTTAGGCCTCATCGGCCAGGGCCTTGATCTCTCCCGCACCCCAGCGATGCACGAAGCAGAGGGCCTCGTACAGGGACATGCAACTGTCTACAGGCGCATCGATACACTCGGCGCCCGTGCTTCCGAGCGTGAGCTCAAGACGCTTCTCGACGCCGCCATCTCGGTCGGCTTCAACGGCCTCAACATCACCCACCCGTACAAGCAGGCGGTATTACCACTTCTTGATGAAGTTTCCGAGCAAGCTACCCAATTGGGCGCTGTGAATACTGTGGTCATCGATGCAGAAGGACGCACCACCGGCCACAACACTGATGTCACTGGCTTTGGCCGCGGCATGGAAGAAGGCCTACCAAACGCTGTATTGGATTCCGTTGTTCAGGTTGGTGCAGGTGGAGTGGGAAATGCGGTCGCATATGCACTGGTCACCCACGGTGTGCAGAAACTACAGGTAGCCGATCTGGACACCTCACGTGCACAGGCTCTGGCAGATGTTATCAACAACGCTGTCGGACGCGAAGCTGTGTTCGGCGTGGACGCCCGCGGAATTGAAGATGTTATCGCTGGCGCAAACGGTGTTGTGAACGCAACCCCAATGGGCATGACCGCGCACCCAGGCACCGCCTTTGATATCAGCTGCCTCACCAAGGACCACTGGGTTGGCGATGTTGTCTACATGCCAATCGAAACCGAACTGCTCAAGGCTGCCCGCGAACTCGGTTGCGAAACCTTAGATGGAACCCGCATGGCGATTCACCAGGCAGTCGACGCTTTCCGACTGTTCACCGGCCTCGAGCCAAGCGTGGAGCGTATGCGCGAGACTTTCCTCTCCCTCTAAAGAGCTTCGACGGCTTCCTTTGCCTCTTTTAACCCTGCACCTGTGAGCTCTCGGTGGCGTTTGATCGCCGAGATCTTCTTGCCTTCTTGAAGAAGCGCAAGGACCTCCGGATGCAGGGTTGTTCTTTTCGGAATCAGCGACGCCGGAATAGAAGCTCCTCCGGCCAGCTTCGCGATAATGTCCTGTTGCTGTGCGAGCGCTTGCTCCAATGCCGCAACCCGAACCTTCAGATGGTTAATTTCTGCGCTGTTATTTCCGAACATGGCCCCCACGATAGAGGAAACCAGACTGGGCGACCAAGGACCTACTTTTTCAGCAGTGCTTTGGTCGCCTGGTCTGGCTGTAAATTTTTAAACCAGACCAGGTGACCAAAAGACAGAGTGATGTCCGAGATCTTGGTCGCCTGGTCTGGTCGAACTGAAAAATGGTTCCGAAGCCCTGAAAAAGTGACGCTCCAGAATCGTCTCTAAGCGGCTAAGAGACCACACCTCATACAAACACTTATTCGAAAATTTGACCTCTTAAAATGGCTTCCACGCTCTGGGTATTGAACTACTTCATCTGGGACCAAGAAATGTTTTTCTCGGGGAGTTTTTGGTCTGCTGTGCTAGTTTCCTGGCTTGTCGATTTAATCTGGCGACCAAGAAACAGTCCCGCGGGATCGGTCTTGGTCAAATGTGCGGTACACCAGTGGATTTTCCACGGACAGCCCGATGGTCTCGCCAATCACTGGAATGGAACAGCTGATTGAGGTGCGGAAACTATGGCCAGTGTGGGTTTTCGCAGTAATGGAATAAGAGGTCACTTGGAAAAGCACTGAGGTGATCTCCGCAAAAATATAATCCGGGTGATGCGCAGGACCGATGCTAACCGATTGCGGCGGGATTGCGATGTCTACAGATTCGCCTTCTATAACATCATCAATTGCCTGCACCGCGCCCAAATCCCACGATATCCCCAGATCTGAGCAGACCACTTTTCCGTGCTGGATCGTGCCGGTGAGGACGGTGGCATCGGCGATAAAACGGGCAACATCGGCGGTTGCAGGGGCGGAAAGTAGCTCGGTGGGGGTGGCGATCTGTTGGATGTTGCCACCACCAAGCACCACGATGCGATCCGCGATGGAAATGGCTTCGGCGCGATCGTGGGTCACATGCACAGTGGTAAGGCCTTCGCGGCGGGTCAAGGATACAAGTTCGCGTCGTAAAGCATCGCGCAGCGGCTCATCGAGGGCGGAGAGGGCTTCGTCGAGAAGCAGTACGGTGGGGTCGGCGATGATGGCGCGCGCAAGCGCCACCCGCTGACGTTGACCACCGGAAAGGCTCGCAGGTTTGCGGCTGCCGAACCCCTCAAGCCCCACTAAATCGAGCACGCGCTCAACGCGCTTGCTTATCGACGCCTTCTTCTCACCATTCCGCACGAGGGGATACCCAATATTTTTCGCCACCGACATATGTGGCCACACTGCGTGCTGCTGAAACACCATGCCCATGCGACGCTGCTCTGGTGGCACATGCGTCATGTTGTCGCCACCGATGTGCACACTGCCAGAAGTTGGCTCCACAAACCCCGCGATGGTGCGCAACATCGTGGTCTTACCCGACCCAGACGGACCGATGAGCACCACGAACTCCTCCGACTCAATCGATAAATTAATATTCTGCAATCCAAAAGAGCCGTCGCGGAAACGCACACTTAAATCACGCAATTTAATCGATGACACTTAGTTCTCCTTCTGCCCACGCACCGTGAGCGCAAGCGCCACGATGCCGATGACAGCAAACATCAACGACAACGCCGATGCCTGGTTGTAGTTTCCGGCCTGCTGCAAATTAAACACCTGTACGCCCAACGTGGTGGTGCCCGGCGCGATGAGCAAAATAGATACCGTGAGCTCGCGTACTGCAGTAACTGCCACGAGCATGGCACCTGCGAATGCTGCGGGAATCGCCATTGTTCCGGTGGTATCCATGATGGCTCTTAACCTGCCGGCGCCGCTGATGCGTGCTGCTTCTTCGATTGCTTCTGGTGCTTGGCTGAGCGGCCCGCGAACCGCTTGGACAACTAGTGCGGTAAAAGCGCACACATAAGCACCCAAAATTACCCAAGGCGTGTTGTAAATGCCCGTGTACCTGCCCAAAATGAGCCAACCAACACCGATGATCATTCCCGGAAGAGCAGTGGGGAGCAGCACCGTGAGAGTCAAAGACACATTGGAAAAATGCTGGGTGCGGGTGATTAATATGCCGATGAACCACCCCAATACGCCACAAATGAGGGCAGCTCCCAGGGACAACATGACAGAGTTGTTGAATCCTTCAATAACCCGTGGGTTGCTCAAGGCCGCTGCAAAGTTGTGGAGCGTGATGGTGTCTAGGTTGAAAGGCACACCAGGGGCGGGAAGGAGTGCACGGTAAGCCAAACCGAGTAGAGGAGCAGTCGTAATAATCAACGTGATAACCCAAGTGAACACGCTGACTGGTATCCGGGATGCGTTGAGGTCAAAGCGATGAGACTCCCCGGCATCCTGCAATTTGGAAGCGGCATAAAACGACACCAAATAGTCTGCTGTCACCGCTGCGATTCCGAGAAATAACAAAACAATGCCGATGGTAGAAACCACCTGCAGAGGATTGCTCACCGTGCCGGACTCCATGAAGCGATAAATCATGGTGGCCAAAGTTTCAAAACGCGCAGGTGATCCAAGCAACGCCGGAATACCAAAATCTGCCAGGTTTGCCACAGCGGTGAGCGTAAACGCAGAGAGCAATGCCGGTTTCAACAACGGCACAGTGATGGTGCGTAGCACCGTAAAAGTATCTGCTCCTGCGATGCGTGCTGCCTGTTCTAGATCACCAGGTAGTTGCCGAAGCGCTGCAGAAACAATGATGTACACCGTGGGATAGGAGTGCACAATCAACAAAAATGTCACACCGTCAGCGCCGTAAATATTCCATATTTCCGTGCCGAACATCCTGTTGATGCCCTGATTTTTCCCAAATAACTGCAACCATGCGATGGCCCCGATAAACGGTGGAATAAGCAACGGGGACAATAAAAACAGTCGGAGTACCGTGCGGCTGTAGACATCAGTGCGATCCAGGATCAAAGCCATCAACGTGCCAAAAACAGTGGCACCGAGTGCTGACAACAAAGTGGTGTACGTGGAATTCCACAGTGCCGTGCCCAACCCGGAATCAAGCAGCTCTGGAAGCTGATTGCCGCCCAATGCAAGACTGACCACTAAAGCCAGGGGAGTGATAAACAACCCCGCGACAATTAGCCACACGCCTAATCGCAGAAAAGACAAAGACGTCAGCGCACTTCGTGTGAAATGCTGCGCTGACGTTTTTGAGGGAGTTAAATGCATGAAATTAGTTCATTGCATTTTGGAAGAGCTCAACAGCAGTTGCCTTATCAGCGGTAACAACATCCAGGTCAGGAGTCATCAAAGCGATTTCAGACAAAGCAGGGGTGCCCTCTGGGGTTCCGACATCTTCACGCACTGGCAGGTAAGCCTGCTCTACAGCAATCTTTTGGCCTTCAACAGACAGCAAGAAATTGATATAGCGTTCAGCTGCTTCCTTCTGCTCGGAATCCGCAAATACACCAGCAGGCTCAGTGATATATGGGGAGCCCTCGGATGCATAAATGGTATCGATTGGGGAACCAGCGCTAGCCAGATCACGCACGAGATAATCCACCACCACACCAATGGGGTGGCCACCACCAGCGATTTCCTGAGAAGTTGGGCCATTGGACTGGGCGATCATTGGCTGGTTCTCACCAAGCGCATTGATCCACTCTTCACCCAGTGCAGCATCATTCTTCCACACTGAAGCATTGAAGGCTGCAGCGCCAGAAACAGCAGGATCTGGCATAACTAGCTGGCCAGCATATTTCGGATCTGTCAGTTCAGCCCAAGAAGAAGGCAGCTCAGCCTGATCCACAATCTCCGTGTTGTAAGCAATCACAGTTGGGATGATGCGGGTGCCGACATAGAAGTTATCCTCATCGACAGCTTCCTCAATCACATCGGAAGTGTCCACATCTTTCAGCTCAGCGAGATCGCCTTCTGCCGCATAATTTTCAAAAGTGGGAGCATCCGCAGCCCACAAAACATCAGCCTCAATGGAACCAGAAGCCTTCTCGGCTGCGATACGTGCAGTGAGATCGCCAGTGCCAGCGCGGTACACCTCAACCTCAATATCTGGGTTGATCTCCATAAACGCCTTGTTGATCTCATCGACCTTTTCCTCAGGCTCAGAGGTATAGACAGTGATGGTGACCTTTTCTCCGGAGGCTTCAGCACTGGTGGTTTCAGTGGTATCTTCCGCTGCTGGTTCGGAACAAGCTGCCAACAAAACTGCCGATGCGCCAAATGCGGCAACTGCCATGGCGGTGCGCTTCAAAGACATGAAGAATCAAGCCCTTCTAAAATTTAGGTGTGTTTTATAGGGAAGGAAATAATATCTTTACATGAGAAACAACATTCCGCAGGACTTATGGGATTACTTCGGGTATCTAAAGCTGGGGAGCTTGTGAGGATTCACCATTTTCTCAGCAGATCCAACCGGAAATGGTGAATCGGCACATTCTGACTTCAAGAGCAATGAGATATGCAAAAACAGTAATGCTCTGTGTGGGTCCTCAGGTGACTAAAAAGGCTCATTCCATATAAGTAGGTATCCCACTTAAACTACGCCTTAAAACGGCTTTCTTTATTGGTTGCAGTGGCATCAAAAATGTGGAAAATGAGTGAACCGCCCAACAAAGGGGTGGGTTATGTGGGTAAGGAAAAGTTTTCACTGTGCCATGTGTGGAACATCTAGGTGATTCGGTGGGGAATCTGCCTGAACTGCCCATATGGTGCATTAAAGGTATGGCCCAAGGTGATAAAAGGGGACCTAATTAATGGGTCAAAATTGCCGTTTGGTAGTAGCAGTAAATGAAGCGGTTTTCCAAAACGGGTATGACTCAATTATCGTGTATATACCACACGGTAAACACCTGTTGAGAGGGTGGTCGGTTTTTTCGCCGACGCGGTTTTGGCTGACAGTTCTAAGTGGCTCAAGCGTTCTCTCCAACCAAGGTGCAAATATTGTGCGCCGACCAGTTATGTCCTCATCCGACGCCGGTCAGTGTGCTTCATTGAAATGCTCGTGGACAATCCCGGATCGAGAAAATGATTCGGCTTTTTTCATGGGTCACTGATGGAGTACGTTGGTCGTTTTCGGGACAAGTACTAGAAAAGATATTGATGACTATCGCCCATAAGGCCGAAATGGCTGAAACTACCGGGATCGAAACCAACCAGGTTTCCGAAACCATCGGGGTTGAAACGCTCACGCACGGAAAATTACGTCCTGTTTCGTTGTATGAGGGACAAACGGAAGAGTTACTTCCAGGCAAGGTCATTTTTGTTGGGGCTGGACCCGGTAATCCTGATCTGCTTACTGTGCGTGCTCGTGAAGTTCTGGGCAACGCTGTCCGTGCTATTACGGATGAGCAGGTATTAAAAGGTGTACGCGCATTTGTAGCTACTGAAATTCCTGTGCCGGAGGATAAGCTCCAGGCTGCAGAAGATGAGTATGAGCGCATTTGCATTGAAGCGAAGGAAAACGGTGCACGCCGTAAGCCTGCTCGTCCGGCTCCTCCAACTGCTGCGGAGATTACCGAAGTATCTGAGGCAACTCCTGCGCAGATTGTTGAGCTTGTTCAAGATGCATTGTCTTATGGCGGCGATGTAATTCGTCTTGTCACTGGCAACCCGTTGAGCAGCGATAGCACGTTGGCGGAAATTTCTGCTGTGTCTGAGGCTGGCATGGAGTTCCAGGTTGTGCCGGGTATGTCTTTGCCTGCTACTGTTCCTGCTTTTGCGGGTATCGCTTTGGGTTCTACCTACACCGAGACTGATGTCAATGGTCAAAATATTGATTGGGATCAGTTGGCAACCGCACCTCAGCCTTTGGTACTGCAGGCTCGTGTACAGGATCTTTCCCGTATTGCTGAGTCATTGAAGGCTCGCAATATGCCTGCTGAAACCCCAGTGTCAGTAACTGCTAATGGTACGACTCGTTTGCAGCGCACCTATGACACCACTCTTGGTTTGTTGCATAAGCTTGACGCTGAGCTTGATGGCCCTTTGGTTGTCACTTTGGGCAAGGGGGTGGATGATCGTGCCAAGTATTCTTGGTGGGAGAACCGCTCCTTGTACGGATGGCGTGTGCTGGTGCCTCGCGCTAAGGAGCAAGCTGCTTCTATGTCTGAGCGACTTGCTGGACACGGTGCAATTCCGCAAGAGGTTCCAACGATTTCTGTTGAGCCGCCTCGTAATCCAGCGCAAATGGAACGCGCAATCAAGGGCATTGTGGAAGGCCGCTACCAGTGGGTCGTCCTCACCAGTGTCAATGCTGTGAAGGCAGTGTGGGAAAAGATCACCGAATTCGGCCTTGATTCCCGCTCCTTCGCAGGCGTCCGCATCGCCGCCGTCGGCGAAAAAACTGCCGCTGAGATCCGCGCGCTCGGCATCAAGCCGGAGCTTCTGCCTGCACGAACCAGGCAAAATGCACAAGGGCTTGTCGACGTCTTCCCCGAATATTTCGAAGAACTAGATCCTGTTGGCCGGGTACTCTTGCCGCGCGCAGACATCGCCACCGACGTGCTTGTTGATGGCCTGACCAACCTTGGTTGGGAAGTCGAAGATGTCGTGGCTTATCGCACCGTGCGTGCTGCACCACCAAGCGCAGAAATCCGCGACATGATCAAGACCGGCGGTTTTGATGCCGTGGCCTTTACCTCTTCCTCCACCGTGAAGAACCTGGTGGGCATCGCTGGTAAGCCACATCAGCGCACCATCGTCGCCTGCATTGGCCCTATGACTGCAGCTACTGCTGAAGAACTGGGACTGCGCGTGGATGTCATGCCAGAAATCGCTGAAGTTCCTGAACTAATCGATGCGCTTGCAGAACACGTGGCGGAACTGCGTGCGCAAGGCGAGCTTCCTCCTCCGCGGAAGAAACGCAGGCGTCGAAAAGCGTCTTAAAAGGTTTTTCATTAGGGTGTTATCCATGGACATCCAGCAGCTAGACGCCGAAACAACAGCATGGAAAGACAGCCTCCTGCGCACTGCACAGGAGGCTGGTTTTCATTTTGAACCACCTCAGCTCTTTGAGGATTTTGAGACCATGGTGGAGCAATATCAGCAGGCAGCAGTCACGGACCCAGATATTGATGTCACAGATATTCAACAACTGTGGGGCATCGTGGTGGGGGAGTACCTGCGCGCCAAAATAGGGATGGAATGGGTAATTATCACTGATGATTACGGCACAGACCTGGCAATTCTAGCCACCGCCCCCAATGGCAGCCACGTGTATTCCTGCCCGATCATCGTGGTGGGAAAGCGCTTTTCCCCCGAATATGAGCCCGGCCAATTGGAGTTTTTCTGCAACCAATTCCTGGTGACATCACTGGCGCAGTTGCAGAGAAGCTGAGGGAAAGTGGTCGTGTCGCCCCCTCACCCTATGATTGGACATAAGGACTAAGACATTTTTGAGCAAGCAAAGGCAAGGACTCTCTCATGAACACTTCTTCTGATTATTCTCACGCACTAATCCGCCGCCCACGTCGTTTGCGCAGCAACCCTGCGATGCGCGAGCTAGTGGCAGAAACCGCATTGCGTCCAGCAGATCTCATTTTGCCTATGTTTTTTGCAGACGGTATTACAGAGGCTCGTGAGATTTCTTCTATGCCAGGCGTCTATCAGCACACAGAGGATTCTCTTTTGCGTGCAGCACATGAGGCACTAGATGCTGGTGTGCGTTGCGTTGACCTGTTTGGCGTGCCTGTTGATGCTGATAAAGATGCCAATGGTTCTCAATCCTGGTCAGAAACTGGTGTGCTCAACCGTGCACTGGGATCATTGCGTAAGGAATTCGGCGATGATCTTCTGATTATGGCTGATACCTGCCTGGATGAATTCACCGATCATGGACACTGCGGCGTGGTCACGCAGGATCGTCATGGAAACGCCATCGTAGATAATGATGCAACCTTGCCTTTGTACCAGCAGATGGCAGTGGCTCAAGCTCGTGCGGGTGCACATCTTGTCAGCCCATCCGGCATGATGGATGGCCAAATCGCAGCTATCCGTGCCGCGTTAGATGAGGAAGGCTTCCAGGATGTCGCCATCATGGCGTACTCCGCGAAATATGCTTCCGCGTTCTTTGGGCCGTTCCGTGAAGCTGTGGGTTCCTCCCTCCAGGGCGATCGTCGTACCTATCAGCAGGATCCTGCTAACCTGCGGGAATCTCTTCTCGAGGCAGAGCTGGATATCGCAGAAGGCGCTGATTTCATCATGGTCAAGCCTGCGCTGCCATACCTTGATGTACTGACCCGCATTGCAGATGCCTCACCTGTTCCAGTTGCGGCGTACCAAGTCTCTGGTGAGTACGCGATGATCCAAGCAGCAGGACGTAACGGTTGGATTGACCTTGATGCAGTGATGATGGAATCACTGACCTCCATCAAGCGTGCCGGTGCCAACCAAATTCTCACATACTTTGCTGTTGACGCTGCCCGCGCCCTTTCTCACGCTTAAATAACACTCTGATCAGTAGGACTTCCATGAGCATGCTTCCCAATCTCGCGCCGAAAAAATCCTCGGCCCCAACCTCTTCGCAGCCATCTGCTGGCGACGTAGATAAAAAGGACAAGAAGGAGGACACCGTAAAACTCCTTCTTCAAATGTGGGCCGTCATGATTGGTTTTGAATTAATTCACCAAATCTTGAATGTGGTGATGAGCTTCATGGATCCTACTGCGCTGCGCACAGTCGCTAGAGAACAAGCCGAAGCACAGGGCATGTCCGATGAGATTGTGAATGCAACCGTCGTTGCTGCCATCTTGTTTATGGGCTTTATCAACCTGATTATCATCGCCATTTTGTCCTGGATGGTGATGATAGTGAAGAAGCGTTCCAAGCGTCTACCCACCGCATTCTTGTTGCTCACGATCTTCAGTTTCTTTTTTATCCTGAGGGTCCTCATGCTGTTTTTCGCCTCCCCTGGTGCCAACGATGTTCCAATGGCACTATTTGCTATCGACGGCTGTGTACAGATCTTGGTCGGAGTCAGCGCCGGTGTGGCTTATGCACTATCGCGCACCGATGAGCCAGTACAAATGCTGACTGAATACGCACCAGCCGATATTAAACGCAAGTAAATAACACCTGAGACGACGGAGCTAACACCACAATGCCAAGCATGTTTCCATCACCCGCAACCGGCGGAGACGATATCAACCGGCGTCCTCTCAACGAGGGGGAAACAGATGGAACGTCCATTCCCACTATTTTAAAAGTGGTATTTTGGATGCTTTTCGCCACGGCAGCTTTCATGATTTTCGCAGGTCTTGTGATGTACACGGCAGGGTACACCGGACCTGCAGATGTTGAGGAAAGCTACAAAGACGTTGTGGTAAATAATCAAAAGTTCATCGGTGCCATCAATGGTTTTGCTGGCATTGTGATCGTCGCTTTGACCTCTCAGCTCCCAAAGAGCGGAAAGAATCCGCGCCGTATTTTGCTAGCAATCATTTTGCTCGTGGTACTTACTGATCTGTTGTCATTTGCTACCCGTGCAGGTGGTTTCGCACTTGCACTGATTGCCGTGTTGTTAGCTTTGGAAGCGCTGCTTTTATTCCGTCCTGCCATTAACGATCACATAGAACGCAACCACATGGCACATGTGATGGAATCTAAAAAGTAGGTCTTTTAAGCTGTAGCTTTTTCCACTCATGTGAGCCTTATACTGTGGGGACATTGAATAAGGAATCGTTTTTTAAAACGGTCCACAGAACAACCCAAGAAGGTTTATCGTGAGCGCATCGTCGGAGTCTTCATCGGTGGACAAAGCCGTAGACACCGCTATTACTGACGCCAAAACAGCAGCGTTGCAAGCAGGCATCGGGTTGACTCGACTTATTGAGAGCGACGAAGAGGAAGATGTCAGCTCTGATATTAAAGTCTCTTTAGCCTTTGAGCTGGAAGGGCTAGATAGTGCTCCTTCATTGATAGCTTTGGAAAAAGCTTTAGAAGAGATACCTGGCGTATCAGCCGATCTTATTTACCCTTCTCAAACTGCCTGGATTACCGCCACTGACAGAGTGCATCCGGATACTCTCATTGAGACCTTTGCCGAGTTTGGCATCAGAGCACAGCTGTCCAATTCCTCATTACTGCGTAGACATCAGCAAATAAGCGCTGAAGTGAGCAGGGAAGCTCGCATCGATCGGTATAGATCACGGATGTCAGCCAAACGGATTTCTCCGCGTGTGCGTCGGCACAACCGTGAAGAAATGATTCATGCAGTGCGTGCTCGGGAAAGTGGTTGGATTAAACGCAAACACCACAGCAGCGCACAACAAGAAGATCCAATGTCCGGGGATGTGTTATTTACTGCCCGCGCATTGATCACTCCGATGCGTTTGTGGGTGTCATTGCCTTTTGCTCTCATCGTGTTGGGATTGTCTCTTTATCCAGCAGTGCAATTTGATTATTGGCAGTGGCTGTCTGCGGCGCTTTCTATTCCAGTGGTGGTGTGGGGTGCGTGGCCTTTTCACCGTGCCGCAGCCGGCGGGATTCGTCGTGGAATTTCTGCGCTTGATGCCACAAGTTCGATTGCTATTGCAGCAGCATATTTGTGGTCGATAGCCATGTTGTTATTTGAAAGCCCAGGTAATAAATCCTGGCGTTCCTATCCTTCATGGTTTGCTTTTGATCACGGCACCTTGACGCAGAATGAGATTTATTTTGATGTAGCTTGTGGCATCACGGTGTTGTTGCTGGCCGGAAGGTTGCTCACTAGACGGAGAAGCCAATCTAGTTTGCTGGCGGAGTTGGCGCGTCTGCAGATTAACCCGTTGCGCACTGTGACAGTGGTGCGCAAGCACCGGATGACGCGTGTTGTGGAGGAACTAAATATTCCAGTACAAGAAGTGCGCGTTAATGATGATGTCAAAGTGCCACCGAACACGATGATTCCTGTAGATGGCACTGTTATTGGTGGTGGTTCCAAGATTGCCGCGAGTATTATCATGGGCCAAGACCCACGTGTGGTTAAAGTAAATGACAGAGTTTTCGCCGGCAGCGTCAATATTGATGCAGAGTTAAAAGTCCGCGTGGTTAGGACTGGACACCGCACTCGCATTGCCGCTGTACACCGGTGGGTCAAGGAAGCCACGTTTCGGGAAAACCGCCACAATAGGGCAGCCATTCGTTCTGCAGGAAACTTAGTTCCGATTACTTTTTCCTTAGCAGTGGTAGATTTCTGCCTGTGGGCATTGATCTCTGGAAATATTAACGCGGCATTTACTACTGCCCTGGCAGTATTGGCGTGTGTAGCCCCAGTGGCGTTGGCGTTATCTGCTCCATTGGCCACGAGGAACTCCATCGAAGCAGCAGCTAGGCATGGAGTATTGGTGCGCTCTGGAGAGATCTTCCGCATGCTTGATGACGTGGATACGACAGTATTCAACCGTGGCGGAACCTTGACCGATGGTGAAATGACAGTAGAAACCGTCACCGCCGACAAAGGCGAAGACCCCGAATTAGTGCTGCGCGTAGCCGGCGCATTAGCAATGGAATCACAGCACGCCATTTCAAAAGCACTCGTGAAAGCCTCCCGCGAAGCAAGAGACTCAGGAGCAGGCGGCGACGATGTCCCACACTGGATTGAAGTCGGAAATGTGGAAATCACCGAGGAAGGCTCCTTCCTCGCAACAGTAGAACTGCCAATAATAAAACCAACTGGTGAGAAAGTTATGCGTTCTGTGGAAGCCACACTATGGCGCCCACGATCCATGACGGAAGTCCGGGAACACCTAAGCCCACGCTTGGTAGCAGCAGCCACCTCCGGTGGCGCACCATTAATCGTACGGTGGAAAGGCAAAGATCGTGGTGTCATCACACTCAACGATCACGTCCGCACCGATGCCTCAGATGCCATCCTGGCCATTGAGGAGCAAGGCATCGAAACCATGATGCTATCGCGAGATACCTACCCAGTGGCACGTCGATACGCAGATAGCTTAGGCATCACCCACGTCTTGGCAGGCATCGCGCCGGGCAAGAAATCCCAGGTCGTCCGCGCAGTGCACACCCGTGGTTCCACGGTGGCGATGATTGGTGATGGCTCTGTTCTAGATTGTTTGAAAGTCGCGGATGTAGGAATTTTGATGGGTGTGGATCGCCCCTCTGAACTCCGCGATGATGCCGATGACCCGGCAGCAGATGTCGTGGTGCTACGTGAAGCAGTGATGAGCGTGCCGGTGCTGTTTAGATTGGCAAGGCGTTATGCCAGGTTAGTCAACGGAAATATTGCTCTGGCCTGGATATACAACGGTGTGGCTATGGTGTTCGCCATTTCTGGTTTGTTGCACCCCATGGCCGCAACAGTGGCTATGTTGGCTTCTTCGTTGTTGATTGAATGGCGCTCGGGAAGAGCTCGACGGTTCTAAAGAGCTCTAAAAAGGGCACAAAAGACTCCAAAAACCCCGAAGAGCACGAAAGGAGTTCTAAGGATTCCTCAGAGCAGCCAGCTCTATATCAATCCTTTTATTGATTTAAATTCCTTATTTAGGTGTGGCTTCTTTTTCCAAATTGAGGCAAATGGGGCAAGATTGAGCCCATGACCACATTTAATATTCCAGCTGCACGCCGCACGCTGGTTGATGCTCCTATTCTTGATGCCGCTAATGGCAAGACTCCCACTCGGACCCCGGTGTGGTTTATGCGCCAGGCTGGTAGGTCTTTGCCTGAGTACAAAAAGGTTCGTGAAGGCATCAGCATGTTGGATTCTTGCTTCATGCCGGAGCTTCTTGCAGAGATCACTTTGCAGCCTGTGCGCCGCCATGACGTAGATGCTGCGATTTTGTTCTCTGACATTGTGGTTCCGTTGCGTGCTGCTGGTGTTGGGGTAGAAATCGTTCCAGGACGTGGACCTGTTCTAGATTCTCCTGTGCGTAGCCGCCAGGATGTGGACAACCTTCCAATTTTGGAAGGAAATGTTCCTGAAATCGAAGAGGGCATTCGTATCATTTTGGATGAGCTGTCTGATTCCCAGACTTTGATTGGTTTCGCGGGCGCTCCGTTTACTTTGGCTAGCTACTTGGTTGAGGGTGGTCCTTCGAAGAACCATGAGAAGACCAAAGCAATGATGCATGGTGAGCCACAGACATGGCACGCATTGATGGAGCGTTTGGTTCCAACGATTGTGAATTCTTTAAAGTCTCAGATCAACGCTGGTATTGATGCTATGCAGTTGTTTGATTCTTGGGCTGGTTTCCTCACTGAGCGCGATTACACCGAGTTCGTGTTGCCGTATTCCACTCAGATTTTGGATGAAATTGAGCAGTACCAGCTGCCACGTATTCACTTTGGTGTGGGTACCGGTGAGATTCTTGGTGCGATGAGTAAGGCTGGCTCTGAGATTATGGGCGTGGATTGGCGCGTTCCACTGGATAAGGCTGCGGAACGTATCGCTGCGGTATCTGGTCCGAAGGTATTGCAAGGTAACCTCGATCCTGCGTTATTGTTTGCAGGTCGTGCACCATTGACCAAGGAAATTGAGCGCATCAAGGCAGAGGCTCAAACTGCTATTGATGCAGGTCATGCCACTGGGCATATTTTCAATCTTGGACATGGAGTGCTGCCAAATACGGTGGCGGAAGATATTACTGAAGCCGTTTCCATTATCCATTCTTAAGTTAAGGAAGTTTCATGCGTTTTGCCATCATCGGTGCGGGCCTTGCAGGTCTGACTGCTGCTTATGAGATTCACAAAGCTGACCCCACTGCCCACATCGATGTTTTGGAAGCGGGCGAACGCATTGGCGGAAAGCTATTTACGGTGCCGTTTGCTTCTGGCCCAACAGATATTGGTGCGGAAGCGTTTCTCGCTGCCCGTTTTGATGCAGTGGATTTTTTCACTGAGTTGGGATTGGCGGATTCTTTAGTGAGTCCGTCCACGGAGGCGAAGTCGCAGTATTTCGCTGGTGGCCAGTTGCATGCTTTCCCAGCTGGCGGCGTGATGGGCATTCCTGCAGCAGCACCAGATGCCCCAGAATTCCCAGCAGACGCTCCTTTTGAGTGGATCCCTGGTCAAGATATTTCTGTCGGCGCGTTGGTGCGCCGTCAGTATGGCGATCAGATCGTGGATACCGTGGTGTCTTCTTTGTTGGGAGGCGTGTATTCCTCTACTGCGGATGATTTGGGTCTGCGTGCTTCGGTGCCGGCTTTGGCTGCTGCATTGGATCAGTTGGCTGAAGCTGGTGAGTCTGTGACGTTGTCTGCTGCTGTCAAGGCAGTGGAAGCACAGCGCGCAGCTACCAAGTCAAGCTCGGAAACTCGTCCTGTGTTCCAGACCTTCAAGGGTGGCTATGCGGAACTGTATGAAGCGTTGGCTGAGCAATGCGGTGCAGATATTCACCTGGATAGTTTTGTTTCTGCCATCACGAAATCTGGCGAGGGCTTTGCCATCAAGGGCGGTGGCGAAGGCATCTACGACAAGGTTATTTTGGCGGTTCCGGCACCGACCGCAGCAGTGTTGTTGCGTGATCTCACTCCAGATGCCGCACCTCATTTGCGCGCTATTAAGTTGGCGTCTTCCGCTGTTGTTGGCATGCGTTTTGATTCAGCAGAAGGTTTGCCGGACAACTCCGGTGTGCTCGTTGCTGTCAACGAGCCAGGCATCACGGCGAAGGCGTTTACCTTCTCATCCAAGAAGTGGCCGCACCTGGCGAGCCGCGGAGGTGCGCTTGTACGCGCGTCGTTCGGAAGGTTGGGCGATGAGGCGTCGTCACGCATGGACGAGGATTTGCTTGTCGACGCCGCCCTCGACGATCTGCTCACCATCACCGGTTTCGACGGTCGCGCCGCCGGACTTGGTGAAATCTTTGTGCAGCGCTGGTTCGGTGGGCTCCCTGTATATGGAGTTGATCACATTGCTACCGTCGCCGCGGCTCGTGCAGAGATCGCACGTGTGCCAGGCGTGGAAGCAATTGGCGCATGGGCCGGGGGAGTAGGCGTCCCTGCTGTTATCGCAGATGCCCAGGCAGCAGTACACAGGCTGCTGGGATAACCCTTAAGAAATACCATTGACCTTCCCAATCCAGTCTGAGAGTTTGTAAAGTTCGACTGTCAATGCGCTGGATTGGCTTCACAGATTGAATTAATACAATGACGCACATGACATCGTCCAATACGGCTCGATCCGCAGAGTGGTTTGAAAAGGCACAGAAGCTCACCCCTGGTGGTGTGAATTCCCCTGTTCGCGCTTTCGGTTCAGTGGGTGGACAAGCCCGATTCATTGAAAAGGCTCACGGTTCCACCCTGATCGATGTGGACGGAAATGAATACGTTGATTTGGTGTGCTCCTGGGGTCCTATGCTCATGGGCCATGCACACCCAGCGGTTGTAGAAGCTGTACAAAAGGCCGTTGTTGATGGCCTGTCCTTCGGTGCTCCCACCATCGGTGAGGTTGAGCTGGCACAGGATATTATCAAGCGCACCTCTGTGGAAGAGGTCCGTTTGGTGAACTCTGGAACTGAAGCCACCATGTCGGCGGTTCGTTTGGCGCGTGGATATACGCAGCGTTCCAAGATTTTGAAGTTTGAGGGTTGCTACCACGGCCATGTGGATGCGCTGCTGGCTTCTGCTGGATCCGGTGTGGCTACGTTTGCGCTGCCTGATTCCCCAGGTATTACTGGTGCGCAGACTTCTGACACCATCGTTGTGCCTTATAACGACATCGAAGCTGTACGTAATGCATTTGCGCAGTACCCAGGCCAGATTGCGTGCATCATCGCAGAAGCTGCTGGCGGAAACATGGGTACCGTTGCACCGCTAAATAATTTCAACGATAAGCTCCTGGCGATCGCCCACGCAGATGGCGCGTTGCTGATCCTCGATGAGGTCATGACTGGTTTCCGCACCTCCTACCGTGGCTGGTTCGGTGTGGACAAGGTCACCGCTGACCTGGTCACTTTCGGCAAGGTTGTATCCGGCGGTCTGCCTGCTGCTGCGTTTGGCGGCAAGGCGGAAATCATGAACATGCTGGCCCCACAGGGGCCGGTTTACCAAGCAGGCACGCTGTCCGGCAACCCGGTTGCGGTCGCAGCTGGTCGGGCATCGCTAAAGCTTGCCGACGAATCCCTCTACGACACCATCAACGCCAACGCAGATCGCCTCCATGCGTTGATCTCTGAAGCATTAAGCCACGAAGGCGTTGCACACCATATTCAGCGTGCATCCAACATGCTCTCTATTCGTTTTGCAGAGGGCGAAGGCCACAACTTCAGCGATATGAAGGCAGCAGATACCTTCCGCTTCGCGCCGTTTTTCCATGCGTTGCTAGACAACGGCATTTATGCGCCACCAAGCGTTTTTGAAACCTGGTTTGTTTCTTCCGCATTGACGGACGATGATTTTTCCAAGATCGAACAAGCACTTAAACCTGCAGCACGCGCAGCAGCAGAAGCGAAGGCATCATGACACAAACCATTGTCCACCTAGTTCGCCACGGTGAAGTCCACAATCCGGAAAAAATCCTGTACGGACGTATTCCTGGTTACCAACTCTCTTCCCGTGGACGCAGCCAGGCTGCCCGCACCGCAGCGTCTTTTGAAGGCCATGATGTCACCTATATCGCGGCCTCTCCATTGCAGCGTGTGCAGGAAACCTCGGAACCTTTTCTCAAGGTCACTGGCCTAGAGCTAATCACCGATGAGGATCTTTTAGAGGCCGGCAACCGCTTTGAAGGTCTGCGCACCAAGGGTCTGCGTTCCCAGTTGTGGAACCCGGTGCGGTGGCCATTGATGTACAACCCCACGCTGCCAAGCTGGGGCGAGCATTACACCGACATCTTGGAACGCGTGATGGCAGCAGTCGAGCGTGCACGAGTGGCTGCAGAAGGCCACGAAGCAATTTTGGTGACTCACCAGTTGCCGATTGTGTGCGTACAACGCCATGCTCGCGGACAAAGCCTGTCCCATAACCCAGCACTGCGTCAATGCGATCTCGCCTCAGTGACATCTTTGGTATTCCAAGATGACCAAATTGTGGGCGTCCACTACAACGAACCAGCTCAGGAGATTTGATCAACCGTGCGTTTGACCAAGCTAGCAGCAACAATCGGCTGCGTTACACTCAGTGGATTTGCGCTAGTGGCCTGCGGCAGCGACAGTACCGCTGGTACTGATGCTGTCGCAGTCGGAGGAACCTTCCAATTTCACTCTCCGGATGGAAAAATGGAGATCTTCTACGACGAGGCCGATCGTCAACAGCTCCCCAATATTGGTGGAGATTCCCTCATGAATGAGGGCACAGAGATTCAACTGTCCGATTTTGAGAACCAAGTTGTGGTGCTCAATGCCTGGGGTCAGTGGTGTGCACCATGTCGTTCCGAATCAGATGATCTTCAAGTAATCCATGAAGAACTCCAAGCTGCCGGTAACGGCGAGACCCCTGGCGGTACTGTGCTTGGCGTGAACGTCCGTGACTATTCACGCGAGATCGCCCAAGACTTTGTCACAGACAATGGCCTTGATTACCCAAGCATTTATGATCCTCCTTTCATGACTGCAGCACAGCTTGGTGGTGTTCCAGCATCGGTCATTCCAACCACCATCGTGCTGGATAAACAGCACCGACCAGCTGCTGTGTTCTTGCGCGAAGTTACTTCTAAAGACATTTTGGATGTCGCGTTGCCATTGGTAGATGAGGCCTAAATGTCTGAGTTTGTGGTTGCCCAAAGCATCGGCCAGCAATTTGCCGATGTCGCAGCCTCTGGTCCATTGTTCTTAGGCATTCTTGCCGCAGCTCTTGCAGGCTTGGTGTCTTTTGCCAGCCCATGCGTGGTGCCTTTGGTTCCGGGCTATATTTCCTACCTCGCCGGCGTTGTCGGTGGGGAAGTGGAGTACAGCCAACAAGGTGCCAAAGTAAAAACCAAGCGTTTTGCAGTGGGCGCTGCAGCATTGATGTTTATTTTGGGCTTTACTGTGGTGTTCGTGCTGGCTACCGTCAGCGTGTTCGGCGCCATCAGCCTGCTCACACTCAATGCAGATACGCTTATGCGCGTTGGCGGTGTGGTGACCATTCTCATGGGCATTGTGTTTATGGGATTCATCCCCGGATTACAGCGCGATACCCGCATGGCTCCTAAACGCTGGACCACTTGGTTGGGTGCACCACTTCTCGGTGGCATTTTCGCCTTGGGATGGACGCCTTGTCTAGGACCCACACTGGCTGCCATTATTTCTATTTCCGCAGGTACCGAAGGCATGACTGCTGCTCGCGGAGTGATTTTGATTATTGGTTATTGCTTAGGTTTGGGCCTGCCCTTTTTGTTGATTGCGCTTGGGTCAAGCAAAGCCCTAACCGGCGCGGACTGGTTGCGTAAGCATTCGCGGAAGCTACAAATCATCGGCGGTGTGCTTTTGATCTTGGTCGGAGTAGCGTTGCTCTCTGGCTCTTGGGCGATTTTTATCAACTGGGTGCGCCAATGGACCGTGGAATACGGCGCAACACTGCTTTAGACAATTTTTTAGAATTTACGTAGGAAGAGAATCGGCACGACAATGCTCAAAACCGTCAAGCTGTACGCAAAGAAAGCGTGGCACTGGCTCACCAGTATGCGCACAGCACTGGCCTTGCTGTTTTTGTTGGCGATCGCAGCGATTCCAGGCGCGTTGCTGCCGCAGCGTTCCCTCAATGAGTCCAACGTTATTGAATACATTGAAAACAATGGCAAATTAGCGGAATTCTACGACAAGATTCAGCTGTTTGATGTCTTCTCCTCCACGTGGTTCACCGCCATTTATATGCTGCTGCTGATCTCTTTGGTTGGCTGTATTTTGCCTCGTACCTTGGAGCACTACAAAGCAATGCGCGCACCTGTGGTGCGGGCGCCGAGGAACTTGGCACGCCTGAGCCACAACGGCGAGGGGATCGTCGAAAAGCGTGAAGAAGAAGTAGAAAAAGACGTCCGGAAACTCCTCAAAGGCTGGAAAATCACGGAGTATTCCGCGAAGGAAGACCGTGCAGGCGTACGGTCATTTTCGGCGGAAAAAGGCTACATCCGCGAGTTTTTCAACCTGGTGTTTCACCTCGGTATCGTGGGCATGATTGTCACGGCTGGACTTGGTCGACTGTTTTATTATGAAGGCCACGTCATCGTGGTGACTGACGGCGAACAAAATGAACAGAACTCTGTTTTTTGTAATACCGCCACAGCCAACTATGACTCTTTCCGCGCCGGCGCCAACTTTGATGGCACAGGCTTGACCACCTTCTGCTTCGAAGCGCATGATTTTTCCGCGGACTATTTGCCTAATGGTCAGGCAGAAATGTTCCGCTCTAATATTTCCTATGCTATGGGCGAGGATATTCAAAACGACCCAGAAACTTGGGAAGACTACGAACTCCGCGTGAACCACCCGCTGCGTATTGAAGGCGACCGCGTCTACCTGCAGGGCCACGGCTTTGCTCCAACCTTTACGGTGAATTGGCCCAATGGTGAATCCCGTACCCAGACCGTGCAGTGGCGCCCTGATGATCCGACCTTCTTCCTATCCTCCGGTGTGGTGCGTTTTGATCCACCAGCAGGCATGTATCCGGATCTGTTTGAGCGTCGCCAAAACCAGCTCGCAATTCAGGGGCTTTTCGCACCAACTGCGCAGTGGGAGGGCGAGAACGGTGAGCTTCTCACCTCTGCTTATCCAGCGATGCGCGACCCAGCAGTAGCTATTGATATCTACCGCGGCGACAACGGTTTGGATACCGGCATCGGCCAGTCCCTGTTCAGCTTGGACTCCTCCTTGATGCACAGTGGCGTGCTGCAAAAGATTGAGCGCGTGAACCTGGAAATCGGAGATACCGTGACCCTCGATGATGGCACCACCGTCACCTTCGATGGTGCATCCGAATTTGCCAACTACCAGATCAGCCGCGATCCAACTCAGAACTGGGTGCTGGTCACCACCGTCATCTCCCTGGTCTCCTTAGTTGGCTCCCTGATGATTCGACGCCGCCGCATTTGGGTGCGCCTCTACCCACAGGATGATGGCACCACCCGAATTGAAACCGGTGGTCTGGCACGCACCGACCGCGCTGGCTGGGGCGGCGAATACGAGAAATTCCACCGCCAGCTGCTGGGGCTGAAGGAGGAAGATGAAGACGAAGAATATTTCGATGATGACGATCGAGACTAAACCCGCAGTTTAAAAGGCTCCTTATCCCCACAAGGAGCCTGATATCCCCACAATTGAGCACTTCTAAAGAATAAGGTTGGATAAATCCATGATGCCCGTCAACCAAACGTATGCGCAGTTTTCAGACACTGCCTTCGTATCGGCATATATTATCTACGTTCTGGCACTGATCCTGTCGCTTGTCTACTACGTAAAACAACAAGGCATTATCGACGCCCGCCGCGAGCATGCCCGCGTTAACGAGCTCGTCGGTGCTGGAGGTAGCACTGAGCTGCCCTCAGATTTTGCTGATGGTGTGCTTCCGGATGACACCTTAATCCAGCGTGAAAGCTCCGCCCGCAAACTCGCCAACATGACTCAATCCCTCATGTGGCTTGGCGTTACCGTGCACCTGGTTTCTGTGGTGATGCGTGCGCTCTCTGCCAGCCGTTTCCCATTTGGCAACCTTTATGAATACATCTTGATGGTCTCCCTCTTCGCGATAATCGGTGCAGTGCTCATCCTGCAGCGACCACAGTTCCGCGTCATATGGCCATGGATTCTTACCCCAATGCTTGCGCTGCTGTTCTACGGTGGCACTGAACTTTATTCTGATTCCGCACCTGTTGTTCCTGCACTGCAGTCTTTCTGGTTCCCAATCCACGTCTCTTCAGTATCGATCGGCGCATCCATCGGTATGGTCTCCGGTATTGCATCCCTGCTGTACTTGCTGCGCATGTGGCATCCAAAGGGTAAAGAAAAGGGCTTCTTCGGTGCAGTGGCAAAACCACTCCCATCCGGAAAAACCCTGGATAACCTTGCCTACAAGACCGCAATCTGGACCGTGCCACTCTTTGGTTTGGGCATTATCTTGGGCGCAATTTGGGCCGAAGCAGCATGGGGTCGTTTCTGGGGTTGGGACCCTAAAGAAACCGTTTCTTTCATCACCTGGGTTCTCTACGCTGGTTACCTCCACGCACGTGCGACCGCTGGTTGGCGCAATACCAACGCAGCCTGGATTAACATCTTGGCGCTGATCACCATGATCTTTAACCTCTTCTTCATCAACATGGTGGTCTCTGGTCTGCACTCTTATGCGGGACTGAACTAACAGCTGGTTATGGGATTTTAGTGTGTGATTACTACCAGCTTTGGTTTGTGATTTCCCCCTAATTTCCCCTATCTCCGAGGACTCCATCGACTATTCGCTTTGCGAGGTCGGAGTCCTGAGAGAGATAGTCTGCACTCTTATGCGGGACTGAACTAACGGCGATTTAAGCGCTCAGATTCCTTGAATGAGTGTTTGTCTGGGGGACAAGCACTCAGTGCCTGAGAATCGATTTTGAGAGGGCACTTTTTAGGCCCTGTTTTAGTACCGCCAAACGACAGTGCCCACGGAGCAAGATTTCTTGTTCCGTGGGCACTGTCGTTTGGTTTTCCGTGCTTGAAACCGGTCACATATGCCCACGAAGCTTGTTTTGAGGGCCCGTGGGCACTGTCGTTTGGTTTTGGTAGAGGGCGGCCCTTGGACTGCTTGTAGCAGCATAAAACTGTGCATGTGTGGGGGAAAGATTCCAACTTTTCATGCCCAAAATCTAGCGGCAATACCTAAGTGGTCCTAAAAATTAGAGTCATGCACATTGGGTATTAAGGAATGCGGAAAAGGTGTTGGACGTGCATTAAAGATGCTCTGTAACGTGATCCATATCGCAATCAGAAAGCCCTTTTAATCACATCACTTTCCATCGAGGAGATCTGCATCATGACCACATCGGAACTTCGGCCTCCTGCTGAACTCAGAGGACAAACGAGTACTGGATCCACACCTATGCCTAAGAAACCACTCATCCCACGAAATACGCTCGTAACAGCTATCAAAGCAGTAATTGGTATTGCAGGACTTTTTGTCATTTGGGAACTCATTGTCCTGATTACCAATCCGCCGCGCTTCCTCTTGGTTGGCCCAAGCGCTGCTTTTGCGGAACTTTTCAACCGTCCAGGATATTTTGCCTCTAATGCATGGGTGACTCTGCAGGAAGCACTCGCCGGATTTGTTCTGGGCACAGCACTTGGTGTGCTTTGCGGAGCTGCTCTTCATTATTTCCCAGCGGTACGTACTTTCCTGTATCCAGCACTTGTGGCAATCGATACGATTCCAAAGGTAGCGCTGGCTCCACTGTTTATTGTGTGGTTCGGATTCGGTTTCGAATCCAAGGTTTTCGTTGCCATGGCAATTGCCTTCTTCCCGCTGGTTATCAATACTTTTGACGGACTGTCCTCAGTTCCGCATGAGCTGAAAGAACTCGCTCGCATTAACCGGGCGAACACCTGGCAGCGACTCACCAAAATTGAGTTCATTTACGCTGTGCCATCCATTTTCTCTGGCATGAAGATCTCCATTTCACTCGCAGTCGGCGGTGCTGTGGTCGGTGAGTTTATTTCAGGCTCTAAGGGCCTTGGATATGTCATTCTGCTGGCTAATAGCCAGGTTGATCTGGCAAGCATGTTCGCAGCCTTCATCGTGCTGGCGTCTATTTCTCTCACACTGTTTTACGCAGTTGATCTCGCGGCTAAGCGACTTGTGCCGTGGAAAACCTACGCAAAATAATCCACCATTTTCACAAGTCACAAGGACAAGTAATGAACAAGAAAAAGATTGCCGCGATGACAGCAGCGCTCGCCATCGCGATCCCACTGGTTAGTTCCTGTTCTTCCGCTTCCAATGGAGACTCCGTCGACATCATGATGGACGTGGGATATCTCCCCAAGCATGCGCCATTTTTTGCAGCCGTAGCAGAGGGGTTCTTCGAAGAAGAAGGACTGGATGTATCACTTATGCCCGGCTCCGGATCTAACAATACCGTGACATCTGTCGAAACCGGTCGAGTTTTTGCGGGCTTTGCAGACTTCGGTGTCACCGTGATGAACCAGGGTAGGGGAGCGCAGGTTCGTCAAGTAAATCTTCTACAAGCACGTTCTTCTTATGCAGCTGTTGCAGATAAAGAAAGCGGCATTGAAAGTTGGGATGATCTCAAGGGTAAAACTGTTGCCACTGAAGGCGCTGGAGCAATGGTCTCCATGTGGCCATATGCACTGAATCAACTGGGATATGCCGAAGGGGATATCAACGTTGTGCATGCTTCGAGTGAATCAAAAATTCCGGGTCTGCTGGCACATCAATGGGATGCAAACCTCGCTCTCGCAGTTTCTGATGCTCCCGCATTGGCGGCATTAGGAATTGAACCAGTGGTGTTGAACTGGGCAGATATTGGAATCTCCCTTTATGGCAACGGCATGGTGGTGTCTAACGAGACCATTGAAAAAGAACCGGAGAAGCTCGAGAAATTCAATCGTGCTTTACAAAAGGGTTTCCTCTGGGCATGTGAAAACCCAGAGAAAACGTATAAAGACTTCAACGCAGAAGTCCAGGGCTATGAAGAATCAACCATCCTCCTTGCCTTGGAGGAACAGTGCGCTTTGAATTGGCAAAGCGACACTACAACCGATCCTTTCGGCACCATGAGCGATGAAGGTGTACAGGAAATGATCGATGTTGCTCAGGAATACCTCGGCATGGATCCTTCAGTATCGATTACCCCGGATCAGGTTTATACCAATGAGTTCATCACCCCCATCAATAAAGGCACTGTGATCGCAGCGCCATCTCAGAAGAAGTAGGTAAATCATGTCTAATACCAGTGCAATTTCAGTAAAAAATGTCGGAGTTACTTTTCACTCTCGAGATGGGGCCGAAAACAAGGTTCTCGAAGGTGTGGATTTTGATGTACAGCCCGGAGAATTTGTGTCCATCGTTGGACAGTCTGGAAGTGGCAAAACTACACTGCTCAAGACAATTTCCGGACTTCAGCAAGCAACTCATGGTGAAGTCCTCGTCAACGGAAAGCCCATTGCGGAGCAGGTGGAAGATATCGCCATGGTGTTTCAAGCGCCAGTGCTGTTGCCGTGGAGAAACAATCTCAACAATGTGCTGTTGCCACTAGAATTTCGTGGAACCCGCTCGAAAGAATCATTAGATCGTGCATATCAGCTGCTTGAGATGGCTGGACTTAAAGGAAAAGAAACCCGTTATTCCTATGAGCTCAGTGGCGGTATGCAGCAGCGTGTCGCGATTTGCCGCGCCCTTGTTTCTAACCCGCAGTTGCTTCTGATGGATGAGCCATTTGGCGCACTGGATGCGATGACCCGTGACTCCATGAACTTTGAAATACAAAAGATCTGGATGCGTGAAAAGTGCAGCGTGCTTTTTGTTACCCACAGTATTTCTGAGGCGGTATGGCTTGGCGATCGCGTCATCATCGTTGGCGATCGCCCAGGCCACATCGTGGCAGATATCAAGATTGATATTCCACGCCCGCGAGCCAAGGAACACCGCTTCTCGGAAGTTTTCTCTGACTATGTTGCAGAGATCGAATCTTTCATTGGCGTCACCGCAGGTATCAGCTAACCATAATCACAAATTTTGAAAGGTATTTCTCCATGCATTTAACTTCCAGCCCAGCTCGTTTGCAAGAACTTTTTAACCTTGATGCGCAAAAGAGTCTCCTCTTTTCTGCCATCCGTCTTGATTCTCACCCGCTCGTGGCACCAATTATCGCAACCGTTAAAGACCAAGATCCGATCCTGCTGGTGCGTCAGCAAGAACAGGGCAACATCTTCTCCAGCGGTGTGCCACGCAATAAGATCCGTTTCTACGCACCGTGGGTAACCATCGATGACGCCCCTTTGGAAGGCGTCGAAGCCGCCAGTTCTGTGCAAGAACTAATTAAAGAGCTTGCCGACGAAAACCCCGTCTGTTTCGCACCCGATATCGCATATGCACACTATTTGGCGGCGCAAGACCAGGTTCAGGTTTCTGTGGAATCAGCAGCCCCACATGCGATCGATGTGGTGAAACTGGATCAGGGAATCGTCGAAAAGCGATTTTCGGACTGGCGTCGTGCCGGCGTGGAAGAAGCCAAGAAGCTTATCCGGGGTATCGCGCATTTGGAGGGACTGGAAAAAGAGCTTGACCAGGTAGGCAACGACAGCAGATTTGAGCTTCTTCAAGATATTGCTTCTCGGCATGCGCTGTCTGCAATCTATGTTGCATCGCCACCGAATTTCTCTGAAATTACAGGAATTGCAGCTACTGAAGGTGCGTCTGTGTTGTGGGATGCCGCAACGCAAACAGCATTCCTTTTCCTGCCTCAGGGAACCCCAGCTCCTGAAGGAACAGAAGCTGTAGATTCCTTCGCGTCCATCTCTGAAGCTGTCAGGGAACTTATCGGAGAAGATAAAACAGTCGGTGTGGAAGAAGAATATCTCGGCACTGCGGTGGCCTTGAGCCTGACAGAAGGCGAGATTGTTCCTCTTCAAACTGAGCTCAGCAATTGGCGCGATGTGCGAGATTCTGAAGATCTCCCTTTTCAAATTATTGCCTCACGCACCAGCGTTACCATCATGGAAAACACCCTGGAGTGGACCAATAACCGTTTAGAGCGTGGAGAAGAGTTCACTGAGCTTGATATCTACGCCCGCTACTTGGAAGAATTGGAAGATTACGCCCTGCAGTTCACTTTTGATGTAGAGCCATATTTCACCAACCTGCATTCCTCCAACCGCATGCTATTTCCTGGACCACCGGTAGATTTCCCCATCAACTCAGAAACCCGATGCATCCAACTTGATGCCGGAGTGGCAGTGAAAAAGAATGGCGTAGTGCTGGGCACCTCAGATATGGCGCGCTCTTTGCCACGTACTGCCGCTGGACGTGAAGCCTATGAGTATTTCTTCCAAGTAGTTCGCGAAGGCATCATTTCACAACTTCGACCAGGAACTATTTGTGCAGATGTACATGAAGCAACGCTGGATTATCTAGCACCACAATTGCCGCGCATGATTGATATCGGAATGCTGAATGCCGATGTAGATTTCAACACCATCTACCGAAAGCGCAATGTTGGACACCTCATGGGTAAACAAGAATCATTCGCCAACGAACTTCGTCCGGGCTACGATCACGTTCTCCGCCATGGTTCTTATGGCGCTGCGGAAATTCCATGGCGTTACAACGGCGTCGCGATTGGCACAGAAGACTTGTGGTACATCGGCGAAGACAAAACTTACATCTTGAGCCAGCGCTAAAGGGGAATCCGGAATTATGACTGATATTTCAGCGAATCTAAAAAGCTTAGGAATTGAGCTTCCTGATCTTCCTGCACCGCAGTACTCTTATGTTCCTTTTCACCGCCAAGGCAATACGTTATATGTTTCGGGGCAGATTTCTCGGACAGCTGCAGGCGATATTGTGACAGGACGCGTCGGTGCAGATGCATCTGTGGAAGAAGGCATTCATGCAGCAGAAGTAGCCACGATCAATTTGCTGGCCAGAATTGAGCAAGCCATTGGGCTGGAGAATGTTGCAAGTATTCTCAAATTGAATGTGTGGGTGAACAGCGCAGCTGATTTTGTGGAACAACCACGTGTTGCGGATGGTGCCTCTCGACTTTTGGAGAAGGTGCTCGGTGAAGCTGGAAAACATGCTCGAACGGCACTGCCTACGCACACTCTTCCCCAAGGGGCGTTGGTGGAGTTAGATGCGGTTGTGGCCATTTCCTAAAGCTAAGGCCGCTGTGTCTGTTTCTAGCTCCACATTTTTAGAATAAGTGTTTGCATAAACGATGCTCTGCAGGGCGCTTAAATGCGATTTTGGGAGGTCCCTTTTTCTGGGGCGCGGGTGAGGTTTTTAGTCAACAGGTCAGAGATGGCAGGATCTTAGAAAATTAAGAAATTCTGTCATTCCTGCCTGGTATCGACCGCTATAAACCGGTCAGGCGCGCCAAGACTTGTTTAAAAGCCCGGAATCTTGACACGTGGGACCGGTCTGGTGGGTGGCAGTCCCTGGTACGGATCAAATACTCTTTTTGTGGGAATCTGACTGGGTGAAAATTGCAGCTACAGTGTCTGCATGTACAGGGTGGATGCTGAAATACGCCCATTTCCCACATTGTTCGCGAGTGATCAATTTTGCCGCGATGAGCTTTTTCATATGGTGGGTTACCGTGGGGGCGGAAATGTCTAAAGCGTGTGCCAGTGCATTTGCGCTTACTCGCGAGGTTTTTGTGGTGAAGACGAGGTATAAAATTTCTAAACGTGTGGCATCGCCGAGGGCTTTGTAAAAGCCACTGGCCTCTTTTGCTGTATCCGTGATCGTGCTGGGTACAGATTTTAGAGGCGCAAAGCGCTGATCGGCGCTTGGGGTGAGGGCGAAGGTCATTCACTCAATATATAGGTATGCCAAGCCTAAGTAAATCGTTTGGGGGTGTGCGCACATCACACCCCATATACATTTACGCCTCTGTGGCTTCCTCAGTACCTTCTTCTGGTTCTTGTGGCTTTGCGTAACGCTCACGTGCACGTTTGAGGCGTTCTTCCTCTTCTAATTGTGCAGCTTCTTCTGCGCGGCGGCGTTTGAAGCGATTTTTCTCAATATTCCACAAGAATTCTTCATCATCGTCGGGCCCTTTAACTGCACGACGTGCTTGACCCTTATTGAGTCCTGCATTGCTCTTCCATGTGGATGGCTTGAAGGCCTTCCACAGCAAGACAATTGCGACGATAACCAAAATAATCAGCAAAAGCCTACCCACTTGAATCTCTCCTCTAATCTTTGCTTCGACCTCCCACAATACGGAACTTCTCAGCATTCTTGGGTATCAGTGGGTATTGAGTAGGGTGGAAAGGGTGAGTGAGTCCAATACCCCAAATGCACAGCATCCCCAAGCACCAGAATTGAACTTGGAATTACAAAAAGCTGCCCGGAAAAATGTACTGATTTATGGCCTGGCTCGGCTGGCGCTTTTTGTTGTGCTGACACTTGTTATTCATGGTCTGGCTCAATTGATTAATGCGCCAGTTCCAGTGGTGATGTCTGCAATGTTGGCGTTGATCGTAGCATTCCCACTGTCCATGCTGGTGTTTAATAAGCAGCGTGTGAATGCAACCTGGGCTGTGGCCCAATGGGATGCTCAGCGTAAAGCCCATAAGGAATGGGTGCGGAGCGAGTTGGCGGACCGCTAGGTTTGCTTTCTTAACGCTGAAATAGGGTGGTCGATTACCTGCTATAAGAGGTAGTAGACCGCCCTATTTTTTGTTTTAATCGAGAACGCCTGCTTCTTGAAGCATTGCGGGGATGCCATTGACTTCATGTAATCCGCCGACTACCCAGGCGTCGTTCCAGCGTCGTTCTACGATTCGCCAGCCATGATCGGTGCGACGAAGTTGGTCGGTATATCCGCCATGGACTTGGGAGAGTCGTGGTTCGCCGTCCCGTCCGCGCAATCCGGTGGGGTGGATTGTCTTAGAGTCCACTACAGCGGTATTGCCATCGGGGCCGAAGACGATCTTGAGATTGCCGCACATGTGGAAGATGAACTCAAAGGTCTTTCCTGTAATGAAGTCACCCTGTTTGGCATCTTTCCACAAGTCTCGATCGCCACCGGAATCAGTCCAGTCGAATACGGTATCTTCAAGGAAAACTTCGTCCATGGCATCGATGTCATGGCTATCGGCTGCATGAATGTAGCGAGCGAACAAGTCGTAGATTTCTAGTCGATCGGCGACTTCTTCAGGGGTGAAACGTTGGTACATGGCAGTTCCCTTTTGCATGTTTGTGGTTAGACGGCGTCCGGCCATTTGAGCGCAGCTGTTAAATTCGCCAGAGGCTCTCAAAGTGTTGAAGGTAACGGCAGGTAAATGTTTATGACCGTGATCACTATGATTGTTAATAGGTGGACGCCTGTCAGGTAAAAATGCAAATAGTGTCGACACTAGGAGGGGTGCGTCGAGAAGCGTTTTAGCTAAACGCCAGCGCCAAGCCGGTGAGCACAGCCCAGAGTGCCATGGCGCGTCCCGTGGCGCCGATAACCGGAATCAGATCCTTGCCGGTCGCCTTGTTGCGAATAGGTTTTGCAGCCATGAGGGCCAAAGGCAGCACGATGAGCGCCACAAGCACAGGCCACGCAGCAAAAGCTAGAACAATGGACATGATGAAAGGTGTGGAGACAAGGGCGAGGAACAGCGTGCGTGCGCCATTATCGCCCAGGCGAACAGCAAGCGTAATTTTTCCAGCTTCGCGGTCGGTGGGGATATCGCGAATATTGTTGGCCAAGTTCACACCTGCCGACATGGAGCCCACGCCGACTGCAGCGGCAAGGCCTACCCAGCTGATGAAGCCAGTTTGAGTGAATTGGGTGCCCATGACTGCAACCAGGCCGAAGAAGATAAATACTGCGATTTCGCCCAGTCCGCGGTATCCATAAGGATTTTTTCCACCGGTATAAAACCATGCGCCAAGAACACAGATGATGCCGATCAGAATGAGCCACCATGCACTGAGCACGCTCAGAGCAGTGCCAGCGATTCCGGCCACGCCGAAGGCGATAAATGCCGCAGCTTTTACTTTTTTCGGAGCAACAAGGCCAGAGCCAGTGAGTCGAAGGGGACCCGTACGATCCTCGTCGGTGCCACGGATTCCATCAGAGTAATCATTGGCAAAATTCACGCCGATGATTAGAGCCCACGCAACAACAAGTGCCAGCAGGGCTTTCCACCAGATGAAACCATCATGGAAAGCGGCGACACCAGAACCTGCAATGACCGGGGCAAAAGCATTCGCCCAGGTGTGTGGGCGGGCGCCTTGAAACCAATCGGACAAAGTTGCAGAAGCCGGATGAGGTTCGGTGTGAGACATGCTCTCTATCTTTCCCCATGCGGTACTCGATAGTGCAATTACAATAAGCGAAGAAGGACTGAGCGGCTTTGTTCCAGCTTTGCTGCGGCTCTGCGTCTAGCTTCAACATCTTGCTTAAACGCTATTGTGAAATAAGCTAAGAAATTCCAAAGTCGATCGAGGAGGAGTCGCAGTAGTTTATGTGGGTTGGTTATGCGGTTCGACAGATCGCCAGCATTTTTCTTACTCTTTTGCGCATGCTGCCATTGGCTGTGCGAAATCGAGTTGCCAGGTCTCGGATACCTGAGACCGGCGATGTGGTGATTTCTTTGACCACCCATGGAAAAAGAATAAACCATGTCCATTTCACCATCGAATCAATTGCGCGTGGGCATCTTAAGGCACCCATTGTGTTGTGGTTGGATAAGCCAGATTTTGATGCACCATGGCCGGCAACCTTAAAGCGCTTGGTTAATAGAGGTTTGCAAGTGCGTTGCAGCGATGGTTTTTATGGCCCGCACACTAAATATTGGAACCAATTCCGCTTGCTTCAGGGCACTGGTGCGCGTGTGGCCACCGTGGATGATGACATGATTTACCCGGAATGGTTCCTCCAGCGCCTGCTGTTTATTGGTGATTTACGCATGGACGCGGTGGTCGCTTATCGCGCGCACCGCATTGAGCTTCGCGACGGCCAGATGCTGCCATATGTGAAATGGAGTGCAGCAGATACCTCTAAAGCGTCCTTCCTGCACTTTGCCACAGGTGTCTCGGGAGTGCTGTATCCCGTGACTTTTATTGATTATGTTATCCAACAAGGCGATGTTTTCTTAGAAACATGTAAGCGCGCCGATGATGTGTGGCTTCATGCCTGCGCACTGCGTTCTGATCACCCTATTCGCCAGGTATATGCGCAGCCGCGCCACTTTGCCGTGGTCCCTACCACCCAGGTGGGCGCCCTTGTTGTGGGCAATACCCTGATGGGTGGCAATGATGAACAAATTGCCAAAGTTTATACCGATGAAGACGTGGCAAAACTTGTGGCAGCAAGCCATAACGAAGATTAAAACAGTTTTTGGATAGCGCGCCTATCCGCTTTTCCAGGACCAATGCTGGGTAGTGAATCCAAGTGCTTCAACCGCTTGGGAAGCTGCCAACGGGGCAGCTCATCTAATCCTTCAATTACTTCAGAAGGACTGATCGACCCGGAATAGGCGGCAACAATTGCTTGGCCCAATCGGGGATCAGGAATACCGACCACACACGCTGCGGTGACACCTTTAATGTCTGCGATGGCACGCTCTAATACTTCAGGATGAAGCTTGAGTCCACCAGAATCGATGATGGCATCAACTCGTCCAGTTACGGTGAGAATATCGTTGTGGAGCTGACCCGCATCGGATGTGGTGAACCAGCCTTCGTGGGCAAAATCGGGGTGCTCAGGAGCGTTTCTATAACCTTGAGCAATCATTGGTCCACCCAATTCAATGCGTTCATCAGTAATGCGGACTTTCGCGCCGGGGAGAGGTTTGCCGTTGTAGACACAGCCTCCCGAAGTTTCTGAGGAACCATACGTGGTGACAATGTTGATGTTGAGGTTTTTTGCTGCCTCGAGGGCCTGTTTGGATAAGGCTGCGCCACCGACGAGGATGGCGTCGAAAAGCGTTAAGGCTTCAATGCCTGGCAAGGTATCCATGGCTTTGAGCAGCTGCATCGGAGTGAGGGAGGTGTAGACGCGGTCGCCGGTGGTTTTTAGCTCGGCGGAGGCGTGTGCAAAGTCTTCGATATTAAAGCCATTGCGGAGATCGATGGCCAGGGGTTCCACTCCGGCGATGAGACTGCGGATGAGTACTTGCATGCCAGCAATATGGTGGGCGGGCATGGCAAGCAACCATTGGCCCTCGCCGCCGAGGAAACGATGGGTGGCATCGGCAGAGCTTACTAAGTTGAGGGGTGTGAGCTGCGCGCCCTTGGGTGTGCCAGTAGAACCAGAGGTGGCCATCACCAGGGCGATCGAAGGATCGATAGGACGGCCAATGCTTTGGGAATCACGCAATAATTGTGCGCGTTCTTTATCTTGTGCAGGAATGGGGAGAAGTGTTTTCTTCCCGGAGATAGCATCCTCGAGGTCGTTTAGAATCGCAGTGGGATTAGCTAGATCGACGGGCAATGCTTCGAGGACACGGGTATTCATATTCCGAGATTCTAGTGTCGTGAGTCGCGGAAACTAAGTTAAGACTTGGATTTTTGGGAATCAGTTTTGGGCTGTGCGTTTTGCTAAAAGTGCATCCACGCTCCAAGCGCCTGCACCTGCGGCGATAAGGAGCAATGCGCCAGCGCCGATTGCGCCAGTGAGTTCCCAGCCGTTGTTGGTGACAAAGATGCCGGAAGAAATATGTGCAAATAGTGTTGCAAGAAGCATATCTAGTGCAACAATTGCGGCTGCGATGCGAGTGAATGCGCCAAGGATAATGGCGATACCGCCGATGATTTCCACGAGGGCTGCTAGTGGTGCTGCGATACCTGCGGCTGGGATGCCTAGGGAGTCGAAGAAACCGGTAACGCCTTCGAGGCCTGTGATAGCGAATTTATCCCATCCGTGTGCGATGAGAATAACGCCCAAAATGATACGTGCGAGGAGGAATGCAATTTCCTTGGTAGTTGACATGGAAACTAAAGCTAGAGCTATTTAGTTTCCATGTCAACTATTGGGGTTTGGTTTGAACTTCCTGACAAATATAAAGATGGGCTAGTAGCTATCTATTTCCCGAGGTACAGACCACTTATTGGCCTCAGAAATCGGGCTTGGGAGCAGCTCTTCCGGTAGCGACTGATAGGAAACTGGTCGCATAAATCTCTCGATTGCCAGAGTGCCAACGCTCGTAGACTGAGCATTTGACGTCGCAGGAAAAGGTCCGCCATGAACCATTGCGTGCCCGACTTCCACTCCCGTTGGCCAACCGCCAAAGAGCACGCGGCCGGCAAGATCTTCTAATAGAGGAAGTAGGGCAGATACATCCTTGATATCTTTCTGCGTAGCCTGGATCGTGGCAGTAAGCTGTCCCTCCAGTGCTTCGGCCGCATCATGGAGTTGGGTCGGGGAGTCGTATCGCACAATCAGCGATGCCGCACCAAAGATTTCCTCCTGCAATATCGCATTGTTCAGTAGCACCTGAATATCACTTTCAAATACCACTGGTCCCGGCGCATTTGCCCCCGGCCCAGCGGTACCTTGCGCCAATACCTCCACGCTCGGTTGACTATGAAGTGTGTCCACTCCACGTTGCCACGCCTCCGCAATCCCTTTTGTCAGCATGGTTTGGCCAGAAGATTGCGTGAATTTGGTAGCAATAAGCTCCACAAATGCGTCGCCGGCGAGACCTCGAGGCACAAAAACTAGGCCCGGTTTTGTGCACAGCTGCCCGGAACTGCCGGTAATGGAGAGCACAAATGCATCAGCCAAAGCTTCGGAGGCATCTGGGCCTTCCAACGCGCCAGGGAAAACGAACACGGGATTGGTCGCGCTCATCTCCGCAAACACGGGAATCGGAACCGCGCGCTGAGAAGCAGTCTGAGATAACGCCAAACCACCCTGCCGTGAGCCGGTAAAACCGATGGCGGATATGGCCGGATCGGCGGCCAATTCTTGGCCAATTTCCACTCCACGCCCGTAAATAAGGTTAAACACACCAGCATCAAGGCTATGCTTTTCGACGGCCCCTTGCACTGCTTTTCCGACTAGCTCGGCAGTACCTGGATGTGCATTATGCGCTTTGAATACTACTGGGCAGCCCGCCGCTAAAGCCGCTGCAGTATCACCACCAGCCGTGGAGAATGCCAGGGGGAAATTACTTGCACCAAATACCGCCACCGGCCCCAGTGGAATGTGACGTTGCCGAAGATCTACCCGCGGTCCTCGTTCAATGCGCACCCGATGATAAGCGCCGGTGCGAATGGTCTCGGCAAAAAGTCGCAATTGATTGCTTGTGCGAGCTATTTCGCCTGTTAAACGTGCAGTTCCCAATCCAGTTTCTAAGCTTGCGCGTTGAATAATCTCTTCTGCGGAAGCGTCGATATTATCTGCAATTGACGTGAGGAAATCGGCGCGCTCCTCCGGTGTAGTGAGGCGATAACTGCGAAAAGCACGTTTGGCAGCTGTTATTGCCTGCTTTAATTGTGCGCTGTTTGCCAAAGAATAGGCGGGCTCTAGACGGTCGTTGGTGCGTGGATCAAATCCGGTGATTTCACCATTTGTGCCAGGAGTCCAGTCACCATTAATCAGGGAACAACCGTGCAGGGTCGTCGTGGCGATCATGCTTTCACCTCAACTGGAAGCCTGTAGGAACCGGCGCCGGACGTTGCGAGCAGATCAGTGAGATCAGCAATGTCTTGTTCTGCGAGGTTTCGTAGCGGAGGTCGAACTCCGCCGATATCGCGGCCTACAGCCTTGAGTCCACCCTTGACTATGGAGACTCCAAATCCTTGGCCACGATCGCGGATATCTAGGTAAGGAAGCACGAAATCATTGAGTTTCTGTTTTACCGCAGCACCATCCTGGGCGCGGACATCTGCGTAGAAGCCCAATGCGAAATCAGGAATGAAGTTAAACATCGCAGAGGAATAAGTACTCATGCCCATCTGAAGCAACGGTAGTGCGAAGGTTTCTGCGGTTGGAAGCCCGCCCAGGTAGAAGAGTCGATCGCCGCACAAAGTGGTGACTTTGGCAACGTGCTCGATATCGCCAGTGCCATCTTTGAAACCAATGAAATTAGGGTAGTTCTCAGATAGACGGGCAATAACTTCCGGTGAGTAAATTGCATTTGCGCGGTTATAAACAATCACGCCAATGGAAGTAGCTTCACATACTGCAGCAGCATGATTGTACAAACCTTCTTGATCGCATTCTGTGAGGTAAGGCGGCAGGAGTAGGATGCCCTCGGCTCCTGCTGCTTCTGCACCCTGTGCGTTCAAAACTGCTGATTTGGTAGATCCTGTGGCAGAACCTAGCACTGGAACCGAAGAGTGTGCTGCTTGAACTGCAAGCTGGGTGACGCGGTAGTTTTCCTCAACGGTAAGGCTGAACCCTTCGCCTGTTCCGCCAGCTGCGAATAGTCCTGCAACTGGGTAGCTGGACTGCCATTCGATGTGCTCGGTGTAGGCGGCTTCATCTATTTCGAGATCCTCGCGGAAAGCGGTGGCAGGGAAAGAGAGCAGTCCGTCTTTGAGGTGATCGGCAAGATCTTGAGGTGCAAAGCGTGCCATGAGAAGGCTCCTTAGGTTGTGTTTGATACGACACTTTGGAGTCTAAGATGCGCTATTGATACCTGTCCATGATTAGTTTGGCATGTTGAAATGCCTAAAAGGTATCATCGATATTTTTGATGAATTTCCGCACGGCAGGGTTGTCATTAGTGATGGAATATATCGCCTGCAGTTCCGCTAAACCAGGAGGTAGATCATAGAAACTTCGAAATTCGACACCACTGTAATTGAGCTTTTTCGCAGACTCTGGAACCAGAGCAACTCCCAGACCAGAGGCCACCAAACTCACCATCGTGGTGATCTGGCTCAGCGTATGTTGCACCTGGCCGTCATGGATCGTGAAATTTCTGATGACAATGTCATAGAGATATTTCGCCTTAGTGGGAGAATGCTGGAGAAACGGAACTCCCGTTAGATGTTTGCGCAGCAGTGGACGATCCTGATCAAGCAACGGATGCCCCTGTGGGGCGGCAAGCACTAAAGAATCTGCCTGCAGTCGTCGCGTCTTCAAACCTTCAACAGGCGAACTCAATCGACCAATACCCAGATCCAACATGCCCGATTCAAGAGCTGCAATCTGTTCAGTAGAGACCATTTCAAAAAGATCGACACCCACCCCAGGCATCTTCTCATGCAACTGATTCAGGGTTGGTCCCAAAATGGAAAAACCTGCGGCTGCGGTATACCCGATATTGAGCTGACCCCACATTCCAGTACTGGCTAAGCGTGCGCGCTCTGTAGCTTTTTCTGTGGAATTGAGAATCAGGCGAGCATCTTTTAGAAATGCCAAACCAGCAGTAGTGAGCTCTACTTTGCGGTTATCGCGATCCAAAAGCGTGGCGCCAACAATTTTCTCTAACTTTTGAATTTGTCGACTCAACGGCGGCTGAGTCATGGATAATTCTGCAGCCGCCTTGCCGAAATGGAGATGATTCGCAACGGCTACAAAACACCGCAACTGTTCTAGGGTGAACAACAAAACTCCAATGACTTAATTGCGGGTAGGGAAGCCCTCTGCGTGTAGCTTCTTTTCAATACGATTAATGTCTTCAGCTTCAGGGGATTGGCTGTGGACATGAGTGATTAGCTTGCCAATTTTTTCCCGCGTAATGGGCTTATCATGAAGGCCGTTATTTACACCCTCTGCGATAAGTAACTCAGCCAACTCATTGAGATCTTCTTCAGTAAGTTCGCGTTCTAGAACATAGAACAGGGCAAAAGTATCGTGCCGAGGAACTCCAGAAGGGTAACCCTGACGGAGCCAATTGAGTGCTCGCTGCGCAAAATTTGGGCTGTCGTTGTTGCTCATGGCTTTAAGCTTAGGTTGCTAAACAATGAATTTCATCGGTTTTGTAGACGGATCAACCAGATCAGCGAAATCTTCCCAGCGCTCAAGCTATCATCAAAAGTATGCGATCTGATCGATATCACCTGCTGCCAGATATTTTGCTAATCCTTGCCGGAGTCGCAGGGTGGTTCCTTTTTTCTTATATGGCTGCAGAGGATCTCTTTGCCAGTGCTGAACAACACCTGTCGTCTCCGATCTGGTTTTTTGTTTTTCTATTCTTGATCTGTGGAGTTTCTATCGGGGTCTTTTCCTTGATTTTCTCAGTTTTCTTTGACGCCGGAAAATGGTGGGTTCAGGTGTTGCTGATCCTGGCCGGAGTTGGACTGTGTGGATTAGCACAATGGTGGTTTTGGCTGGACGCGGGCCAACCGATTATTTTCCACCCGGGATACCTGCTCTGGATCGTGGCTTTAGGAGCTGGATTTTCCGGTGTGTTCTCACTGGTATGGGGGATTTTCCGGCGTGCACCGATCACTAGACCGCGACCTGCACAACGTTTCCGCATGTGCGGAGCGTGGTTGCGCAAGTTCTGGTTTATCCCGACACTAATCGTCTTGGCCGTGGTGATCTGGGTGGCAGTAGCATCCTGAACGCCTTAGTTGTGTGGCGCCTCAGGCAGGCGGGAGACAAACTTTTCGCGGTTGACCACTCCACGCTGATGAGTTCCAGTACTGATGGTGGAAAATTCATCAGTTGCAGTGATCTTAAAGGTGACGGCGCGACGGTTGATCTCCGTGACCTCTACATCGAGGGTGACAGTAGATCCTGGCACGGTAGGGGCATCGTGAGAAAAGTTGACATGCGTTCCTAGAGAGATCTCTTCTTCTTCCAAATGGGGGCGCAGCAGCTCCATGCAGGCCCACTCGATGATGCCCACCATGTAGCCGGTGGCTAGTACCGAGGGCATGGTTTGAAACTCGGAAGCTTCGGGAAGCAGATGGGGCACGGTGCGGTTGTCTGGCACTGTGTAGGTCATCTGGTGGGTTAAGCCTGTAGTCAGTGTGTCTTTCATGATTGATATCTCCCTTTAAGTAGTTGCTTTTATAAGACCATTGACGGAGTGGTTTTGGGGAGAGTATTTTTCATACTCCTACTGAATCCCTAAGAAAAGTTGTCTATATTCCCTGAAAATCATAAAAACCAGGCTTCCTGGAATGGAAACCTGGTTATGTAAGTGTATCTTGCAGATCTAGCCTTCAGTGCTGAAGATATCAAGACCCGCATATTGGTAAATCGTGGATTTAGTGACCCAGAGGATGCCAACGAAGACGGCTACGATGATGATGCCGAAGCAGATTGTTGCAGCGATTTTGCCAACAGTGTTTGCGCCTTCAGCAGAAGGGCTGTGTGCGAAGCGGATGCCCAGTGCAAAGAGTGCAGGCAATCCAGCGCCGAGCAAAATGCCAACGAGGGTGACGTCGACGAGGCTGCCGAAAAGTGTTGCGAAGTTCATTATTTGGTTACCTCATTTGCATCGTTAGTCTCAACACCGTTTGAGTCTTCATCCCAATCAGCATTGACGTTGCTTGGATCAACTGGCGCACGGCGAGAGCGTGCAAAGATATAGCCGGAAAGGCCGAGCAGAATAGCAAAAGCGACAAGAACACCGATGAGGTCTGAGCTGAAAAGACCTACGCCGTGGGCAACCCACCAGCAGAAAACACCAACGAGGGCAGAAGCTGGAAGAGTGATGAGCCATGCCATCGCCATGCGACCTGCGACTGACCAGCGCACAGAAGCGCCCTTACGTCCAATACCGGTACCCATGATGGAGCCGGTAGCTACGTGAGTTGTAGACAGTGCCATACCGAAGTGGGAAGAAGTCAAGATGATGGCTGCAGAAGAGGTTTCAGCTGCCATGCCCTGTGGTGAATCAATCTCCACCAAGCCTTTTCCGAGGGTACGGATAACGCGCCAGCCACCCATGTAGGTACCAACTGCAATGGCTAGAGCACAGGTTGCTTTAACCCAGAATGGGATATCTGCTTCGGCTCCGATATGTCCTGTGGCTACCAGAGAGAGGAAGATAACGCCCATGGTCTTTTGGGCATCGTTGGTGCCGTGAGCCAGGGAAACTAGGGAGGCAGAACCGATTTGGCCCCAGCGGAAGTAGCGGTTCTTTTCCTTATCGCCAACGGCTTTGGTGATGCTGTACACCGCGAATGTGCCGATGGCTGCCACGAGTCCAGCCACAACTGGTGCTGCCAGCGCTGGGAGGATCATCTTGGCAAGGACACCTTCCCAGACCACTCCGCTGAAACCGAGGGAAGCAATTGCGGCACCGATGAGGCCACCGAATAGTGCGTGGGAGGAGCTGGACGGAATGCCCAGCAGCCAGGTGAGAAGGTTCCACACGATTGCGCCGATGAGGCCGGCGAAGACTACGAGCAGAAGTTGGTGGGAATCCCAAGCATTGCTTAGATCGAATTGGTCTAAGTCGACGATGCCCTTTGCCACGGTTGCCGCAACTTCAACGGAAAGGAATGCACCTACCAGGTTGAGGACTGCGGATAGAGCTACTGCAATTTTTGGTTTGAGGGCTCCTGTTGCGATGGATGTAGCCATCGCATTTCCTGTGTCGTGGAATCCATTTGTGAAATCGAAGGCAAGCGCCGTCAAGATAACAATCAATAAAATAATCAGCTCGGTCACGATTGGGAAGTATGCCCTAAAAAGTTATAAAACCAAACGCCGATTTGGGATTTTCTTTGGGTAATTCACCAGGATCAAGTTTGCTAACCCCAAAAATAGGGTGGTTGATTGTACTGGGTGTGTCACTATGGTTGGTTTTCACCAACTAGCAACGTGCGGTTTTGTTGAGGTTTTGTGGGCAAATGCGTGAAAACGTACTGGAAAGTACAGACATTAAATATTGGAATCAACAAGATGAACTCTTGGTGAATTATTTAAAATTCAGGTAATTAAAATGAGTATTGCTTCTAAAAGGTTCCCGAGATGAAGAAAAGAATATGAGTTCAATGACAAAGATTACCTCCCTCAAAAACCACAAGCCTTGCGCCCTCTCATCACAAGGGCGCAAGGCAAGCTAGCTATTTGAGTGCAGCGAATTACTTAGTAGTAATACGGGAACTCATTCCAATTTGGTTCGCGCTTTTCCAAGAAGGCTTCTTTACCTTCGACTGCTTCATCTGTCATATAAGCAAGGCGAGTGGCTTCGCCCGCGAAGACTTGCTGTCCCATGAGTCCGTCATCGGTGAGGTTGAAAGCAAATTTCAGCATGCGCTGCGCAGTAGGAGACTTGGTGTTGATCTCTCGCGCAGCTTGGATTGCTTCATTTTCTAAATCAGCATGATCCGCCACGATGTTTACAGCGCCCATTTGCTGCATGCGTTCTGCATCATAGGTGCGTCCGAGGAAGAAGATCTCACGAGCATTTTTCTGACCCACCATTTTGGCTAGGTAAGCAGAGCCGTAACCAGCATCGAAGGATCCGACATCAGCATCAGTTTGTTTGAAGCGAGCTTCCTGGCGAGATGCGATAGTGAGGTCGCAGACGACATGGAGGGAGTGTCCGCCACCGGCAGCCCAACCATTGACCACTGCGATGACAATTTTTGGCATGGTGCGGATTAAGCGCTGCACTTCCAAAATGTGCAGACGTCCGCCTTCAACCTTGGTGCGTGCTGCATCGACAGTAGAGACATCTGCAGTGGCATCATCATGGGCATGTTCGGTGGCGTATTGGTAACCGGAACGACCACGGATGCGTTGATCGCCACCTGAACAAAATGCCCAGCCGCCATCTTTTTCGCTAGGTCCGTTGCCGGTGAGCAAAATGGTGCCCACATCGGGGGTGCGGCGTGCATGATCTAGTGCTTGATAAAGCTCATCGACAGTGTGTGGTCGGAAAGCATTGCGTACTTCTGGGCGATCGAAGGCGATGCGCACGGTGCCATCTGCACGAGTGGTGCCCACATGGCGGTGATAGGTGATATCGGTGAAGTCTTCAAAACCTGGAACTGTTGCCCATTGCCTGGAATCAAAAGGATTGTCGGTGCTGTAGTTACTCATAATCTTCAACCTTAAGCCTCTGCTTTAATCTGTAGCGCGTCAGCGTGTGCATCAATGATCCGAGCTAGGGAGATATCACGTTCGGTGACATGCCCAACATCGTGGCTTGTCAGGGTGATTTCCACGAAGCTATAACTCAGCAGGAGATCGGGGTGGTGGTTAGCTTCTTCGGCAGAAGCTGCGATGCGGTTGATGAATTTCACACCGGTGGCAAAATCGCCGGTGGCAAAATGTGCATTGAGTTGATCGTTGGCGAAGGTCCAACGTGGGGAGACGTCGAAAAGCGAATTCATGGCACCATCTTGCCTTAAACTGGCGCTTATGCGCTTACTCCTGACGTCCTTTGGCCATGCACATATTCGGGATTTTGTGCAGGGCACTATTGCTTATATTCCCGATGCAACCAGGCTTTTTGCTCAAAATCCTGAGTTTATTCCTTTTGCGGAAACGGAAAGAAATATGTTGAAGGAACATGGTTTGAGCATCCGGGATTTTCCGATTAGCAATGCCACTCCAGAAGAAGCTGATCAAGTATTCAGCGAGGTCGATGCGGTGTATATCGCGGGCGGAGAAACTTTTGATCTGCTGTGGCTGCTGCGCTCCACTGGGATCGATGAGGTGTTAATTAAGCATGTACGTGCTGGTCTGCCTTATATCGGCACGAGTGCAGGAGCAGTAGTTGCAGGCCCGTCCATCGAACCGGTCAGTCTATTGGACAGCCCGGATGTGGCCCCTGAATTAAGTGATTACACCGGTTTAGGTTTGTGTGACCATGTTGTGGTTCCTCATGTGGGCAGTAATATTCCGCAATTTCCCATTGACGTTTTCGCAGAGACCGTGCGTACCTATGGCACGGATTTTCCATTAGTCCTTCTCAAAGATGGTCAAGCACTCCTGATCGATGACCACGGCACCCACCTTATTTAGGATTAAGTCCCATGAGCATCCCAACAGTAGATGAAATCCTGGAACGCGCCCACGTGGTGTCGTTGCCCATGCGCGTGAAATTCCGCGGCGTCACCACGCGGGAGGCATTGCTTATCGACGGCCCCTCAGGCTGGGGAGAATTCGCACCCTTTTTAGAATACGAGCCGAAAGAAGCAGCCAGCTGGCTCACATCTGGCATCGAAGCCGCGTGGGAAGGTTTCCCCGCAGCACTGCGCGAGCGCGTGGAGGTCAACGCCACCATCCCGGCAGTACCAGCAGGACAAGTCGCAGAAATTCTGGAGCGTTTCCCCGGCTGCCGCACCATCAAAGTCAAAGTTGCGGAACCTGGACAAAGCCTTGCTGATGATCTCGCGCGTGTGCAAGCTGTCCGCGAAGCTCGCCCCGGCGCGATTATTCGTGTTGATGCCAATTGTGGGTGGAGTGTTGCAGAAGCCGTGGAGGCCGCACAGGTGCTTGCGCCGCTGGATTATGTGGAGCAGCCGTGTAAAACGGTGGAAGAGTTGGCGGAAGTACGGATGAATTTGCAGCGCCGGGGGCTTTTTGTGCGTGTTGCTGCTGATGAATCAATCCGGAAATCTGATGATCCTTATCGGGTGGCGCAGCTGCGTGCGGCTGATGTTGCTGTGGTGAAAGTTGCTCCGTTGGGTGGCGTGAAAAGGGTGCTTGAGGTGGCGAAACATTTGCGTTCTCAGGCGATGGATATCACTGTGGCGAGTGCCTTGGACACGGTTGTGGGCATGAATGCCGGGTTGGCTGCGGTGGCTGCGTTGCCGAAATTGGATGATGATGATTTATTGGATGTGCCGCCTGCTGCTGCGGGGCTTGCGACTTCTCAGTTGTTTGTGGAAGATGTGGCAATACCGCATGCAATTGTTGATGGTTTCATGGAAACGCGTGTGATTGCTCCGGAAATTGAACGATTAGAAACGCTTGCTGCCAGCGTGGATAGGCGTGATTGGTGGTTTAAGCGAGTGCGTGAATCGTATCGTTACTTGGAGACAATCTAGACTGTTGGGCATGTCCCGCACGTCTGCTCAAGAACTTTCCCGCGCTGTTATCGATTCGCTCTCACCACACATCACTGATGTGGTGTTATGCCCAGGATCGCGAAATTCACCGTTGTCTCTCGAGGTGCTGGCGCGTGCGGATGTGCGCGTCCATGTGCGTATCGATGAGCGCAGCGCCGCATTCTTGGCGCTGTCCCTAGCGCGCACCCAGGCCCGTCCGGTGGCTGTGGTGATGACTTCTGGAACTGCTGTGGCGAATTGCTTGCCTGCGGTGACAGAAGCTGCGCATGCTCATATTCCTCTGATCGTGGTCTCTGCGGATCGTCCTGCTCATTTGGTGGGTACTGGATCAAGCCAGACCATCAACCAGACCAATATTTTTGGTGAGTTGGCTCCTACCGTGGGGATTGCGGACGCAGAACAGGTAGCTCAGCTTGTGCAAAGCCTGGGGGAGGGTGCCTCCCAAGCGCCGCGTCACTTCAATATTGCGCTGGATATGCCGTTGGTGGCACCGGAGCTTCCTGAAGCACCGAATGGAGAGGCCACACCTAAGAAATGGACGCACCGCTGGCTAAACCACGGTGAGATCACCGTTGACTTGAACGAAAACACCTTGGTCATTGCTGGTGATGAAGCATGGGAAGTAGAAGGCTTGGAAGAAGTTCCCACCATCGCTGAACCCACTGCACCGAAGCCATATAATCCAGTGCACCCACTAGCTGCAGAAATTTTGCTCAAGGAGCAGGTGTCTGCCGAAGGCTATGTGGTCAATACCCGTCCAGATCATGTGATCGTGGTGGGACACCCAACCCTGCACCGTGCGGTGCTCAAGTTGCTGACGGATCCAGAGATTAAACTCTCTGTGCTCTCCCGCACCGATATCATCACGGATCCAGGCCGTCATGCAGATCAGGTGGGAAGCACCGTCAAAATCACTGGCACCCCGCAGAAACAGTGGCTTAAGATTTGTTCCGCAGCCTCCGAACTTGCCGCTGATGGCGTGCGTGATGTTTTGGAACAAGAAGATTTCGGCTTCACCGGCTTGCATGTTGCTGCAGCTGTCGCAGATACCCTGGGCACCGGCGATACCTTATTCGCCGCCGCATCCAACGCGATTCGTGATCTCTCCGTTGTAGGCATGCCTTTCGACGGCGTAGATACCTACTCTCCACGAGGCACTGCTGGCATTGATGGATCGCTCTCCCAAGCAATCGGAACCGCACTTGCCGTACAGGCACGCCACCCGGATGAAATCCGCGCGCCCCGCACTGTTGCGCTCTTAGGAGATCTTGCCTTCCTCCACGATGTGGGCGGACTGCTCATTGGCCCTCATGAACCACGACCAGAAAACCTCACCATCGTGGTGTCAAACGATAACGGTGGCGGCATCTTCGAATTACTAGAAACCGGCGCCGATGGTCTCCGCGCTAACTTCGAACGCGCCTTCGGCACCCCACATGATGCCTCCATCGCAGATCTCTGCGCAGGCTACGGTATCGAGCACCGCGAAGTAGACAACCTCCAAGATCTCATCTTGGCATTGGTGGACACCACTGAAGTATCCGGATTCTGCGTTATCGAAGCCACCACAGTTCGAGACACCCGTCGCGCACAACAGCAAGCACTCACCGCAAAGGTGCGCTAAATGGATTTACTTCAAGTGCGTCGACGTGCACGGCAATTGCTCATCGGCATCTATATTGCGGCCATGCTCGGAGCTTGCTCCATGGTGATCGGCCCATTCCTCAATGACCTCACGATTGAACACAACCCAGGGCGCGCACTTGCACAAGTAACCAACGTGGGAAGTTTCCGAACCACCGTGGATTTCCAGGATGAAAACGGCATTTATCATTCACCAGCCACCGGACTAATTTATCCCACTGGCCTGGGCGAAGGGCAGCGAGTATGGGTCAACTACGCTAAATCTGATCCCGATCTAGTCAAAGTTGAAGGCCGCAAGTGGACCCTCGCCATTATCCCAGCGCTCAGCGTTGGCGCTGTCGCTACGGGCGTAGGCGCAGTATTATGGTTTGGCATTGGACGGATTAGAAATAAATCAGATCAGTCCCAAGGTTTGTGATCTCACTGGTTCATTCACCCAAATGTAACCAAAAAGATTCAGTTACATCCGTAAAGTTCTTGATAAAGCCATGTGTGGTTAACTGCAATGTAGTCATGATGTGGAGATAATAAAGCCCATGCGGGTAGCAATTGTTGCAGAGTCGTTCCTTCCAAACGTTAACGGAGTCACCAACTCGGTACTCCGTGTACTAGAGCATTTGAAAGCCAACGGACACGAGGCGCTTGTCATCGCGCCGGGGGCTCGGGATTTTGAAGAAGAAATCAGCGATTACCTCGGATTCGAAATCGTTCGAGTACCCACCGTGCGGGTGCCATTGATTGATTCTCTACCAATTGGTGTGCCACTGCCCTCTGTCACCACTGTATTGCGGGAATACAACCCAGATATCATCCACTTAGCATCGCCGTTTGTGCTGGGTGGCGCTGCAGCCTTTGCTGCTCGCCAGCTGCGTATTCCAGCTATTGCTATCTACCAAACTGATGTTGCAGGTTTCTCCCAGCGCTACCATTTGGCACCCTTGGCAACTGCCAGCTGGGAATGGATCAAAACTGTGCACAACATGTGCCAGCGCACCCTTGCTCCATCATCAATGAGTATCGATGAGCTTCGGGACCACGGAATTAATGATATTTTCCACTGGGCTCGTGGCGTAGATTCTCAGCGTTTCCACCCTTCTAAGCGTTCTGAAGCCCTGCGTCACAGCTGGGATCGAACAGGTAAAAAGAAGGTTGTTGGATTCGTCGGACGCTTGGCTTCAGAAAAGGGCGTAGAACGCCTTGTCGGTTTGTCTGGTCACAAGGACATCCAATTGGTCATCGTTGGTGATGGTCCAGAAGCAAAGTACTTGAAAGAAATGATGCCGGATGCTGTGTTCACTGGTGCACTCGGTGGCGAAGAACTGGCACACACCTATGCTTCCCTAGATCTGTTTGTGCACCCAGGAGAGTTTGAAACTTTCTGCCAGGCAATCCAAGAAGCCCAAGCTTCTGGAGTGCCCACCATCGGCCCGCGCGCAGGCGGCCCCATTGACTTGATCGACGAAGGAGTCAACGGCCTGCTGCTAGATGTTGTGGATTTCAAAGAAACCCTTCCTGCAGCTGCAGAATGGATCTTGGATGAATCCCGCCACAGCACGATGTGCACAGCTGCGTGGGAAGGCGTGAAAGACAAGACCTGGGAAGCGCTGTGTACTCAGCTGCTCCAGCACTACACAGATGTGATCTCGCTATCGCAGCGTATTCCGCTGACATTTTTTGGCCCTAGCGCAGAGGCTGCAAAGCTTCCGTTGTGGGCTGCTCGTGCCTTGGGAGTGCGCACCCGCTTTAGCGTTGAGGCTTAGTGCTCAACTGTTAATACATGGGAGTAGGATTAGCGCCCATTAACGCTTAAAGTCCTTAAAATTCTCAAGGAGCACGACCATTTCTGATTCAGCAGCCCAGGCCACCCAAAAGGTGGAACAGCCTCATTTGAAGCGTGGCCTGAGCAATCGCCACCTTCAGCTCATCGCCATCGGCGGAGCTATCGGCACAGGTTTGTTCATGGGCTCAGGAAAAACCATTTCCGTGGCTGGCCCTTCTGTAATTTTGGTATACGCCATCATTGGTTTCATGCTCTTCTTCGTCATGCGAGCCATGGGAGAGCTGCTGCTAGCCAACCTGAATTACAAATCTTTGCGCGATGCAGTCTCTGATATTTTAGGCCCAGCTGCAGGATTTATCACTGGCTGGACGTATTGGTTCTGTTGGATCGCCACCGGCATGGCAGACATTGTGGCGATCACTGGTTACACCCAATATTGGTGGCCACAGATTCCATTGTGGCTCCCCGGAGTACTCACCATCTTGGTGATGTTTGCCTTAAACCTTGCTGCTGTTCGCCTTTTCGGCGAAATGGAATTTTGGTTCGCCATCATCAAAATTGTGGCTATCGTGGCATTGATCGGCGTCGGATTCTTTATGGTGGTTACTGCTTTTGAATCTCCAAGCGGAAGCACTGCCAAATTTAGTAATTTGATTGAACACGGTGGGTTTTTCCCCAATGGCATCACAGGATTCTTAGCTGGCTTCCAAATTGCTATTTTCGCTTTTGTCGGAATTGAACTAGCAGGAACTGCCGCAGCTGAGACAGAAAATCCCACTAAGACTTTGCCTCGCGCAATCAATTCCATTCCGATTCGCATCGTGGTGTTTTATGTCTTGGCTTTGGCTGTCATTATGATGGTCACGCCGTGGAATCAAGTCAGTGAAGATAACAGCCCATTTGTGCAGATGTTTGCATTGGCAGGCATCCCTGCCGCAGCGGGCATGATCAATTTCGTGGTGATCACCTCTGCAGCATCCTCTGCCAACAGTGGTATTTTCTCCACTTCCCGCATGCTTTATGGTCTGTCTTTGGAGGGTGCTGCACCTAAACGCTGGAGTTTGCTCTCGAAGAATCTGGTGCCAGCCCGTGGACTTATATTTTCTGTTATTTGTTTGATTCCAGCAGTGGGATTGCTTTACGCAGGCGGCACTGTCATTGAGGCCTTTACGCTGATTACCACGGTATCTTCGGTGCTGTTCATGGTGGTGTGGTCCTATATTTTGGTGGCTTATATTGTGTACCGCCGCACCAAGCCTGAATTACACAAAACGTCCGCATTCAAGATGCCCGGTGGCATCACAATGGCGGTGGTGGTGTTGGTATTTTTCGCAGCCATGTTGGTAGTGCTGTCCCTGGAACCCGATACTCGCGCAGCGTTGATTGCAACACCAGTATGGTTTGTTATTTTGGGTGCGGGCTGGCTGGCCATTGGCGGCGCAAAGGGTGCACAACGTCGCAGTCAGATTAGTTCTGGCACCGCTGGCCAAGACTCCCACTAATGCCTTCTGTGGACACTGGGTTAGACTGAAGCGCGTGGCTAAGGCATCTTTGGATAAGGACCCCTTCGACGTAGCGTCAATGTTTGATGACGTCGGAAAGAACTACGATCTCACCAATACGGTGCTTTCTTTTGGTCAGGATCGTATGTGGCGAAAGCGCACGAGGCAGCGCTTGGACCTCAAACCAGGGGAGCGGGTCTTGGATCTTGCTGCTGGAACTGCAGTGTCTACTGAAGAGCTCGCAAAATCCGGTGCATGGTGTGTCGCGTGTGATTTCTCCCAGGGCATGCTGGCTGCCGGCAAAGACCGCGCAGTGCCAAAGGTTGTGGGCGATGGCATGAAACTGCCTTTCGCAGACAACAGCTTTGACGCCGTGACCATCTCTTATGGTCTGCGTAATATTCATGATTTCCGCGCTGGTCTGCGGGAAATGGCACGCGTGACCAAACCTGGCGGACGCCTGACCGTGGCGGAATTTTCGACCCCAGTGATTCCGGTATTTGGCACTGTGTACAAGGAATACTTGATGCGTTTGCTGCCACAGGTGGCGCGCGCAGTGTCCTCTAATCCGGAGGCTTATATTTACCTCGCCGATTCCATCCGTGCATGGCCTGGCCAGGCGGAACTTGCCCGCGAGATCAACCTCAACGGCTGGTCAGATTGTGGCTGGCAGAACCTGACCTTCGGCATCGTGGCTTTGCACTCTGCCATCAAGCCGGAGAACTAGAGAGTCGAATCCCATAGCGGGGAGCCTTTGCGCGCCCAGCTGATGGTGGAACCTGCCGCCTGCCAACTGCGGGCGAGCAGGTCTTTATCTTCCTCAGTGATGAGATTGCCCATCAAACGCGCAGCTGCAGGCATGATGGCCTTTTGTAATGGCCCCCGGAATGCAAGTGGCCCGGTCATTGGCAAAAACTGCGGATAGGTAAGCAGTCGCGCCGCGGTGCGCGCCAACATAAACGTCTCACCATAAGCCGCGCGTAAAGCATCTGGCCAGACCAGCGTCAGATCGAGCTTGGGGTTTTCCACGAGCTTTTCGACGGCCATCGCTGCGGTTTCCATGCCATAGTCGATGCCTTCACCGTTGAGCGGATTCACACAGGCGGCGGAATCACCGATCAGCATCCAGTTCGCACCGGCCACATTCGACACCGCGCCGCCCATCGGCAGCAGGGCAGAGGCAACGTCGCGCTCTGGCCCAAGTTGCCATGCTTCTCGACGTTGCTGCGCATAGAAACTCAACAGTTTCTTGGTATTGATCTTGGCAGGACGCTTATCTGTGGATAGTGCACCACAACCTACATTCACTGTGCCGTTACCCAATGGGAAGATCCAGCCATAACCAGGTTGAACAGTGCCTTCCTCATCGCGCAATTCCAGATGTGAATGAATCCACGGCTCATCGGACAGCGGAGTTTCACAGTAGGCACGCGCTGCGATTCCATAGACCTCATCACGATGCCACTGTCTGCCCAGTTTTTTACCAAACGGTGAGCGCACACCATCGGCAACAATCACGTGCGCAGCTTTCACGGTTTTTTCTTCACCGCCGTGATTAATCACCACAGCGTCGATAGAATTTCCGCTCAAAATTGGGTCTTGAGCAACTGCATTTTCCCAGGTGGTTACTTCCTCATGGGATTGCGCCAGTCGGAAGAGTAGATCATCAAACTCTATGCGCGCCATCGCGGAGCCCTTATTAGTGAAATATGTCTCCGGCCATGGAGCTTCCACAGAGCCACCAAAGCCATGGAGTTTCAAACCTTTATTGAAGTAACTTCCCGTGACTTGATCCGCAATACCCAGTAGTTCTAGCTGGTGAATTGCTCGGGGAGTGAGCCCATCGCCACAGGTTTTATCCCGCGGGAAGGAGGAGGCGTCGATAAGCAATGTTTGAAGCCCTGCCCTGGCCGCATGGACGGCAGCACTGGCTCCGGAAGGGCCAGCACCGATAATCAACACATCAAAAGTTGTAGACACGTACTCCATTGTCTCAGGATTAAGCCCCGGAAGACTAACCCAAGGTGCTTCAAGGGGCTTCCGTGGACTACGGTTAATTGAAAAGCTTTATGTCCATTTCACTGGATTCACTTCAATTGAATCCACACTCGATTACCAAAGGTAGCGATGAATGAGTAGCGGCCGAACCGTTCCAACCCGTTCCCACGGGCTCGGAAAAGAAGGTGTTTCCACCAAAGGAGCATCTCAGGGCGAGTTTGGTGACCCCGAGCTAACGGCCAGGATCAACGATGCAATGGTGCAGGTAGAAAACCAACTGCATGCCGAGCTTTCCTCTGGGGAAGACTTCCTCGTAGACAAGATCATGCATCTAACACGAGCTGGCGGCAAACGATTCCGCCCGATGTTCGCACTCCTGGCATCCCAGTTCGGTGAGAAACCACTTTCCGATCAAGTCATCAAAGCTGCAGTCGTAGTCGAGGTCACACACCTAGCGACGCTCTATCACGACGATGTTATGGATGAAGCCACCATGCGTCGAGGCGTACCAAGCGCCAACGCACGCTGGGACAACTCTGTTGCCATTCTTGCCGGCGATATCTTGCTGGCACGTGCATCCCGCATCATGAGTGAACTGGGCACTGAAACCGTTGCACATTTCGCGGAAACCTTCGAAGAGCTCGTCACCGGACAAATGCGCGAAACCGTAGGACCACGTGACTCCGATCCAATCGAGCACTACACCAACGTTATCCGCGAAAAAACCGGAGTCCTCATCGCTTCTGCCGGCTACTTGGGCTCCATGCATGCCGGGGCAGCACCAGAACACATTGCTGCTCTGAAAAACTTTGGCTCCGCAGTTGGCATGATCTTCCAGATCGTCGATGACATCATCGATATCTTCTCCGAAACCCACGAATCCGGTAAAACTCCCGGAACAGATCTCCGTGAAGGTGTATTCACCCTCCCCGTGCTCTACGCGCTTCGTGAAGACAACCCTGTGGGCGAAGAACTGCGTTCCATCCTCACTGGACCAATCGAAGACGACGATACCGTTAATCACGTCCTAGAACTCCTCTCACAGTCCGGTGGACGCGAAGCAGCCCTCAAGGACATTCATCACTATATGGACGTCGCCAACGCCGAACTCGACCGCCTCCCAGATAATTCCGCCAAGGAAGCCCTCCGGGAACTAGCCAAACTTTCTATCAAGCGCGTCGGTTAACCCCTCATTTCCACCACTTAACCTGCCGATTTGCATTGTAGGCAGGGGTTCATAGTAAAGTATGAGGCGCACCAAATGAGGTGCTCGCCAGATTGCCCGAGCGGCCAATGGGAGCGGACTGTAAATCCGTCGGCTTGCGCCTACGTAGGTTCGAATCCTACATCTGGCACAATCACCCGCTGAACTTTCTTCGGAAAGTTCAGCGGGTTTTTGCATTCCGCTTTCAAGAAGGTCTGGACTGGGAATTTTTGTGTGTGGGCTTTTTTTATCTGCGGAAGTGCGGGATCTTGGCCTTAAGGAGCGCTCCGAGGACAATTCAGGGTCTTAGGGTTCGACTTCACAAGGAAAATCTGGAAAATCATACTGAAGTCGAGCGTTAGGGCCGGTATGGGCCACCATATGAACCTTGGGGCTAGTTGAGGGGAGGTTGCATCACTTCAAGAGGGTTGAAAAGTAGGGTTTAACCTGCAATTTTGTGTTTTATAAAGTTCGGGCTATTCTACTTAAGACTTCAACGGAACACAGCCTGACTGTTTTCATTAGAGGTTGATGCCCCCTTAGCTCAGTCGGTAGAGCGTTTCCATGGTAAGGAAAAGGTCAACAGTTCGATTCTGTTAGGGGGCTCTTTTGCATTTCTGGACTATCTTCCAGACCTTTTTAAGATACAAGGGGCGAAAGTGCTGATCTTAAGGATTGGTGCAGGAACCTGGAATCTTGATGGGTAGATTGCTGATGCAAAGCATTCGGGAGGGTTTTAGCCCGGAAAACCTATGGCTTCCTGCAGATTTGTGTTGCGGTAGCGGTTCGGGTTAAAGTTCTAAAGGCTTCAACGGAACACAGCCTGGCTGTTTTCATTAGAGGTTGATGCCCCCTTAGCTCAGTCGGTAGAGCGTTTCCATGGTAAGGAAAAGGTCAACAGTTCGATTCTGTTAGGGGGCTCTGTTGCTTTTAATCTCGCAAGAGATGTTGAGCAATGTGGCGGTGTAGCTCAGTGGTAGAGCAAGCGACTCATAATCGCTGTGTCGCGAGTTCAATTCTCGCCATCGCTACCGCGGAAGGTCTCAGTACTGAGATGGAGCCGCTTCTAACTACAAATTATTGAAGCTAGAAGCGGTATTTTCGCAAATTTGCAGGTTGGTGGTAACATCTCCTGTGTTGCAGAGGGGCGTAGCTCAATTGGCAGAGCAACGGTCTCCAAAACCGTAGGTTGCAGGTTCGATTCCTGTCGCCCCTGCAAAATAATCACCCTTGACCTGATTGAATCAGGTCAAGGGTGATTTGTTTTCTTCAGAGTTATTCGCACTTTATTCCCACAATTGGGATGAGCGGATAAGTGGCGTGCGGATGGAAACCTGGAAAGATTTGAGCTGTGATATTCACCGATATGCGCCCGTGAAATCACAGTGCAGATGTTTGCTAGATATTGCGAGGGTTCGCGGAATTAATGTACTCTCAAAGGTTGAACACAGGGCTGCGATTGTGCTGGATCATATGTCTGCACGAAAAACTCTTATCGCCCCTGGATGAGAAGTGATTTTTGAGGAGTGCTGTGAGCGACGAGCAGAATTCTGGCGTAGGCGGAACATCTCGCCCAACTGGTAAGCGCCAGCTGTCGGGTGCAGCTACTACCTCTACCTCCTCGTACGAGGCTAAGCAGGTATCTTCGCCAAAGAAGTCGTCTGATTCAAGCGATTCAAAGCCTGGTGGGGGCGTTGTCTCGTTCTTGCCTGAGGTTGTAGGGGAAGTCCGTAAGGTTATCTGGCCTACCGCTCGTCAGATGGTTATTTACACCCTGGTTGTTTTGGGATTCTTGGTTATCCTGACTGCTTTGGTCTCGAGCGTGGATTTCGTGGCCGGCCTTGGAGTTGAGAAGATTCTTAGTCCGTAGGTAGGATGTGTAACATCTTTTAAAAGTCCCGCTGGTTCCCTTGAGGAACCGGCGGGATAATTTATTGCTCAGGTGGTCGGTTCGGGGTAGTGGATGTAATTGGTTGTTTGTCGCAGTAGCATGGGACAAAAGCTGTAGATGACATGTTGCATCCCCTGCGTTGGCTGATTTTTAAGCTGGGTTGAGGGTCGATATATAGGTTTGGAGAACACGCATTATGAGCGATGAGAACATCAACGAGTTTGATCTTGCAGAAGAGTTTGCGCAGGACGAAGATTTTGATATTGCTGCAGGCTTCAGCGATGAATTCGAAGACGCTGACTTGGAAGCTGGCGAAGAAGCACTAGCAGAAGCGCCAGAAGAAGCACTTGAAGAGTCACTGGAGGAAGCGCCAGCAGAAGCTCCGGCAGAAGCGCCAGAAGAAGATGTTGAGGCTGACAGCCTTGCTCAGGCTGCTGCGGCTCTTGGTGATACCGAAGAGCAGGATGCTGACGCGGAGTACAAGGCTCGTCTGCGTAAGTTCACTCGTGAGCTGAAGAAGCAGCCTGGTGCTTGGTACATCATTCAGTGCTACTCCGGCTACGAGAACAAGGTGAAGGCTAACCTTGATATGCGTGCTCAGACCCTTGAGGTTGAGGATGACATCTTCGAGGTTGTTGTTCCTATCGAACAGGTCACTGAGATTCGTGACGGTAAGCGCAAGCTCGTTAAGCGCAAGCTGCTGCCAGGCTATGTTCTCGTTCGCATGGAGATGAACGACCGCGTGTGGTCTGTTGTTCGCGATACTCCTGGTGTGACCAGCTTCGTGGGGAACGAAGGCAACGCAACTCCAGTGAAGCACCGCGATGTTGCTAAGTTCCTGATGCCTCAGGAGCAGGCTGTTGTTACCGGTGAAGCTGCGGCTGCTGCTAACGAAGGCGAGCAGGTTGTTGCAATGCCTACCGATAATAAGAAGCCACAGATTGCTGTTGACTTCCAGGTCGGCGAGGCTGTCACCATCTTGACCGGCGCATTCGCTTCCGTGTCTGCAACGATTTCCTCTATTGACCCAGAGACCCAGAAGATTGAAGCACTTGTTTCCATCTTCGGCCGTGAGACCCCGGTTGACCTTAGCTTTGATCAGGTTGAAAAGGTCAGCTAGTCCGCAGCTTGTACATCTTTTTCAAGCCCGCACTTCCATGCCTACTTTTAAGGCTTTGGATGTGCGGGTTTTTGCGTGTAGGGTAGATAACCGCGTGTTTTTAAAATACGCTCAAAAACATTCATCCCCGGTGGCCCGGTTACATAAAGATCAACTTCCTCCAATCGAGGTAGTTGTAGTGGGACCGAGCATCCGGACGGTTACATATGGGGTTTCATCGTCCCAGGCGTAATCGGTAACACGGAAGCAGGTTAAACGATGGCTCCTAAGAAGAAGAAGAAGGTCTCCGGCCTCATCAAGCTCCAGATCAACGCTGGACAGGCAAACCCTGCTCCTCCAGTTGGTCCAGCACTTGGTGCTCACGGCGTCAACATCATGGAGTTCTGCAAGGCTTACAACGCTGCGACTGAAAACCAGCGCGGCAACGTTGTTCCTGTTGAGATCACCGTCTACGAAGATCGTTCATTCGATTTCAAGCTGAAGACTCCTCCAGCTGCAAAGCTTCTGCTCAAGGCTGCTGGCCTGCAGAAGGGCTCCGGCGTTCCTCACACCGATAAGGTCGGCAAGGTTTCCATGGCTCAGGTTCGCGAGATCGCTGAGACCAAGAAGGAAGACCTGAACGCACGCGACATCGACGCAGCTGCGAAGATTATCGCTGGTACCGCTCGTTCCATGGGCATCACCGTCGAAGGCTAATTAGCCACCTGGCTAGTTTCATCAAAGTTTCACGTGGCAGGGCCAGCTCCGGCCCGTTAAACCACAAAATTCCATGAAAGGGAATTTCTAATGAGCAAGAACTCAAAGGCTTACCGCGCAGCGGCAGAGAAGATCGACGCTGGTCGCGTCTACTCCCCAATCGAGGCTGCTGGCCTTGTCAAGGAGACCTCCTCCAAGAACTACGACGCTTCCGTCGACGTAGCTATCCGCCTGGGCGTTGACCCACGTAAGGCTGATCAGCTTGTTCGTGGCACCGTCTCCCTGCCAAACGGCACCGGTAAGACCGTTCGCGTTGCTGTGTTCGCACAGGGCGAGAAGGCAACCGAGGCTGAGGCTGCTGGCGCTGACTTCGTTGGCACCGACGAGCTCGTCGAGAAGATCCAGGGTGGCTGGACCGACTTCGACGTTGCTATTGCAACCCCTGACCAGATGGCTAAGATCGGCCGCATCGCTCGTGTCCTGGGCCCACGTGGTCTGATGCCAAACCCTAAGACTGGCACCGTCACCAACGATGTTGCTAAGGCTATCGAAGAGGTCAAGGGCGGAAAGATCTCTTTCCGCGTTGATAAGGCTTCTAACCTGCACGCTGCTATTGGTAAGGCTTCCTTCGACGAGAAGGCTTTGGCTCAGAACTACGGTGCTCTCCTCGATGAGATCATCCGTATCAAGCCTTCTTCTTCCAAGGGCATCTACATCAAGCGCGTTACCCTGTCTTCCACCACCGGTCCTGGTGTTGAGGTCGACACTCACGTAACCAAGAACTACGCAGGCGAAGCATAAGCTTCTTCCTCCGTTTAAGGCTCCCAATGCTTTGCATTGGGAGCCTTTTCTTTTTGCTTTTCTACGCGCTCCCTTCGGCGTAGCACCAAGAGGAATAAGCACCCAAGCGCACCCTATCCTCACTGAGGAAAGCCTGTACATGCTGGTCAAGAACCTTTTGCGGGAGGATAATGGGGGTTATGGACGCAAAGCTCAAAGCCCCAAACCCATGGTTGTTATTTATCCGATCCACTGATGGCATGATTACTGTCGCAGCGCTCATTGCGATAGCGGTGCACCTTATTCTTTGGTTGGCGGTAGGCGCAGAAGAAATTGACAAGAACTGGCCGTTAATCGCAATTGTTGTCATTGGTGGCATCCCGTTGATGTGGGATGTTGTGAAATCAGCAATTAAAACTCGTGGTGGTGCAGACACTTTAGCTGCAGTATCGATTATTACTTCGGTGCTGTTGGGGGAGTGGCTGGTTGCCGCGATCATTGTGCTGATGCTTTCTGGTGGTGAAGCACTCGAAGGAGCTGCTTCGAGAAGAGCAAGTGGCACGTTGGATGCTTTGGCTAGGCGTGCTCCCAGTACAGCTCATCGTCTGTTAGGTTCTTCCCTCCTTGATGGCGGAATGGAAGAGATAGCCGTTGCAGATATTGCCATTGGTGATGTGATGGCAGTGCTTCCACATGAGTTATGTCCCGTGGATGGTGAAGTGGTTGAAGGACACGGAACCATGGATGAGTCCTATCTGACTGGTGAGCCATATGTGGTGAGCAAGTCTAAGGGATCGCAGGCAATGTCTGGAGCGGTCAATGGTGATACTCCGTTGACCATCGTGGCAACAAAGCGTGCGCATGATTCGCGTTATGCACAAATCGTTGGTGTCTTGCATGAGGCAGAGGATAATCGTCCGGAAATGCGCAGAATGGCGGATCGTCTCGGAGCTTGGTACACCGTTATCGCGCTGGCATTGGGTGGTGTCGGCTGGATTATTTCAGGTGATCCATTGCGCTTTTTGGCTGTTGTGGTTGTTGCTACTCCATGTCCACTGCTTATCGCTGTGCCGGTGGCAATTATTGGTGCGATCTCTTTGGCTGCTCGTCGGGGCATTATTGTGAAAAACCCTGGCATGCTGGAAAACGCTTCAGAGGTGAAGACAGTGATGTTTGATAAAACTGGAACCCTTACTTATGGCAGGCCAGTCATTACTGATATTCATACGGCACCAGGCTTTGAAGAAGATCAGGTGCTTGCACTCGCAGCTTCGGTGGAACGCTATTCCAGGCATCCACTCGCGGAGGCGATTCGCGAAGGGGCACAAACACGGGAGCTTAATCTCCCTGATGTGGTGGAAGTGTCTGAACGTCCAGGACAAGGTCTGACTGGCATGGTTGGTGGGCATTTGATTCGCATTACTAACCGACGCAGTGCACTGGAAATCGATCCTGATAGCGGGAACCATATTCCGGTGACAAGTTCTGGAATGGAATCAGTGGTGCTTGTCGATGGTAACTATGCAGCATTGATTCGTCTGCGTGATGAACCGCGTGCATCTGCGGGAGAATTTATTGCGCACTTGCCTCGCAAACACAAAGTGGACAAATTGATGATCATCTCTGGTGATCGTGGTTCTGAGGTGCGCTACCTGGCAGACAAAGTGGGCATCGATGAAGTACATGCTGAGGCCTCTCCAGAGAAAAAGCTGGAGATTGTGAAGAAACACAATGAGCGTGGAGCCACGATGTTTCTTGGCGATGGCATCAACGATGCACCAGCCATGGCAGTTGCAACTGTTGGTGTTGCCATGGGTGCGAACTCGGATGTCACTTCGGAGGCAGCGGATGCTGTTATCTTGGATTCCTCATTGGAGCGTCTTGATGATCTGATCCATATCAGTGCACGGATGCGTCGAATAGCTTTGCAATCAGCCGGCGGTGGAATGGTTTTGAGCATCATTGGCATGATTTTTGCGGTCTTTGGTGTGCTGACTCCACTGATGGGTGCCATTGTGCAAGAGGTGATTGATGTCTTAGCGATTCTTAACTCCGCGAGGGTGGCGTTACCTAAAGGATCAATCAGTGATTTTGATACTCCAAATAAATCCTCCTAGTACGAATTATTAAATGGAGGAATGTATTATGAGGGCGTGACATTTCGAGATGAAGCCACACGTCAAAATGAATCCAAGCATGCAGTAATTGTTGGTGCTGGACCCAACGGATTAACTACAGCAGCATTGCTTGCTCAAGCAGGGTGGCAGGTAGATGTCTATGAGGCAGCAGCCGCTCCGGGTGGGGCGGCGAGATCTGAAAGTGTCCTGGGGGAGGGGACTATTACCGATTTGGGTGCCGCAGGGCACCCTTTTGGTGTGGCAAGCCCAGCTTTTCATTATTTAGGCCTGGAAGATTATGGTCTGGAATGGGCGCATTCTCCCTATGCGATGGCACACCCACTAGATGATGGCCGTGCAGGGTTGCTGGAAACCTCGCTGGTTGGGACTGCTGAGCGGTTGGGCGCAGACGCTCGGCATTGGAAAGTGCTTCATCGCAACCTAACGAAGAATATTGATCAGCATTTAGAAAACTTATTGAGCCCGGTGTTGAAATGGCCAGCGCACCCTCTGCGGATGGCACAGTTTGGTCCCCCTGCCTTGCTCTCTGCGCGGTGTTTAGCGGATATGGCTTTTGAAACTGAAGAAGCACGATCCTTATTTATTGGTTCAGCTGTCCATTCGGTAGCGCCGCCAACGAAACCAATGACGGCTGCTTTTGGGTTGTTATTTGGAGCCTTGGGTATGTCTCGAGGATGGCCAGTTGCTGTTGGCGGAAGTGGCAGCATCGTTAATGCTCTGGTGCAAGTTATTCATAAGCACGGTGGCCGGATTCATTGTAATGAACCGATTGATTCGCTCACTCCTTTTCGTAGTGCTGATGCCATCATCTTGAACCAAACCCCTTCTCAAGCCTTGAAGCTGCACGGCGTAGAACTGGACGCGAGAGTAACGCAGCGCATGCAGAAGTGGACAACTGGCCCAGGCTCTTACAAAGTGGATTATCTTCTGGATGGCCCAATTCCGTGGACTAATCCTGAGGTTGGAAAAGCTACCACGGTGCATGTGTGTGGAAATTCTCAGGAAGTTGCCTTCGCCGAAGCTGAGATTGCTGCAGGTAGGATGCCTAAGCGGCCGTTTATTATTCTGTGCCAGCAGCAGGTGGCGGATCCATCTCGTGCCCGGGAGGGCCACCACGTTGTGTGGGCGTACGCGCATGTGCCGCGGGGGTTCGTCGAAAAGCGAACTGCGTTGGCAATCGCTGAGCAGATTGAACGCTTCGCGCCTGGATTTAGGGATCGCATTGTGCATTCGGTGGAGACGAATGCGGTGAAATTGGAAGCGTGGAACGCTAATTTGAACGGCGGGGATATCACCGCGGGCACGGCACTGATGCGACGGATGCCATCCAAAATTGGTGAGAAAACATATATGGCCTCCGCATCCAACGCCCCGGGTGGGGGAGTTCATGGCATGCCTGGATGGTGGGCGGCACAGGCTGTTTTGGCGGATCATAAGTAGGATCGGCAGGCATGGAATCCTCCGTTCAAGCTAGCGCACGCCACACCAGCAAAATCACTGCAGACAAGTGGCTCATTCGCCTTTCTGCAGAGGCCCACGCGCACCCCAACGACGCGTATGCGCGCCGAGCTGAGGCTATTTCCACGATTAGCAGTGTGCTTATCGACGTCCCCCTCCGGCACGAACACATCACCGAAAACGCTGCATATGATGGCCAAATCAGTGCAGCCTGGCATGGTGAAATAACAGGAAACGTGGAGGAACTGGAAGTTGCCCGCGAGATTATCTCGCGGTTGGCAGCCGTCCCAGATGTGCAAATCGATGGCCCCCACTGGTCTTTGAGTCCGGAAGCTTCGGCATCAGCAACGGAACAAGCGCTTCGTGGCGCATCCGCAACCGCCAAACGCACCGCCACCACAATTGCGGAATCGATGGATGGTCGCTTAGGAAAACTTCTGCTTGCTTCCACCGAATCCAGAAGCTCCACCCCGCAACCGGTGCGCGCCGAAATGATGGCTACCCGCAGTGCCGCGCCGCCACGCACACTTGATCTAGAACTGCGCCCAGCAGAAGTAGAAGTCTCCGAAAACATCTCCGTGACCTTTGAATTCCTTGCTAATTAAACTGCGATTTGGTGTTTTAATGAAAGGTGCTCTAAAGTAAAACACCGAAGTTTGAATAACCAGTTTTTCTGGTTGTACTCAAGGTTCACCGAAGACCGTAGGTTATCCGCATCGCGGATCGAAGGTTTCCTTTCCCAGGAACGGCCCACGCAGGAGACACTTGATCGCCTTAGGTTCCTGTTATGGAATATATTGCGCCCTGTGCTCTTGCACGGGGCTTTTTTCATGGGTTTTCCCGTGGGGAAGCTCCGAGGATCAGTAGATTACACATAAGAGGAAGGAGGCGAAGTAATGGCAAATCCAAAGAACGAAGCAGCTCTGGCAGAGCTTAAGGTACGCTTCGCTGAGACCGACGCTGTCGTTCTCACCGAATACCGTGGCCTGACCGTGGCTCAGACCACCGAACTGCGTAAGGCACTGGGACATGATGTCCAGTACTCCGTCGCCAAGAACACCCTTGTTAAGATCGCCGCTAATGAAGCTGGCGTCGAGGGCCTTGATGATCTCCTGACCGGTCCAACCGCTGTTGCCTTCATCAAGGGCGAAGCAGTTGACACCGCTAAGGTGCTGAAGAAATTCGGCGAAGAGAACAAGGCATTCGTAGTCAAGGGTGGCTACATGGATGGCAACGCGCTGACCGCTGAACAGGTCAACGCAATTGCTGAGCTGGACAACCGTGAGACTACTCTCGCGAAGCTTGCCGGCGCCATGAAGGGCAGCTTGGCAAAGGCCGCAGGCCTGTTCAACGCTCCTGCTTCTCAGGTCGCACGCCTTGCGGTTGCGCTCCAGGAGAAGAAGGAAGCTTAAGTCGCCATCAGGCGCAAAAGTTTTACCCCAAATTTTTCGAGTGTGTTAAACACTCAACAACAGGAAGGACGCCATCATGGCTAAGCTCACAAAAGACGAGCTCATCGAGGCTTTCAAGGAAATGACCCTCATCGAGCTCTCTGAGTTCGTTAAGGAATTCGAAGACGTCTTCGACGTAACCGCAGCTGCTCCAGTTGCTGTTGCTGCTGCAGGCGGCGAAGCTGCTGCTGCTGTTGAAGAGAAGGACGAGTTCGACGTCGTTCTTGAAGATGCAGGCGCAAAGAAGATCGGCGTCATCAAGGCTGTTCGCGAGCTCGTCTCCGGCCTGGGCCTGAAGGAAGCTAAGGAGCTCGTTGAGGGCGCACCTAAGGCTATCATCGAGGGCGCAAACAAGGACGACGCTGAGGCTGCTAAGGCTAAGCTCGAAGAGGCTGGCGCAAAGGTCACCCTTAAGTAAGAACTTTCTTACACCTTTTCAAAACCCCACATCCTGGACACGTTCCAGGGGTGGGGTTTTGTGCTGTCTTGGGGCGGTTTTCTGGTGGAGTGGGTTTTGGGGCTCTGCGGGGGCTTGGGGGCGTTAACTTCGATTTCACGGTTTCGATTTCTCATGCTCAATTTCAGTCGGTTTTTGGTGGTTTTCCTAGTGGTCTCGAAGATAAGAAATTGAGTGCAAGGTATCGAATGTGTGATATCGAACTTAAGAAGGGGACACTGCCGCCTAAATATAGCTTCAGAAATCCTACAGTTCGACTTCGCGACAACGACTTCTCATGCTCAACTTCTCAAGAACGACTTCACTATGGTTTTTCGAAAATCCCGACTGAAGTCGACGACGAGAAGTCGAACATAAGAAGTCGCACTTAAGGGAAACCAGGACGGCATTTATCGATATCCTGATCCTGATCGGGGCTATACACTGACGGTATGCAGGAAAAAACACGGCTTTCAGATGAAGATCTTGTTTAGATCTTTGATGCTGACGGGACTTATCTTTGAATTTATTATTGTGTTGGTGTCAGTTCGTGGGGGAGGGTTTCCACTCGGGGTAGTGGCTTTTCCTCTTGTTCTAATACTGGCTGCTTTGGGCCTCTTGTTCAGCGGAATGGAACAGTATGTGGTTCATGGGCGAGTTCTCTGAGTAAAACTGCGCATAGATTTGGTGTCCCTAGAGCTGCGTTAGTATTGCTGGTTTCAGAGTTTCAATTAATTGCTTCGTTAACGAGGATTTTTGGTCGAGCTAAATCGGAACCTGAAGCTGAGATCCATACTGGATATAAGAATCTTCGGACCGTGCTATTCGTAATTATCGGCCTGGGTTTTGTAGAAATAGTTGTTGTACATTTAGCCGTACCCAGCGAAATCTGGAGAATCATTCTATTTGTCTGCAGCCTGTATGCGCTGGTTATATTGCTAGGATTTTATACTTCAGTCCGCTCGAACCCCCATGTTATTGATAATGTCGGTCTGAAAATTAGACATGGAAATAGATTGTCTTGTGTCATTCCATGGGAGCAGGTTCGCTCGTTAAAGGGGATCGGAGCTGGACGGGGCGGCGACATCTTTGTCAATGAAGATGGTGAATTGCGGATTCCAGTGCTCAGTGAGGTGAATCTTCGGCTTGAGCTGCATTCGCCTGTTGTGATTGAAGACCTGCATTTCGGGAAGGCTGAAATTACTGCGATTGATTTTTATTGCGACGATAAGAAAGCTTTGTTGGATTCGGTAGACCAGGGATTCTAAACGCCGATACCAATGCCTGGCTGGTGCTCCGGTAACATCGTCCGCATGCTGCCTAAATCCAGGATTTTCTCCGCGCTCTTGCTCGGAATTGGTGTGGCACTTGTGGTCTGGGGTCTTATTGCTCCGCGCTTTGTGCACGCTGATGGCCGTTTACCTCTTGATTTGGAGGCAACGACTTATATTCTTCATGACCCAGATGCTCAGACCACTATTAATTCTGATCCGTTGGCGGGTGTGGTGACTACGCCGGTGACTCGTCAGTTGCATTTTGAGGTGATGGATCCGGCGAGTGCTGATGATGCCACTATTCGTATTGGTGATTCGATGTTGCGTGGTAATCCTGATACTCAGGGCTTTGAGCAGGAGCGTCTCTTGAGTGCGTCGGTGTCGAGTTTCCGCATTGATCGTACTTCCGGTGAGGTTTTGTCTGATATTGCGCTCACTAATCAGTTGGCGAGTCCTACTGTGCAGTATGGCGTGGATGGTATTTGGTTGAAGTTCCCAACTGATGCGCAGGAGACTACTTATAATGTGGTGGATCCTGTGCTGCGGAAGGCTCTGCCGGCGGATTTTGTGGAGTCCACTGAGATTGAGGGCCGTGAGGTGCTGCATTATCGTCAGGTGATTGAGAATGCGAATGTTGCGGAGTCTTTTGCGGATCCGAATAACACCACCACTCTCACAAAAGAGGATGGTGGCACGACAACTGGCTACCTGTATCACAATGTGACTCGTGATTTTTGGGTGGATCAGCGCACTGGTTTGCTTGTTGATATAGCTGAAAATATCGATGATTTTTATGGCGACCGCAGCGGACAGAAGTACGAACAGACATTGCTTTTCGACGCCTCCCTCGATGAAGCGGCAGTGTCTGCGCTGGTCGCGCAGGCCGAAAACATCCCTAATGGGGATGTGAGCAAAATCGCAAATACCGTGGGTACTGTGATCGGTTCAATCTTGGCTCTTGTGGGTCTGGCCGGGTGTTTTGGGGCGTTTGGGAAGAAGCGTCGTGAAGCTTAACCTGCTGTTCAGATAGATTTTTCTTGTTTCGAATTGCGGAACCCCCGGGGTTGTTTGCTAGGGTGCCGTGTAGAAGGGAACAAGAAGATTTTTGGGAAACACGCCTGTGCAGTTCGTCCTAATAGCACGCGGATCACCAGATGGAAAATCTCCCCTTTACTTTCGCGCTCGATTGGTATACTCTGAGTCGTTGCGTTGGAATTCGTGACTCTTTTTCGTTCCAGTGGCTTTAAGACCTTGATCAAGGTGGTTTGGAAAAACCGATTTGACAAGGTCATTCAGTGCTATCTGGAGTTAAATGGGGGAGCGCGTTCCTCAGCAGACCAAATTGCTCAAAAATACCAGCGGTGTTGATCTGCACTTAAGGCCTTGACCAGCCTTGTGCAATTACCCGCGTGAGGTGCTGGAAGGACCCATCTTGGCAGTCTCCCGCCAGACCAAGTCAGTCGTCGATATTCCCGGTGCACCGCAGCGTTATTCTTTCGCGAAGGTGTCCGCACCCATTGAGGTGCCCGGGCTACTAGATCTTCAATTGGATTCCTACTCCTGGTTGATTGGTACGCCTGAGTGGCGTGCTCGTCAGAAGGAAGAATTCGGTGAGGGAGCCCGCGTAACCAGCGGCCTTGAGAACATTCTCGAGGAGCTCTCCCCAATCCAGGATTACTCTGGAAACATGTCCCTGAGCCTTTCGGAGCCACGCTTCGAAGACGTTAAGAACACCATTGACGAGGCTAAAGAGAAGGACATCAACTACGCGGCACCACTGTATGTGACTGCGGAGTTCGTAAATAACACCACCGGTGAAATCAAGTCCCAGACTGTTTTCATCGGCGATTTCCCAATGATGACGAACAAGGGAACGTTCATCATCAACGGAACTGAGCGTGTTGTGGTCAGCCAGCTCGTCCGCTCCCCGGGCGTCTACTTTGACCAGACCATCGATAAGTCCACCGAGCGTCCATTGCACGCAGTGAAGGTTATTCCTTCTCGCGGTGCATGGCTCGAGTTCGACGTCGATAAGCGCGATTCGGTCGGTGTTCGTATTGACCGCAAGCGTCGTCAGCCAGTCACCGTACTGCTGAAGGCTCTTGGCTGGACCACTGAGCAGATCACCGAGCGTTTCGGTTTCTCTGAAATCATGATGTCCACCCTCGAGTCCGATGGTGTTGCAAACACCGATGAGGCTTTGCTGGAGATCTACCGCAAGCAGCGTCCAGGCGAGCAGCCTACCCGCGATCTTGCGCAGTCTCTCCTGGACAACAGCTTCTTCCGTGCGAAGCGCTATGACCTGGCTCGCGTTGGTCGTTACAAGATCAACCGCAAGCTCGGCCTTGGTGGCGACCACGATGGTTTGATGACTCTTACCGAAGAGGACATCGCAACCACCATCGAATACCTGGTACGTCTGCACGCAGGTGAGCGCGTCATGACCTCTCCAAACAATGAAGAGATCCCAGTCGAGACCGATGACATTGACCACTTTGGTAACCGTCGTCTTCGCACTGTTGGCGAACTGATCCAGAACCAGGTTCGTGTTGGTCTTTCCCGCATGGAGCGAGTTGTTCGTGAACGTATGACCACTCAGGATGCGGAGTCTATTACTCCTACCTCCCTGATCAACGTTCGTCCTGTCTCTGCAGCTATCCGTGAGTTCTTCGGAACTTCCCAGCTGTCTCAGTTTATGGACCAGAACAACTCTCTGTCTGGTTTGACTCATAAGCGTCGTTTGTCGGCTCTTGGCCCGGGTGGTCTGTCCCGTGAGCGCGCTGGCATCGAGGTTCGAGACGTTCACCCATCTCACTACGGACGTATGTGCCCAATTGAGACTCCCGAAGGTCCAAACATTGGCCTGATCGGTTCCTTGGCTTCTTATGCTCGAGTGAACCCATTCGGTTTCATCGAAACTCCTTACCGTCGCATCATCGATGGCAAGCTGACCGATGAGATCAGCTACCTCACCGCTGATGAAGAAGATCGCTTCGTTGTTGCGCAGGCAAATACGCACTATGACGAAGACGGTGTCATCACTGATGAGACTGTCACTGTTCGTCTGAAGGACGGCGATATCGCCATGGTTAGCCGCACCGCGGTTGACTACATGGACGTTTCCCCTCGTCAGATGGTTTCTGTTGGTACCGCGATGATTCCATTCCTGGAGCACGACGATGCTAACCGTGCACTGATGGGTGCGAACATGCAGAAGCAGGCTGTGCCACTGGTACGTGCCGAGGCTCCTTTCGTGGGCACCGGTATGGAACAGCGCGCTGCATATGATGCTGGCGACCTGGTAATCACTCCAGTTGCAGGTGTTGTAGAAAACGTTTCCGCTGATTTCATCACCATCATGGCTGATGACGGCAAGCGCGAGACCTACTTGCTGCGTAAGTTCCAGCGCACCAACCAGGGCACCAGCTACAACCAGAAGCCTTTGGTTAACTTGGGCGAGCGCGTTGAAGCTGGCCAGGTTCTTGCTGATGGTCCAGGTACCTTCAATGGTGAAATGTCCCTTGGTCGTAACCTTCTGGTTGCGTTCATGCCTTGGGAAGGCCACAACTACGAGGATGCGATCATCCTCAACCAGAACATCGTTGAGCAAGACATCTTGACCTCGATTCACATCGAGGAGCACGAGATCGATGCCCGCGACACCAAGCTTGGTGCCGAGGAAATCACCCGCGACATCCCTAACGTGTCTGAAGAAGTCCTTAAGGACCTCGATGACCGCGGTATTGTTCGCATCGGTGCTGACGTTCGTGACGGCGATATTCTGGTCGGTAAGGTCACCCCTAAGGGCGAGACCGAGCTCACCCCAGAAGAGCGCTTGCTGCGCGCTATCTTCGGTGAAAAGGCTCGCGAAGTTCGCGATACCTCCATGAAGGTGCCTCACGGCGAGACCGGCAAGGTCATCGGTGTGCGCCACTTCTCCCGCGAGGACGACGACGATCTGGCTCCTGGCGTCAACGAGATGATCCGTATCTACGTTGCTCAGAAGCGTAAGATCCAGGACGGCGATAAGCTCGCTGGCCGTCACGGTAACAAGGGCGTTGTTGGCAAGATTCTTCCTCAGGAAGATATGCCATTCCTTCCGGACGGCACTCCAGTGGACATCATCTTGAACACCCACGGTGTTCCACGTCGTATGAACATTGGTCAGGTCTTGGAGACTCACCTCGGTTGGCTAGCATCTGCTGGTTGGTCCGTGGACCCAGAGGATCCAAAGAACGCTGAACTGGTCGATATCCTGCCTAAGGACCTTCTTGAGGTTCCTGCTGGATCTTTGACCTCCACCCCAGTGTTCGACGGTGCTTCTAACGAAGAGCTCCTCGGCTTGCTCGCTAACTCTCGTCCAAACCGCGACGGCGACGTCATGGTTAACGAAGACGGCAAGGCAATGCTTATCGACGGACGTTCTGGTGAGCCTTACCCGTACCCAGTTTCCATTGGTTACATGTACATGCTGAAGCTGCACCACCTTGTTGACGAGAAGATCCACGCTCGTTCCACTGGTCCTTACTCCATGATTACTCAGCAGCCACTGGGCGGTAAAGCTCAGTTCGGTGGACAGCGATTCGGCGAAATGGAGGTGTGGGCAATGCAGGCATACGGCGCTGCGTACACACTCCAGGAGCTGTTGACCATCAAGTCTGATGACGTGGTTGGCCGTGTCAAGGTTTATGAAGCAATTGTTAAGGGCGAGAACATCCCGGATCCAGGTATTCCTGAGTCCTTCAAGGTTCTCCTCAAGGAGCTCCAGTCCTTGTGCCTGAACGTGGAGGTTCTCTCCGCAGACGGTACTCCAATGGAGCTCGCGGGCGACGACGACGAGTTCGACCAGGCTGGTGCCTCACTGGGCATCAACCTGTCTCGCAACGAGCGTTCCGACGCTGACACCGCATAGCAGATCAGAAAACAACCGCTAGAAATCAAGCCACACATCCCCCGGACACTGAAGAAATGTTCAGGGGGGAAAGGGAGTTTTACGTGCTCGACGTAAACGTCTTCGATGAGCTCCGCATCGGCCTGGCCACTGCTGACGACATTCGTCGTTGGTCAAAGGGCGAGGTTAAGAAGCCGGAGACCATCAACTACCGAACCCTCAAGCCTGAGAAGGACGGTCTGTTCTGCGAGCGTATTTTCGGTCCAACTCGCGACTGGGAGTGCGCCTGCGGTAAGTACAAGCGTGTCCGCTACAAGGGCATCATCTGTGAACGCTGTGGCGTTGAGGTCACCAAGTCCAAGGTGCGTCGTGAGCGCATGGGACACATTGAACTCGCTGCACCAGTAACCCACATTTGGTACTTCAAGGGTGTTCCATCCCGTCTGGGTTACCTTTTGGACCTTGCTCCAAAAGACCTCGACCTCATCATCTACTTCGGTGCAAACATCATCACCAGTGTTGATGACGAAGCTCGCCACAGCGACCAGACAACTCTCGAGGCAGAAATGCTTCTGGAGAAGAAGGACGTTGAGGCAGATGCAGAGTCTGATATCGCTGATCGTGCTGAGAAGCTCGAAGAGGATCTCGCTGAACTCGAAGCAGCTGGCGCTAAGGCCGATGCTCGCCGCAAGGTTCAGGCTGCAGCCGATAAGGAAATGCAGCACATCCGTGAGCGTGCACAGCGCGAAATCGATCGTCTAGATGAGGTCTGGCAGACCTTCATCAAGCTTGCTCCAAAGCAGATGATCCGCGATGAGAAGCTCTACGATGAACTGATCGACCGCTACGAGGATTACTTCACTGGTGGTATGGGTGCAGAGTCCATCGAGGCTTTGATCCACAACTTCGACCTCGATGCAGAGGCTGAAGAACTGCGCGACATCATCAACAATGGCAAGGGCCAGAAGAAGATGCGTGCGCTGAAGCGCCTGAAGGTTGTTGCAGCCTTCCAGCGTTCCGGCAACGATCCAGCCGGCATGGTTCTGAATGCGATCCCAGTGATCCCACCAGAGCTTCGCCCAATGGTTCAGCTTGACGGTGGACGCTTCGCGACCTCCGACTTGAACGACCTCTACCGTCGTGTAATCAACCGCAACAACCGCCTCAAGCGCATGATTGAACTCGGTGCACCTGAGATCATCGTGAACAACGAAAAGCGCATGCTGCAGGAATCTGTAGATGCACTGTTCGATAACGGTCGTCGCGGTCGCCCAGTTACCGGACCGGGTAACCGTCCGCTGAAGTCTCTCTCCGACTTGCTCAAGGGCAAGCAGGGTCGTTTCCGTCAGAACCTTCTGGGTAAGCGTGTTGACTATTCTGGTCGTTCCGTAATTATCGTTGGTCCTCAGCTGCGCCTCCACGAATGTGGTCTGCCTAAGCTGATGGCTCTCGAGCTCTTCAAGCCTTTCGTTATGAAGCGCCTTGTGGAGAACGAGTACGCACAGAACATCAAGTCTGCAAAGCGCATGGTTGAGCGCCAGCGCCCTGAGGTGTGGGACGTCCTCGAAGAGGCCATCTCTGAGCACCCAGTGATGCTGAACCGTGCACCAACCCTGCACCGCTTGGGCATTCAGGCTTTCGAGCCTGTCCTTGTTGAAGGTAAGGCTATTCAGCTGCACCCACTGGCTTGTGAAGCTTTCAACGCCGACTTCGATGGTGACCAGATGGCAGTTCACCTGCCACTGTCCGCTGAAGCTCAGGCTGAAGCCCGCGTGCTGATGCTTGCATCCAACAACATTTTGTCCCCAGCTTCAGGCAAGCCATTGGCTATGCCACGTCTGGACATGGTTACTGGCCTGTACTACCTAACTCTGGAGAAGTCTGCAGAAGAGTTCGGCGGACAGGGCGCTTATGCTCCTGCGGATGAGAATGGTCCTGAAAAGGGCATTTACTCCTCCTTGGCAGAAGCAATCATGGCTTATGACCGCGGTGTACTTGGCCTGCAGGCTATAGTGCGCATTCGCCTCAACCACCTTCGCCCACCAGCAGAGGTAGAGGCAGCGCAGTTCCCAGACGGATGGAACCAGGGTGAAACCTGGCTCGCACACACCAGCTTGGGCCGCGTTATGTTCAACGAGATCCTGCCTTGGAACTACCCATACCTTGAGGGCGTCATGGTCCGTAAGGGTGGCGGCTCCGACAAGATCATGCTTGGCGATGTGGTTAATGACCTCGCAGCTAAGTACCCAATGATCACTGTGGCTCAGACCATGGACAAGATGAAGGACGCTGGCTTCTACTGGTCAACCCGTTCCGGCGTCACCATTGCTATGTCTGACGTTCTGGTTCTTCCTAACAAGGAAGAAATGCTGGACCGCTACGAGGAATCTGCACGCCAGATCGAAGTTAAGTACAACCGCGGTAAGCTCACCGGTCGTGAACGCTACGATCGTCTGGTCGAACTGTGGAAGGACGCAACCGACGAGGTTGGACAGGCTGTCGAGGATCTGTACCCAGACGACAACCCAATTCCAATGATCGTGAAGTCCGGTGCTGCCGGTAACATGCGTCAGATCTGGACCCTTGCAGGCATGAAGGGCATGGTTGTGAACTCGAAGGGTGATTACATCACCCGTCCGATTAAGACTTCATTCCGTGAAGGCTTGACCGTTCTCGAGTACTTCAACAACTCACACGGTTCCCGTAAGGGACTTGCCGATACCGCGCTTCGTACCGCTGACTCCGGCTACCTGACCCGTCGTCTTGTCGACGTCGCTCAGGACGTCATCGTCCGCGTCGAGGATTGTGGAACCCGCCAGGGTGTTCGCGTTCCTGTTGCAGCTGAAATCTTGGATGCAACTGGCGCTGTCACCGGTTACACCGGCCATGACCTGATCGAGACTTCTGTCTCTGGTCGTGTTCTGGCTGGCGATGCAACCAACGCTGCAGGAGAAGTTCTTCTCACCGCTGGCACCGACCTGACCGAGCTCAACATTGAGCTTCTGGTTGAGGCTGGCGTCAAGGATGTCAAGGTCCGCTCCGTACTTACTTGCCAGACCCCAACTGGTGTTTGTGCTAAGTGCTACGGCAAGTCCATGGCTTCCGGACAGCAGGTTGATATCGGAGAGGCTGTCGGCATTGTTGCTGCACAGTCCATTGGTGAGCCTGGTACCCAGCTGACCATGCGTACCTTCCACCAAGGTGGTGTCGGTGGCGATATTACCGGCGGTCTGCCTCGTGTTCAGGAGCTTTTCGAAGCACGTGTTCCTAAGAACTGTGCTCCAATCGCTTCTGTTGAAGGCGTTATCCACCTTGAGGATGAAGGCAACTTCTACACTCTGACCATCGTTCCTGATGATGGCTCAGACAACGTTGTCTACGAGAAGCTGTCCAAGCGACAGGGTCTTGCATCCACTCGCGTGGCTATGGAGTCCAACGCTGGTGCGTTCATCGAGCGCACCCTGACCGAAGGTGACCGCGTCACCGTTGGCCAGCGTCTGCTCCGCGGTGCAGCTGATCCACATGACGTGCTCGAGATCCTCGGCCGCCGTGGTGTGGAACAGCACCTCATCGATGAGGTGCAGGCTGTTTACCGTGCACAGGGTGTGGCCATCCACGATAAGCACATCGAAATCATCATTCGACAGATGCTTCGTCGCGGAACCGTCATTGAGTCCGGTTCAACTGAGTTCCTTCCAGGTTCTTTGGTTGACCTCTCTGAGGCGAAGCTGGCTAACTCCGAAGCTATCGGTGCAGGCGGACAGCCTGCAGAGTTGCGCTCTGAGATCATGGGTATCACCAAGGCCTCGCTTGCAACTGAGTCTTGGCTGTCTGCAGCGTCCTTCCAGGAGACCACTCGTGTCCTGACTGATGCTGCCATCAACAAGCGCTCCGATAAGCTCATCGGCCTGAAGGAGAACGTGATCATCGGTAAGCTGATCCCAGCTGGTACCGGTATCTCTCGTTACCGCAACATCTCCATCAAGCCAACTGAGGCTGCCCGCAACGCTGCGTACTCGATCCCAACTTATGGTGAGTCGATCTACGGTGACGATGGATTCGGTGAATTCACCGGCGCGTCCGTCCCACTGGATGAAGCATTCTAGAGCAAGGAACGCCTCTTCCAGCACAGCAATAATTGGTCGCTGAAAAGTTAAGACCCCACCGAGAAATTTCTCGGTGGGGTCTTTCCTCTTTTCATGACAATGTAGAACTGCAACAGGGGGATGGCGCTCACATGAGTCAAGTCAGGGTTAATTATTTAACGATGTGGCTGTGTGCTGATTTAAAGGATTGAATATTTAGAATGGGCGTTCGTATAAAACAGTGCCTATCAGGCGTTTAGGCGGGCATCTAGAGGGGATTATTTTTGGGGCATATGAAACTATTGAGAATCCTGTGAGATTCTGGTGCATCCACCGATTGAATTCGCCAGCGATGTGGAACGAGAATTTGCATCTTAAGCAAGCCGGGGGCCTAGCTCGAGTGTTTAACCAACTCCTGCACTCTTTATGGTGGTTAGAAATATCTAAACATAGGAAACTCTCCGTAATGGCTTCTATCTCAGCGATAAAAGTGCTGGCTTGTTCGATGTAATGCATGTGGCGGGATGATCTATATGCGGGTAACCCCAATCGTGCTGCTTTCTGGACTGATTTGAGTCAAGTTTGCACACAGACGTGGGGAATAAAATCCTTAACCCTCAAATCTTTAGGAAAACCCCCAGATCAAACCTACTTTTATAGATATGTGGAAACTATCTATTGGGATTGCTATTGGTGCTGTGTTGTTAGCTCTAGGGCTGTGGGGCACACATGCTGAGAACTCGGGTATCGCGATTGCTGGCTGGGTTGGTTCTTTTGCTGCTTTTGCCGTGTGGTTTTGGGTTATCTGGCGGGCAGCAGTGGGCAATGTGAAAAGCCCGCTCTAAGATGGCGATTTATGGAGGAGCTGCTGAAACAGGAAGTCAAAGATTTCCTCACTACAAGACGCGCGCGGATTACTCCGGCAGCTGCGGGGATAGAAACATCGTCGTGGAGTGATCGTCGTGTGCCGGGGCTTCGTCGGGAAGAAGTCGCGGATCTTGCGGGTATTTCTTTGGAATACTACATCCGTTTTGAGCGTGGAAACCTCAAAGGTGCGTCGACTGAAATTTTGCAATCTTTGGCGAAGGCTCTGCAGTTAAGTCCGATTGAACAAGAGCACCTTTATAACTTGGCGTATCGCGCAGAGCTCCCGCAAAGTGCACCGGTGCAGGAGAATCCGAGAGCGCCTCTGCAGAGCATCGTTGATGCGATCACTGCCCACCCTGCATGGATTCGCAATGAGCAGATGGATATTCTAGCCACCAATCAGTTGTGTGCGGAGCTGTATGCTCCAATTTTTGAGGATGTGCCGCATCGTCCGAACACTGCGCTGCATTGTTTTACTGGCGCGCATGCTGCAAAGTTTTGGGTTGATCGGGAGCATTTCAGTGCGGAGTTCGCGGCTAAATTACGCCTCGAGTACGCTCGGCGCCCTAGTGCGCCCGGATTAAAAGAGCTTATCGACGAGCTCCACCAGTCGAGTTCCGTTTTTCGCGAGAATTGGGCGTCTGCTGATGTGACATCTTTCGGCGCTGGAATCAAACGTTTTAGGCACCCAACATTGGGTGAAGTCTCTTATAATTACGAGACATTTAATCTCAATAGTGCACCAGGCTATGTGCTTAGCGTGTACTTTTGAGCGCAGAGGGAGACGTCGAAAAGCGTTTTAGTCGCGCAGTTTCGTGGTCACACTGACCCCGCCCATAAACGCTATGCCCTGGATGTGGACGGTAGGCGCATTGTTGGGCAGGCGAGTGGGGGGAAGTGTGACGGCCTTATCGACAGACTGCTCGAAGCCGCCAAAAATGCCGATGCCATCACAAATCACAACAACTCCTTCAGGCACGATGATCTCAATGCCACCCATGAGGGTATAAGCATTGATCTCAATATGGTCGCTTTCAAAGAAAGCATCGCGTAAATCGATCTGATTGCCGCCCATCACGGCGATGGAGGTGTGCGTATTAGGCACCAACCAATCGCCTTTGCGTGCAGAAGCACCCATGATGGAAATTGATATTTTAGAACCATGGGGATTGCCTGTGATGCGCTGGCGGATTAATGAGACAGCATCAGAGATAGTCGGATTAGCGGGGAAGTGCGTGGCTGTAGGTGTCAAAGTAGCGCCAGGGAAGTGCTGGCCGAGAAGGCTCTGCGGGTTGTCATGGACATCAGAAATGAGCTCAATCAGTGCATCTACATGTCTCGCATTCCATGCTTTTGCAGAACGTTCCTCAAATTCCTGGAGTGTTAATTGGCCACGGGAAACGGCTGCAGAAAGCTCATCTACCACTTGATTTCGGTTGAGATCAGTGGCGAGCTTCTTGATAGGTTCACGTTCATTTGGCCCAGTCATGCATCCCAGTGTAGGCCGGGATTTGTAGAAAGTGTGCCTAGCTGATAATGTGAACGGCTGAGTCCCACTCTTGTAGTTGGGAACTGACGGCACCTCGCTAACACGCGCTGGTACCGCCCCTGGTTTTCCGGGACGCGGTGGCGCATGTAGGCATTTAATAGGTTGTTCGTGACATGTTTGGTCGGGCCCCAAAGAGAGCCCCCTTTTTTGCGTGTCTGGACACTTTTTAAATTCTCGCGCCATCGACAAAGCTCAGCTTTCGTGTTCGTCCCCCGGGCGTCACGTCAGAAGACAAAAAGAACAACTCCGAAATAAGGATGGTTCATGCCAACTATTCAGCAGCTGGTCCGTAAGGGCCGCCACGATAAGTCCGTTAAGGTGGCTACCGCGGCACTGAAGGGTTCCCCTCAGCGTCGTGGCGTATGCACCCGTGTGTACACCACCACTCCTAAGAAGCCTAACTCCGCTCTGCGTAAGGTTGCACGTGTGCGCCTTACCTCCGGCATCGAGGTTTCTGCTTACATTCCTGGTGAAGGCCACAACCTGCAGGAGCACTCCATGGTGCTCGTTCGCGGTGGTCGTGTTAAGGACCTCCCAGGTGTTCGTTACAAGATCGTTCGTGGCGCACTGGATACCCAGGGTGTTAAGGACCGCAAGCAGGCTCGTTCCCGCTACGGCGCGAAGAGGGGATAATTAAAAATGCGTAAATCAGCAGCTCCTAAGCGTCCAATTGTTCTGGATCCAGTATACAAGTCTGAGCTCGTTACTCAGCTCGTAAACAAGATCCTTATCGGTGGCAAGAAGTCCACCGCAGAGCGCATCGTCTACGGTGCCCTCGAGATCTGCCGCGAGAAGACCGGCACCGATCCAGTAGGAACCCTCGAGAAGGCTCTTGGCAACATCCGCCCAGACCTCGAAGTTCGTTCCCGCCGTGTTGGTGGCGCTACCTACCAGGTGCCAGTGGATGTTCGCCCAGAGCGCGCAACCACCCTTGCACTGCGTTGGTTGGTAACCTTCACCCGTCAGCGTCGTGAGAACACCATGATCGAGCGTCTTGCAAACGAACTTCTGGATGCAGCCAACGGCCTTGGTGCTTCCGTGAAGCGTCGTGAAGACACTCACAAGATGGCAGAGGCCAACCGCGCCTTCGCTCACTACCGCTGGTAGTACTAGCACGACATGAATGCCCAATCACTTTTAAGATCAACGCCTGCCGGCGCACTTCATATTTGAATATGCTGGCGGTCTGCGTTACTTCAAAGTGACTGGGCTTTTAGTCTCATTAGTGCAGTTCACAGCTGTGAACTAGATAAATTTAAACACTGTTTCGGCAGTATGTTGCTGAAAAATCCATGTCACTTGTGTGGAGCGTGCTGCTTCAAACGCAAGTTAGTGGCAAAATGTAACAAGAGAATTATCCGTAGGTGAAAAACTTTTAAATACTTGGGTATCTGTCATGGATGCCCAAGTGGCTAAAAGGGAATCATCGCAAACTATCAAGTTGGGGTACCACTGTGGCACAAGAAGTGCTTAAGGATCTAAACAAGGTCCGCAACATCGGCATCATGGCGCACATCGATGCTGGTAAGACCACGACCACCGAACGCATCCTCTTCTACACCGGCATTAACCGTAAGGTCGGAGAGACCCACGACGGTGGCGCAACCACCGACTGGATGGAGCAGGAGAAGGAACGCGGCATCACCATTACCTCCGCTGCGGTTACCTGTTTCTGGGATAACAACCAGGTCAACATCATTGACACCCCTGGTCACGTTGACTTCACCGTTGAGGTTGAGCGTTCCCTCCGCGTGCTTGACGGCGCAGTTGCTGTGTTCGACGGCAAGGAAGGCGTTGAGCCACAGTCCGAGCAGGTTTGGCGTCAGGCTACCAAGTACGACGTTCCACGTATCTGCTTCGTGAACAAGATGGATAAGCTCGGTGCTGATTTCTACTTCACCGTTGGTACCATCCAGGATCGTCTTGGTGCAAAGCCATTGATCATGCAGCTCCCAATCGGTGCTGAAGACAACTTCGACGGCGTCGTTGACCTTCTTGAAATGAAGGCTCTGACCTGGCGTGGAGTTACCCCAATTGGTACCGAAGCTACCGTTGAGGAAATCCCAGCTGATCTCGTTGAGCGTGCTGAAGAGTACCGCGAGAAGCTGCTCGAAACCGTTGCAGAATCTGATGAAGCTCTCATGGAGAAGTACTTCGGCGGCGAAGAACTGACCATCGCTGAGATCAAGGCAGCTATCCGCAAGATGGTTGTTAACTCTGAGATCTACCCTGTTTACTGTGGTACTGCATACAAGAACAAGGGCGTTCAGCCTTTGCTCGACGCAGTCATCGACTTCCTGCCATCCCCACTGGATGTTGGCGAGACCCAGGGCACCGACGTTAAGGATCCTGAGAAGGTTCTGACCCGTAAGCCTTCTGACACAGAGCCACTGTCTGCACTTGCATTCAAGATTGCAGCACACCCATTCTTCGGTAAGCTCACCTTCGTTCGTCTGTACTCCGGCAAGGTTGAGCCAGGCGAGCAGGTTCTTAACTCCACCAAGAACAAGAAGGAACGCGTCGGCAAGCTGTTCCAGATGCACGCCAACAAGGAAAACCCTGTTGAGATTGCACACGCTGGTAACATCTACGCATTCATCGGCCTGAAGGACACCACCACCGGTGACACCCTGTGTGATGCTGCTAACCCAATCATTCTTGAGTCCATGGACTTCCCGGATCCAGTTATCCAGGTTGCAATTGAGCCAAAGACCAAGTCTGACCAGGAAAAGCTCGGCCTAGCTATCCAGAAGCTTGCTGAAGAAGACCCAACCTTCACCGTTCACCTGGACGATGAGTCCGGCCAGACCGTCATCGGCGGCATGGGCGAGCTCCACTTGGACGTTCTTGTTGACCGCATGAAGCGCGAGTACAAGGTTGAGGCAAACATCGGTGACCCACAGGTTGCTTACCGTGAGACCATCCGCAAGGCGGTTGAGTCCCTCAGCTACACCCATAAGAAGCAGACCGGTGGTTCCGGTCAGTTCGCTAAGGTCATCATCTCCATCGAGCCTTACGCACCTACCGCAGATGAGCTTGAAGAGGGCGAGTCCGCAACCTACAAGTTCAACAACGCTGTCAGCGGTGGTCGTGTTCCTCGTGAATACATCCCATCTGTCGACGCTGGTATCCAGGATGCAATGCAGTACGGCTTCCTCGCTGGCTACCCACTGGTTAACGTCAAGGCAACCCTTGAAGACGGCGCTTACCACGACGTTGACTCCTCTGAAATGGCCTTCAAGCTCGCTGGTTCCCAGGCGTTCAAGGAAGCTGTTGCAAAGGCAAAGCCAGTTCTTCTGGAGCCAATCATGTCCGTTGAAATCACCACTCCTGAGGAGTACATGGGTGAAGTCATCGGTGACGTAAACTCCCGTCGTGGACAGATTGCTTCCATGGATGATCGTGCGGGTGCCAAGATCGTCAAGGCTAAGGTTCCACTGTCACAGATGTTCGGTTACGTCGGTGACCTGCGTTCCAAGACCCAGGGTCGTGCAAACTACTCCATGGTCTTCGATTCCTACGCAGAGGTCCCAGCCAACGTTGCAGCAGATGTTATTGCTGAGCGCAACGGCACCGCTTCCTAAGACCTCTTAGGTCCAAAAGAAGCAAGCGTCGAAAAGCATTTGCTTTTCGACGCACCCCTCACCACCCCGCGCGTTATAGCGTGTCAGTAGGCGCGTAAGGTGGAGTAGGGTAGCGGCTTGTTAAGTATTTTGAAATCGGCTATAAGGCAAGATTCCGATGTATTTAGCTGGCCGTTACCCTGCGAATATCCACAGGGTAGCTGGTAGTTTGAAAATCAACGCCGTTGCCCTTAGGATTCAGTAACTGGCACATTTTGTAATGCGCTAGATCTGTGTGTAAAGCCTTCCGGTGGATCATGACAGTGAAAGCAAACCAATATCGTGGCTGCGAAAGTCGTAGCCACCACGAAGTCCAGGAGGACATACAGTGGCAAAGGCGAAGTTCGAGCGTACCAAGCCCCACGTTAACATCGGCACCATCGGTCACGTTGACCATGGTAAGACCACCACCACCGCGGCTATCACCAAGGTTCTGGCTGACGCTTACCCTGAGCTCAACGAGGCTTTCGCCTTCGACTCCATCGATAAGGCTCCAGAGGAGAAGGAACGTGGCATCACGATCAACATCTCCCACGTTGAGTACCAGACCGAAAAGCGCCACTACGCACACGTTGACGCTCCAGGCCACGCCGACTACATCAAGAACATGATCACCGGCGCTGCTCAGATGGACGGCGCAATCCTCGTTGTTGCTGCTACCGACGGCCCAATGCCACAGACCCGTGAGCACGTTCTTCTTGCTCGCCAGGTTGGCGTTCCTTACATCCTCGTTGCTCTTAACAAGTGCGACATGGTTGACGATGAGGAAATCATCGAGCTCGTCGAGATGGAAGTTCGCGAACTTCTTGCTGAGCAGGACTACGACGAAGAGGCTCCAATTGTTCACATCTCCGCTCTGAAGGCTCTTGAGGGCGACGAGAAGTGGGGCAAGCAGATTCTTGAGCTCATGCAGGCTTGTGACGACAACGTCCCAGACCCAATCCGTGAGACCGAGAAGCCATTCCTCATGCCTATCGAGGATATCTTCACCATCACCGGTCGTGGCACCGTTGTTACCGGTCGTGTTGAGCGTGGCACCCTGAACGTTAACGATGACGTTGACATCATCGGCATCAAGGAAAAGTCCACCTCTACCACCGTTACCGGTATCGAGATGTTCCGTAAGCTTCTTGACTCCGCTGAAGCTGGCGACAACTGTGGTCTGCTTCTTCGCGGCATCAAGCGCGAAGACGTTGAGCGTGGCCAGGTTATCGTTAAGCCAGGCGCTTACACCCCTCACACCGAGTTCGAGGGCTCTGTCTACGTTCTTGCTAAGGATGAGGGCGGCCGCCACACCCCATTCTTCGACAACTACCGTCCTCAGTTCTACTTCCGCACCACCGACGTTACCGGTGTTGTGAAGCTGCCAGAGGGCACCGAGATGGTTATGCCTGGCGATAACGTCGACATGTCCGTCACCCTGATCCAGCCTGTCGCTATGGACGAGGGCCTGCGTTTCGCTATTCGCGAAGGCTCCCGCACCGTTGGCGCTGGCCGTGTCACCAAGATCATCAAGTAATTTGATGCTCTAACTGTTGAAGCTTTTTAGGCTTTGACAAACTTACAGCGGTCCCAGAGGATAATTCCTCTGGGACCGCTGTTTTTGTATTTCGAGGGCCATGGCCTCGGGAGAGCATCCTTGGGGAACTACAATCAAGAGCCATGAAGGATCCTTCTCGCATTCCCCAGGTTCTCGCCCAGCTACAACGAGTCTGGGAGGCACAGCCAGATCTCACGTTGCCAACACTTTTCGGCATGCTAGGTAATCGGGGCATCGGTTGGGGGAACACCGATGAAGATCTTGTGGAAGCACTTCTTACTCTCTATCGAGAGAATCCCGGTGAGGTGCGTGGTTATGCTGCAGCTTGTGCTCCAATGTCTGAAGAGGTAGTCCGGGGTCGTTTTCTCGTTGAAACAGAATCACCAGCTTTTCGAGTGACTGTAGATCCATATCGCGTCAGCGTGCGAAGAATAAACAGGGAACAGCCGGCACCTCAGCCCGGAGTATGGGAATTTGAAAAGCTTCGACGCTGTCGCTCAGGCGAACCGCTAGTTATTACGGATACCGAAGGTGTCGAGCACCGGTTTGGAGTAGTCGTGCGTATTACTTTGCTCAATGAAAATCCAACCGCTGAGATCGAGAGCTTGACTGGAGTGCGTCGCAGAAAGTTGGGGGATAAGACTTATCAGCTTATTTTTGATGATGGAGATACTGCGTTACTCAATCATGGGCTCGAACTTTATCAATCCTCGCGGCGAACTGTGGAGCAGCGCAGTGTGAAGTGGGATCAACTGATCAGTGCTACTCCGGGGCAGACATTTAAAGTACAGGAAACTGGCAGTGGGGCAGTGATGGAACTAGGGATGCTGGAAAAGATTATTCCTCTAGAGGGCTGAACCTCGTAGGGGCGGGTGGGTTCTAACAATAGAGTTTCTTTGGCTAAGTGTGAAACATTTCACTTTGAACTTTCTGCGTGAAAGAGGAAAGTTTCTGCAGATAGGGGTTGTACTCCAGGTGGCTTTATGGTTAACTACTTGAGTTGCCTTAACACGGTGCGAATTAAACGCACCAGTTGGTAAGGCAAACATGACACCTTCAATTGAGGTCGAGGAACATGCAAGTGTGATTCAACTTCAGGGGGTATCCACTGTAGCCGGGTAACTGGTGAAGGCGGAACCGGAGAAGGGGCATGGTAAATAAACAGCGGCAGTTACGTTAGGGCCTAGATCACGCATTTTGGTCCCTTCCGATTTTCCTGATTTATATCGGGTTCATCGTGGCGCGTTTTATTTGCACAGCGCCCGTGATCCAATGTCAGACACATGTGACAGGTCAGGTTAAACACTGGCGTTGCGCCCGAGCCCCTAGCCCGGACAACGTTATAGAGTAAAGAATTAAGCGAATTCCCACCGCTTTTCCAATTATGGAAGATGTGGGACTAGCGAGGAAGAGGATAAGCGTGGCGGGACAAAAGATCCGCATTAGGCTCAAGGCCTACGACCACGAAGCGATTGATGCGTCTGCACGCAAAATCGTTGAGACGGTCACCCGTACGGGTGCCCGAGTCGTTGGACCGGTGCCTTTGCCTACCGAAAAGAACGTATACGCCGTTATTCGTTCTCCACATAAGTACAAGGATTCTCGCGAGCACTTCGAGATGCGCACTCACAAGCGCCTGATCGACATCCTCGACCCGACGCCGAAGACTGTTGATGCACTTATGCGCATCGACCTTCCGGCCAGCGTCGACGTGAATATTCAGTGATCGACGGAATTTTTGGCAGCGGAGAATAAATAATGAGTGAAAACGAGATCAAGGGCATTCTGGGCACAAAGCTCGGCATGACTCAGATCTTCGACGAGGAAAACCGCGTTATTCCGGTTACCGTCGTTGAAGCGGGTCCATGCGTAGTTTCCCAGATTCGCACCGTTGAGACCGATGGCTACAACGCCATCCAAATTGCTTACGGCGAAATCGACCCACGCAAGGTGAACCAGCCTTTGACTGGTCACTACAACAAAGCAGGCGTTACCCCCCGCCGTCACGTCACCGAGATTCGTATGGACGATATCTCCGGTTACGAGCTCGGCCAGGATGTTACCGTGGAGATCTTCAACGACATTAAGTTCGTTGACGTCACCGGTACCTCCAAGGGTAAGGGCTTCGCCGGCGCTATGAAGCGTCACGGCTTTGCTGGCCAGGGTGCTGGCCACGGTAACCAGGCTGCACACCGCCGCGTTGGTGGCATTGGTGCAGCTGCTACCCCAGGTCGCATCTTCAAGGGCAAGCGTATGGCTGGCCGTATGGGTAATGACCGCGTCACCACCCAGAACCTCAAGGTTCAGAAGATTGACGCCGATGCCAACATCATCCTTATCAAGGGCGCAATCCCTGGTAACCGTGGTGGCATCGTTACCGTTAAGACCGCAGTGAAGGGCGGTGCACACGCATGACGAATCTGAAGCTGGATGTTCAGACCGCTGATGGAAACATCAACGGTTCTGTAGAACTCCCTGCAGAGATTTTTGACCGTGAGGTTTCCGTCGCACTGCTGCACCAGGTTGTCAACGCACAGCTTGCAGCAGCTCGACAGGGCACCCACTCCACCAAGACCCGTGCTGAAGTAAGTGGCGGTGGCCGTAAGCCATTCCGCCAGAAGGGAACCGGTCGCGCTCGTCAGGGCTCGATCCGTGCACCTCACTTCACCGGTGGTGGCATTTCCCACGGCCCTAAGCCACGCGACTACTCTCAGCGCACCCCTAAGAAGATGATCAAGGCTGCACTTTACGGTGCGCTTTCCGATCGTGCACGCACTGCACGCATCCACGTCATCTCCGAATTGGTGCCTGGCCAGAAGCCTTCGACCAAGTCTGCAAAGGCTTTCATCGAGCGTCTGACCGAGCGTAAGTCCGTACTGCTCGTACTGAGCCGTGAGGATCTTAACGCCCAGAGGAGTGCTAACAACCTGCCTGGCGTCCACATTCTGGCCGCTGATCAGCTGAACACCTACGACGTTCTCAAGTCTGACGACGTTGTGTTCTCCGTTGAGGCTCTCCACACCTTCATCAACCGCGCTTCTGGTGCGGCACAGGAGGAGCAGAACTAATGGCTACTATCGCCAACCCACGCGACATCATCATCGCACCGGTCGTTTCTGAGAAGTCTTACGGCCTCATGGAGCAGAACGTTTACACGTTCTTCGTCTCCACTGACGCTAACAAGACTCAGATTAAGATTGCCATCGAAGAGATCTTCGGCGTCAAGGTTGCATCTGTGAACACCCTTAACCGTGCAGGTAAGCGCAAGCGCTCCCGCTCCGGCTTCGGTACTCGCAAAGCCACCAAGCGCGCTTATGTGACTCTTCGCGAAGGCAGCGACTCCATCGACATCTTCAACGGCTCCGTCGCTTAAGACGTCGATAGAAAAGGACACATTATGGCTATTCGTAAGTACAAGCCGACAACCCCGGGTCGCCGTCAGAGCTCCGTTTCCATGTTCTCGGAGATCACCCGCTCGACCCCTGAGAAGTCACTTCTTCGCCCACTGAGCAAGACCGGCGGACGTAACTCTCACGGCCACATCACCACCCGTCACCGCGGTGGTGGACACAAGCGTCGTTTCCGCGTCATCGACTTCCGTCGTAATGACAAGGACGGCGTCCTGGCGAAGGTCGCTCACATCGAGTACGACCCGAACCGTACCGCTAACATTGCACTGCTTCACTACTTCGATGGCGAGAAGCGTTACATCCTCGCACCGAAGGGCCTGACCCAGGGCACCGTTATCGAGTCCGGCGCTGCTGCGGACATCAAGGTTGGCAACAACCTTCCACTTCGCAACATCCCAACTGGTACCACCATCCACAACGTGGAGTTGAAGCCAGGCGCAGGTGCTAAGCTGGCTCGTTCAGCTGGTACTTCCATTCAGCTTCTTGGTAAGGAAGGCGCTTACGCAGTTCTGCGTATGCCATCCACCGAGATCCGCCGCGTAGACATTCGCTGCCGCGCAACTGTTGGTGAGGTCGGCAACGCCGATCAGATCAACATTCGCTGGGGTAAAGCTGGTCGTATGCGTTGGAAGGGCTGGCGCCCATCCGTCCGAGGTGTCGTAATGAACCCGGTCGACCACCCACACGGTGGTGGTGAAGGTAAGACTTCTGGTGGACGTCACCCTGTCTCCCCATGGGGACAGAAGGAAGGCCGCACCCGCAGCCCTAAGCGCTACAGCGATGACATGATTGTCCGTCGCCGTCGTGCTAACAAGAACAAGAAGCGCTAAGAGGAGGTAACGAAGAATGCCACGCAGCCTTAAAAAGGGCCCTTTCGTCGATGAGCACCTCCTCAACAAGGTAGACGCTCAGAACGAAAAGGGAACCAAGCAGGTCATCAAGACCTGGTCCCGCCGTTCCACCATTCTCCCCGATTTCATCGGTCACACCTTTGCCGTCCATGATGGACGCAAGCATGTGCCTGTATTCGTGGATGATGCCATGGTTGGCCACAAGCTGGGCGAATTCGCCCCTACCAAGACCTTCAAGGGTCATATCAAGGACGACAAGAAGGGACGTCGATAAGCGATGAGTGACAACATCACCTCCGCACGCGCGACCGCTCGCTTCGTCCGCGTCAGCCCTATGAAGGCTCGTCGCGTGATTGACCTCGTTCGCGGCAAGACTGTCGTCGAAGCACTGTCTATCCTGAAGTACGCGCCACAGGCAGCAGCTGAGCCTGTAGCAAAGGTTGTTGCATCTGCAGCAGCTAACGCTGAGAACAACTTCGGCCTGGATCCACGCACCCTGGTTATCTCCGAGGCTTACGTCGACGAAGGTCCAACCATGAAGCGCTTCCAGCCACGTGCTCAGGGACGTGCTTTCCAGATCCGTAAGCGCAGCAGCCACATCACTGTGGTCGTTGACAGCCAGAAGGAAGGAGCCAACTAGTGGGCCAGAAGATCCATCCACACGGCCTCCGATTGGGCATCACTTCCGACTGGAAGTCCCATTGGTACGCCGATAAGTCTTACGCAGCTTACGTTGCTGAAGACATCAAGATTCGCGAATTCCTGTCCAAGGGCCTCGACCGCGCCGGCATCGCCGACGTTGTCATCGAGCGCACCCGCGACCGCGTTCGCGTTGACATCCACACCGCTCGCCCAGGCATCGTCATTGGTCGTCGTGGCGCTGAGGCTGACCGCATTCGTCGTGAGCTCGAGAAGCTTTCCGGCAAGCAGGTTGCCCTCAACATCCTCGAGGTCAAGAACGTCGATGCTAACGCTCAGCTGGTGGCTCAGTCCATCGCCGAGCAGCTGACCAACCGCGTGGCATTCCGTCGCGCAATGCGCAAGGCTATCCAGTCTGCAATGCGTCAGCCACAGGTTAAGGGCATCAAGGTTGTGTGTTCTGGTCGTCTCGGCGGTGCCGAGATGTCCCGTACCGAGCGTTACCATGAAGGCCGCGTTCCACTGCACACCCTTCGCGCTGAAATCGATTACGGCACCTACGAGGCTCACACCACTTTCGGACGCATCGGCGTCAAGGTGTGGATCTACAAGGGTGACGTCGTTGGTGGACGTCGCGAGAGCGAGATCAATGCACCCGCAGAGCGTCGCGGCCGCGGCGACCGCAACGCACGTCCGCGTCGTGGTGGCCAGCGTCGTCAGCGTGCTGAGCAGAAGCAGGAGGGCTAAACATGCTTATTCCTAAGCGCGTTAAGTACCGTCGCCAGCACCGCCCAACCCGTAGCGGTATCTCTAAGGGCGGCAACCGCGTCACTTTCGGTGAGTACGGCATCCAGGCTCTCGAGCCTGCCTACATCACCAACCGTCAGATTGAATCTGCACGTATCGCAATCAACCGCCACGTCAAGCGTGGTGGCAAGGTTTGGATCAACATCTTCCCAGATCGCCCACTGACCCAGAAGCCACTCGGCGTTCGTATGGGTTCCGGTAAGGGTCCTGTGGAGAAGTGGGTTGCAAACATCAAGCCGGGCCGTATTCTCTTCGAGATGAGCTACCCGGACGAAGCAACTGCTCTCGAGGCACTTCGCCGCGCAGGCCAGAAGCTTCCATGCAAGGTCCGTATCGTCAAGAGGGAGGATCAGCTCTAATGGCTATCGGTACCCCAGCACACGAGTTCCGTGAGCTCAACGAAGAAGAACTGGTCACCCGCCTCAACGAGGCTAAGGAAGAACTCTTCAACCTTCGCTTTCAGCTTGCCACTGGCCAGCTGACCAACAACCGCCGCCTGCGCACCGTCAAGCGCGACATCGCCCGCATTTACACCGTTATTCGCGAGCGTGAGCTGGGCTTGTCTGTGGTTCCGGGAGCTGAGGCTTAATTATGAGTGAGGCAAACGTGAACAACCAGGAAAAGAGCACCCGCAAGGTTCGCACCGGCTACGTGGTTTCTGACAAGATGCAGAAGACCATTGTTGTCGAGGTCGAAGACCGCAAGCAGCACGCTCTCTACGGCAAGATTCTTCGCTCCGCGAAGAAGGTTAAGGCTCATGATGAGGAGCAGATCGCCGGAATCGGTGACTTGGTTCGCATCGAAGAGACTCGTCCATTGTCCAAGGACAAGAACTTCCGCCTGATCGAGATCATCGAAAAGGCTAAGTAATCTGGGCGTCATCTCGAATGATGACCTCTTGCTATTCGCTTAACGCGAATGCTTAACACCCCTGATGGAATTCCATCAGGGGTGTTTTCTAATTTCTACCTGTGTTCTGGGAACTCAGCTATACGAGGGATAGTCGAAGATGCCCATCGATACCTTTGGGAAGATCTCCACGCCCAGAGAGAACTCCATTATCGATGAAGAACGTAAATGTGTACTTTTCTGTGACGCCTTCTGCAGTTGCTCCGCCAGCATGACCATAAATTACTTGAAGCTCTGAATCTGAAATCCGAGTGACAGATTCCACCTCTTTCATTTCAAAAGGTGCAGGATGAGTGACTAGTTGTCCATTATGAAATAGCACGAGGGCATCGGAGATAGCAGAGCCAGTACCGGCTGGACCTAGCGTGCCACCATTAGAACCATTGAGTACGACATAACTTAATTCCGCACATGAGTCATACCCGTTTTCTCCCATTTGAAAATGGTAAAACATGTCAGGGATCTGAAGAACGGAGTCTGGTGTGGCACCTAGTTCACCAACAGGAGTCCGAGATTGTGCAAGGAACTGACCAAAATCAGAGGTGCGTGGATCCACGTTGCATTGCACAGGTGTTGTGGAAGCTGCTGTGGAGGAAGCAACAGTTTCAGGTTCTGGTGTGGGTGTAGCGGTAACCGTAGAGGTGATTGTCGAAGCAGGTTTACTTGACGTGTCGGTGGAGCGATCCTCAAGAGCAACGCATCCGCTGAGCAATGCTGTAATGAGTAGAGCCCCGCTTCCTATACTTAATACTCGGAACATGGGCATGGCATTTACCCCCTAGATTTGGTGGCTATCTGTACCACAGAAGATACAGGTGCGGGGAGCTGACAGGTATATCGGAAACTAGACCTATAGTGTTGCTTATTGAAGTGCAACTGGGATTTGTACTCGGGGGTAGAGATATGGTTAGATATACAGGTTGTCTGTGTAGGTCGGGCTCATGGTGCTTTTCCGAGTCATGTGTCCGAGACCCCTCGACGTAGCTGCAAAGCCATAGTTCGTTGCCCACTTCTGTGGAGTATGTAGACATCTGTAGGACAAAAGACCACGCGTGTTTGGGACGGAAATCCAGCACGCATTAATCCAGGTCAGGAGACCAGTAGTGATTCAGCAAGAATCGCGTCTGAAGATCGCCGACAACACTGGTGCACGTGAAATTCTGTGCATCCGCGTTCTTGGTGGATCCACCCGACGTTTTGCTGGCATTGGTGACGTTATCGTCGCCACTGTCAAGGAAGCAACCCCAGGCGGCAATGTTAAGTCAGGCGAAATCGTCAAGGCTGTCATCGTTCGCACCAAGAAGGAGACCCGTCGTGCTGACGGTTCTTACATCTCCTTCGATGAGAACGCTGCCGTAATTATCAAGAACGACAACGAGCCACGCGGCACCCGTATCTTCGGACCAGTTGCTCGTGAGCTTCGTGAGAAGAAGTTCATGAAGATCGTTTCTCTCGCACCGGAGGTGATTTAGGAATGAAGATCCACAAGGGCGATATGGTTCTGGTCATTTCAGGTCCAGACAAGGGCGCTAAGGGACAGGTCATCGCGGCTTTCCCTAAGTCCGAAAAGGTTCTCGTCGAAGGCGTTAACCGTATCAAGAAGCACGTAGCTAACTCCGCACCAGAGCGTGGCGCTGAGTCCGGCGGAATCGTGACCCAAGAAGCTCCGATCCATGTCTCTAACGTCATGGTCATCGATTCAGAAGGTAACCCAACTCGCGTTGGTTACCGTATCGATGAAAACGGCAAGAAGGTTCGCGTTTCTCGCCGCAATGGGAAGGACATCTAATGACTGAGAATTACACCCCTCGTCTGAAGAGCCGCTACCAGGACGAAATCCGCAACGCACTGCAGGTTGAGTTCGAGTTCGAGAACGTTATGCAGATCCCAGGCGTCACCAAGGTTGTCGTCAACATGGGTGTCGGCGACGCAGCTCGTGACTCCAAGCTCATCAACGGCGCTATCGAGGACCTCACCGCAATCACCGGTCAGAAGCCACAGCTTCGCCGTGCGAAGAAGTCCATCGCTAACTTCAAGCTCCGTGAAGGCATGCCAATCGGCGCAAAGGTTACCCTGCGCGGCGATCGCATGTGGGAGTTCCTGGATCGTCTGCTGACCGTGGCTCTGCCACGTATCCGCGACTTCCGTGGACTTTCTGATCAGCAGTTCGACGGCCACGGTAACTACACCTTCGGCCTCACCGAGCAGACCATGTTCTACGAAATCGACGTCGACAAGGTCGACCGTCCTCGTGGTATGGACATCACCGTTGTCACCACCGCTGTGACTGACGCTGAAGGTCGCAAGCTGCTCAGCGAGCTCGGCTTCCCTTTCAAGGGTGAAGACGGCAACCGCCAGAAGTAATTTGCACCTCAACTAAGCACTTACCTTTTAAGGTAGGTGCTTTTTTGCATCCTCCAACGTTTAGAACACTTGATAGGATACTGCTATCTGCTCTGGGGATTTTTCAACTACCTGTTGGACTCCTGAAGCTAACTGAAGTGGAGTTCTAACTGTGGTACGAAGAAAATTCCTGAATGTAGTTGGGGCTGCGATAGTAGCTATTTTCCTAGCCACTGGTATCCTTCCAGTTGCGCAGGGCCAAAGTCTTGGAAGTAGTGCTGTACAGAAGGCTGACTTTTTGCGTGGAGTGACCTCTTCTGAAGGAATCCCTGATGCTCAAGCTTTTGCCGGCGGTGCCAAAGTAGTAGTTTTTGGTGATTCCCATGCTTCAGGAACCAATGCACCTTTTCGTGTTGATGAACGCGGTTGTTTAAAAGGCCACTTGTCGTGGCCTGCGCAGCTGCAGGCCACTCAAGGCTTAGCTCAGGGGGATCTTATTGATCTTTCATGTAATGGAGCTTCTATTAATTCGACTGGTTTCCATTTCTCTGATGAAGTTCGCCATGCAGAGGCACTAGGGGCTATTGGACCAAAAACAGAGAATATCTTTATTCAGTTTGGCAAGAATGATCAATGGGGGCACTCATCTATCAACCTGCGGTATTCCGTGATTAATTGTCTTTTTGATCTGGTCAACGGGTGTGGCGAGAGGGCAGTGGCTGCTGGAACGATGCAGGATCCCGCTGCAGTAACTGGCGAAAATTATGCTGAGCGCATGAAACCAGTGATTGATTATTTGAAGTACTATGCTCCGAATGCTCACATCACCTTGCTGGGTTATCAAGAATATATGCCACGAACAGGCAGTGAGATTTGTGTGCGAATTGGCGGAACTGAGATGAGGAAACCAGATGCTGTTAATTTGGTCTCTTATATGAACCAGCTCGAAGCCGCAATCCGTGATGCCTCAGAGATTTTAGAAGTCCAGCACGTTGATCTGCGTGAAGCTACTGCCGGCCACAGCAGCTGTTCAGCAGATCCTTGGGTTAATGGGGTTCTGGATATGAGAGTAAACGCCGTGGGTGGCACATGGCATCCATCTCCCAAAGGTGACGCTGTTACCGCTGGTATGCTCAGCGCTCAATTGTAGGTGTTAAAAAGTTCGAAATGTTGAGCTGAATCGTGCTCGATATTCGGTGGGCGACATATGAAAACTTCTGGAAAATGCTCTTCTAAGATTCTCATCGCTACCAAATCCTGAGTGTTGAGCTGTCGCGGAGATAGTAAAGCCATCAAGGATAAATTTCTGAGCTCGAGACAACCGCATGCGCTCGATCCAACGCGCTGGAGTAATACCAAGTTCCTGTTGAAAGAGCCTACTTAGGTGGCGAGTACTGACGGAAACTGCATGAGCAAGTGAAACTAGAGTGTGTTCTCCAGTTGGGTCAGCATCGAAGATAGATATGGCTTTTTGGACTATGGAATTACTAGCTGGTGAATAGCTATAAGCACCCGTAAATTGTGATTGTCCACCTGGACGGTGCATGAATACAACCATTTCCTGAGCAATTTCTCGGGCAGCTGAAGCGCCATGGTCTTCTTCCACAATGGATAAAGCAAGGTCAATACCTGCAGAAATGCCTGCTGAGGTGATGAATTGACCATCATGGACGTGCAAGATATCTGCATCAACTCGGATTTTGGGATATCTACGCGCGAGATCTTGGGCATTTTTCCAATGAGTAGTCGCATGGCGCCCGTTGAGTAACCCAAGCTCAGCAAGAATAAATGCTCCGGTGCACACGCTAGCTATACGGTGCGTGCCTGTAGTAAGTATTCGTGCAGCTTCTATAAGACCGTCTGGCCAGGGGGAGCCCGGAAGTGCATCGGAGCCCGCGATAATGAGTGTGTCTAGGCTTTTTGTCAGCTCAAGATCAGGAATCAACGTGCCGGAGACGGAAAGACCACTGTTTGAGGAAATAGAGCCTCCAGTAGGTGAAAAGTAGACGAGTTCATAGTCAGTAGCTCTGCTAAGAACTTCCGCAGGGCCTGAGACATCGAGCATCGTCACATCATCGAATACCAGAAATCCGACTTTTCTCATGTCTGTTTTTGAGGTTTTATTGGCTTGAAAGACATGGCTTAACCATAAGCTACTTCGGCACAATTGGACATTAAGGTAATTAATTCCGATGGAGGAGAGCTACATGGCTGAAACTATTTCAGGTATCACTATCCCAGATTCCACTTTGGCCCGAGAAGCTACTGAGCTGGTTCGAGAGTTTGCTTCACCCCTGATTTATAACCATTCGCGTCGTGTTTTTATTTTTGGTGCCCTACGCGGTACACAGGATCAGATTTCATTTGATCCAGAGCTGCTTTATGTAGGAGCTATGTTCCATGACCTTGGGCTGACTGAGAAGTTTCGTCGTGAAGACCAGCGCTTTGAAATCGATGGTGCTGATGAAGCTCGACGTTTCCTGTTTTCTCATGGAATTGCTGATGCCGAGGCAACTAAGGTCTGGAATGCTATTGCACTACACACAACCCCAGAAATTCCATTGCATATGGATGCTGAAGTAGCTTTGGTGACCCGTGGTGTTGAGCATGATGTGCTGGGCATTGGATACGACACCATCACCGAGGAACAACGAGCGGAGATCACGCAGCTCCACCCACGACCTGATTTCAAGAAGCAAATCTTGGCAGCATTTACTGATGGAATCAAAGACCGGCCAGAAACCACCTTTGGAAATGTGAAAGCGGATGTTTTAGAGCGGTTCGTTCCTGGATTTGTACGAGGAAATTTTGTCGAAGTAATTGAGAACAACAAGTGGGCTGAATAGCTCCTCTTTGTTGGTATCTTCCAAGAAAATACAGAAAGAGCACACAATGTCTTCTAGAATTTCGAACGCTCAACTGGCCGCGAAGGTCATGTCTTCAGATGATGCTGCACAGTTTGTGAACCATGGGGATAAAGTCGGAATGTCTGGCTTTACTGGCGCTGCTTACCCCAAAGCACTACCCACATCCATTGCAAATCGCGCCACACAGTTTCATGATCGCGGTAACCCTTTTGCGATTGACCTATTCACAGGAGCTTCAACAGCACCTGATTGTGATGGCGTTTTGGCAGAAGCAAATGCCATTAATTACCGCATGCCGTATCAATCAGATCCAGTAATTCGTAATCGAATCAACGCTGGTGAAACTAAATATCAAGATATTCACCTCTCTCATTCTGCGATGCAAGTAGAACAAGGGTTTTTCGGGCAGCTAGATATTGCGATCGTTGAAGTTACTCGCATTACTGAAGAAGGCCATTTAATTCCTTCTTCAGGTGTGGGAAATAACCTGGAATTCTTGGATTCTGCGAAGCAGGTTATCATCGAGGTGAATTCCTGGCAGTCCCTTGAGTTAGAAGGGATGGCTGATATCTACCGTGTGCCACTTTTGCCTAATCGCACGCCGATACCAATCACTAAAGTAGGGGACCGCATCGGAACACCCTATATTGAGATTGATCTTGAAAAAGTGGTTGCTGTGGTGGAAACTGATGCACCTGACCGCAATAGTCCGTTCAAGCCTTTTGATGAGGTATCACGCCAGATTGCGGGCAACTTCCTTGATTTTCTTGAGGGAGAAGTATCTGCAGGCCGACTAACTTATGACGGATATATTATGCAATCCGGCGTAGGAAATGTGCCTAATGCAGTGATGGCAGGCTTGTTGGATTCCAAATTTGAAAATATTCAAGCCTATACAGAAGTCGTTCAGGACGGCATGCTGGATTTGATTGATGCCGGAAAAATGACCGTAGCATCTGCGACATCATTTGCACTTTCGCCTGAATACGCAGAGAAGATGAACCGAGAGGCAGCCCGGTACCGTAAGCACCTGGTAACCCGCCCACTGCAGATTTCTAATAGCCCAGAAGTTATTCGACGAATGGGGCTGATCGCCTCTAACGGAATGATTGAGGCGGATATCTACGGCAATATTAACTCCACTCATGTTGGTGGAAGTCGCATTATGAATGGTATCGGTGGATCGGGCGATTTCACGCGAAATGCTTTTGTGTCTAGCTTCATCTCGCCTTCGGTAGCAAAGGGCGATGCAATCTCAGCAGTTGTTCCTTTCGCTTCCCATATTGATCACACCGAACATGATGCGATGGTGGTCATTACCGAATACGGATATGCGGATTTGCGTGGTCTTTCGCCTCGCGATCGAGTGAGCAAAATGATCGCCGTGGCACACCCAGAATATCGACCATTGTTGGAGGAATATGTGGAACGCGCGTCAAAGAATGCGTTCCAACATACCCCACATGATCTGAAAACAGCTTTTGATTTCCACATCAATTTGCAAGAAAAGGGCTCGATGAAGGGTTAAAACTCTTCATAAACGGCCGGATCCTGATTCTTGATCCGGCCGTTTTCCTTTCCGAGAGCAGTGATCGCCTGGACGTCTTCGTCGATAAGCGAAATCTTTAGTGCTTCTAAGTTGCTGCGCTGCCGGTCGCGGTTGGTGGAACGAGGAATCGGAACGATTCCGCGGGCATGATGCCATGCCAGCGCAACCTCACCGCCGCCGACGCCGTAGCGAGCGCCGATTTCTTTGAGCAAAGGCTCATCGACGAGACCGCGACCATTGCTCAGCGGGCTCCAGGCCTCGGTGATAATGCCCAGTTCATCGTGGAATTTAACCTGCTCTACCTGCGGGAAATAAGGGTGCAATTCAATTTGATTAACCGCCGGGAGTTCACCAGTTTCACGCTGTAAACGGTTGATGTGCTCGGGCAAGAAGTTGGAGACACCGATGTTTTTCACCAGGCCTGCATCGCGGACCTCAAGGAGAGTTTCCCAAGCTTCGACATAGAGATCTTTGCTGGGATTCGGCCAGTGAATGAGGAGCAGATCAATATAATCAAGGTCGAGACGGTAGAGGCTTTCTTCAATGCGCACACGGCCTAAATCGCGGGCATGAAAGCGCCCGGGCAGTTTACTAGTAACAATCAGTTCCTCACGTGGCACGCCAGATTCTTGGAGAGCTTTGCCAACGGTGCCTTCATTTTCATAGTTGTAAGCGGTATCGATGAGCCGATAACCAGCATCAATAGCCGAGGAAATGGCTTTAACACCTGGAGCTCCATCAAGATGGACAGTACCGAAACCAATGGGGGGAAGTTTTAAGGTCATGACTGCCAGGGTAGCGAAAATTTAATCAGGTATGAGAGCAGTGAGGAACTGGAGATTAGGTTTTTCTGAAAAGACCTCAAAGAGGCACCCCACGCGAAGATCCCCAGGAACCTGCCCACGATTGTATTTCTGCCAGTCCATTGCGGAACCTACACGATAATCGACGTAGTAAAACCAATCGTCCAACGCGTGCCAGAGACAATCGTGGATCTGCTGTTGATTCAGTTCATTCCAGTCCTTGGGGAAAGATAATTCCACACCTGGAAAGTGAAAACTTCCAGGTTTATGGGCTAAAAGATCCTCAATGAGGGATGCGCAATCCACATACAGAGGGACAATAAAATCTTTGTCATCATAAATGAAATGAAAATCTGGAAAAAACCACTGCCGCGAAGAAAACTTCATAACATCCCCAAGCACAAAATCACGGTGCTCTGCTGCAGCAGATAACCACTGCGGGAAGATACGAAGAAGCTCACCTCTAGGATCAGTGCCCATTAGCCAAGCTCACCCGCATAATGATTGAATTTATTGCCGCGCACAAAACCAGCAAGGAAAATGCCTGAGTCTTGAGCAGCCTCAATAGCCAAAGAGGTGGCAGCTCCAACTGCAATCACACCGGAGATACCAGCCATCGCAGCTTTTTGCACAAGCTCAAATGAAGCGCGGGAGCTCATCACCAAAATAGTATTTTCTAAAGGCAATTTTCCGGCCATGAGCATATTGCCAATGACTTTATCCGCGGCATTATGTCGGCCCACATCTTCGCGAACAAGCAACATCTCACCATCAAGAGTGGCAAGCCCCGCCGCATGTACGCCACCAGTTTTATCAAAGAGTTTTTGCTGAGCTTTTAATTTATCCGGCAAAGATACGATCACTCGTGGATCGGGTGTGATCGGAGTGATCGGCCATCCTTTTTTGTGCATCAACTGCTCAATGGAGGTAGTTCCACACACTCCACACGCAGAAGTAGTGAGCAGATTACGCTGCACAGATACTAGGTTGAGCTCACGCAATGGTTCTTTAGGAAAGACATCTAATTCAAGAACGTTATAAGTATTTTGATTATCGGGTCCTACAGCTCCGGCGCAGTAACGAGCAGTAGAAAGCTCTGAGGCATCGGTGATCAGTCCTTCGGCCAACAAGAGGCCATGCACTAACTCGATGTCATGGCCAGGTGTACGCATAGTGGTAGTCAAAGCTGTGCCATTAACTCGGATCTCTAGAGGTTCTTCCACCGCAACGGTATCCGGACGAGTATTGACAAAGATTTCGGACTCTGTGGAGACAACACGTGGGACTTGTAAGTTTTGAGTGATCCGACCCATGGTTAATTATCCTCCGGATAGTTCTGAGCAATGATTTCTTGCAGATGGCGAGCGTTGAGCAACGTGGATTCTGACCAATCCTCCGTGCTTATTCCAGATCGACCTGCAGCAAGACCTAATAAAAATGATGTCATTGGTGCTGCTGGGCGAGAAGGCCCATGTGCAATATCTCGGGTGAGGTTAAGTAGATGTGGCACTACCTCGGGCAAGATTTCTGCATCGATATCCAGCTCTGCGCACACAGTGTTTAACCACTGGTACATTCGTTGCATTTTTTCTGCTTCATTATTGGAAGCACCTGAAGTGCTTGCAGAACTGTCCTTTTTAGGAGTGCTCAGCGGCGGTAGTGGGGGAGTACTCAAATTTCTAACTCTTTTCTCATGACAACCAAACCTTAAAAACCCGCTTCTTCGTTTAGTTAAACAAGGAAGCGGGTTAAGAAAATTCCCTGAGCTAGGACGTTAAGATGCACTACGTCCTGTTGCTTCAAGACGTACCACAACAGATTTAGAAACTGGTGTGTTGGACTTTTCTGCAACAGAATCCAGCGGAACCAACACATTGGCTTCAGGGAAATAAGTAGTGACACAATCTTTCGCGGTGTCGTATTTAACTACACGGAAATTAGGTGCACGACGCTCACCATCATCAAATACTGAGACAATATCTACAATATCGCCGTCTTTGAGGCCACGTTCTTTACAGTCCTGTGGATTTACAAATACCACGCGACGACCATTGCGGATGCCGCGATAACGATCATCAAGACCATAGATCGTGGAATTGTATTGATCATGAGAACGCACAGTGTTCATCAGTAAATATCCCTCAGGCAACTCGAGCACATTGGTCTCATTTACGGTGAGCTGAGCTTTGCCATCAGAAGTATCGAAGATCCGCTCACGTGGACCATTGGGAAGCAAGAAGCCACCAGGATTATTGATGCGACGGTTGAAATCATGGAAACCTGGGATCGTTGCTTCGATGTGATCACGGACCACATCGTAGTTATCGATCATCGGCTGCCAGAATGCATCGCCAAATGTGGCTTTTCCGATGCTTCCGATAATATCGCATTCAGATTTCAGGCTGAGGTCTTTATTAGCAGTGCGCTTTCCTGTGGACGCATGAACTGCACCGGCAGAATCCTCAACGGTGACGCGTTGCACGCCAGACTTTTGGATATCTTTATCAGTACGAGCGATCACTGGAAGAATGAGCGATTGTTCTCCAGGCCAGGCATGGGAACCGTTGGGCTTGGTGGATAAATGCACGGTGAGTTCATTTGATTCCATGCCCTTTTCCACAACTGAAGTATCAGAAGATACACGCACCAAGTTGCCTCCGAGTGAGAGGAAGAACTTCGTCGTGCCATCGCGCATGGCACGCAGTGAATCCACAGTGTCATAACCGTGTTTACGGGGAACATCAAAGCCAAATTCTTCTTCAATGGCAGCGAGGAATGACTCTGGAGCTTTTTCCCAGATACCCATGGTGCGATCACCTTGCACATTGGAGTGTCCACGAAGTGGGGCAGTGCCAGCGCCGGGCTTGCCGATATTTCCTGTGAGCAACAAGAAATTCACCATTTCTCGGATGGTGTACACCGCGTTTTTATGCTGGGTAACGCCAAGAGTCCAGGAGACCACCACGGTGTCAGATTTTTCTACCATGTCTGCGGCTTTTTGAATATCGGCAGCACTGAGGCCGCAACCTTTAAGCAAGACTGCATCATCTAGGGAATTGAGGTGCTCAATGGTTTCTTCCACACCGGAGCAGAATTTGTCTAAGAAAGCGTGATCGAGGGCATCTCGGCGGATAAGTTCTTTGTTCAATGCCTGGAAGAATGCACGATCGCCATCGAGTCGGATCTGCAGGTATTCATCAGCAAGTTTTTCGGAGAGATTTAATGCACCCTTGACTGATTGAGGTTCACGGAATTTCATCAATCCAGTTTCTGGCAGGGGATTAAGCGCTAGAATCTTTCCGCCATTTTCCTTTAGCTGCTTAAAAGCCGTCAGCGCACGTGGGTGATTTGTGCCAGGATTTTGTCCCACAGAGATCAACAGGTCGGTGTTATAGAAATCCTCCATCACCACAGAGCCCTTACCTAGGCCAAGTGTTTCGCCGAGCGCAGAGCCCGTGGATTCGTGGCACATATTGCCACAATCAGGGAGATTATTGGTGCCTAAACGACGGGCAAGAAGTTGCAGCATATATGCAGGTTCATTTGGTGCTCGGCCAGAGGTGTAGAACACCGCTTCATCAGGTTCGATCTCACGAAGCTTGGACGCGATGATCTCAAAGGCACGCTCCCAGCTAATCGGACGGTAGTGCCCATCGCCAGAAGAGCGATCATAATAAAGCGGTTCGGTAATGCGACCGCGTTTGCCCAACCAATGATCTGTTTTTTCGCGGAGATCAGAAATTGAGTGTTGCGCCCAGAAATCTTCGCCGGCGCGATCCGGCGTGGTTTCTTCTGCCACAGCTTTAGCGCCATTTTCACAGAACTCTACGACGCCTAGGTTCGCTGTAGAAGGCTCCGGCCATGCGCAACCAGGGCAGTCAATACCACCTGGCTTGTTCATGGTGAGCAAAGGCAACAATGCGCGATGCGGTATCGCGTGTTGTAGCGCATGTAAAACACCTGGGATACCAGCTGCGGAAGTAATACGCCGTCCCACATCCGGATCATCAAATTCATTCGCGGTGGGATTCACGTTCGAAATCTCAGTTGGAGGGGTCGTCATAGGGCACAGTCTAGACCCCACATTCGAACCCATGCCGAAAAAAGAATTCTTCAATCTATATGGGGGTATGTGGAAAACCGAAAATCAAGAGAACTCGCAGCACATGCGATAAAATCTCACATGTCGTTTGATACTGCAAAGTACCGAATCGCACTGTTAGTTTTTCAAGGGAAGCCGGTTAACAATCCGGCGCTGACCCGCAACCGTAGATCACCTTCGCCTGGAGTTTTCACGCAAAGGGGACAAGCCGGATTACTTGGAAAACTGACATTGACTTAGAACCTTTTCGTCGTGGACTACGAAAAGCTTGCATCTTCAAATTCTGCGCACAAAGTGTTCTAAGACGACGTCTGCCCATCGGCGCTCTAATGCACATTACAGCGTTTACAGAATTGAAAATGAAAGGTTCAAAGCCTTGACCATTACTTTTAGCCGCGTTGCTCTGACCACCCTCGCAGTCACTGCAACCACTTTGTCCCTGAGCACTGCTGTCAATGCACAGTCTTCCTTGTTGGATAAGACTCTTGATGCCCGTCAATGCATCGATGCAGACAACGTCTGGGTCTCAGTTGACTATGGTGCAGATTCCGAAAAAGAACCAGAGGGCGCATGTGCCACCGAGTTCACTGATGGTGTTGTAGCTCTTGAATCTGCAGGATTTGAGCTGACTTTTGAAGATTCCGAGTTTGGCAAATATTTGACCGGTATCAACGGAGTTGTTCCTGATTGGGTTGAAACTGAAACTTACTGGAGTTACTACTCTGGTGAAGTCGCAGATGATTACAGCGTGGACTACACCTATTACCAGGTCGGTGCATCTGATTCTCGACCTGAAGGCGGAACTGTTGAGGCTTGGGTTGTTGGCACCGGCGAGGAAACACCAGCACTCGAGACTCTTCCTGAAACTCCAGCAGCAACCGGATCTTCTGAAGATGGCGGCTGGATTGCAGTCATCGCAGGTCTTCTCGCACTGATCGGTGGTGGAGTTGCAGCTTTGTACCAGGGCTTGATCACTATCCCAGGTCTGGTTTTGCCTAAGTTCTAAACAACTTGAACTTAAGTACTTAAACCTAAAGTGCCCACCGATCTTGAAGGATCGGTGGGCACTTTAGGTTTGCGCCACTAAGCAAGCCAACAAAATCTTTAGACCCGAGGCACCGTGGCCTCCCCGAAATCGCGCTCGACTCCGAAAGCGGCGCGGCGGCTGGCGCGTCGTAAAGCACCTAAAACGGGTTTGGCTGTGAGCAGTAATAGCACTGAGGTGAAGAAGTCGCGGCCGAGATCCCAACCCATGGATGTGGTGAGGCAGAACAGCGCAAAGGTGTGGAGGTTTTCCAGGACGGGCGCGCCGGGCGTGAAGGAAAGCCCGCTGGTGACACCGATGGCGTAGGGCCAGAAGCTCATGTTCATCATGGTTCCGTAGCCGAGTGAGGAGACGATGGCGTAGAGGACGATGATGAGCATTTCTTTTTTGCCGCGTACTTGGGGGAGTAGTCCAGCGCCGAAGCTGACCCAGGCGGCTGCGAGCATTTGGTAGGGGAGCCACGGTCCGATTCCTGCGGTGAGCAGCGCGGATGCGAACAGTCCGGTGTTGCCGAGGATGAATCCGAAGCCGGGGCCGAAGGCTCGTCCGCCGAGGATGAGGACAAAGAAGACTGCTTCGAAGCCTGCTGCGCCGGCACCGAATGGTCGGACTACGGCAACCATGGCGGTGAGGACGCCGAGCATGGCTACGGCTTTGACGTCGAATCCGTTTTCACTGATTTCGGCGATGACAGCGGCCAGCACGAGGGGAATGACGATCGCAATGTAGAGGGGCGCTTGGGCTTTGTCGGACAGGAAGGATTCCGGGTTGACGATCAGCGGCCAGAAGAAAATCACGATGCTCAAAACCGCAAGGAAGCTTAAGGTGAGGAAGGTTTTGGGCTTTAGTGTGATGGCGTTGATCATGAGATTTCACCATGCCCTAGCGCAGCTTTCACGGCCGAGACTGTGAGCCAGTGTGATTCCTCTTGGATGCCGGCGGTGATTTTTGCGACTTGTGGGGCGTAAGCCGGTGATGCGGGAAGGATTTCTACGGCTGTGCCATCGGAGATGATCTTTCCAGAGGCCATAAACAACACTCGGTCGGCGCACAGTGCAGAGAATTCCACGTCGTGGGTGACCACCAAAATGGCGTGGCCGTCGTCTGCGAGTTGTTGGAAGGAGCGGGCGAGGGATTTCTTGCCGTCGTAATCTAGGCCGCGGGTGGGTTCATCGAAAAATACCACGCGGGGTTTCGCAGCGAGTTGGATGGACAGTGCGAGGGAAAGCTTTTGGCCTTCTGATAGATCACGTGGGTGGAGGTGGTCCGGAATATTAGGTACTAGTGAATCCAAGATCTCCCGCGTGGTGCCGGCGGGTGCTGCGGCATCTTTATCAGAGCGTGCGAGCTCTGCATGCACGGTTGATTCATACAAAATATCAGTCGGTGTTTGCGGAACCATGGACACAAGATTGCGCCGCTTGGCGGGCTTTAAAGTTTTGGGGTCTGTCCACGAAAATCCCGCGGCCTCATCAAGCACCTGCACCGAGCCTTGGTTTCTGGTCCCTGAACCTTGCAACGCCCACAGCAGGGATGATTTTCCGCAGCCGTTTCGGCCCATGAGCACGGTAATTTCACCGGCGTTGAGGTTCAAGTTCACGCCGTCAACGGCACGGATTTCGGGGAAATCAACCACGATATCTTCGGCGATCAAAAGTGGCTGGACAGCGTGGTTGTGTAATTTGTTCACCACTAAACCACGCTGATACAGGCGTTTGCGCATGTCAGCGGAGTGTGCGCGAGCATCGCGGATCGACAGCGGTAGGGGAGCCCAGCCAGCCCAGCGTCCTAATTCCACAATGGGTGGTGCCACATCAGAATCAGCCATGATTTCTTCCGGCGTCCCAACGGTGATGTGCCCATCAGCGCCCACATGCGCCACGCGGTCCACGTACTGCAGTACGCGCTCGATGCGGTGTTCAGCAAGCACTACGGTCATCGCCAAGTCATGAGCCAGCTTGGTTACGGTTGCCAGCACATCCTCGGCACCATTAGGGTCCAAAGCGCTGGTTGGTTCATCCAAAATAATCAGCGCGGGGCGAGTGGTCAGCACAGCGCCAATAGCCACGCGTTGCTGCTCACCACCAGATAGTTCCGCCAATGGCACGTATCGCAGTTCGGCGATACCTAAAAGATCAAGGGTTTCCTCTACGCGCTTGCGCATGACCGCAGGTGGGAGCCCTAATTGCTCCATGCTGTAGGCAAGTTCTTCTTCAACCGTGTTGGTGATAAAACTCGCCGCCGGATCTTGCCCAACGACGCCGACCACGTCGGAAAGCATGCGTGGTGGGAAATCACGCGTATCCCGGCCGACCACGCGCACGCGTCCATCAAGTCGGCCGCCGGTCGCATGCGGCATCGCGCCGGACATGGCGTTCAGCAGCGTCGATTTGCCGGAGCCGGTGCGCCCCACAACCAGCAGGATTTCGCCTTCAAAAAGCGTCAGATTCACGTCGCTGATCTGCGGCGCCGCCAGCGTGCGCTCGTCGTCATAATACGAGGCAGCGACGCTTTCCAGTTCCAGCACGGGGTCCGTCGACCACGCAGTGCGCGCGCTAAAAGGAGCACTCATTAAACTTCGGCCCTTTCTGGGCTATTTATTGCTTTTCGACGCTTGACCCTCACTTTGTTCTTCGGCAAGCGGGGCGTCAAGAATCCTGGCATCGTCGCCACAACAAGTCCTGCCACAACGAGCAACGGAACGGTGTCTGGCATATGCAAAGGAACCCAGGTGGTGATCATGGAACCTGGATCAAGGTATCGTGTCAGCGCAGCCATGAGCAGCGGAATCACACCTGTGATGCACACAAGCCATTCCGCAGCACCCCAAGGCAACTGATCAAAAGTGGTGGATGTTTTTCTATGTGAAGCAACGACCAACGAAATGATCAAGAAGCCGACGCCGGTAATAAACACAGGAACGGCAACGAACATCGGTGATGATGCATCCAAGACCACAAACAGACCAACAGTCACACCGAGAATTCCCAACGCACCAAAAATAGAGCTCACACGCTGTTGGAATTTGGATACATGAGCCTGCCTGCCATAACCACGGGCATCCATGGAATTAGCCAAGGCCAAAGACCTATCCAAAGTGTCCTGGAAAACCGGCATCAAAATCCGCGCGAAACCACGAACACCTCTGGCATCATCACCACGCAAGGTTCGTGCACGATTAATGCGGAACGCCGACTCAGCCATCTGAGGTGCAATGGAAATACCGATGACCACCGCAGTTCCCAATTCACCCAACGCACCAGGCAACGATTTGAGCAGCTTCTTGGGATCCGCCAAAGAGTTCGCAGCACCCACCGCCACGATCATCGTTCCAAGCGTTAAGCCTTGCGTCGTCGCGATGATCAACCCCTCGAGATACACCGTGCCAAACACGTGGATACCCGCAGCCCACTCCGGCAACTGCACCGGCGGGATCCGAAACAGTTCAATGGTGCCAATTTTTGCTCCCACCACAATGTGCATGACCAACCGGTACACAACGAGCCAACCCGCGATCATCAAATAGATCGGGAAAGCACGCGACCACGGCGATGACCCACGACGGTTAAACACCACAAAACACAACGTGGCAAAAGTGAGCGCCAAAATATAAGGATTGTTGGTCATGCTGGCACAACCAGCAATACCCAACGCCCACACCCACCACGCCCAAGGATGCACCATCCGCCGGGACAGCACATATCGCTTAATCCATTTCACGAAGCTTTAACCCTGGACCTCTGAACGACGAATCGCCCACGCCGCCACAGCAGACGCTGAAACCAAGGAAATGACAGCCAGTGCGAGTCCAATGATCCATCCCTGAGCAGAAGAATCCACCGTGCCTGTGGCGTACATCTGCTGCGTCGAACCCTCAGCCATGACGTCTCCATCTTGGCCCGCAGGCGCCATAAGAACCTGCGTGGTCATCGGATCAACTTCAGGAGCTTCTGCCACCGCTGTTGCCTGCGGTTGCCTATTTGCTTCACCAGCCCCAGCTGGGGCTTGGACAGCAGCAGTGGTCTTAGCGGCTGCTGCAGCAACCAAGTTCTCGTACTGACCTTTAGTAATCGAGTTTCCTTCAGAATCCTGATACACCAATACCTCATTAGGGTTCTCAGGGTTTACCTCAGCAGTGGGTTCAGCTGCTTGTCCTCTTGCCGAACCAGCTCCAGCCCCTGCGATAGGAGCTTCAGTAGTTTCAGTGGGCTCTTCGTCATCCCCTAAATCGGCGATAGGGGACTCGGAGGTTGGGGTTGTGGTGATGAAATCATTTGGATCAAAATCAATTTTGTAATCTGGATCCTCGGAATCAAAGCCGAGTTCAGCCTGGGTTTTACTCACTGGGATCGCACCTGGACGATCAGTGTCTCCCCAGTACCACGCTTCTACTGTGCCAGCTGCGGGGTAATAGAGGAAAGCTCCGAGGTTGCTGTATTCCCATTCGTCTCCGCCGAGGGGTGCATGCCAATAAGACCAATAAGCTTCAGCAGGAGACGCGGTCATACAATCATCCACACTAGGACCTGGAAAGCTGTTGATACGGCATAGAAACTCTGGAGATCCTACAACGGTCTCCACATCGAAACCAGCATCGAGCAGTGTTTGGTAGCCATTTCCACCTGGGTCAGCGCAGCCGATGGTAAAGCCCTCAACCATCACTGTTACTTGGTCGTCTTCGCATGGCGTGGTCAAGGCGTGTGCAGAAGGAACCCACGGAGATATGGCGAGAACAATCCACAGTGCGACCGCAGCCGCAAAAACCTTCAGTGACAGGTGAAAAGTTGAGGTTCGTGACATGACTGTACTTCTCTCAGATGTTAGAACTGCAGGTTAGCCAGCATTGGTCCCATGACACCAGCGATAGCGGCAAGGACAGCCAAGATAGCGATGATAATTCCAGCGCCACCAATTCCAGCGGTGGATCCGTCCGAATCAGCTGGAGGAGTTGGAACCTCTGGATCTGGGATGATGATCAGTTCAGCGTTGGCGTAGTTGCCTCCCGCAAAACCCAAGGCAGCTTGACTAGTTGCGCGTCGAATCTGATCGCTGAGAACGGGGCTATTTTCCGTACCTTTAGCGTTGAATGCGAATGCACCTTGAATAGATGGGTCTGCATCTTCGCCGAACTGAACTGATGCCAGGTAGCCACGAGCTTTAAGGTAGTTTTGTTTATCACCCGCAAGGGCAAAAGCAGAGCTGACAACTCCCGTGGAGTTGGAATTCACACCAGTAAATATATTTTTGACACCACCGGTTTCATCCATGGTGGTGACGAGATAATTAAGAGTGGCTTGTGTGGTTGGATCCTGCGCACCATTAGCAAGTGTCAAGGCTTGTGCAACCATTGCAGTGACATCGGAATCTGTGATGTTACAAGTGGGCTCAATGGCTGAAGCTAATTGGACACCACCATCGGGGCACACTTGAGTTTCAAGGAAGTCTGTTGCGCGCTCGGCTGCTTCAGTTTCACCGACGCGGTGCAAGGCTAGAACACCCCAAGCCTGACTGAAGTTATTGATTGCTGAGCTTGCTTCACCATTGTTCAGGTTTTTGATCTGACCGTTTTCTTGAACAGTGCTGACTAGCTGCGCAATAAAATCAGAATCCCGAACACCCAGGCTGGCCTGAAAAGCAACAGTCTTAGCTAGACGGTCACTTGAGATGGAATCAGCATTAGAAAAATAACCTTCTAACTCCGGTGCGATGGCACGATATGCTGAATCAATCTCTAAGGAATCAGGATTAAGGGCATGTAGCGACATCAACAGATCTTGATTGAGCCCAATATCTGGTGTGCCTGCAGGCCCAGGGATAAGCCCATTCGCTGCTGCAAATTCCTTTTCGATGAATTGCGTAGCCAATTGAACTTCCGCTGGGGCATCCTGTGCAGAAACAACCTGGGGAGCCAAAAAGGAAACACCGGTTGCTAAAGCCACGGTTGCGGCAGACCAACGAATAGTCCTCGTCCCACGTAGATGAGCCATGAAAACATATCCTTAAAAATGAATTGGGGAAATGTTCTGACCCCGCTTTAAGGCACACATGACTGCACTTCATTACGGGCTTCAGAACCGTAATCCTCGACGGTTTGGAGCCAAACATTTCCTCCTCAGGCGGTCCGACTTAATGCAGTGCCTGATTAAAGCAAGTGCATAATACGGTTGCGGGTCAGCTTCGGATTCTCACCGAAATTTCCCTGAAGAAGAACAGATGGTGTCTTACACCATAAAATCACCACCGGTGCTGGTCAAATGATAGCCCCCGGCAGGGGTGGTAGATAAAAGGTAAGTTTTTGTGAAGAGTTTTTAAGAATTCGCAGCAATCCCAAAGCGTCGCATTCCGCGGATAGTGGAATCATAAATTCCAGCGTACTTTTCGATGACGTTTTGTGATGTCCCGTTATCTTCTGCCACACACAGTAAAACTCTATCGATGCCCAGGTGGTGAGCTTCACGAACGCCGAGTTTGAGCGCTGCGGTTACCGCTTCTTTTCTGCGCGCAGACGGCCGTACTCCGTAACCAATGTGGCCTGCGACTTCCAACAGCTGCTGTTTTAGCTTCGTGCTTCAGCGTTAAGAATCCGACAAGAGCATCATCAACGATCCAGAAATAACTACAGTGCACAAGTTCTTCCGATGGTGACGCTGCGGGGTCGGCTGCTTCTGTGCGCTCTTGGAGATCGTGCTGGAAAGTAATTTCCAAAGCTTCTTTCTCGCATCTGGTATCCAGCGGCATGGGGTGCAACTAGTTTGTGCCTCGCACCAGGTTAGCATCGCTAAGCGGGGCTACCGCTGGACTGGTTTGGGAAGGCTGGTGGAGGGCGGCGTCGATAAGCATGCTAGGGGGTTGTGTTTTATGTTTACCTCCTGTACTCTGTCCGTTTGGACTTTCCACTCGAAAACTCTATAGAGCGTGACGGTGTTTTAAGCTCCATGTAATCGTATAAACCTACTTTGTTGTAGGCCCCCCGCCATGAATGGCGATCCGTGTGGGAAATGGCAGCGAGCAATCCGACTATTGAGTTCGGGGAGCGTTAAGTGGCCAGAAAACACACGGTTAACGTCCAAGGTGGGTAGGGAACCCCAACGAGAAAGGCATCAGGTCGTCTCTAATGACAATGACTGATCCAATCGCCGACATGTTGTCGCGCGTGCGCAATGCTAGCAATGCGCACCACGATACCGTGTCCATGCCATCCTCCAAGATCAAGGCAAACATCGCCGAGATCCTGAAGCAGGAAGGCTACATCGCTAACTACACCGTCGAGGATGCCAAGGTCGGCAAGACCCTGTCCCTCGAGCTGAAGTACAGCAACACTCGCGTTCGCTCCATTGCTGGTCTGCGCCGCGTTTCCAAGCCAGGTCTGCGTGTCTACGCAAAGTCCACCAACCTGCCACAGGTTTTGGGCGGCCTCGGTGTGGCTATCATTTCCACATCACAGGGTCTGCTGACCGACCGTCAGGCTACCGAGAAGGGCGTAGGCGGAGAAGTTCTCGCCTACGTCTGGTAATAGGGAGGATTGACTAAATATGTCACGTATCGGAAAAGAACCGATCACCATCCCAGCTGGTGTCGAAACCAAGATTGACGGACAGCTCGTCGAGGTCAAGGGTCCTAAGGGAACCTTGAACTTCAACGTTCCTGCACCAATCGCCGTTGCAGTTGAAGACGGCCAGATTGTTGTTACTCGTCCGGATGATCACCGTACAAACCGTTCCCTTCACGGACTGTCCCGCTCCATGGTTAACAACCTGGTCGTCGGCGTCACCGAGGGATACACCATCAAGATGGAAATCTTCGGTGTCGGTTACCGTGTCGCGCTGAAGGGCAAGGACCTTGAGTTCTCCCTCGGCTACTCACACCCAGTTCTGATTGAAGCTGGCGAAGGCATCACTTTCGCAGTTGATGGCAACACCAAGCTTTCAGTTACTGGTATCGACAAGCAGAAGGTTGGACAGGTCGCAGCAGTGATCCGCCGCCTGCGTAAGGATGATCCTTACAAGGGTAAGGGCATCCGCTACGAGGGTGAGCAGATCCGCCGCAAGGTCGGAAAGACGGGTAAGTAAGCAATGAGCAACACTGAAAACAAGCAGAAGCGCGTTTCCGTTGGTAAGGACATCGCGACTCGTCGTCGCGTTGCCCGTGCACGCCGCCACTTCCGCATCCGCAAGAACCTGCGTGGCACCCCAGAGGCTCCACGTTTGGTTGTCCACCGTTCTTCTCGTCACATGCACGTGCAGATCATCGATGACGTTGCAGGCCACACCCTGGCTGCAGCTTCTTCCATCGAGGTCGAGGTTCGCGCAACTGAGGGCGACAAGAAGGCTAAGGGCGCAAAGGTCGGTCAGTTGATCGCCGAGCGTGCCAAGGCTGCTGGTATCGAGCAGGTCGTTTTCGACCGCGCTGGTTACAAGTACCACGGCCGCGTTGCAGCTCTTGCTGACGCCGCTCGTGAAGGTGGTCTGAAATTCTAATGATGACCATTTCTAAGAACATCAACGGAAGGACTGCGTAATGCCGGGACGTGAACGGCGTGACGGCGGACGATCCGCCGACGAGAACAACAACAACAAGCAGAACGATCGCAACGATCGTCGTGGCGGAGGCCGCCGCGATGACCGTCGCAATCAGCAGCAGGACGAGCGCTCACAGTACATTGAGCGCGTCGTAACCATCAACCGTGTGTCCAAGGTTGTCAAGGGTGGTCGTCGCTTCAGCTTCACCGCACTTGTCATCGTTGGCGACGGCAAGGGAATGGTCGGTGTCGGTTACGGCAAGGCCAAGGAAGTTCCTGCAGCAATCCAGAAGGGTGCAGAAGAGGCTCGCAAGAACTTCTTCCGCGTCCCAATGGTCAACGGAACCATCACTCACCCAGTTCAGGGCGAAAAGGCAGCCGGCATCGTTATGCTGAAGCCTGCTGCACCAGGTACCGGCGTTATCGCTGGTGGCGCAGCTCGTCCAGTTCTGGAATGTGCTGGTATCCAGGACATCCTGTCCAAGTCCCTTGGTTCTGACAACGCTATCAACGTCGTCCACGCTACCGTGGATGGCCTGAAGCAGCTGGTCCGCCCTGAAGAGGTTGCAGCCCGTCGTGGCAAGACTGTCGAAGAGGTCGCACCAGCACGTATTCTGCGTGCACGCGCAGGTCAGGAGGCGTAAGAAATGGCGCTGAAGATTACCCAGATCAAAGGTACTGTGGGCACCAAGCCTAAGCATCGCGAAAATCTTCGTTCCCTCGGTCTAAAGCGAATCCGCCACTCCGTGGTCCGTCCCGATACCCCTGAGGTTCGTGGCATGGTCCAGGCAGTTCGCCACCTGATCGTCGTCGAAGAAGTGGCGGGGGAGTAGAACAATGAGCGAACCAATTAAGCTCCACGATTTGCGCCCAGCACCGGGCTCAAACAAAGCTAAGACCCGCGTTGGTCGAGGCGAAGCATCCAAGGGTAAGACTGCAGGTCGCGGTACCAAGGGTACCAAGGCACGCAAGCAGGTCTCTGCTGCATTCGAAGGTGGCCAAATGCCACTGCAGATGCGTCTTCCTAAGCTGAAGGGCTTCAAGAACCCTAACAAGGTTGACTACCAGGTAGTTAACGTTTCTGATCTTGCAGAGAAGTTCCCACAGGGCGGCGACGTAGCTATTGCTGACATCGTTGCATCCGGACTTGTCCGTAAGAACGAGCTCGTTAAGGTTCTTGGCAACGGCGATATCAGCGTCAAGCTGAACATCACCGCTAACAAGTTCTCCGGCTCTGCCAAGGAAAAGATCGAAGCCGCTGGCGGCTCCGTAACCGTGGCATAAGTTCTTAAGAACTTTCAAAAGTAACCCCCAAGGGAAACCTTGGGGGTTACTTTTTTGTGTTTTTATTGGGGTTGGGTCGGCTGGTCTCAGGGGCTTGGGGATTTTCAGAGCTTTATGGACGTTTATGGAGTGTTTGGGTTGGGGTTTGAGCCTGAAAATCTTGATGGTAGCTCGGGAGATTGTCGGGGAGCTGTCGGGAGGATGAAAGTCAGACTGGGTGACCAAGAATTCAGAAACTGAGAGGATTTTGGTCACCTAGTCTGGTTGGGCTGAAATTTGCTCCTAAACGCCAGAAAAAGTGCCTTCTTAGAATCAGGCCTAAGCATCGGGTAGGGCCGCTCCCATAGATCCACTGATCCTGAAGTAATGAGCTCTAAAGTGAGCTCGCACCTGGAATGCTTTTGTCCCACTCTAAAAAAACAAAGCACCCAGCACTTTAAAAGTGCTAGGTGCTTTCCTTCAGTCTTATGATTAACGTAAGCGCTGCAAAAACCAAAAACCTAAATAGTCCGGTGAATGCTCTTATACGTCAGATAGGCACTGAGACCTTCGATGCCGTATTCCACTCCCATGCCAGATTCATGGCGGCCACCAAAAGGCGCGGAGTGGTTGGATCCGAAGAAGTTGATGCCCACGGAACCGGAATCTACTTGGCGCGCAACTTCCAGTGCGTGCTCTTCATCTGCACCAAAGACTAGTCCACCGAGTCCGAATTCAGTGTTGTTGGCTAGTTCGATTGCTTCGGAAACCCCATTAGTGTCATCGTATTTCAGGATTGAGAGCACAGGGCCGAAGATTTCTTCACGGGAGATACGCATGTCTGGGGTGACATCGGCAAACACGGTTGGTTGGATAAACTCACCTGATTCTAACCCCTCTGAAATGCCGATTGACCGCGCTCCACCAGCAACTACTCGCGCGCCTTCTTCTAATGCAGAATCAATATAAGACATGACTGTTGCATACTGAGCAGCACTGGCAACTGGTCCAAATACAGTTGATTCATCAAAGGGATCGCCTTGTCTACCTGCAGTGATGGTGTTTGCCACAGTCTGGACGACTTCTTCGTAGCGTGAGCTAGGAGCGATGATTCGGGTGCTGATATAACAAGTTTGACCTGTGTTGCGCATACATGATCGGATCAATCGTTCTGAGAGCACGGACATATCGGCATCTGGTAACACGATGGCAGAGGATTTTCCACCGAGTTCTAGAGTGACGGGGCGGAGTAGTTCTCCACAGGCTGCAGCGATCTTTTTGCCCACTGGTGTGGATCCCGTGAATGCTACTTTGTCTACTCCAGCGTGGCGGACTAGCTCATCACCAAAGCGTCCTGATCCGGTGAGCAGGTTCACGACGCCTGCAGGAACTCCGGCGGCCTCGATAGCTTCAATGATGAAACGAATGGAAAGTGGAGTAGGGGAAGCAGGTTTGATGATGGTGGTGCAGCCGGCAAGAAGTGCTGGGGCTAATTTAATGACCACGAGGTTGATGGGGAAATTCCAAGGCGCAATTAAGCCACAGACACCGATGGGGTCTTTGTCCACGATGGACTCTGCACCACCCGCAGGGAATTCACGGATGTCTTCACTATCTAACCAGGGTGCAAGGCCCGCGAAATAACGGAAGATTCCAGCGGCATTGGACGCGGCACCGCGGGTTTCGGAGATGGGAGAGCCATTTTCTCGAGTGTTGGTGAGCGCGAGAACCTCTGCGCGGGTTTCAATTTCCATTGCGATTTTGAGCAGATATTCAGCTCGTTCTGCGCCAGAGAGCGCACCCCAAGTTTGTAGTGCAGCCCGTGCAGCACCAACTGCTAGATCTAATTCTGCGCTCGTGGCTTCTGGGACTGATCCCCATTCTTGGCCAATAGCAGGATCGACTACCGGATTGCGTTTAGTACCTGTGGCTTTCACCCAGGTGCCGTTGATGTAGAAATCATCAACGTGAGTGTAAGGGAGATTTAACTCAGCACGCTTAGTTACAGCATTCATTATCGAATCGTATCCGTTCTTAGCAGGGCTTTGGCACGGGTGAGATCTGCGGTGGCCATTTCATAAGCTGCTTCGGTGATAAGCTCTGGCAGGATTTCTCGGTCTAGGCGGTCGACATAATCGGAGACCGGCATGCCGAACCAGGAGCTGGATGCCATGATTCCGGCGCGGTCGAAACGCCAGAGTCGATCGGAATCTCGAACTAGTGCATCTTCTAGAGAATAGGCCACTTGTCGGGTGTCGTGGCCGTCAATGATGTCGCAGACTTGCTCGATAAAATCGGCAGCATATCCCAGTCCTGGAAGTACCCGACGTGCGACAATGCAACCTTCGGATTCGTGTTCAAAGCGGATCGCAGCTTTACGCCAATTACCGGAGAACCCTTCAGAGATAATGCGGGTTTCATCAACGTGAGCCCATCCAGTGTCATGCAAAATTGCGGCAACGAGAACCACTTCTTTGTTGGCTGCAGGGTATGCAGCACAAAGACGTTCTGCATATGCGGCCACGAGTGGAAGATGCACATCATTTGCACGGGTGCGGGTTTCCGGTTCGATGGCTTTCCATAATTGTTCAAATCCACGGGATGGAGCTGAGCAAATAGATTCTGTCACAATGGGGCCCACAGCTGGGATGGGTCGAATGCCAAAATTTTCCACAAAAGTTACTGCCCGGGGATCAGAAGCGTGAACGCTGGGGTCTGCTTTTTCCCAAGCGGGTAAATTACTGCGATTCATCGGGTAACCTCCAGGTCAACGGCTAGTTTTTTCAACGGCTGCGAGATATCGCCAGCTTGGTCAGCGGGGATGTTTTGGTTTTTGGAAAGTGCACCGCGCACAGCCATGAAATCTAGGGGCGCGTTGACGCAATCGGCGGCGATGATTTGTCCATCTCGGTAGTAGAGCACCGAGAATTTCTTTTTCTCTGCGTCTTCACGAATCACTGTGCTGTCATATCCCACAGTTAAACCAGCGATTTGCAGCTTGAGGTCGCCTTGATTAGACCAAAACCAGGGAATTCCTGCATATGCTTCGGGCTGGCCTACGAGAGAATAAGCTGCGATTTTGGCGTGTTCGATCGCATTGTTCACGCTTTCCAGGCGGATGCGCTCATCTGTTGGGGAACCCGGAATGGGGTTGGGAATGTTGGCAACATCGCCAATGGCAATGGTGGTGCCATCTGAAGCAACAGCATGTTTATCTACCACGATGCCGTTGTTGATCTCTAGTCCCATATCGGCGGCTAGTTCTGTATTCGGGATGACGCCGATTCCCACGATGACTAGTTGGGCTGGGATTACCTGACCATTTTCTAGTTCGACACCGCTGAGCTTGCCATTGCTGCCCACAAATTGTTTGATGCGGGCATCGAGCACGATATTTACGCCACGGGAACGGTGTTGCTCTAAGAAAAATGATGCGGTTTCTTCACCCACGGCGCGCCCGATCAGACGTGAACCATGTTCCAATACTGTGACATTTTTGCCGAGGTCATGAAGAGAACACGCAGCTTCCAAACCGATGAAGCCACCGCCGACAACCACTGCATCGGTCACAGAACCAATCATTGCTTTCAGCGCTAGGGCATCATCCGCATTACGCAGGTAGGTAACACCCTCTAATGAGGCGCCCGGGAGGTCAAGGCGCCGAGGTCGGGCGCCGACAGCTAGAGCGAGACGTCGAAAAGCAAATTCTTGACCGGCACCACCATAGGCAACGCCAGAGCCGTCTTCGTTTTTCTCAATGCGCTCAATGCGCACGCCTTTAACCAGCTTGATATTGTTGTCTTCCCAATATTGATTGGAACGAAAAATCAGGCGCTCTTTATCAATTTTGTCCTGGAGAAATTCCTTGGACAGCGCGGGGCGTTGATAAGGGCGATGATCCTCTTCACCAAGCAAAGTGATTGACTCGGTGAAACCAGTGGCACGCAAGGAGATCGCGAGCTGCACGCCAGATTGGTTCGCACCAATGATTAAAATTCCAGTTTCAGCTGCAGTATTCATAGCCACAACCTCACACTTGTGTTTCTGGAGTGGTCACTGACAGATCCATGCCTTCGGTGACCTTGATCTGGCAAGACAAGCGAGAGCAATCTTCCCGGTCAACGGCCGCACCCCATAGCATTTCATCTTCCATTTCTTCCATGGGGGAAAGCTCCGCATATTGTGCAGGATCCACGAAGACATGGCAGGTTGCGCAGGACAGGGAACCACCGCACTCCGCAACGATGCCAGGGACACCGTTGCGCACAGCGGTTTCCATAACTGAATCGCCAACATTTGCTTCGACAGTGCGGGTTTCTCCTGCATGATCAGTGAAATGAACGGTAGACATGATGTTCTCCTTGCTTAACAGTGGGTTAGATGAACTGCCGGCCGCCATCAATGATGAGCGTTTGGCCGGTGATATATTCCGCTTCAGCGGAGGCTAGGAAGATGGTGGCGCCAACGATGTCTTCGGGTTGGCTTGCGCGTTTGATGGAGCCGCGGGCCACACCATAAGTTTCGGCGTTATCCATGAGTCCCAAGCTGGCTTCGGTCAGTGTGAAACCTGGGGCGACTGCGTTGACGGTAATGCCACGATCGCCGAGTTCTTTTGCCAGCACTCGAGTCAAAGCAATCACTCCGCCTTTGGACGCAACGTAGTGTGCCCAGTGTGCGGAACCGGAAAATACGGTCGCGCTAGATAAATTGACCACGCGCGCATTGTCCGACAAGTATGGGCTGAGTGATCGGGTGACCAACCAGGGGCCTTTGAGGTTCACGCCCATCACCAGATCCCATTCCGCAGGATCGATATCCTCAAATGGTGCGCGGGTGACTGTGGCATAAACCGCGGCGTTATTAATAAGGACATCAACCTGGCCGCCACCAAATTCGGCGGCCCCTGCTGCTAGCGCAGCAGTTGATTCGAGCGACGTGACATCTACTTCAAAGGCTGCGGCTTGCGCGCCGGCAGCTTTGAGCTTTTCGACGGTTTCCTGCGCGCCGGCTAAATTAATGTCTGCAACCGCGATGCGATCGCCTTTAGCTGCGAACCCTTCAGCAAACGCTCGACCCAAACCACCTGCAGCACCTGTGATTAATATAGTGCGTGGCTTAGACATGAGAGTCCACTCCATGATCATGGGAATGACTGTGCGCTCCGGGTCCTTCGGTGCGTAGAGCATCCGGATCAACGATAACAACCTTGCCCTTGGTGCCATCGACCTTGAGGTAATCACCATTCTTGATGGTGGTAGATGCTGATCCAGTACCAGTAACCGCTGGTAGACCATACTCGCGGCAGACAATCGCAGCGTGGCTCATCATGCCACCAATATCAGTGACCGTGGCCTTGATCTTGCCAAAGATCGGACCCCATGAAGGAGCAGTTACCGGAGCTACAAGGATCTCATCCTGCTGAATTTCTGAGAGATCATCAGCGCTCAAGATCACGCGTGCATAGCCTTCCACAACACCTGGAGAGGCAGCCATACCCTTGAGGGTTCCTTCTTCAGCATCTTCATCATTGCCCAACCAAGATTGGACCTGCTCAGTGGTGATGCCCCAGAGCATACGAGTGAAAGGTTCCGTGATGGACTCTGGCGGAGTATTCAGGGCAGGAGCCGGACGGGCAGTCTTGAGTGCTGTCACAATTGCCTTGCGGCGTGCAATTTCTTCCGGCCACACAACCTTGCCAATTGGGCCATCTGGTGCGCCAACACCCCAAGCGGTAGCGAGATCGAACAGGACATCGCGTACTTCAGTGCGGTTGAGGTAGAGCAGATCATCTTCCTCTTCCCAGAAGCCGTATCCCTGCAGAGTGCGGGAGAGTTCCCGTACCTTGCGCCAGAAGACAGACATGGTCCAGTGCTCAATGTAGAAATTATGGTTTTCTACGTATGGGTAGGCAGTGGCCGCAAGTCCACATTTAGCGTCGAACTGCTCCAGCTGTTCACCATCGAGTAGATCGCGGTATTCCTCCACGACACGTTCTTTTTCTGCAATGAGCTCATCTTTTGGACGTGAGATGGTCTGGCCTTCATCAAGGCGGCGAATATAGTCCGCAATATAGCCCAGTGGCAGTTCGAGGTGCTCGATCCAGTACTTATCGTGGCCGTAGAAACCATTGCCCACGGTGAAGTTGAACCATGGATCCTGGGCTTCTTCCCAGCGGGCAATCCAAGTGGAGCCACCTTCAGCAGCCGCAATCGCTGCCAGTGTCGCTGTTGGATCATCTGGATTGGCAAAGTGAGCTTGAAGGCCTAGATCCACAGCCAGCTGTGCCAATGTCTTGAGCTCATCATCAGGGCGGAAAAGCTCCATATCAACACCCTGAACCATCATGGAAATGGACTGATCAGGAATATCTGGGAACACTTCCTTGCAGAAATTAAAGAAGTCCAGGTAAGCGATATAGCCCAAGTTGAGGAACTCAAAGTGATACTGCCAGTTTTGGTAGGCAAGCTGAATAAGTCGATCAAAGTTCTCCATCAGCACTTCGGTGCCGTCTTTGGCCTTTCCAGAGAGGATATCTTCCATCGGAACATACTCAGGCAAAGGCTTGAACTCTAGAGTTTCCAGCTCATTGATGGTGCCTAGGACGCGCTGCTTCCAATCAGCCAACATGGTGTCCCAGTTTTGGAAATAGTGAGTGATGCGTTCCTGGAACATCGGCACACGATCTGCAATTTGATCTTCTGGAACTGGAATAGGGGACATGTAGAGATATCCCAAGTGCACGCGGAATTCGATGCCATTGGCATTCGGGATCATCAGGTGACGTGCATTGTATTGACCCAAACACTTCACCGCGAATTCGCCGCCGATAGTTTCAAAAGGCTTGAACACAGTTGGCCAGTGCTGCGAGTCGCAGAACCAGAACTTTTCATTCTCCTTATCTATGAGTTTGTCCTGGAAAACGAGATAATAAGGATAGAGATCTTCCCAACCTTCTGCACCCTGCGGAACAGGTAGGTCTGAGGGCTTGGGGAAAGATTTATTAGCCATGATGAGAAACTCCTTAAATGCTTGCTTGTCGACGAAAAGATTCAGGTGGTTTTATTTGGTGCCGGTCATAGCGGCGGTGATGGAGCTGAAATCAAAAGCTCCAGGTGTTTTAGCTGCCTGTGGAGTTGGGGTTTCCTTTTTCACCCCATTCGAGTGGATGGTTTCTGGTCTAGACTGCAAGAGCAGAAGATTCTCACCATCAGGAAGATCAGCGTCCAAAGCCCACTCAATATCTTGTGGACACTTGTAATGCTTTTCTGCGCGCTTAGCCATATTGGCCACTGCCAGCATTTCTTCATCAGTGAGGCTGCGAATTTCTGCCCGCGCCGGGTCAACTGGTTTTTCGATGAGGCTGCCGCTCGTAGCATCGGGTATGAGCTCAGCGTGTTTACTGCCGATGTGTTCAGAAACTACCTGCAGGGTAATTTTGTCCAGCACGATATTATCTGGGGTCACTTCGCCGGAGACCACCATTTCACCAACTCCCCAGGAGGAGTCAATGGTGATTTTGGAGCGATCGCCATTGGAGGGGTTCATCGTGATGGCAACGCCTGCGACACGTGAGTTGACCATCTTCTGTACCACCACAGCCATGGAGAGTCCCTCATTGGGAATGTTATTTTTCAGGCGGTAGATGATGGCGCGGGAGGTAAACAAAGATGCCCAGCATTTTCGGATGTGCTCGGTCACCGCGCCTAGTCCAACTTGCCACAGGTACGTATCTTGTTGTCCTGCAAAAGATGCATCTGGCAGATCTTCTGCAGTGGCGGAGGAACGTATAGCAACAGGTACTTCGCCACCACAGAGTTTCATGAGGTCGTGGAAAGCCTGGTGAACTGCAACACGAGGATTTTCAGGTACTTCGAGGCTGCATAGTTCATCGCGAATGATGGCAGAAACACGATCGACTTCCTTGATATCTTCTGCATCAAGATCACTCAGAAGCTGTTCGATATGTGCTGCCACTCCCGCTTCACGGATGAATTCATCAAAGCTCGCAGTGGTGACCACAAAACCTGGAGGCACTGGCATTCCCGCATCTGTCATCGTGACAAGTGATGCGCCCTTACCGCCGAGAACTTCCAACACTGGGTCGAGTCCTTCGTCGAAACGCTGCACAAAGGGAATATTCAAACTGTTAGTCATGGCTCTTTTCCTTAACTCTTGGAGAGATCATGTGGAAGGTTCTTAGCTATTCCAGGTCACGGGAACCGAAGTGGGAACGCGGAAAGAGAGGTTCTCTCGGAAGCCGATCGGGGAATCTTGAATAAGCTGCAACGATGGGGCCAATTTGGTGACCTCTTCGAGGCAAATCTTTGCTTGCAATTTGGCCAGCATGTTGCCGAGGCAATAGTGGATACCAAACCCAAAGGACAGATGTTCACGAGCATTGGTTCGAGCGATATCGAATTCTTCGCTGTTTTCAAAACGCTCTTCATCGCGGTTGGCGGAGCCCATGAGCAGCAGGACTCCGTCGCCTTCCTTAATGGAAACACCACCGATTTCAGTGTCTTTCAGTGCTTTTCGACGCCATCCGACGATCGAACCTGAGTACCGCAACACCTCATCGACAGCACCTGGAATCAACTTGGGATTTTCAGTGATTGCAGCCCACTGCTCAGGGTGATCAAGCAAAACGCGGAAGCAATTAGAAATCAGCGTTGTGGTGGTCTCATGTCCGGCGAAAAGAAGCGAATAAAGCAGTGAAGCAATTTCGTGGTCAGTAATTTCTTGACCAGACTCTTGAGCTCGCACGAGATCTGCGGTGAGGTTATCGCCGCCGTGTTCATGAGCATGTGCAACCATGCGTTGGCATTCTTGCCAGTACTCCACCAGATTGTGAGCATGGGGGATTTGTTCTTCATCTGAAAGATCTCCCCATGTCATCGCTGCTCGAGAATCGGACCACCGCTTATAGGTGTCAACCATGGAGATATCTGCGCCGATGAGCGTAAGAATGGTGATGGTTGGAATGTCATAAGCAAGATCTGTGAACATATCTCCCGTGCAATCTTGGCTTTGGAGCATTTTTTCCACACGATCGATAACCATTGCTCGGATATCTGGCTCAAGTGCTTTGTATCTACGCGGAGTAAATGCTTTTTGCGCAATCGCTCGGATACGGGTGTGCTCTGGCGGAATACGCGCGGAGAGACCGGAGTACGCAGTAAAACCGCCATCATTCATGATTTGGGTTGCTTGTGGTCCACGTCCGCGAACTGGCGCTTGAGCATTTTCAGAGGAGAATGTCTCCCAATCGTCAAAGGTGGCCTTGATATCGTCGTACTTTGTGACAACCCAGTATCCAATGCGTTCATCAAACATCACCGGTTCTTCGCGACGAAGTTCTTGGTACGCAGGGAAGGGGTTCTCCATTTGGAATGGCTGATAGCCGTGATATTGATCGGTATCAGAACTTGCCGTGTGCCCGAAAGGGCAGCCACCGGTATTTGCTGTAGTTGGGTTTGCTTGTTGGGAAGTCATCTCATCTCCTGTCACTCTGGCTTATTTGAAAGCCGGCCACATATTGAAGCTTGAATCACTTTCTAATCAGCTTCGTGATTGCAATCACTTTTGGTGTGATTCAAAGTGTGCTTAAAATGGAGAAGAGATACGAATTCATATTCCACTCAGTGGAATCGGTTTCGGTTTATGCAGGTTAAGTGGTCGGTTCAGTAGCGCCTTTTCGTGCTGCATTTCGATGTGAAGCTAGAAGCGTGTCCAACGGAATGAGTGCGGTGTCTTTGGTGATCCTTTGGCTAGTTGCTTGCAGGATTGGTAAAAAGCGTTCAAGGTTCGCAGCCTGGGTGGTGGGAACTACTAATCCAAGTGCTGCTCCAAGCTTTCCGGTATGCCATACGGGAACTGCGATGGATGCACCTCCAATTCGTTGTTCATCGTGCGTGATGGCAAAGCCTTGGGATCGGATCTGTTTTAGTTGTCGATCCAAGATTTCTGGATCAGTAATTGTTTTTGGGGTGGAGGAGGGGAGGGGCAATTTTAAATAGGACTGCCTGATCCAAGGCTCGTCAAAGGCGAGGAGGATTTTTCCTACGGCAGTGGAATTAAGTGGTAATCGTCCTCCGACTCGTGCTGAGCGGGGCACTTTTTTAGTTCCATAGGCACGGTCAATGACTAGTGCTTCATTTTTATCGCGCACAACCAATTGCGAGGTTTCAGAAGTTAAGGAATAAAGCTCTTGAATAAACGGGCGCGCAGTATCGCGTAATTGGCGGCCAGTATTTTGCGCAAGTTCCCAAATGCGGAGGCCTAGTTGATAGCGCCCATCTGATTTTCTGCTGAGTAAGCCGCCATCTGTCAGTTCAGTTACTAGGCGGTGAGTGGTACTGGGGGGCAGATCGGCCAGATCTGCAATCTCGGTGAGGCCAAGGGGCCGCATGCTGTGTTCAAAGGCACCGAGAACAGCAATCACTTTAGAAGTGACTGTTCTTCCAGGCTCTCGGTTTCCTCCGGCCATTTTCTGGTGCTCCTTTAATCTTTCTGGTCCCGCTCTGCGATCGGATGGTGGGCAGTGTTAGTTAAGCGTAGCGTCAGCATCTTTATCCGGGGTGGGCGAAAAGGTTTCTAATCTGATACTTAAGTAATGCCGTGAAGGGGTATTTGAGGGCTATGAAACGGCTAACAATAATGGGTTGCCATGCGGTTCTTGGGTGAATACTGGTAGGGTAGACAAGTCAATCGTGTCTGATTCTTAATCGGGCCAGGATCTAAAGAACACATCTCCCGCCACCTCATGGATATAAATTTGGTTTGAGGTGCTGTGGAGTCCAGGAGGATAAGTGTCCGCCATTATTCAGGCATTCAAGGACGCCGATCTGCGAAAGAAGATTTTCTTCACCATCGCGATGATCGTTCTATACCGCATCGGTGCGCAGATCCCTTCCCCGGGAGTTGACTATGCAACGATTAGTGGTCGTCTACGTGACTTGACGCAGGATCAATCTAGCGTTTATTCGCTGATTAACCTGTTCTCAGGTGGCGCGCTTTTGCAGCTGTCTATTTTTGCCATTGGTATCATGCCCTACATTACGGCGTCGATTATCGTGCAGCTGCTTACTGTCGTTATTCCGCACTTCGAGCAGTTGAAGAAGGAAGGTCAATCAGGCCAGGCGAAGATGATGCAGTACACCAGGTACCTCACGGTTGCTCTGGCGTTGCTTCAGTCTTCGGGCATTGTTGCTTTGGCAGACCGCGAACAGCTGCTTGGTGCAGGTATTCGTGTGCTGGCAGCGGACCGCAACTTCTTTGACCTCATCATCTTGGTGTTTACCATGACTGCTGGTGCTGTTTTGGTGATGTGGATGGGCGAACTCATCACTGAAAAGGGTGTGGGTAATGGCATGTCGCTGCTGATTTTTGCCGGCATTGCTACCCGCCTGCCAACTGATGGCATGAACATTTTGGGTAACTCCGGTGGAGTTGTCTTCGCTGTTGTGTTGGCTTCTGTGCTTATCCTGGTCATCGGTGTGGTCTTCGTGGAGCAAGGTCAGCGTCGTATCCCAGTGCAGTACGCAAAGCGCATGGTTGGTCGTCGCCAGTATGGTGGTTCTTCCACCTACTTGCCTTTGAAGGTGAATCAGGCTGGCGTTATTCCAGTCATCTTTGCGTCTTCTTTGATCTACATGCCAGTGCTGATTACCCAGATCGTGAACTCTGGTTCCGTGGAAGTTTCGGATAACTGGTGGCAGCGCAATATCATTGCACACCTGCAGACTCCGTCTTCTTGGCAGTATATTGTTTTGTACTTTGCACTGACTATTTTCTTCGCTTATTTCTATGTTTCCGTTCAGTATGATCCAGCTGAGCAGGCTGACAACATGAAGAAGTACGGCGGCTTTATTCCTGGTATCCGCCCTGGTCGTCCAACGGCTGAATACTTGGGATTTGTTATGAATCGACTGCTGTTCATTGGTTCCCTATACCTGGCGCTCATTGCAGTTCTGCCAAACATTATGCTGGATCTAGGCGTTGATGCCGGTTCAGCCGGAGCCACTCCATTCGGCGGCACCGCAATCCTAATTCTTGTCTCTGTTGCACTGACCACAGTGAAGCAGATTGAGAGCCAGCTCCTGCAAAGCAACTACGAAGGACTTCTAAAATAATGCGACTCGTACTCCTCGGACCTCCTGGTGCTGGTAAAGGCACCCAAGCTGTAATTCTCTCTGAGAAGCTTGGCATTCCGCATATCTCCACTGGTGATCTTTTCCGCGCGAACATCGGCGAAGGCACCCCATTGGGTGTTGAAGCTAAGCAGTACATTGATGCTGGCAAGCTTGTTCCAACTGACGTCACTGCGCGCATGGTGGCATCGCGCCTTGCTGAGTCTGATGCAGCAGAGGGTTTCTTGCTGGATGGCTTCCCACGCACTGTGGAGCAGGCTGGCATCTTGGCTGATCTGCTTTCTGAAGCTGGTCAGAGCCTTGATGGTGTTGTTAACTACCAGGTTTCTGAGGACGTCGTTGTAGAGCGCATGCTCTCCCGTGGTCGTGCAGATGACAACGAAGCGACCATCCGTACCCGTCTTGGCGTGTACCGCGATGAGACTGCACCGCTGATCGATCACTACGGTGACAAGATCATCAACATTCAAGCTGAGGGCGAAGTTGAGGAAATCAGCGCACGTACCCTTGAGGCACTGGGCAAATAAGATTTCTTCTTCCACGTTCACTGAATCTACGATGATCAAGTAGATAACAAGCAGTGGCCAGAAGCACTCACCCCTAGGTGGCCGGGAACCGCATGCATTGTGCGGTGCCGGCCACCTTTGGTTTTATAAAGTTCAAATAATGAAGAAAGTGAAGTGGAAGCATGGGTTTCCGTTCTAAGAAAAAAGTCATTGCTGCCAAGACTCCGGCTGAGCTTGATGCAATGCAGGCTGCGGGAGAAATCGTCGGCAAGGCACTGCAGGCTGTGCGCGCAGAAGCTAAAGCTGGCATGAGCACGTGGGATCTTAACCAGATCGCTGAGCAGGTTATCCGCGATGCGGGTGCGATTCCTACGTTCTTGGGCTACCAGGGATTCCCAGGATCTGTGTGTGCCTCTGTCAATGAAGTGATCGTCCACGGTATTCCGTCAAAGGAAGTCATTCTGGAAGAGGGCGACTTGGTCTCTATTGACTGTGGCGCAACCTTCAACGGCTGGGTTGGCGATTCCGCGTGGAGCTTCGGCATCGGTGAGATCGATGAAGATGTGCAGGCGCTGAACCTGGCAACTGAGTGGGTGCTGATGGAAGGCCTCAAGGCCATGGTCCCAGGCAACCGCTTGACTGATGTTTCTCATGCTTTGGAAGTAGCAACACGCAAGGCTGAAGCAAAGTTCGGTGCAGCGCTGGGCATCGTGGATGGCTATGGTGGACACGGCATTGGCCGCCATATGCATGAAGAGCCATACTTGGCTAATGAAGGAAAAGCTGGCAAGGGACCAATCATCCAGGAAGGTTCTGTGCTTGCCATTGAGCCAATGCTGACTCTGGGCACTGAAGATTCCGCCGTTTTGGAAGATGATTGGACTGTTGTCACCCTCGACGGTTCTTGGGCTTCCCACTGGGAGCACACAGTTGCAGCCACCAAGGGTGGCCCACGCATCCTTACCCCGCGCTTTTAAAACTGCTGCTTTTCGACGCATCCTGCCGCCGTCGGGGCTAAAGGTTGCCCGGTTGAGCAAAGGTTTGCATCCTCCCTGGCTACCCGCCAGGGGGAGGGATTTTAAAACTTTTGTGCATTTTGAATATCATAATCATAAAACAGCCTTATATACTTCAAGCTATGGCGAAGAATTCCCGTACCCGATACAGCGCGTCCATCAAGCGTGGCGCAGCTGCGATCCTCACTGCTGGCGCTACTTCTCTCGCATTGCTTGCGGTGCCAGCCACCGCATCTGCACAGGATTTTGCGACTGGAAGTTCACAGATTCAAGCAGATGCACGTGAAGGTGCATGGGCAACCCGCACTAACCTGCAAAATCAGCTTTCTACAATTGGGCCTGCAGCGCTTCCTGTAAGAGCAGCTGTCGATGATGCTATTAATGGCCTCTTCCCAGGTCTTATTGATGAGAAGGTTGCGGCAGAACAAGAAGTTGCGCGCGCACAGGCAGAACGCGAAGCGGCTGCTGCGCGTGAAGCAGAAGCAGCTCGCGTTGCCTCTGAAGAAGCCGCACGCTTCAACCGTGGTTCTTGCCCTGTAAGCGCAGATGTCTGCGTTGACATTGATGGCGGACGCTCCTGGTTGCAGGAAAACGGACAGGTCGTCTACGGTGCAGTCCCAGTATCCTCCGGTGGCGTGGGACAAGAAACCCCTCGTGGCACGTTCTACATCAACCGCAAGGTAAAAGATGAGATCTCCTATGAGTTCGGCAATGCCCCAATGCCTTATGCCATGTATTTCACCTACAACGGACATGCATTCCACCAGGGTAATGTCGCAACCACTTCTGCAGGTTGTGTTCGTCTGAACCAGCAGGATGCGATCCACTACTTCAATAATGTTGGCATCGGCGACATGGTCTACATCTACTAATATTTTTGGATTCATTCCAACAGTGCTCTTAGTTCCTCCGCTTTCTGGCGAAGGAACTAAGAGCATTTTTCTTTTATAAAAGCCCAAATTTTCTATATCGAAACTGCTAAAATTATGTGATCTTATGAAGTTTTTCTAGTGCTTATTCCAGTTTCAGTTTTGAATCTAGAGAGTGAGAATCACAATGAAAATCGCTGTCGCAGGTCTTGGCTTTGTGGGCTCTTCTAATGCCGCGCTGCTCTCTAAGAACCATGAAGTCGTTGCTATAGACATCAACCAGGTTCGAGTAGATGCTATAAACAATTACTCGTCGCCGGTTGAGGATATAGAGCTCGAACGATATCTGGCAACAAAACCAGAGTCATTGCGTGCAACCACAGATACCAAAGATGCTTATGCAGACGCAGTATTCGTTATTGTGGCAACACCAACGGATTATGATCCCGAGACAAATTTCTTCAATACCAAGTACGTAGAAAATGTTATTTCTGAAGTACTAAAGGTAAACCCCAAAGCCAATATTGTTATCAAATCAACGATTCCAGTCGGCTTCACGCTACGCATGCGCGCACAATATCCGAATGCCATGATCTTCCCATCACCAGAATTCCTGCGTGAAGGCAGCGCTTTTTACGATAACCTGCACCCCTCACGCATTGTGGTCGGCGATCGCTCAGAAGTAGGACAGCAATTTGCACTGCTTTTGAAAGAAGGGGCCATGGATGAGGCGACGCCAGTGCTTTTCACTGATCCGACCGAAGCAGAAGCCATCAAATTATTTGCGAATACATATTTGGCCATGCGTGTTGCGTATTTCAATGAGCTAGATACATATGCAGCTACGCAGAGCCTAAATTCCAAACAAATTATTGAGGGCGTGGGCCTTGACCCTCGCATTGGCAATCAATACAACAATCCGTCCTTCGGCTATGGCGGATACTGCCTACCGAAAGACACCAAACAGCTTTTGGCTAACTATCACAGCGTGCCTCAAAAGATGATTTCTGCGATTGTTGAATCAAATGCCGTACGTAAAGACTTTATCGCAGAAGACATCCTGAAGCTTGAACCCAAAAATGTTGGGGTGTATCGCCTTGTTATGAAAGCAGGATCAGATAATTTTAGATCCTCATCAGTACAAGGAATCATCAAACGAATCCAACAAGCTGGTGTTTCTGTAGTGATTTATGAACCAACTTTGGACGCAGACAGTTACTTTGATTCACGAGTAATGAAAGATCTTGAAGAGTTCAAACAAAGCTGTGATTTGATCATCTCGAACCGTCCCACACATGAACTCGATGACGTTACAGATCGCGTGTATTCCCGAGATATTTTTGAGCGAGACTAGCACCTAAATTGAGGTTTTTCGCATGAGTATGAAACGAGTCGGACCACATCCACAGCCTTCACCCGTAGAACTTGAGCCAGGTGACATTCTTGAAATTGATAATGATCTAACAGGGCTGCTCACTGTCATTGCACATGGTGATGCTGAAAACCGGGTGCTGATTCGTCCTGTGAACAAGGAAAACTCTCTCAAACTTGATGGCTTAGTTTTACTCAATCCTTGTCATGTCACCGTGAGTGATCTCAACATTGAGACAACAGACTCTCATGATGGAATTTTAGTGTGGGCAACTCAAGAGAGCAGAGACATTCGGCTGGAGAGGCTTGCTATTAAAGGAGCCAAAAATGGCATCGCGATCGGCACGGACCTCCCTGGAGGCCTCCGCGAGGTGGTTGTTGATTCGTGTCTCGTCCGAGATTGTTTTCTGCAGGGCATACTTTGTTTTGGACCACAGCACCCAAACCATGGCTTGCACGATGTGAAAATTACAAAATGCAGGGTAGAAGGCACACGCGGTGATCCGAGGTTGGCTGATCAGCATTCTGGCTCAGGAATTATTCTCGGATCTGTCGATGGGGGAGAAATTACCGAATGCCATGCTGAGGGAAATGGAGCTGGGTGTGTTGCAACCGAAGGCCCAGAGGGCATTTTTGTTTATGATTGCCGTCGAGTCCGAATCAGTAGGTGTGCGTCGAAAAGCAATCGTACCGGCGGCCCTGTGGACGGCGGAGGCTTCGGCATTGATATTCGATGTGAAGACTGCAGTATTGAAGACTGCGACGCCGTTGACAATGATGGCGCAGGCATCCTTGTGTGGAATCTGCCGGGGATGATTGGCGGGGGACACCTTCTCCGCGGAAATCGCTTAAGCAATAATTGTCAGCGCACGATCTGGCACGGAGAAATTACCGTGACACCCTCGGCGGGGCACGTGGAAATTTCCACAAACACTATTAAATCCAAAGCAAATATAGGCGGAATTCTGAGGGGGATCGGAGCTAAAAACACTAAACTCAAAAATAATGTTTATCTCCAGAGTGCTGCTCCAGAGATCACAGAATGCCAGATGCCCCAGCACTAGTGCTATTTGCAAGTGAGAGTTTATAAATGAAGCGAATTTCATGTTTGGTTTTTGCTCCGCTAGCAACAATTGCTGTGCTGGGATTAGTCAGCTGCAGCAATCCACCTGTATCAGCTGGACCATTTACCTATTACGTATCTGCGGATGGTGATGATTCTGCAACGGGTTTGAAACGTGAATCTGCGTGGAAGACCTTAGAACGAGCTTCCGAGCATCATCTTCAACCAGGCGATACCATCATGTTGATTGGAATGAAGCCTCTTATAGGTGAGCTCTCATTAGATTCTGCGGATGCAGGTGATCCCGCTAAACCAGTACGTGTCACAGCGGACAAGGATTTTCCAGGCATCGAAGCAGAAGGTCCTGCCGGAATTACGATTATCGATACCTCAGGTGTCATTGTGGAAGACATTTCCGTATCAGTTGCCCATGATCATTCCGAAATACCCACAGATGGCATCCTGTTGCATGCCACAGAAGGCTCTGGATCACATTCAGATATCACTGTTCAAAGAGTACGAATTACGGGCGCGTACAACGGAATCGCTGCTTCTTCTGGAGGGGCCGGCGATGGATTTGATGAAGTGACAATCCAGGATGCAGTGGTATCAGATTGCATTCGCAATGGAATCATCACATATGGCCCGAGTGCGCCGGACTACGGACATAAGAATATCCATATCTTGGATTCTGTGGTGTCAGGAACAAAAGGTATTAATGGTATTGATAAAAATTCTGGCAGCGGAATTGTCATCGGATCAGTTGCAGACGCAGTAATCGAAAGAAACGAAGCATACAACAATGGTGTGCTCTCTAATGCGGATGAGGGACCAATTGGAATTTGGACGCATGACGCAACCCGCATATTAGTTCGGGATAACAGGTCATACGATAATAGTTCCCAACACTCGGACGGCGGCGGGTTTGGATTAGATATTGCAACGACAAATTCCACTTTGGAAAGGAATTACAGCTACAACAACGCTGGACCAGGATTCTTACTTATTGCTCATCAGGGGGGAAGTAGTTCTGGCGAAAATATTGTTCGCTATAACACTAGTATTGGAGATTCTTGGCTTAATGCGTATCACGGCGGAATTAGCGTGATCGGAGGTTTTTCATCTGCAGCATCTGAACCTCGGATCGAAGATACAAAAATTCATCACAATACAGTTTTTCCAGCTCCATCTAGTGGTGCAGCAGCCTTAAAGCTGCGAGGCAATCTCAATGGTATCTCTGTCCACCATAATATTTTTGATACATCTGCTGGTTATGCTCCTGCGGTTGCTGCAATTGATGTGTCTGCTGACTCAAAAGTTTCTTTTATTGCGAATCAATTGGCAGTAAATACATTTACTAGTTTGCCGGTCTTCGATTGGAATGGAGAATATATGCAAACTCCAGATCATGCTGAAACATTGCTTCCAGATTCTTTTGACAACTTTGAATACGCACCTATTTACCCTGGCGGATATGAGATTTCCACTGTTTTAGACACCATTGCATGGACTAAGCCGGTAGCAGTTTCATCAGCAGTACCGGCGGATAGTTCTCCCGCAACATTAGATCTGGCAGGAAATGCTGTAGAAGAACCAAATCCCTATGTCGGAGCGATCAATCCTGTATCTTCTGATCAAAACGCCAGGCGTCAGAACACATTTCAAAAACGTTGAATTCTGGAACCCAACCCCATTCAGTAGCCACTCGCTGGGCATCGGCCACGAGGACAGAGACATCTCCTGCACGCCGGGCAGAAGTGTTGTATGGAATCTTTTGGCCACTTGCTTTTTCCATTGTCGTGATGAGTTCAAGCACGCTTGTACCTACACCAGTCCCGACATTGAACACTTTGGCTTGACCTGATGTGAAGTGTTCAAGTGCACGAACATGAACCCGAGCTACATCGACCACATGAAGATAATCTCGGATGCAGGTACCGTCTGGAGTTGGCCAATCATCTCCATAGACATCAAGAGATTCTTTACGCCCGGCTGCGACATCAAGGAGCCACGGCATAATATTGAGAGGCCGTCCTAGACCTGATTCGCCGAGAATTCCTGATGGATGAGCACCAATGGGGTTGAAATATCGCAGCGAAATTGCAGACCAAGAATCATCAGCTTCTACTAAGTGGGAAAGCATGCGTTCACCCGTGAGTTTTGTGAAGGCATATGGATTTGCAGGTTGAGTAGGGGAATCTTCATTAAGCGGGGATTGCGTGGTTTCTCCATGAACAGAGCAGGAAGAAGAAAAGATAATATTACGAATCCCTGCATCATGAAGCGCATCCAATAACGTAGCTGTGCCACCGATATTGATGTTGAAATACATTGTGGGTTGTTCGACTGATTCCCCGACAGCCTTTTTTGCTGCAAAGTGTATTGCAGCACGCGGCTTGTATTGCGCAATAACTGAATCAAGAAACTGGCGATCTCTAATATCACCGATTTCTAATGGTGGTTTATTAGCGCCGGTGATTGCGGCTATCGAAGACAACACATCAGTGGTGCTGTTGGAAAGATCATCAATGAGAACAACTTGCTCACCAGCATGGAGAAGCTCGACAACAGTGTGGCTACCGATGAAACCAGTGCCACCGGTGACAAGCACAGGACCATTTACCAGACCCATTGGTAACCTCCGAAGAAAATTGCAATGTATAAAACTAAGGCCACAAGAGAAACCAAAAACATCACGAGGCCTGTAAGAAGCGGAAGAGCCACGGCACGAAAACGTTCCCCCAGAGTGCTCTGTGCAGAGGGCAATTCATGGAAGTGCATCCAAGGAACAAAGAAGCACACGAATCCATAAATAAGACCACCGAGTAGCGTCAGGCCTGCATAACCTGGAGAACGGTCATCAATCACACCCCAGACTCCGATAGCAATCATGGCGATTGTGAGGAAATGGTAGGGCAGCATCACGCGGAGGGAGATAGGCTGTACTCCCAGATCGCCCTTAGGGGTGACTTGGAAGTGAACTTCGTTGCGGAAAATAACCTGACGGAGACCTGCAAAGAAGCCTCGGACAACATAAGGCCATCGAACAATCTGGAATAATCCGCTTTCCCAGTTAATGACGGGGACATCATTTGGTCGAAGCAGCCCGGCTCTCCTAAGAATCCACAACATACCGACAAGCGGGAGAGAAACAACGGTGGTGAAGACAATAAAATTGAGCAAACTCATTGACATCCACTGTTGATCAAAAATTACGGCAAGCGGGGCAATAAGAAATCCTGCTCCTGTCATTAGCCCCATCGCTGGCATGACTAAAAGAGCAAAGAGAAACCTGAATTTTAAACGGGGACGGTACACATGGAGCGTCCTACCAACCAAAGTAAACAGCAATACTGTCAGACTGCGACACCATTGAAACTCTTGTGTAATCATCGCAGCAAACGTTGAGGGGCCTTGGCCATGTGCTTTTGCATCAATAGCGAATGCCCCATCGGCACCTGTCAATCGAATGACATAAGATGTCGAAAAATCTTCGGCGAGTTCAGGTCCAATACCACCTGCTTTCGCAAGGTCTGCGGTGCGTACTGCGTAGTGAGATCCAATACAAGTAGGTGTTAGCCCACCGTTATGCGCTGATTGGTGAGGGCCATGAATCATTGCTTCTGCATATAACCTGCCCCGGGCTGACCAGGAGTCTTTTTGGTTTAAATCGCACATGCTCGGCGCTGCAACGTATCCGACATTAGGGTCACTAAAAGGACGAAGGATCGCTTCGAGATAGTCTGGCTCAGGAATATGGTCGCAATCGAATTGGCCGACTATGTCGTAGTTTTCATAACCGTAATTGTCGTAGAAGTACGCAAGATTTCCCTCTTTACATCGAGTTCTTCTTGGCCAACTTGAGCGGTGGTAGTCCTCTTCGTTATGGCGCGTTGATATGTGGACTCCGTTGGTAGCGCACCACTGATAGATTTCGTCTGGTGGTGCTTCATCGCAAAGCCATACATCGTAGTCAGCTTGATAATTTTGGCGCAGCATCGCTTCAAGAGTGGGCTGAACTTCAGAAAAAGGTTCGCTTGGAGCTCTGGTTGTGACAAGAGCAACGCGAGCATCAGGGAGAGGTATCTCAGGGTTGATACGTCGAATTGCATGAATCCGTGACACAAAAGCGATTGGAAGTAGGAGAAGAAAGGCAGCCACAGAGGTGTTGAGAATTAGTCCTGTGCGAGTACCAACATGATCTGGTGTGAACCACCACACGATAAAACAAAGAACCAGTACCACCCAGAGCAGGACTGCAAAGTTTAGCCATCGCTGGGAGGTACGAGTTAAGGCGGGCGTAAAGAGCTCGTCACTGGCCTCACGGATTACTCGAGGAGTATCTGCGTCCAAAACTGGACCGGTAGGCCGGATATCAGCGACCCAGCCGCTGCTCAAAGTCTGAATTTTCGCAGCTAACTCTGCTGAGCCGAGATTCAAAGACTTTTTATGCCGGGGGTTGTGTGACACCTTGAATTGGGTTTTTTCAGCCCGCCGAACAGTCACGATATCTGCTCCGAGTACGTCCTTTGCATCTCGATCTGCCAATTAATTACTTGGCTTAGACCCTCGCCGATTCTAATGAGAGGTTCCCATCCGAGCTCTTCTTTGGCTTTGGAAATATCAGGACGACGTCGTACAGGATCATCTGAAGGCAGCGGAAGGAAAGTTATCTCAGAGGAAGAGTTCGTAGATTCTCTAATCAGATGCGCCATGCTTAGTACTGATTGCTCAACTGGATTTCCAAGGTTGATGGGGCCGGAATGATCTGCATTTCCCATGAGCCATAGACCGCGGACTAAATCTGAGACATAACAGAAGCTGCGTGTTTGAGACCCATCGCCGAAAACTGTGAGTGGCTCATTGTTAAGTGCTTGCCTGACAAATCCAGAAATAACTCGACCATCATAAGGGTGCATGCGTGGACCATAGGTATTGAAGATTCGGATGATTCCGGCGTTGAGTCCACGTTCTAGACGCATGGCAGACAGGAGCGCTTCAGCGAAGCGCTTGCCTTCGTCGTAGCAACTGCGCTCTCCAATCGGGTTGACATTGCCCCAGTGGTGTTCCCTTTGCGGGTGGCTGAGAGGATCGCCGTACACTTCGCTGGTTGATGCCTGGACGAGTCGAGCACCTTTAGCTAGGGCAAATTCAGCTACTTGAAGGACAGCTTCTGAGTTAATAAGAAGGCAGTCGACTCGACGTTGAGTATAAACAGGCGGGGAAGCGGGGCTGGCAAGGTTGAAAACGATATCGACGGGGCCGTCAACTTCAAACTTATTTCTCACATTTACAGTTTTGATCTGCAACCGAGGATTGCTGATTTGATGCACCAGATTGCGGAGAGAGCCTGTGCTGAGATCGTCTAAGACCACGACTTCGTGACCTTCGCTGAGAATGAGGTCTGTCAGATGGCTTCCCAGAAATCCGGCGCCACCGGTAATAACACAACGCATGTCGAGATCCTTTCAGGGACGATAATCATATTCTTATGACGGCCTAAGGTATATCTTTGTTTTTTCTAAGAAATGTGGGTTTCTAGTTAAATTTTCATTTTCCGACCCGGGTAAATATTAGAATCTATTAAGAATTCCATTCGGAATATTTCGATGAAAATAACCTATCTGTACAGCATTTTTAATAAAATCCAGATTTCTAAACGTGAAGCATATCACCGTACATTTCCATATCGTCACCACTTTAAGAACGACCTATTAAAGGGGTATTTAAAATGTATATATTTGGTGTTACTTTCATTAATTTCACCCTATTGAGGGGGTGCTTGAAATTATGGGAAGTTATTTAGGGCTGAAGTTGAGTAAGGGATTCCGTTATTTATGTACCCCCTTCTCATGCGTGCTCGATGCTTGAGTCGGTCAAGAATATGGTTTCCGAAAACTCTCGGACTAGGGGTAAAGGTCGGGACCTATTGATGGTGTGATAAAGAAATTTGGTTCTTAGCTGGCTGGTGTGTAGTGTTAGACGACGGTGTATGTGCATCTTGCATATCGCCCACTTTTTGCAGTGGAAATTTTTAAGGGATTGGCCTACGCGCCCTTCCCGGGAATGTGGAGGATATGGCTAAGGAAGGCGCTATTGAAGTTGAGGGTCGCATTGTCGAACCTCTGCCGAATGCAATGTTCCGTGTCGAGCTCGACAACGGACACAAGGTTCTTGCCCACATCAGTGGAAAGATGCGCCAGCACTACATCCGTATCCTTCCTGAGGACCGCGTAGTTGTAGAGCTGTCGCCCTACGATCTGACCCGTGGTCGCATCGTTTACCGCTACAAATAAAAAGCTTTAAGCCTCCATATATCAGAGCCAGTCAGGGATATCCTGGCCGGTCGACACACCTTCAGGCAACGATGGCTGAAGCCCTGCGAATCACAATCCACCTCCCGGTTTCCGTCCGGGGAAAGTATTGCTTGGCAGGGGCGATTATGGGGAAAACCATCGCAAAAACCGGAAAGGTAACTGCCACATGGCACGTCTAGCTGGTGTTGACCTCCCACGCAACAAGCGTATGGAAGTCGCTCTCACCTACATTTACGGAATTGGCCCAGCCCGTTCCGCGCAGCTGCTCGAGGAGACTGGAATCTCCGCAGACCTGCGCACCGACAACCTCACTGATGAGCAGATTGCTGCTCTTCGTGACGTTATTGAAGGCACCTGGAAGGTCGAGGGTGACCTCCGCCGCCAGGTACAAGCTGACATCCGTCGCAAGATCGAAATCGGTTGCTACCAGGGCATTCGCCACCGCCGTGGCCTACCTGTTCGTGGTCAGCGCACCAAGACCAATGCGCGTACTCGCAAGGGTCCTAAGAAGACGATCGCCGGAAAGAAGAAGTAAACATGCCTCCTAAAGCACGCACTAACGCGCGCCGCACAGGCCGCCGCGTTGTAAAGAAGAACGTTGCTAACGGCAACGCTTACATCAAGTCCACCTTCAACAACACCATCGTGTCTATCACTGACACCAACGGTGCTGTTATCTCTTGGGCTTCCTCTGGACACGTCGGATTCAAGGGCTCACGTAAGTCCACTCCGTTCGCTGCTCAGATGGCTGCCGAGAACGCTGCCCGCAAGGCAATGGATCACGGTATGAAGAAGGTTGACGTTTTCGTTAAGGGCCCAGGCTCCGGACGCGAAACCGCAATCCGTTCCCTTCAGGCTGCAGGCCTGGAGATCGGTTCAATCTCCGACGTGACCCCACAGCCACACAACGGCTGCCGTCCACCAAAGCGCCGTCGCGTTTAATAGGGAAGAAAGGTAATACATAATGGCTCGTTATACCGGCCCAGCAACCCGTAAATCCCGTCGTCTGCGCGTCGACCTCATTGGTGGAGACATGGCGTTCGAGCGCCGTCCGTACCCTCCAGGACAGGCTGGCCGTGCACGCATCAAGGAGTCCGAGTACCTGCTGCAGCTCCAGGAGAAGCAGAAGGCTCGTTTCATCTACGGCGTCATGGAAAAGCAGTTCCGTCGTTACTACGCCGAGGCTAACCGTCGCCCAGGCAAGACTGGTGAAAACCTGGTTGTCTTGCTTGAGTCCCGCCTCGACAACGTCGTTTACCGCGCAGGTCTGGCACGCACCCGCCGCCAGGCTCGTCAGCTTGTCTCCCACGGTCACTTCAATGTGAACGGCAAGGCAATCGACGTACCATCTTTCCGCGTTTCTCAGTACGACATCATCAATGTTCGTGAGAAGTCACAGAAGATGAACTGGTTCGAAGAAGCACAAGACAACACTGTCGACGCTATCGTTCCAGCTTGGCTTCAGGTTGTTCCTGAGACCCTTCGCATCCTCGTGCACCAGCTCCCAGAGCGCGCACAGATCGATGTACCACTACAAGAGCAGCTCATCGTCGAGCTTTACTCGAAGTAGTTTCTGCTTACCCGGCTGCCCCGGGTGCACAGGAATCTTCCAAATTTTATAGCATCCTTTATGGCTTTAATTGCCTTTACCGACGTCAAATAGCGGTCGTCACTCAAGGAGAGTTCAATGCTTATTTCACAGCGCCCAACCATCACCGAGGAATTTGTCGATAGTGCACGTTCCCGGTTCGTTATCGAGCCACTGGAGCCAGGTTTTGGCTACACCCTCGGTAACTCCCTGCGCCGTACCCTGCTGTCCTCCATTCCTGGAGCAGCAGTAACCAGCGTCAAGATTGATGGTGTACTCCACGAGTTCACCACCATCAGCGGTGTGAAGGAAGATGTCTCTGACATCATCTTGAACATCAAGGGATTGGTTCTGTCTTCTGATTCCGATGAGCCAGTTGTTATGCAGCTGGTCAAGGAAGGCCCAGGAGTTGTAACTGCAGGTGACATTCAGCCACCAGCAGGCGTGGAGATCCATAACCCGGATCTGCACATTGCAACCCTGAACGAGACCGCGAAGATTGAGATTGAGCTCATCGTCGAGCGTGGACGTGGCTACGTCCCAGCAACGGTTACTGCAACCGGTGGAGAAATCGGCCGTATTCCGGTCGATCAGATCTACTCCCCAGTACTGAAGGTCAGCTACAAGGTCGAAGCTACTCGTGTTGAGCAGCGCACCGACTTTGACAAGCTGGTCATCGACGTTGAGACCAAGAACTCTATTACTGCACGTGACGCTCTTGCGTCGGCAGGCAAGACCCTGGTTGAGCTGTTCGGACTCGCTCGCGAGCTGAACATCGCAGCCGAAGGCATCGAGATCGGACCTTCTCCACAGGAGACCGAGTACATCGCTGCTTACAGCATGCCAATCGAGGATCTGGACTTCTCTGTCCGTTCCTACAACTGCCTCAAGCGCGAAGACATCCACACCGTAGGTGAACTCGCAGAGCGCGCTGAGTCCGATTTGCTAGATATCCGCAACTTCGGACAGAAGTCGATCAACGAGGTAAAGATCAAGCTTGCTGGCCTGGGTCTGACCCTGAAGGATGCTCCTGAAGACTTCGATCCTTCAACTCTTGAAGGTTATGACGCCGAAACTGGTGGCTACATCGATGTTGAGGCGGAAGATTCCGAGTAAGTCGCATGGCCTATTTCTGGGCCGCGCTAAATCAACGTACAAGGAGTACATCTTATGCCTACCCCTAAAAGAGGCACCCGTCTCGGCGGATCTGCAAGCCACCAGAAGAAGATCCTTTCTAACCTGGCTGCATCCCTGTTCGAGCATGGCGCAATCAAGACCACTGATGCCAAGGCAAAGACTCTGCGTCCATACGCAGAGAAGCTGATCACCAAGGCTAAGTCCGGCACCGTTGCAGATCGTCGTAACGTTGCTGCACTGATTCCTAACAAGGAAATCGTTGCTTACTTGTTCAACGAACTTGCTCCTAAGTTCGAGAACCGTGCAGGTGGTTACACCCGTATCATCAAGCTGGAGAACCGTAAGGGCGACAACGCTCCTATGTCCCAGATCTCTCTCGTTCTCGAGGAGACTGTCTCCACTGAGGCTGCTCGCGCAACCCGCGCAGCTGCTTCCAAGAAGGCTGCTGAAGAGACTGAGACCGCAGAGGTCGCAGAGGCTCCAGCAGAGGAGATCGCAACCGAAGAGGCTGCAGAAGAGAAGTAAATTCTCTTACTCCGCATAAAATGCCCGTAGCGAACATTGTTTGCTGCGGGTGTTTTGCGTTTCCGCTCACAAGCGCTGCGTGGCAGGCACGTGGGGCGGCGTCGATAAGCAAAAATGGAAGGCAAAAATGACGGAAAATTCAACGGTGCGTATCCGCCTGGATCTGGCTTATGATGGCACAGAATTTCATGGTTGGGCCAAGCAGGGTACGAGTGATCTGCGCACGGTGCAAAAAGTGTTGGAAGACAATTTGAGCATGGTGCTGCGCGAGCCCGTTGAATTAACCGTTGCTGGTCGGACAGATGCTGGGGTGCATGCTGCTGGACAGGTTGCTCATTTTGATATTCATGAAGAAGCGTTGGCGCAGCGTGGCATTGAGGGCGATCCGCAGAAACTTGTGCGGCGTCTGGCACGGCTAGTGCCTGATGATATCCGTGTGCATGGCGTACGGTTTGCCGAGCCCGGCTTTGATGCGCGCTTTTCCGCGATGCGGAGGAACTACATTTATCGCATTACGACGCATCCTGCCGGCGCTCTCCCTACCCGCCGACACGATACCGCGCACTGGCCTAAGCCTGTGGAGCTTGAACGCATGCAATTAGCTGCCGATGCGTTGTTGGGCCTGCATGATTTCGTGGCTTTTTGTAAAGCTAAGCCACACGCAACCACAGTGCGAGAACTACAAAAATTTGCATGGCACGATGTGTCAACTGAGATAGAACCTCAGGTCTATGAAGCTCATGTCGTTGCTGATGCTTTTTGCTGGTCCATGGTGCGATCCTTGGTCGGTTCGTGCATGGCTGTTGGCGAAGGCCGTAGAACTACCGGATTTACCGCAGAGCTACTTGATGCAACGCAGCGCAGCCCCATGGTTCCGGTGGCACCCGCAAAAGGCCTGAGCTTGGTTGGCGTAGATTATCCTGCCGCTGATAAATTACAAGAACGAGCCGAGGAAACCCGCGCAGTTCGTGAGTTTCCCGAGCCTCATCTGCGAGCCTAAAACTCGATGATCTCTAAAAACGGCTAGACTCATCTCGGTAACTTTCAGTCATTTAAGGCTGTTTAAGAGTGGTGCATGAGCTGCGTTGATCTGCACAAGCACAAGAAAGTGAAGTGGGAACCTACATGCTGACGACATTATGGATTGCGGTATTGGTTTTTACCGTTCCTGGATTAGTCGTCTCTTGGGTCTCTGGGCTGAAACTGCCTTGGGCTATGGCGGCCTCAATTCCTGCCACCTTTGGTATTTATGGTCTGGCAGCGTGGGTGCTCGGCATCTTGGAGATGCGTTTTGATCTCCAATCTGTAGTAATTTCCACACTCATTTTTGCTGCCGTGGCATTAGTCTGGCGGTTATTTTTCGTGGGTGGCTGGTTGCTAGGCCGCAGAAAAACACGTATCCGTAAACAATCATTGGCAGATGAAGACGCTTCTGCTGAGGATATTTCTGTAGCAGAAGACCCTGTGGAGGCACCACAGCCTCAAGGTTTTTGGCGTTCTGTATGGGACTATCTGCGCAATGGTGGCATCCTAGATCACCGTTGGCTATTACCTGCAGCAGGTGCTTTGACTGGTTCTTGGCTCATTATTGATCGTGCGTTAAAACTTCTCTTGAGCACCGAGCATGGCTTGGGCGATATTGTCCAAGGCTGGGATGTGCATTGGCATGCCTCCACGGTGCGTTTCATTGATGAAACTGGCATTGCGTCCTCCACCATGATGGGGCAGCTGCGCAATATTGAAACACAGCAGGAACTGTTCTATCCAAGTGCCTGGCATGCTGGTGCTTGGGTGCTGTCAGATGTTGCGAATCTTTCTATCGTAGAAGCGACCAACTTAACTGGCATTGTGTTATCTGGTCTGTTGCTGCCTCTCGCGGTTGCGCTTATTGCGTGGCGGTTGGTTAATAACCGTGGCTTGACTGCACAGATCGGTGCAGGTCTTGCTGGCCTTATTACCATTGCATCTCCTGTCCTGTTCTGGGTAGGAAATTATGTGGGCGCATGGCCTTATGTTGCAGCGATTGGTGCTGCCGGCGTAGTGCTTGCTCTGTTCATGTCTACCCCTGCGGTTCCAGTGCGTATTTTTGCCGCTGCTTTGGCCTTTATGGGTATGTTCCAGCTGCACCCAGCTCCGGCGACCATCGTGATCATGGTGCTGTTGTTCTGGTGGCTGCTCAAACTTATCTGGGTACCAAGCCGCAAGGTGAAGGGCTCTAAAGCGGGACTCGGCATTCGCGTGAAGGATGTTAGCATTCTTGCTCTCACCGGAATTATCGGTGTGGCACTGATGCTTCCTCAGGTGATTTCTGGTTCGGAACAAACTGAAGAGGTGCTGTCTTATTCCGCCGAAGAACAAGTAACACGCAGTGAATCGTGGTTGATATCGATCTTCATGGATACCCGGCATGTGGATTTCTTCGGCACTATCGATATTCTTCCTGTGCTCATCTTTGCAGCCATCGGCGGAGTTATCGCGCTGGTGTGGCGCGGCAACCTGTGGGCACTTGTGTTCTATGGAGCAAGCGTTGCGCTCACTGCGAACTCTCTCAAACCTTTTGGTGAGCCGTGGGGAGATTGGCTCAACATCATCGGTGGTTTACATTATTCCACTGGACACAGGCTTATCATGCCGGTTGCCCTGTTTACGTTTGCAGCTGCTGGCATCGGTGCAGCCGCGGCGATTCGTGTGATTTGCTTGGGGCCAATCAAGAAATTTGCGGCAGTATCTGGAGTGGTTTCTGTTGTCATGGCGCTTGTCATTGCCGTGCCACTGCAGACATGGGCAAAGGATTTCGTACAGGAAGGCTCCGAAACCACTATCTTGGCGCCTCATGATGATCGCATGGTCAATGATAACGACCTTGCTGCCTGGGACTGGCTGATTCAACAACCTCGTGCGGCAGAGATGAACATCATGGGCGATCCAGCAGATGGCAACGGTTGGATGTATGCCTACAATGGTTTGCATTCTGTATCGCGTCACTATGCATGGCCGGCTGCCGGTGAAGGTTCTGCTACTGCCATGCTGTTCTGGTGGCCGCAGCTTCTTGGCACCGGAACTGATGGAAATCCAGACCAGATCAATGATGTAGATCTGGCTGCTCGTGATCTTAATGTCGGATACTTCATGATCAGCCCATGGACTTTTTGGGATTTCCAGATTCCGAATTTCCGCCAGATCGATTTGCTATGGGAAACGCCTGGTGTGACCCCTGTGTATAAAAAGGGCGATTCGGTGATCTTTGCGATCAATGATCAGTTCACTGATGCGGAACTTGATCAGATGCGCAAACCTGGAAATTCCCCAGAACTTCTTCCAGAGCTGTTAACCAAGGGTGAACTTGGGTTGGCGAAGGATGAAGATGAATTG